>JAPOWV010000004.1 GCA_026707445.1 Gammaproteobacteria bacterium
AAAACCACCGCTTACCCGTAAACGCACCCGAAATGCCCCACAGCGCAAACGCCTGTGCTGGCAGAGCTGTTGCATACCGCACTAATTGCGTCTAACATGCCATCTTCTTCAGCCAAATAGCATTCTATGGCGTCTATTCTTCTTCTCAACGGACCTAACCTGAACCTCCTGGGGCAGCGCGAGCCCGAGGTGTACGGACGGGACACGCTGACCGACATCGAGCAGCACTGCCGGGCCGAGGCCGCTCGGCTGGGCCACGAACTTGCCTGCCGCCAGAGCAACAGCGAGGGGGGGATGGTGGACTGGCTGCAGCAGAACGCGCCGGGCGCGCGGTACCTGATCATCAATCCCGGCGCCTACGGCCACACGAGCATCGCGTTGCGCGACGCATTGCTGGGACTGGCGCTGCCGTTCGTGGAAGTGCATCTTTCGAACGTGCACGCCCGGGAGGAGTTTCGCCGCTCTTCCATGCTGACGGACATCGCCGTCGGCTGCATCAGCGGCCTCGGGGCGCAGGGTTACCTGCTCGCGCTTCAGTTCGTCGCCGGGCAATTGCGGGACGACACGTAAGGGGGTTCGGATGGACCTGAGAAAAATCAAGACGCTGATTCAGCTCCTGCAGGAGTCGGAACTGGCGGAGATTGAAATAAGGGACGGCGAGGAGTCGGTCCGTCTCAGCCGGGCCAGCAAGGTCACGGCCGCTCCCGCGGTTCCAGCCGTGGCCGTCGCGGCTGCCCCGCCAACGTCTCCCGGGCTGGCGCCTGCACCGGAGCCGGCCCCTCCCGCACAGCCGGAGGGGGAACAGGTGACCTCGCCCATGGTCGGCACGTTCTATGCGGCGCCGTCCCCCACCTCGCCGCCGTTCGTCAAGGTGGGCGACCGGGTCAACGCGGGCGACGTGCTCTGCGTGATCGAGGCCATGAAGACGATGAACCACATCGAGAGCGAGTATTCGGGCGAAGTGGCCGCGGTCCTGGTGGAAAACTCGGAGCCGGTGGAGTACGGTCAGCCCCTTTTCATTATCCGGACCTAGTGTCGTATATCGCCACCAGTCGGGCGGCCCGCAGTGTTTGAGAAGGTCGTCATAGCCAATCGCGGCGAGATCGCGCTGCGCATACTGCGCGCCTGCCACGAACTGGGCATCCGGGTGGTGGCGGTGCATTCCAGCGCCGATACCGAGCTCAAGCACGTCCGGCTGGCCGACGAATCCGTCTGCATCGGCCCGCCTCCCACCGCGCAGAGCTACCTCAACATTCCCTCGATCATTGCCGCCGCCGAGGTGACCGGCGCGGACGCCATACATCCCGGCTACGGTTTTCTGGCCGAAAACGCGGATTTCGCCGAGCGCGTCGAGACCTCGGGATTCGTCTTTATCGGGCCACCGGCAAGCGCCATCCAGACCATGGGCGACAAGGTGCGGGCCATTCAGACCATGAAGGTCGCGGGGGTTCCGACGGTGCCCGGGTCGGAAGGCGTGCTGGGTGACGACATGGACGAAATCGTCAGGATGGCCGAAGACATCGGACTTCCGGTCATCGTCAAGGCGGTGGGAGGCGGAGGCGGCCGTGGAATGCGCGTGGCGCACCTGAGCGCCGAGCTGCCCGGCCTCATACCCCTGACCCGCGGCGAGGCGGAAGCCGCTTTCGGCGATCCGCGGCTGTACATGGAGAAATTCCTTACCCATCCGCGCCACGTCGAGATCCAGGTGCTGGCCGACGCGCACGGCAACGCGATCCACCTGGGCGAACGCGACTGCTCGATGCAGCGCCGCCACCAGAAAGTCGTCGAGGAAGCGCCCGCGCCGGGCATCAGCGCCGACGAGCGCGAGCGCATCGGCCGCCTGTGTACGAACGCCTGCCTGGAGATGGACTATCGGGGGGCCGGCACTTTCGAGTTCCTCTACCAGGACGGCGAGTTCTATTTCATCGAGATGAATACCCGCCTGCAGGTGGAGCACCCCGTAACGGAAATGATTACCGGCCTGGACATCGTCCGGGAGCAGTTGCGGATCGCCGCCGGCCGGCCGCTAAGCGTCCGCCAGGAGGACGTCACGTTCAGCGGACACGCCATCGAGTGCCGCATCAACGCGGAACATCCCGAGACCTTCGCCCCGTCGCCCGGCGAGGTCGCTCTCTGGCATGCGCCCGGGGGACCCGGCGTGCGCGTGGACAGTCACCTGTATACCGGCTACACGGTCCCGCCCTTCTACGATTCGCTGGTGGGCAAGCTGATAGCCTGGGGCGGAAGCCGCAACGCCGCCATCGCGCGCATGCGGCTGGCGCTGGATGAAATCGTGACCGAGGGCCTGGTGACGAACGTTCCCCTGCATCAATTAATCCTCGCAAGCGAGGGCTTTACGGGCGGCGGCGCCGACATCCATTTCCTCGAGAACTGGCTCCAGTCAGGGGCCGTTTCGGAGGCCCCCACGGGGTCCTGATTTTGCGTGCTATAGTTTCGGCCCGCTCTTCTTCGGGGCGGGTTCGGGGCGACCATACAAACGCATGAGGGGGAGTTGGTTTGACCGCCAACCAGGGGGTAGACAAGGCGCGCCGCGCGGCGCATCTTTCCGGACAGCCGGCCACTACAAACGGATCACGCACGCTTCGGGAATTGACCGGCGAGGCGGTGCGCGACTATTGCCGCACACTGGACGGCCACTGGCCGACGGGCCTCTACGACATGGTGGTTACCGAGGTCGAATCGGCCCTGCTGGAAAGCGTAATGGACTATGCCGGCGGCAACCAGACCCGGGCCGCCCGGATGCTCGGAATCGACCGCGGCACGCTACGCACCAAGCTGCGCCGCCACAGTCTCTGAACGCGGCCCCGCGGGGCCCGAAGCAAACCAAGAAAACGGTAATGCGGCCCAGGGCGCTGTTCAGCGTTTCGGACAAGACCGGCGCGAGCGATTTTGCGGCCCGCCTTGCCGACGCGGGCTGGGATCTCGTTGCCTCCGGCGGCACCGCGAAGCTGTTGCGCGGAGCGGGATTGAAGGTGGAGGAGGTCGCGGCCGTGACCGGTTCTCCGGAAATGCTGGGCGGGCGCGTCAAGACCCTGCATCCCGCGATTCACGGGGCCTTGCTCTGCCGCCCGGAACAGGACGCCGAAGACATCGCCCGGCACGGCATACGGCCGATCGCCCTGGCCGTGATCAATCTGTATCCGTTCGTGGAGGCCGCGTCCCGTGCCGGCGCCGGACGCGCGGAGATCGTCGAGCAGATCGACGTGGGCGGCCCGGCCATGATCCGGGCGGCGGCCAAGAACCATGAGCGCGTCGGCGTCGTGGTGGACCCATCGGACTACGATGCGGTCGCCTCGGAAATCGAAGCCGCAGGCGCGCTCGGCGTAGACACGCGCCTCCGCCTGGCTGTCAAGGCCTTCGACCACACGGCCCGCTACGACCGGGCGATCGGCGGCTGGCTGGAAGGCGCAGCCGGCGTATCCGGCGAGACGCTGCCGGAACGGCTGTCCCTGGAACTGGTAAAACAAGCCGACCTGCGCTACGGCGAGAACCCCCATCAGCAAGCCGCCGTGTACGCGCCTTCAAGCGCACCAGGCGCCGGCGATTTGCTTCTGCTCGGCGGCAAGCCCCTCTCCTACAACAACCTGGCTGACGCGGACCTGGCGCGCCAATGTGCGTCGGCCCTGCCCGATCACGCCTGCGCCATCATCAAGCACGCTACGCCCTGCGGGGTGGCACTGAGCGGCAGTGCAAGCGACGCCTATCAACGCGCGTTCACTGCGGACCCCGAATCGGCATTCGGAGGCGTTATCGCCTTCAACTGCGCGGTGGACGAGGACGCCGCCCGACAAATTTCGAACCAGTTCGCCGAAGTCGTGATCGCGCCGGAGTTCTCGCCCGCCGCTCTCGAGGTATTGAAGAAGCGCGGAAACCTGCGCCTCGTCGAGCAGGCTCCGGCATCTTCCGGCGGGGAGGGCGATATGCCCGGCCTCAAGGTGCTGCACGGCGCCGTCCTGGCGCAGACCTCCGATGCCGCCGCCGCGGAGCGCCACGAGATCGTAAGCCAACGCGCGCCCACCGACGAAGAACTGCGCGACGCCGGGTTTGCTTGGACCGTGGCCCGCTTCGTGTCGTCCAACGCCGTGATTTACGCGCGTGACGGACAGACGCTCGGCATCGGCGGCGGTCAGACCAGCCGGGTGATGAGCGCCCGCATCGCCGCCTGGCGGGCGGCGGACTGCGGCTTCAGTCTGAAGGGGTCGGCGATGGCTTCCGACGGCTTCCTGCCGTTCGCCGACGGTCTTGAGGCTGCCGCCGACGAGGGGATCACCGTCGTCATACAACCCGGCGGCTCCATTCGAGACAAGGAAGTCATCGCCGCTGCGGATGCGCGAGGCGTGGCCATGCTGTTCACCGGCGTGCGTCACTTCCGCCACTGATGAAAGTCCTCGTTACAGGCTCCGGCGGCCGCGAACACGCGCTGGCCTGGAAACTGGCCCAATCCGGGCGCATAAGCGAAGTCATGGTCGCGCCCGGCAACGCGGGAACCGCCCGCGAGCCCGGCGTACGCAACGTGCCGCTGGAGGCGGACGAGAACGCACGCCTGGTGGCGTTCGCCATTACGGAAGACGTGGAGTTGGTAATACCCGGCCCGGAGGCGCCGCTGGTCGCGGGCCTGGTCGACCAGATGGAGAGGGCCGGGATGCCTTGCTTCGGCCCCACGGCGGCCGCGGCCCGGCTGGAGGGTTCGAAAGTCTTTTCCAAGGAGGTGCTGGATGCCGCCGGCGCGCCCACCGCCGGCTATCGGGAATTCACCGGGCTTGAGGCCGCGCTGCGGCATGTCGAAGAAAGGCCGGCGCCGATGGTCGTGAAGGCCGACGGCCTGGCCGCCGGCAAGGGCGTGATCGTGGCCGAGACCCGCGCTGAGGCTCGCGCCGCGCTGAAGAACATGCTGGAGGCGGAAGCCTTCGGCGAAGCCGGCCGACGCGTGCTGGTGGAAGACTTCCTCGAAGGCGAAGAGGCGAGCTTCATCGCCCTCGTGGACGGCGAACATGTGTTGCCGCTGGCGTCATCGCAGGACCACAAGGCCCGCGACGACGGCGACCGCGGGCCGAACACGGGCGGCATGGGCGCCTATTCGCCCGCGCCGGTTCTCGACGAGGATGTGCAGGCACGCGTAATGAACGAGGTCATGCACCCGGTGGTGCGCGTGATGCGCGAAAACGGGACTCCCTTCAAGGGCGTTCTGTATGCCGGTTTGATGATTTCGCCCGATGGCGCTCCGCGCGTCCTGGAGTTCAACGTGCGCTTCGGCGACCCCGAATGCCAGCCGCTGATGATGCGTCTGCAGACTGACCTGCTGGACCTGATCGAGGCGACCCGCGCCGGCCGGCTCGACAAGGTCCTGCCGAAATGGGACCCACGCACCGCAATGGGCGTGGTGATGGCCTCATCCGGCTATCCCGGCAGCTATGCGAAGGGCCATCCCATTGCCGGCCTCAACAGTGCGGACAGCTCTTCGGTCAAGGTGTTTCATGCCGGGACAGCGCTGAAGGACGGCGAAGTGATTACGGCCGGCGGCCGGGTGCTGTGCGTCACCGCTTTGGGCGATTCTCCAAATGCAGCGCGCGAGCGGGCTTATGGCGCATTGTCGGACATCTCCTTCGAAGGCGCTTTTTGCCGTTCCGACATCGGCTACCGCGCCCTGGACCACCTACGCGACTAAAAAAAGGGCACTTCCCCCACATTTTTGTTGAACGGTGGGCAAGCGAATGATTTGCGGAGGCTTTGTACGTTTTCTTGGCGCACGTATCTTTCCAGGCAAAGAACTGTGAGTGTGGGCCACGATTTCATGAGGTTGCGGCCGCTTCCAGAGGCAGGTTCGTGAGAACACCGCCTCACTACTACGAACAGGTCCGACAAAACGCGGCAAAGCTATGGGAAAAGCTTGAGCAGGATCCCGAGTTGGCGGGTCCCTGGCACCAACTTTTCAAGCAGGTCCAAAGTCCGCGGCACGTGCTCTCGGAATTGCTGCAGAATGCAGACGACGCGCGCGCTACCGAAGCAACGGTGCGTATTGAGAATCAGACGTTCATATTCGAGCATAACGGCGATGACTTTACCGAAGAGCAATTCGCTTCGCTTTGCCGATTCGGCTACTCGAATAAGAGGGCGCTGCACACCATTGGTTTTCGGGGAGTAGGCTTCAAGAGCACTTTCTGCCTGGGCGATCCCGTCAAGTTGGTTACGCCCACTCTGTCCATTTGTTTCTTTCAAAAGCGCTTCACCGAACCCCAATGGGTCGACGGGGAGACAGACACACTTGGCAAGACTCGCGTCATGGTCCAGATGGCTGACCCTAACCGGCAAGGGCAGGTCGAGAAGAACCTTGAGGAATGGTTGGAGAATCCCTTCTCGTTACTGTTCTTCAAGAATTTACGCCGAATCTGCATTGCGGATACCGAGCTGCAATGGGGTAGTTTGGGTCCCGGCCCCGTAGCAAACAGCGAATGGATGGCCCTCAATGAAGATACAACTCACGACTATCTTCTAATCCGATCTGATGCTGAGAGCTTTCCTGACGATGCGATAGAAGAAATCCGCAGCGAGCGCATGCTTGAGAGGGACGAAGAGGAGGAGTTTCCTTCGTGCGAGATCGACATCCTGGTTGGCCTGAAAGGAAAGCTGTATGTGGTTCTGCCGACCGGCGTCGATACTCAGCTGCCCTTCGCCTGCAACGCGCCGTTTATCCAAGACCCTGCTCGCCTGAAAATCAAGGATCCGGAGACCTCGCCGACAAACCGCTGGCTGCTTGAAAGGGCAGGCAAACTCGCAGCTTCGGCCATGCTTGGCTGGCTTCGCAATACCGACTTGCCGGCCGCTGAGCGAGCTCAAGCGTACAGCCTCTTTCCCGATGTGGACCGAGCGGATGAGTCACTTAATGGCGTTTGCGGCAAGTCCGTTGAATGTTCCTTCGAGACCCAAGTCGGGTCCGAGCGCCTCCTGCTAACGGAAGCAGGGGGTCTTGTTGCTCAAAAACGTAGCGTGGCCGTTCCGCGGGAATTATTCGGTATATGGCCGGGAGAGCAAATCGATAAGTTTCTCGGCTATAGAAAACGCCCCGCTCTAAGCCAGTACATTGCGCCGGATGACCGAAGGAAGCTTCTCAATTGGGGCCTCATTGAGGAAATTGGCAAGCAGGATTTCATTCGAATTCTAGAGACCAAAAGCGCGCCAAGGCCCCGGAGTTGGCAGGAATTATTGAAGTTGTGGGCCTATGTGGCGCCGGAAGTCGCTGGAATTGGGCTATACAGCAGTCGTTTTTCCGCGGCGGATCTACGAATTGCGCCGGTGCAGGGCAAGGAGGTTCTCTTTGCGCCAAAGAAGGTTGTTCGATTGGGCAAAAGGAAACTGCTCAATTCCGACAGCGATTGGGAATTCCTGCACAGACATCTGATAGTACTGAATCCGAACTGGCCCCGTTTTCTTGCCAAGCAGCGTCGCAACGCTGCGGATCACGATCAGCCGTTGTTGAGCGACGAAGTTGACATGGCTTACGAAGTCCTAGAGAAAGCAGGCCTTGATAAGACCAGCGACGTAAGCAAGGTGGTCAGGGAGGTTGGGAGACAATTTTTTTCACATGAGCGCGTTGACCTTCAGGACTGCGTTCGATTGAGCCAGATCGCTGCCAAATTGGGCGCAAAGGTTAGCGGTGCATTCAAGTTCATGACCGCTAAAAATAATCTCCGAAGTGCTAGCTACGGACTGCTTTTCGATGCGGACGGAGGCCTCTGGGGCCTATTGCCGAAAAAGCTCAGGGACTCAAGTGTTCTTCATCCTGCTTACGTCGAGGAGTTCATGTCCTGCTCAAATGAGGAATGGAATCGGTGGATTTCCTCCGGGGATGCCGGATTGCAGACGTTTGTTTGCCCAGTTCAATCGAGCAAGTCTTACCGCTCTCGCCGGGGCTTGGAGCGGGCACTGCGATCCAGGGGCTACAACGCCTCGGTCAAGCACAAATATCGCGCACCCAAGTTCTGCATCCGTGATTGGGACTTTCCGGCGGCGCTCTGGAACCACTGGCAACAAATGAGCTTGGAAGACGACGATGTTTGGCGCAAGATCGCTGTTCGTATTCTCTCTGAGAAGGACTCATTCTGGCGCAACAAGGAATCACCAGAGGTTATCGAGACAGCAAGCGGCTGGGAGAATGAAATAGCCTGCGAGGGTCTGGTGTCTTCGTGGGTTCGCAAACTTGGGGAACTGCCCTGCCTACCGGACACGCATGGCATCAAGCGAAAACCGCACGAACTTCTGCGCCGGACACCCGAAACGGAGTCCCAATTGGATGTTGAGCCGTTCATCGAAAGCTCGCTCGACCAGCCACAGCATTGCTCCCTGCTAGACCTACTCGGCGTCAGAAACAAGCCCGATGGCCCGGAACGTTTGATTGGGCGTCTTCAATCACTGGCCGGAGTCGAATCGCCACCCGTGGCAGAAGTTGAGAAATGGTATAGCCGCCTGGATGCCCTGATGGCCACCTGCTCCACGGATGATGACGGCAAAATTCGGAATGCCTTTCATACCGGAAAGCTCATTCTGACGCAAAACGGAATTTGGGAGGGGCCGGACGGAGTATTCCTCTCTACGGACGAAGATGACGTGCCGGGCGCGGAAGTCATTCGTGCGTCTGTTAGGGGCTTGACGCTATGGCGAAAAATCGGAGTCGCCGATCGTCCAACGCCCGAACTCGCGATCAAGTGGCTGGCTGGATTGCCGACGGAAGAGCCCCTCGATTCCGATACCCTGCGCCGCGTCCGCGCTCTTCTCCGGCGCCATCCTCAGCGTATCTGGTCGGAACGCCAACATTGGCTAAGTCTCGCCAGTGAATGGGTTTCAACTGATGGCCTTGAGTGGTCGCTCACGAGGCATTCGCCTGTGCCTTGGAGCCATCTCCATGAATGGGTCAAGAAGCAAACGGCGGACTTGCGAAAGCTGCCCATGGAAGTAACGGGCGACTCCCCCTTTTCCCAACTGCCCTTGCTTGCGTCACTTATAGAGGAACGCCTGCAAGAAGGTGTTCTTCCGCCAAGCAAGCCGGCGAAGAAGGGATGGTTGACTACGTTTGCCTCGGAAATGGCTCGCGCCGACTTCGACACAGAGGAAGAAACCAGGCACATTCGCCAACTGGCGCGCCGGCTTGCCCGCATGCGGTGGTTTGCCGCATCTGAAATCAAGACCACCCCCTACATTGAAGGCAAGCCAGCAGGAACGCCTAGGAGCGCCGACGTGCTGTGGCTTGAGGACCGGCTGCTTTACATAAATGGCCTGACCGGAGGCAAGCTGGCGCGGCGCGTGCCCGAGGAGATCGCCAAAGCCTTCGAGGGACGCGCAGACATCATGGCTGCACTGGCCTATTGCTTCGAGCGCTCACCGCGGCATGTAAGGGAATACCTTCAAGAGAATTTCAATCTGGCATCGGTACCTCAGGCGCCGCAGGCAACCACTGAAGAAGTCGGAAAACAATCAGCTGGGGATAATGATGTGTCAGGCGTCGTTGAGGGTAAACGAGCCGATCAGTCCTCGGGCGATTCCCAACACAACGCGTCACCCGACACGCCAACAGGCGGCAGGGACGCTCAAGAAGGCCTTGGTGAAGAGGAATCGACCGAAGCTCCCGAGCCGCCCATGGATGCCGACGAAGCACGCACGAAGCGTCGTTCTTCTCGCAAGCGCGCGGGTCCCAGCATTATTGAGCGCTACGCAATCAAGCGTGGGTTTCGCAAGGCCGCCGAGGATCGGTACAGCCACGAGGATGGGAGGAGCATTGCAAAAACACGCGGCGAAATGTTCGCTTGGGAGCAGCGCGCAGCCAACGGAGAGACTCTGCGTTACTACTGGCCCAGGGAACACTGCCTGGAGCAAGAACCGCTGGAGATTGATGCCGCAGTCTGGGATCGTGTTGATCAGGCTCCGGAAACCCATGCACTGGTGCTTGCTGCCATTGACGGACAACCAACGGAAGTAACGGGGCCGCAGCTTCAGGCATTACGACACCAAGGCAGAATTACACTTTTCCCTGCCACCTACCGAGTTGTGTATGACTCTCGGGGCCGCCGTTGAGGGAGCAGCTCAGGCCGGCACAATCAGACATTTCCTCTAAAGAAAAACAAGCCACGCTTTGCCATGGTAAGACTTGAACAAATTGTTCGCGGTAGCCGACTCACCGGCATTCAGGGTGACGGCGCGGTTGAGGTTATCGCTACCCGTGCTTACGGGCTGGATGCCGTCGAAGTAACCTGGAAGGGGCCGGGCGGACTTGGGGAACGCATTCTCTACCGGGGCGACGAGGCCAGTCTGCAGGAAGTCGCTTCAGGCGGCCGCTTCGCGTTCGACGGCGATGGCCATGCGTTCCGGCTAGCATCCGAAGCATTGCGGATTCGCTTGGCGCACTTGTTCGACCCGTTCGTGGCCGTGAATGCGTCTCTGATCGAACCCTTGCCGCATCAGTTGACCGCGGTGTACGGGGCCATGCTGGACCGGCAGCCGTTGCGGTTTCTCCTGGCGGACGATCCCGGCTCCGGCAAGACGATTATGGCCGGCCTTCTTATCAAGGAACTGCTGATTAGGGGCAGTCTGGAGCGCTGCCTGATCATTGCGCCAGGCGGCTTGGTGGAGCAGTGGCAGGACGAGCTTTCCGACAAGTTCGATCTCCACTTTCAAATCATGAGCCGGGAGCAGATCGAGATGTCCGTTACCGGCAATCCATTCGTGGAACACCCCCGGTTGATTGCCCGGCTCGACATGCTGGCGCGAAACGACGAACTGAAGGCCAAGCTTGAGGCGGCGCCGGAGTGGGACCTAGTGGTTTGCGACGAAGCGCACCGGATGTCGGCGAGCTTTTTTGGCGCGGAAGTTAAGTACACGAAGCGCTACCAACTTGGTGCTCTTGCTGGCCGACAGGCGAGGCATTTCCTGCTGATGACGGCCACGCCGCACAACGGTAAGGAGGAGGATTTCCAGCTCTTTATGGGGCTTCTGGACGAAGATCGATTCGAGGGACGCTTCCGCCAGGGCGTTCACAAGATCAATCCAGCGGACATGATGCGCCGGCTCACCAAGGAAGAACTATTTCGCTTCGACGGCAGCCCACTATTCCCGGAACGCCGTGCCTACACGGTGTCGTACGAGCTTTCGCCCAAGGAAGCTAATCTGTACAGCGAAGTGACGCATTACGTGCGCGAGGAGATGAATCGTGCCGACCGGCTGGCCGATGATGGATCGCGCCGAAGGAACAACGTGGGCTTTGCCCTGCAAATCCTGCAGCGTCGCCTGGCCTCCTCGCCTGCTGCAATCCACGAGTCTCTCAAGCGCCGCCTGGGACGCCTCGAAACACGGCTGGAGGAAGAGAAGCTCGGCCGCAAGGGTGGAGGCGAAGCAGCCTCGCCACCGCCGCTTACGACCAGCTTAGGGCAGGAGTTGGACGAAGACGATCTCGAAGATGCGACCGGCGAAGAAATTGAGGCTCATGAGGATCGACTGCTCGACCTGGCCACGGCGGCGCAAACGATTGAGGAGCTTGAGGCCGAAATCGCAACGTTGCGAGAGCTGGAGAAGATGGCAAAGGCGCTTCGCCGGTCCGGTGAAGATACCAAGTGGCGCGAACTGGACCGGATTCTCGAAAACCCGCTGGTGCAGGATTCGTCGCGCGCTGGACGCCGCAAGCTTCTTATCTTCACCGAAGCCCGCGATACTCTCGAGTATCTGGCCGAGCGCATCCGCAACCGCACCGGCGAGGCGGACAGCGTATCGGTAATCCACGGCGGTGTGCCGCGGGATCGTCGGCGCGCCGTCATTGCGGCTTTCAACGACGATCCGAAGGTGCGCTTTCTTGTTGCAAACGATGCGGCGGGGGAAGGCGTGAATCTGCAACGCGGCGCCCATCTGATGGTCAACTACGATCTTCCGTGGAACCCGAATCGTCTGGAGCAGCGCTTCGGCCGCATACACCGGATTGGCCAGACGGAGGTGTGCCACCTCTGGAACCTGTTGGCCAGCGAGACTCGCGAAGGCGCAGTTTATGAGAGGCTGCTGACGAAGCTGGAAATTGCGCGCGACACGCTGGGCGGTAAGGTGTATGACGTGCTTGGCGAACTCTTCGCGGGGCGCCCTCTCGCGGAACTTCTTATGGAGGCCATTCGCTACGGCGATCAGCCGGATGTGCGCGCCCGCCTGCTCCAGAGCATGGATGGCGTGGTTGACACGGACAATATCAACGCGCTGGTTACCCGCAATAAACTGACCCGGGAAGGGATTGATCCCATCACACTACGGACGCTGCGCGAGAATATGGAACGCGCTGCCGCCCGGCGGCTGCAGCCGCATCATGTCCGCTCCTTCTTCGAGGCGGCCTTTAGCGAATCAGGCGGCGTTATGCGCAGGCGAGAGCAGCGCCGGTTCGAGGTCAAGCGCGTGCCGCCCCTGCTGCGGGACCGCGACCGACTGATGGGGCGGGCGGACCCTGTTCTGCCCCGCTATCAGCGGATATGTTTCGATAAGGAGGCAGTTTCCGTTCAGCCGCAGGCGGTGCTGATGGCGCCGGGGCACCCGTTGCTGGACGCATTGATTGACTTGACTCTTGAACGCCACGGGGATGTTCTCACGCGGGGAACGGTATTGATCGACGAGGCGGACAGGCACAGCGCGCCGCGAGTTCTGATCGTGCTACGTCACATCATCCGGGATGGCAGGCAAACTCGGCATGGCAAGCCCCAGTCAATATCTGAGCGCCTACAGTTCGTTTGGCTCGACAAATCGGGGCAAGCCTCGCAGGGCGGCGCAGCACCGTACCTCGACTGCCGCGCGCCCAATGAGGAGGAGAGGGAACAGCTCGCGGACTTGCTCAACGCATCCTGGCTGAAGGAACCGCTGGAGGAGCACGCCCTGGAGCTTGCCGTCAGTCAACTGGTGCCTCGGCACCTCAGTGAAGTCAAGGAACGGCTGCTCCCGGAAATCGCCAAGATTGAGGCGGCGGTCAAGGAGCGCCTGCGCCGCGAGATCACGCATTTACAGCATCGTGCTTTTGAAGTGGAGGCCGAAGAACGCGCCGGCAAGAAACCACGCCTCAATTCGGAGAACATTCGCCGTCAGGCCAACGTGCTCACAGGGCGGCTGGAGCTTCGGTTGAAGGAAATCGCCCGCCAGCGGGACATTGCGCCGCTTCCGCCCGAGATTTGCGGCGCCGCTGTGGTGGTTCCGGCTGGAATGGTCAGCTCGAAGCAGACGGCGCCTGAAGACGCGGGCCCTGTGGAAGACGCTCCGAATGCGCTTAGCCGCGCACAGGTCGAAGCCAGAGCAATGCAGGACGTGATGGAATGCGAGCGCAATTTGGGATTCGAGCCTCGCGACGTGTCGGACGAAGATCGTGGCTACGATATCGAAAGCCGCGACCCAGGCAATGGCGCACTTCGCTTCATCGAAGTAAAGGGTCGCCGCGCAGACGCGCGGGCGATTACTATCACCCGCAACGAAATGCTCACAGCGCTCAATGCGCAGAAGGCCTATATTCTGGCAGCGGTGCTGGTGGAAAAGGACATGGCTCACGCGCCGCTTTACGTGACGAATCCGGCTTCGCTATTCGGCCCCGAACCTGCGTTCAACGAGGTTTCTAGGTCGATCTCAGTCTCTTCCATCAAAGCGGCGGCGCAAGAGAACGCGACAAAGACCGGCCTGGCCCCGAAATGATCATCCAGCGCAAGAAACTCATCGAAGTGTCGCTGCCGCTCGAAGCCATCAATGCGGCATCGGCGCGGGAGAAGTCCATCCGGCACGGCCACCCTTCAACTCTGCACCTGTGGTGGGCGCGTCGACCGCTCGCGGCCTGCCGGGCAGTGCTCTTTACCCAGCTTGTGGATGACCCGTCGTCCTGGCCCGACGAATACCCCACCGAGGAGGACCAAGCACGGGAGCGTGAGCGCCTCCACGGCATCATCAAGGATATGGTGCCTTGGAAGGCCACCAACAACGAACGTATCCTCGGCAAGGCGCGCTACGAAATTGCCAGATCGATCGCCCGCGGGCGCGGCGATACACTGCCGCAGGTCAACGATAACGAGGCGGTGCTGGACTATCTTGCCGAGCACGCGCCGCCAGTCTGCGATCCATTCTGTGGCGGAGGTTCGATTCCGCTCGAAGCGCAACGCTTGGGCCTGCGCGCCCACGGTTCGGACCTCAATCCCGTCGCAGTGCTGGTCTCCAAGGCGACCTGCGAAATCCCGCCTAAGTTCGCCAATCGACCGCCCATCAATCCCGACCGTGATCTACATGTCACGTGGAAAGGTGCGCAGGGGCTGGCCGAGGACATTCGCTATTACGGCCGATGGATGCGTGATCAAGCGGAATCCCGCATCGGGCACCTCTATCCGAAGGTGCGAGTCACCAAGGCCATTGCGGCTGACCGAGACGAATTCAAGCCGTACGTCGGCAAGGACCTGACTGTCATCGCCTGGCTCTGGGCGCGAACGGTCGCGTCTCCGGATCCAATGATGCGCGGAAAGCATGTGCCGCTTGTCTCATCGTTGATGCTTTCCACGAAACCGGGGAAGAAAGCGTGGGCTGACATTCTTCGTGACGTCGCTTCACGGGATGGTTGGCGCTTCGAAGTCAATGCCGGAACGCTGGGTAAGGAGGACGAAACCAAAAAGAAACTGGGGACAAAAGCGGGAAAGGCGCAGGATTTCCTTTGCTGCCTGAGCGGGACACCTGTTCAGCGGACCTATATTCAACTCGAAGGCAAATCCGGGCATCTAGGCAAACGGTTGATGGCCATTGTGTTGGCTGGCTCCCGGGAGCGGCTTTATTTGTCACCTAACGATCTGCACGAAGGGATAGCTGAATCGCCTGAATTCGCAGAAATGACGTCAAGCGCGCGAAGCAAATTCCTGTCGGGCACCACGCCTACGCGCGCCATGATTACCGGGGGAGTGTGTTCGGCATACGGGTTTGCAACTTGGGGACACCTCTTCACCGATCGCCAACTCGTGGCTCTAACGACATTTTCGGGTCTGTTGGAAGAAGCACGCGAGCAGGTGCTGTCGGATGCGCGGGACGTTGTCGAGGGCTATGGCTCGGCGGCCGACTGGCTACAGGATACGACTTGTCTCGCTGATAATGGTACTGGCGCGCAGGCGTATGCCGATGCCGTAGCGACCTACCTCGGATGTGCTGTCGACAAGGCCGCCGATTATTGGAGCGGGTTATGTAGCTGGCACTCGTCTGGCCAGAAGATGAGAAATACATTTGGCCGACAAGCGATTCCCATGGTTTGGGATTACGCAGAAGGCAATCCATTTTCTGCGTCGACCGGAAACTGGGTCGCTTGCACCGATTGGGTTTGGAAGGTCGTTGGCGCGTCTCCGGTAGCGGGCATTCAAGCAGCCGTGATACAGCAGGATGCCGCCGGAGAAACGCGACTTGCACACGACGCGATTGTCGCAACCGACCCCCCCTACTATGACAACATCGGCTATGCAGAATTGTCGGACTTCTTCTACGTGTGGCAGCGTAGAACTCTGCGCAATGTTTGGCCGGACCTATTTCGCCGTGTCTTAGTGCCGAAGGATGAGGAATTAGTGGCCACTCCATACCGCCACGGCGGCAAGGCGGCGGCTGAGCAGTTCTTCATGGACGGCATCGGCAAGGCGCTCGCCAATATGCACGCATCAGGACGAGATGATTTCCCAGTAACCATCTACTACGCTTTCAAACAGTCAGAGATTGCCAATGAGGGGTTGACTTCGCCTGGATGGGCAACGTTTCTCCACGCGGTGATCCAAGCGGGCTATGTTATCGGCGGCACATGGCCGGTCAGGACGGAGCTGGTCAACAAGATTATCGCTATCAACGCAAACGTTCTCGCCTCCTCCATCGTCCTCGTCTGCCGCAAACGACCGCCGGATGCGCCGGTCATCACCCGCCGGGAGTTTGTGGCGCGGCTTCGCTCGACGCTGCCGGCTGCGTTGGCCAGAATTCGCGCCGGTGGCGTCGGTCCGGTGGACATGGCGCAGGCCTCAATCGGTCCGGGCATGGGAGTGTTCACAGCGGCAGCGAAGGTGCTGGAGCCGGACGACACGCCCATGACGGTACGCACGGCGATAGCGCTTATCAACCAGATTCGGGACGAAATCTCGGGCGAGGAGGCAACGGGCTACGATGCCGACACTCGCTTTTGCATCGAATGGTTCGAGAACTTCGGAATGGACGAGGGCAAATCCGGGGATGCCATCACCATGGCCCAAGCCTACGACATCGGCATTGAGGATCTGGAAAACGCGGGTGTGTTTGACGCTCGAGGGGGATCGGCGCGCCTGCTGCGTCGCGACGAATTGCCGGGCGACTGGAATCCCGCCACCGACAGGCGATTGACCGACTGGGAATGCGCTCAGCATCTGGCCCGCACGCTCGAATCGCCCGCAGGCGGAATCGAGACCGCCGCGAAGCTCTATGCGAACATGCCGCCGGAGCGTAGCGAGGCCGCGCGAATGCTCGCCTACCGCCTCTACGATATCTGCGAGCGCAAGGATCGTGCGGCGGAGGCGCAGGTTTGGAACATGCTGGCGCGGGAGTGGACTGCGCTGGAAACCGCCGCCGCCGCCATTGAGCCGAAGCTCGGATCAGGGCAGCTTCTTCTTTGAGCGGCAATGCCTCAGGGTACACTCAGGTGTTCGCGGCCTTTTCGGCCTTTGTTTCCGGACAGGAATCTGTATCGCGCCTGTTGATGGTTCAATGAGCATCGCAACATGAGCGCCAGAAGCGCGGCGCAGCCAGCCAAGCAGCGGGTTGACCAGGGGCTTGAGGCGCTACGGCTTGCGCTAGCCCCCTATGTGGCGAAGCACATGCGCGACCGGCACGGCGAGGATTGGCAACGTTACGCCAGCCGAGCCCGGCCCCGTGGTTCCGCGGGTGAACTCGATCTGTACGGTCTTCTCAAGACCCTGTTAGACAACTGGAACGACCTGTTCCGCCATGATCGGGAGGTCAGAAAGCGGCGCAGCTTTATTTCGATTTGCCTCGACGCCCGCAACGCGGCGGCCCATTTTGCGGGACGCATGGAGGATCGGGAAGCATTGCGGTATCTCGACGCCATGCGGGAACTCTGCTTGGCCGTAGGCGCGGGTGTGCAGACAAAGCGTATAGAAGGCCTTTACGAACTGCAGCAGACTGCGAGTGCGCAGCTACCTTCGGCCAGTCTGGCGCTTGACGTGGAGCCGCCACCGCCAGCCCGGCTTGCTCCCTGGCGGGATGTATGCGAACCCCATCCGGACGTGCTCGAGGCGCGATTTTCGGATGCCGAATTCGCGGCCAACCTGGCGCAGGTGGATCAGGGCGAAGGCGGGGAGGAGTACGCGAATCCTGCCGCCTTCTTTCGCATTACGTACGCCACCGAGGGACTGCGTCGCGTTCTCACGAGCGCAATTGCCCGCCTCGCCGTCAAGGGTGGTGACCCGGTGATCGGGCTGCAGACAAATTTTGGCGGGGGTAAAACGCACACCATGCTTGCGCTTCATCATGTGGCAGGTGCCTCCGAGGCGGGCTACAAACCGGAGGAACTTGCCGGGTTGGCCCCGATCTTCGATGCAGCTGGCGTTACTACTCTCGGTAGGGTAAGGCGAGCTGTTTTCGTGGGTACGCATAAGGGTGCCGCGGAGGTGATGTACGTCGAAGGAGATCGTGAAATCCGCACCTTGTGGGGATACATCGCCTGGCGTCTCGGTGGATGGGAAGCCTTTGACCACATTGCCGCTTCGGAGGTGGCGCGCACCAACCCGGGCTCGGAACGCTTGATACCCATTCTTCGTGCCGCCGCGCCCTGCCTGATTCTCATGGATGAAGTCGTGGCCTTTGCACGCCAACTGCGAGGACTGGAGTACGATGCCTTTCACGCTTTCGTTCAGTCGCTAACCGAGGCGGCTGCGGCGGTTCGGGGAGCAGTGGTGGTGGGATCATTGCCCGAATCGGGCGCCGAGGTGGGGGATGAGCAGGGGCGCGACGCCCTGCGGCGCCTGGAGAAGATATTCGGGCGTGTGCAGTCGGCATGGATGCCCGCCAGCGGCATCGAAACCTTCGAAATCGTCCGTCGCCGCCTGTTTCAGCCTTTGGATGAAGCGGGCGAAAAGGCCCGCGATGCAACTATCAGGGCTTTCCGCAAGCTCTACCGGGACAATCGCGCCGATTTTCCGCCATATGTCCGGGAACCGGCCTATGCAGAGGAAATGCGTAGCGCTTGGCCCATTCATCCGGAGGTGCTGCGCCGGTTTTCAGGCGATTGGTCGGTGCTTGACAAGTTTCAGCGCACCCGAGGAATCCTCAAGATCATGGCCAGCGTGGTGTATGCGCTTTGGAGCGGTGAGAGTAACGCGCCGCTGATTTTGCCCGCGCTGCTTCCGTTTCGCGACCCAAAGTCCCGGTCGGCGCTGCTTGAGCCTCTCAACCCGGTTTTCGGAGCCATTCTCGACTCCGAAGTGGATGGCGAGCAGTCTCTGACCGCCCGCATCGAAGCCCAGCGTCCGCGGTTGCTCAAGGCGCACGCGGCCACGCTCGCTGCTCGCTCGGTATTCTTCGCCACCGCGCCTCAAAATGGTGCGGTGCGAGGCGGAATGATGGGTGCCGAACTGCGCCTTTCCTGCGCCCAGCCGGGTGATCAGATTGCCATTTACGGCGAGGCGCTGCAGGAGATCGCCTCACGTTCGGCCCACCTTTACCAAGACGAAAATCGCTATTGGTTCTCGCCCCAGCCGACCCTCAACAAGGTCGCCGCTGATCGCGCTCGGGACATCAATGATGAGCAGGCGGATCAGCGCATTATTGAATTCCTGCGCGAGGAGCGGCGATTCCGCGCCGGCTTTGCCAGGGTTCATGCAGCGCCCGATCATCCGGCCGATATTGACGATCAACGCTCCACAGCGCTTGTGATCTTGCCGCCTTCGAAGCCTCACGAATCAGGTGCCGGTTCGAACTCCGAGGCCGGTCTTGCCGCGGCCGAAACAATCGAGCGACGGGGCAGCGGACAACGTCGCTACCGCAATGCGCTGGTGTTCTTGGGACCTGACGCGGCGAACTTGGCTTCGGCTCGCGAAAATGCGCGCCGCGAACGGGCGTGGGCCTCAATACTCAAGGATAGCGATCTTCAGCAAAATCTCACGCGCGCACAGTTGGACAATGCACAAAAACAAGCGAGCCGCAGCCTTGATGCGCTTCGTCAGAGCGTTCGGGCCGCTTGGGTTCATGTGCTTTACCCGTCGTCTCCCGATGAAGGAGACACGGAATCGCGTCCCGACGTGGGATATGTCATACGCTCGACTCGGCTTGTCAACCGCGGCGGAGGCAAGGGCATCCCGCAGGCGGTTTGGGACAAGGTAAGCACCGACGGTGGCGTGATTGCAGAGATGGGTCCTGCGAACCTTGCACAAAGCCTGGAGCCCGTCTGGCCCGCTGACGCAAAACATATCACCATCGAGCAGATTCGAGACTGGTTCGCGTCCTATGTTTATTTACCCCGTCTGCGTGATGAAGTTGCGCTTGATGGTGCTGTGCGGCGCCTAGTTGCCGACCTCGCCTCGCCTTATGCGTTTGCGACCTCGTTCGATGAATCGGCGAACACCTATGAAGGTGTTGTGGAGGGCGAAATCGGACCGCTGACGGAGCTTGGGACGGGTCTGCTTGTGCGTCGGGAAGCTCTTCAGAAGGAAGCGACCCTCGGTGAGCAGGAGGCGACAAAGAAGGAACAACAGCCCGCTGCTGGCGAAAAAGCTGGGGTCCGGGACAAGGAGCCGTCGGCAGCCAAACCACAACCCAAGCGGTTTTACGCAAGCCTGCCGATCGATTCGGACCTCGCGGGGCTTGAGGTGGCGCGCATCATGGACGGGCTGCTCGTGGAGCTTACGCGGACCGATGGATCCGACCTCAAACTCACCCTAGAGATTGAAGGGACCTCGACGAGCGAAGGCTACCCGAAAGATGTCGTGGATACCGTCAAGGCGAACGCGCGCGACCTCAAGCTGGACACGGAGTCATTTGGTTTTGAGGAGGATTGAACGGTAGGACCAGATGCGGGCGTCCCGCCCTCCGCCTGGCCTGTCAGTATCGTGGCCCTCCCGCGCATCTAATGCCGGCTTCGTGACCTGCATGCATACCACCTCGTAGTTTTCCCAAGCTCTTGTGCTTGCGATGTGATAAGCACTGGCGCTTTGGGCTCATCCTGCGAAGGGTTTCTCTTACAATTGCCTTACTCACAAATTCCCGGAGGAATTGTGATGCCAGCGCTTGAGCGGCTCATGACTACCGTTTCTACACAGGGTCAGATCATCCTGCCCAAGGCCATTCGCCAGGCTTTGGGCTGGGAAGCGGGGGAAAAGCTGATTGTGGAGCAGGTCCGGGAAGGTGTGGTGCTTAGGCCGTTGCCGATGTTTGCTGCGACCACACCCAGCGAGGTGTTCGGATACCTGAGGTTCGGTGGCGCCTCGAAGACCGTCGAGAAAATGAACGCCGGCATCCCGGCGGAGGCAAAGCGGCGTCATGAAGGCGGTTGACACCAATGTCGTCGTTCGCTACCTGACCGGCGACGACCCGTCGCAGGCAGCAAGGGCCAGAAGCGCAATTGATGGAGGCAAAAGATATGACAGACTGGAACACCTGTCCGGCGGTGGAACGAAAGCCGGGAAGAGTCAGCGGGGCGTGGGTTTTCACCGGCACGCGGATTCCTTTGTCGGCACTTTACGAGAACCTTGCCGGCGGCGCTACGGTGGATGAGTTCGTCGAGTGGTTCCCGGGCGTCGATGAGAAGCAGGTTCGCACGGTGCTCGAGCACGAAGCTCAAGCGTTGAGAATGGCATTGGCACGTTGAAGCTGCTATTCGATCAAGGCACACCTGCACCTCTGCGGAAGCACATCGCATCGCATTCCGTGGATACGCTGGCGGAGAAGGGTTGGTCCGAAAAGGATAACGGCGAGTTACTCGATCTCGCCGAGCAGGAGGGATACGAGGTCCTAGTGACGACCGACCAAAGCATGCGGCACCAACAGAATGTGGAGGGCAGGCACATTGGCATTGTCGTTTTGCTTTCGGCGAACTGGCTGCAAGTGCGCGATCACACGTTGGAAGTAGTTAAAGCGATCGCCGCCGTCCAGCCAGGAAGGGTCATCGAGGTGCCGGTCCGGTCGCAAGAGACATGAGTACGAGCGCATGACCTATCGCATCGGCATCATCGGAACCGGCGCCGCGCCGACCGGGACCAATGTCCCGCCCGCGCCCATCAGGGAAATCGCCGCGGTCGGCTTCGCGCCGGAACTGATCGAACCGCGCCTGCGCACCTTCCCGATGACGCCGTACGATCGGGGCCTGACGGCGCTGGCCTACCTGGACTGCGCGCTGGAAGCGGAGAAGGCGGGATTCGACGCCGTGTTCATCAATACCGTGGGCGACTACGGTATCGACGAGATGAAATCGGCGACCTACATGGTGGTCGTCGGCGCCGGCGAAGCGACCATGGCCATGTGCGTGAACACCGGCCGCCGTTTCTCCATCGTCACGGTCTGGCCCCCCAAACTGAACTTCATTCAGCAGGAGCGGCTGAACAGTTGCGGCATGCAGGACCGCTGTGCGTCCATTCGCAACGTCCAGGAGGACCGTGAAGTCGAAGGGGTCGAACAGGCCGCCGCCACCACTGCAGGCCTGAAGGATCGGAATGAATCGCTGAAGAGACGCATCGTCGACGCCATCAACGCGGCGGTATCCGAAGACGGCGCCGACACCATCATGCTCGGCTGCACCTGCATGGCGCACGTCGGTCCCGACGTCGCGGCGCAGGTGAACGTGCCGGTCTTCGAGTCCATGCGCACCGGCTACAAGACCGCCGAAGCGCTGCTCACGCTCGGCGTGCGCCACAGCGACGCCGCCTACCCCAAACCCAACCCCGACAATCTCAGCGCTGTGGGCGCGCTGGTCGCCGGCCAGGGCAACATGGACCTGGGTGGCGACTGCGAAGTCTGCCTGACCCCCGAAGACGAAGCGTAGACGTCCTGACGGGCGGTCAGACTCGCCATCCGGCTCGGTTAGAAGTTGTAGGCGAGGCGGATGCCGTAGCTCCTCGGTATGGGAGCCGAGACGCGGACTTCGTTCTTGTTCGGACCGCGAATGAAGGTGAACAGGTCAACGCCGAGACCACCCTGTATGAACTCGTCGTGATCCAGCGCGTTCTCGACGAAGGCCTCGACCGAAAGACTCGAACCGCGCAGGCCGATGCGAACATTCACGTTGTCGTAGGGCGACGTTTTCGCGATATTGGAAAAATCCGTATAGCGGCTGCCCTGGTGCGCCCAGTCCACCCGTCCGTACCAGTCCCAGTCGCCCATCAGATTGTCTTCGTACTGACCTGAAACGGCCCAGGTGACTCGCGGGGCGCTGGGCAATTCATTGCCGACCACGCCGTCGAAGCTGCCGTAGACCAGGTTGCAGTCGCCGCAAACGAAGGACTTCACCTCGGTATCGTTGAGGCCGTATGAGGCGGCGAACGTCAGGTTCTCGGTGGCCTGAAACTGGCCTTCAAACTCGATGCCTCTGAGTTCCGCCGTGCCGTTATTCAGCACGATGTTGATCAGGTTGGCCACGCCGTCGGCAACCACGGGAATGCTGTTGCCCACCTGCCCGTTCAGCCATTCATCGTAGTACAGGGCCAGGGTGGTCCGGGCACGGCCTCCCAGCCAGGTGGCTTTCCAACCGAACTCGTAGTTGTCGAGCTTCTCCTCGAGAATGTTGAGGCCGGCCGTGGGCGCCACGGCCCTGAGCGCATCCAGCACGGCCTGGCTTGCGCCGGCCAGCACCGCGTTGAAGCGTCCCGGTCGAAAACCGCGCGAATACAGCACGTAAACCGTCGAGTTGTCCGCGTACTTGTAGTCCAGCGAGATGCGCGGAGCAAAGCTCGTGAAGGTCGCGCTGAAGGCCAGCGGCGATTCGGGAGGGAGCTGATTGACGCCGATCAGCGTGTTCTCGGAGATCTTGTCCCACTGATAGCGCGCTTCGGCGCTCAGGGTCAGTTTGGGCGTGATGTCGTAATAGGCGGCGCCGAACACGGCGGGCGTTTCGACTTCGCGTTCAACGATGGCCGCCGTGAAGAACGGACCGACGATCAGGTTGCCGTACACGGTCTGGCCCGGCGAATACGCGTCAAAGTAGTTGAAGCCCGCGACCCAGCGAAGGCGCTTGTCCTGAGGCGAAGTGACGCGGAACTCCTGGCTCCAGTCCTCCTGCTCGCTCTGGATCGCCAGCGTGGTATTCCAGTCCGGACGGATGTCCGTGCGGCCGAGCACGCCGATGAACAGGGGCGCGAAAGGGTTGGGCCGTGAGCGGCCGTCCCGGTAGTTCAGGTCGATGACGTTCTGGTTCTTGTCGGTATGGAATGCCGACAGCGAGGTGAACGAATAACCGGACGAATGTTCGAAGTCGATGCGCAGGCTGGTCTGGAAGGCCTCACGCTTGAGTCCCGGCGCCCGATGGAAGTCGGGATCGAACACCAGCCAGTTGGGATTGGGATCGAACAGGGTTTTCTCGAGGATCGGATCGATCACCGTGTCGGCGGAAAAGATCGCCGGGTCCACCTCGCCCATGCTCGGCAGTTCGCCGCAAACGTAGCCGAACGCGGCGCGCGAACCTTCCTGCACGCCCGGGCGAAGCGGCGCGCTCAACGGATCGCAGCTGCCGTCGATATTGCCGCGCCCATTGAATTGATCCTGCTTGAGCGCGAACTGCGTGGCGGACCAGTCTTCGTCCACGAAGAAATTGACGAACAGCTTTGCCTTCAGCGAGTCTGTGGGCGTGAAAACGATTGAAGTGGAAATGGAATTGGTGGTGCGTTCGCCCAGTTCGTCGGACGGGTCGGCATAGTTGTCGATGTAACCCCCCTGACGCCAGTGCCGGCCGCTGACCCGCATCGACAGCTTGTCCCTGACGAGGGGACCCTCGACCATGATGTGCTGTTCGTTGGATCCGAAACTTGAAAAATCGGTGGAAATACGGCCGCCGAATTCATCGCCGGGTTCCTTCATCACGAAATTCAGGGCGCCGACGAAGGTGGACCGGCCGAAATATGCGCTCTGCGGGCCTTTCAGGATCTCGACGCGCTCGGTGTCGACAATGCTGGGCGAGTAGCCGCCAACCACAGGGGCGCCGTCGATGAACAGCAGTCCGCCGGCGTTGATGCCCACGTTGATGTTCAGGTACAGGCCCCGGAACACCAGGGCGTTGCGCGAACGGTCATTGCGCCCCGAGCCGCCCTGCTGGTTGGTGAAGCTGAGACTGGGCGTATACAACTGAATGTCGGTCAGCTCCGCCATATTGATGGATTCCAGTTCCTCCGCGGAGAAGGCCGTAATGGCCAGCGGCACTTCCATCAGGTTCTCTTCGACCTTTCGGGCCGTCACCACGATTTCTTCCAGCGCCAGTTCCTGCGCGCTTGCCGGTGTGCCCGAAAGCACGATAAACGGGATCGCCGCGGCGACGGCCGCAATCAAAAAACGTCTCATCGTTAGTCCCCTCCAAACAATGCAGCCCCGGGAAGAGCCGCAGGCATGGGCTTCATGGCGAAGCCCGGTTAGCGCCAAAAGCATAACCGACACCCCACCGCACGAAAAAGCGAGGTGCTACCCTAGCCCACAAAGATGAGTCCCGGGCCGTCAAAGATTCTGCTCACCCGGCGCACGTTCAATTCGTCCGTCGCCCTGGCGTCGATGGCCGTGGCCGCCCCATTCGTTCATACCCGTCGCGCCCGGGCGCGCGAGTCGGCCGACGTGGTCGTGATCGGGTCCGGTCTGTCCGGTCTGAACGCCGCCTGGATTCTCAGCGAAGCCGGCGCCGACGTTCTGGTGCTCGAAGGCGGCAACCGTATCGGCGGCCGTGTGTGGAGCGCCGAGGAAAAGTGGATAACGAACGCGGGAGAAGTGCCCATTGAGCTTGGGGCATCGCAAGTGGGTCCTTCGTACGCCCGCGTCCTCTACGCTATCGACCGCCTCAAGCTCCCGACCCTGGACGAGGACCGAACGGTATTGCCGTTCGCCTATCACCTCGACGGCACGCTGATCAAGGGATCGGAATGGCCCGACTCTCCTCATAACCGGACGGTCGGCGACGAACGCGAAATCCCCGCCGTTCAGTTCGGGGCGGCCATGCTGGCCCGACTCAATCCGCTGAAGGAACTGGACGACTGGCTGGATCCGCGTTTCAGCGACCATGACGTTTCCATTCATGACCTGCTTGCGCGCCACGGGGTGTCGGAAGGCGGCATACGGCTGGCGGGGCACCAGTCCGACCTTCACGGGGTTTCCGCGCTGCGCCTTTTCCAGGAGCAGACCCGCGGTTCGTTCGAGGAACGGTTTGCCGGCGCGCTGGGCGACGACGGCCAACCCATCGAACACTGGCCGAAGAACCTTGCCGGCGGGACCGTCGCCCTGCCTCTGGCCATGGCCGCGCAGTTACCGCGGGAAGTGCGGCTTGGCCAGCAGGTTACGGCGATTGAAATCGAACCGGACGCGGTTGACGTGCGCACGCTGGACGGCGGCCGTTACCGCGCCAGGTTCGCCGTCGCGGCGACGCCGTTCACGGTATTGCGGGACGTTTCCATCTGGCCGCGCCCTCCCGGCGCGCAGTTCCAGGCCATTCAGCGGCTCAATTACGCCGAAACCACGCGGGCGTTCTGCCGGATCAGGGAACCCTTCTGGCAGGAGGACGGCTATGAGCCGTCGCTGTTTTCCGACGGGGCCGTGCGGATGTTCTGGACGATCGACAATCACACCGGCGACGGGGAGCACCGGGGGATGTTCGTGCTGACCAATACGGCGGGCAAGCAGGTCGCCGCGCGGCCACCGGAGAGCGCCGTCCGCTTCCTGATCGACGAGATGGAGCGCATCCGGCCCGCATCGCGCGGCCAGATCGAGATCCTTCGCTACCACTCCTGGGAACGCCAGCCGCTGCAACGCGGCTGCAGCCCGATGTTCGCCCCCGGCCAGGTGACGGCGTTCGCGAACGAAATGATCCTGCCTCACGGCCGCCTGCACTTCGCCGGCGAGCATACCCGGCGGCTGGATTATGGAATGGAGGCGGCCATGGAGGCGGGAGAACGGGCGGCCCTCGAGATCCTTGATCGGATCTAGGGCGGCATCCGGCGCGCTTGTTGCCGGATAATTGGCGTCATGAGTGCGGGGGGCCAGGCATGATCGGCGTTTCCGGCTGCCGGATGTTCGCGGTCTTGTGGACCGTGGTTGCGCTTCTTGCGACGTCGTCGGCGTTTGCGCAAGATCCGGCGCCCTCCGGGCCCGGCGGACCCGTGATCGAGGAGATCGTGGTGGTGGGTTCGCTGATCAAGCGGCGCGTCGTCTACGAAGGACGCGCGCCGGTGCAGACGCTGGACGCCGAGTTGTTCGAGTCGACAGGCGCCTCCCAGGCCGTGGACATTCTCGGAAGCCTGACCGCCAACACGGGCTCGTACCTCGCCACACAGCAGAATTACCTGCAGGGCGTTGCGCAATTCAGCCTGCGCGGCGTCGGGCTGTCTTCCACGCTGACGCTGATCAATGGACGCAGGGCCGGGTTCGCGCCGGTTTCCAACGACGTCGGACAGAGCTTTTTCGATATCAACTCGCTGCCCGTGCCTCTGATCGAGCGCGTCGAGATACTTCGCGACGGCGCTTCCGCGACCTACGGCTCGCAGGCGGTGGCGGGTGTCGCCAACATCGTTACCCGCAAGGGCTTTACCGGGCTGGAGATCACCGGCGGCTACCGGTCCGCCAGCAATCGAGCATACGACCTGGGTTTCGCGTCGGGCATCGAGATGGCGCGAGGTAATGTCAGCCTGCACGGAGCATGGCTCAAGCAGGACGAGAACTTCCGAACGGAATTCGACTGGATGATTCCCCGGGCCATCGACCCGGATGGGGACGGTGACATCGTGGAAGGTTCCTTCGACTCGGGAAGGGGCTCGCCGGGCAGTTTCCGGCGAGCCGTGGCCAACCCGGACGGCACTTATTCCCCTTTTCAGGTCGGCGGTCTGGACACGCCCCGCTTCCCGGACCCCGACTGCCGAGCGGGAGGAGGTTATCCGAGCGGTTCGCTGTGCCGGATGGACTTTTCCGACCAGCGCACGATGATCGCCGCCGAGCAACGTGCCCAGTTTTTCGCCGACGCCGAATTCGAGCTGGCCGGCGGGGTCGCGGTTTTCTCGGAAATCGGCTATTCGCTCAACGAGGTGAAGGACCGGGTGGGCAACATGCTGCTGTTCCGGGGCAACGTCCAGCGTACCAACGAGTTCTTCGTGCCCGCCAGCCACCCCTTCAATTTCTGGACCGACCCGGACGACGATGGCGTTCTCACTTACGTTGCGCCCTCCGACTGGAGTCCCGACGTACACGAGGCGGTGTCGCTCGGCTACTTCGGCCGGCCGCTGGGCGCGGAGGCGGCCGGCGAAAACTCCGGCGACGAACCGCGGAAGTTCGACAATCTCCGGGTGATGATCGGCCTCGATGCCGAATTACCCGGCGGCTGGACGGGGCAGGGCTACCTTGCGCGGGCGAGGACCGACCTTTCCGTGAACTCGGAACGGCACTGGGTGGCCGCCGAGTTTGCCCGGGTCGTGGCCGACGGGCTGTGGAACCCTTTCGGTACGCGCCTGGTTGCGCCCGACCTGGTCACGCCCAAGACCGTGGCCGGCGACGGACTGGCGCCGGCGCTGGCCGGCAGGCGCGCCGCCAACGATCCCGAGGTCCTGCAGCGGTTCCACAGCGTCAGGATGGAGACCGCGGAGAGCGTTCAGGAAGTGGTGGAGATCGTGGCTACCGGCGACCTTTTCGAGTGGCGCGGCCGGCCCGTGTCGCTGGCCGCCGGTGCGCACTATCGCCACCTGCATTACGCGTATCAGCCCGATCCCCTGAATGCTTCCGGCGAAGGTCCGCGGGAAATTCGCGACTTTCCCCGGGACGCGGACCAGCATGTGTGGGCGGTATTCGCCGAGAGCCTGTTCTGGTTCGGCGACCGCGCGGAATTGCAGCTCGCCGCCCGTCACGAGCGCTACGATCAGGCCGGCAACACCACCGACCCGAAGATCGCCGCGCAGTTCTTCGCCAACGACTGGCTGTCGCTGCGCGCGTCCTGGGGCACGTCCTTTCAGGCGCCCAGCGTGTTCCAGGCAGCCGGCAACATCAGTTCGCGAACGCTTGCCGACCCCTTCCGCTTCGACGGTCAGGGCGTCGGGCAATGCACGATCGGATCATCGGGCGAAATCCTGAACCGCGGCGACAACTTCGCCCTCGCCACGGTGCTGCGCGGAGGGGGACTCAAGCCCCAGACGGCGCGGTCGGCCAACCTGGGCCTGCTGTTGCGGCCCCTGGACAACTTCGCGTTCAGTCTGGATCTCTGGACGCTGGACTACCGCAGCGTCATTGCCCAAAGGCGCAGTTTTCAGGCGATCGTGGACGATGACTGCCGCGACGACGGCCGGCCCAACGACCCACGCGTGCAACGCGATTCCTCCGGGCAACTCAGCGTGGTGACGACCGATTACGAGAACGTCGGGGCGGTTCGCAGCCGGGGCCTGGATGCCAACGCCTACTATGACCTTGAATCGTCCGCCGGGGATTTCCGCATCAGCGCCGACGCCACCCTGTTGACCCGATTCGACGTGAATTCCGCCGGCGAAGGCTTTGTCGATCAACTCGGTAGCCGCAACGACACCAACGGTTTCGCGCCCACGCCCGAGTTGCGGCTCAATCTCGGCCTTGCCTGGCGCCGGGGGGCCCACGCTGCGGGTCTGACCGTACGCTACGTGGATTCGTACAAGAACGACGAAGTCGCGTCCCTGCCGGAGATTTCCTCGTGGACGACGCTGGACGTGAACTACAGCTACCTGCTGGACAGCCTTTTCGGCGGCGAGGCCACGCTTTTCGTGGGCGCCCGCAATCTGACCGACGAGGACCCGCCGCCGCTACCCAGCGGCCGCGAGGGCGTTCACCGCTACAACCTGCGTCCGGGTTACGACGGATTCGTGCACGACATCAAGGGCCGCACGCTCTACTTACGCTTCCGCTATCGCCCGTGGGGCTAGTTCCGGCCGGATCAGTCCGCTATCCATGCCAGGACCATGTCCCTGAGGGCGACAATCCCGATCACGTTGCGCTCCTGATCCACCACCAGCGCCCGGCGCAAGCCCAGGGCCGTCAGGTGACGGACTGCGTACCGGACCAGCATGGTGGCGGGGAGCGACACGACCGGTTTCGTCATCACTTCGTACACGTGAACGCGGTCCGGGGCGCGATTCCGGGCAATGACCTCGCGGGCGATACCTTGTATATCGATCAATCCGGCTTCGTCGTCCGCGTCGCGGCGGTTGACGACCAGCGAGGTAATCGAGTGGCGACGCATCAGCGCGGCTGCGTCGGACACCGTGGCAAGCCCGTCGATGCTCCTGACGTCGCCGATCATCACTTCGCTTACGCGAATCTTGCGTTTGTCGGTGCTCATAGTTCCTCCTCCACTTCCTTCATCAGTGTCGGCAGCTGGGTGCTCATGCCGACCGCGTCCTCGATGGCGATCTGAAACGCGACGCCGGCGCCCGGGTCGGTTTCAAAGCGCCCGGCGTCACGGATCCGTTCCAGTATCTCCCTGGCCCTCGCTTCCGCCACCAGGAACAGTACAACGTCCCGCATGGCCGTAAGTTCAAGCCCGAGAAAAGTCTTTTCGGGCTTCAGGCCCTCCCCGCGCACGCTGGTAATCACCGTTGCGCCCGTTGCGCCGGCTTCCCGCGCCGCCTCAATGATGTCGGCGGTCTTGTCGTCCGGAACCAGGGCGACAATGAGCTTCATATACATCGCTTGATGCTCCTATTCTGTCTTTGAGCCGCGCAGCCGCGCGATGGCGGACACGGCCATGGCGTAGGCGAGCACGGACATGATGGGAAAAACGCTGGCGAACGCGATCAGGCCGAACCCGTCGATCAGGGGGCTTCGACCGGGCACCGAGGCGGCCAGTCCGAGTCCCAGCGCGGCCAGCACCGGTACCGTCACGGTTGATGTGGTGACGCCGCCGCTGTCGTATGCCAGCGGGATGATGTTTCGGCCGGAACGAAAGGTCTGCACGATGACGACGGCGTAGGCCGCGATGATGTACCAGGGCAGGGGCGTGCCGGTCACGATCCGCAGGCACCCCAGCGCCACGCCCACGGCCACTCCCAATGCCACGGCGAACCGCAGCCCGTTGGCGGCTATCGAGCCTCCGGAAACGTCCTCCGCCTTCAGTGATACGGCGATCAGCGAAGGTTCCGCCACGGTTGTGGCGAAACCGATTGCCGCGGCGAACGCGTAGACCACGAGGTAGTCGTCCCAGCGGACCACGGCGGATTCCGCGCCCTCGAGCGCGGCGGACGTGAGTTGCACCGCCATGGTTTCCCCGATCGGGAACAGCGCTTCCTGCAGGCCCACGAGAAACAGCGTGAGGCCCAGCAAGACAAACACAAAGCCCAGCGCGATCCGGCCCGGATTCGGCGCCGGCCGCCGCAACACCGCCGCCTGGAACAGAAACAGAATGGCGACGATGGGCGCCACGTCCAACAGGGTGCCGAGCCCGGTTTGCAGCAGTATCGTCACGAATTCCATTACGGCACCATGCCGTACGCGAGCACGAAAATCATCGGTGTGAGACTGGCGAACGCGATCAGGCCGAAACCGTCCAGCATCGGATCACGGCCCTTGATCGAAGATGCCAGTCCCACGCCAAGCGCCGTGACCAGCGGGACCGTGATCGTGCTCGTGGTCACGCCGCCCGAGTCGTACGCCACGCCGATAATCTCATCCGGTGCGAACAGCGTCATGAGCGTGACCAGCACGTAACCTCCGATGATCAGGTAGTGCAGCGGCCATCCCATGAGAATGCGCAGCACGCCCAGCACGATCGCGAGGCCCACGGAAAAGGCGACTACCATGCGCAGTCGAAAGGCGTACGTGTTGCGCGCTTCCTCGCTTCCGGCGATCGCGCCGGCCTCGGCCGCTACCTCTGCGGCCTTGTCGCCCACTGCAATAAGGGCCGGTTCCGCCACCGTGGTCCCGAAGCCGAGGCAGAAGGCAAAAGCCAGGAGCGCGGCCGCGCTGCCCTTGTGAGCGAACGCGCGGGCAATCGCTTCTCCCAACGGGAACAGTCCCAGTTCCAGCCCCTGAACGAAAAGCGCCAACCCCAACACGACGCAAACGAGCCCCAGCGCCACGCCGGCCAGATCGGGAAACGGCTGCCGGATCACGGCGACCTGGAAAAAGGCGATCACGAGGATGATGGGCGCCAGGTCGCGCAATGCATCGGCGAGCCGCCGCCAGAGCGCCGTTAGTGTCGTGCCAAGCCGATAACGTCGCATCCTTCAACGCCGCCCTTTTGAAGCCCCGATCTTTGCAAACGCCCTGGTGGTGGCGGCGCCGGCTATGAGCAAGCCGCTCAGCCCATCTTCATCGTTTCGAAGAACGCCTTGTTGCGCTTGGTGTCGCGCATCTTGTCGATCAGGAATTCGGCGGCCGCAAGTTCGTCCATGGGATGCAGGAGCTTGCGCAGCACCCAGATCTTCTGGATTTCGTCGTCTGCGGTAATCAGGTCTTCGCGCCGCGTGCCGGAGCGGTTGATGTTGATGGCGGGGAAGACGCGCTTCTCGGAAATCCGCCGGTCCAGGTGAATCTCCGAGTTGCCGGTGCCCTTGAATTCCTCGTAAATCACCTCGTCCATCTTCGAGCCGGTGTCCACGAGCGCCGTGGCGAGAATGGTGAGGCTGCCGCCTTCCTCGATCTTGCGCGCTGCGCCGAAAAAACGCTTGGGACGCTGCAGGGCGGTGGCTTCGACACCGCCGGAGAGCACCCGGCCGGATGAAGGCGTGACCGTGTTGTAGGCGCGCGCCAGCCTCGTAATCGAGTCCAGCAGGATCACGACGTCGCGGCGGTGTTCGGCCAGCCGGCGGGCCTTGTGCAGGACCATCTCGGCTACCTGCACGTGCCGCGTGGCCGGTTCGTCGAAGGTGCTGGACACCACTTCGCCGCGCACCGTGCGCTGCATTTCCGTTACTTCCTCCGGACGCTCGTCGATCAGCAGGACGATCAGAAAGGTTTCCGGATAGTTCGCCGCAATCGACTGGGCGATGTTCTGCAGCAACATGGTCTTTCCGGCCTTGGGCGGCGAAACGATCAGCCCGCGCTGTCCCTTGCCCACGGGAGCGGCCATGTCGATTATGCGCGAGGTCAGGTCCTCCGTGCTGCCGTTGCCCTGTTCGAGCGTGTAGCGTTCCTGCGGAAACAGCGGCGTGAGGTTTTCGAAAAGCACCTTGCCCTGGGAATTTGCCGGCGCTTCGAAATTGATCTTGTGCACTTTCAGGAGTGCGAAGTAGCGTTCGTTATCCAGCGGCGGCCGCACCAATGCCGCCAGCGTGTCTCCGGTACGCAAGTTGAATCGGCGGATCTGCCCAGGCGCCACATAGATGTCGTCCGGCCCCGCAAGGTATGACTCGTCGGCCGAACGCAGGAAGCCGAAACCGTCCTGGAGTATTTCCAGAACGCCTTCGGCGTAGATGGACGCGCCCTCGTTGGCATGTGCCTTGAGGACCGAAAAGATGATGTCCTGCTTGCGGGCCCGGGACAGGCTTTCCAGCCCCAGTTCGCGTCCCTGCTCCAGCACCTTGGCGACCGGCAGCTTCTTGAACTCGCCCAGCTTGAGCACATGGCCCAGCTTTTCCAGTTGCTCGTCGGTGATCGTTTCCTCGACCGTGAAGACGCCCACGTCGTCGTGCTGGCGCCCATCCCGGCGTCGGCCTCGCGGTGCAGCGTTGGGGTTGCGGGGTCGCGGCCGTCGGCCACGCTGTCTTCCCGGGTTTCCGGCGTAATTTCTCACAGTTTTTCTTCCAGCATCCTCGTGATCTGTTGCCGGGGCTGCGCCCCGACAACCTGCATTTCCACCTGCCCGTTCTTGAACAGGATGAGCGTGGGAATGCTGCGGACGTTGTATCGGAAGGCGGTTTGCTGGGCCTCATCGACGTTAAGTTTGACGACCTGCATACGCCCTTCGTATTCGTCCGCAATCTGCTCCAGGACCGGCGCGATCATCTTGCAGGGACCGCACCACTCCGCCCAGAAATCAACCAGTACCGGCAATTCATTGTTCAGCACGTCGGCCTGGAAACTGTCTTCCGCTACCTGGGTAACGCTCATATCAGGGTCTCCTCAAGAGGCATGTGGAGAAGAAATATATTGACGAAGCCCCTCGCTTCGCCTGAAAAAATCCTCGGCCCGCGTCGGTAATCTGCGAATGGTTCGAAAACGGCTGCGCCAGCTTGGAAAGGCCACGCGCCCCCGAACGATCTCGGGCGTGGCGGTCATTCTACATGAAAAAATGCGCGCCGGGTTGGTTCCGCGACGGGCTTGACACTAGTGCCGCACCCGGCTGGACACGGCACTAAAATACGCAGCGTCCAAAAAGTCCGCACATTGTCCGAAGAAACCGTTTATTTCGACTCGCTGGAGTTGCCGCCGGCCTTGCGCGCGGGAATAAAGCGCGCCGGCTTCGAGACACTGACCCCGATACAGGCCAAAACCCTGCCGTTGCTGATGGCCGGCCGGGACGTGGCCGGGCAGGCCCAGACCGGCACCGGCAAGACCGCCGCGTTTCTGCTGGCATTGTTCGACCGGCTGCTCGGAAATCCCTCGCCGAAGCGGAGCAAGATTTCGGCCCCGCGCGCGGTCGTGCTGGCGCCGACACGCGAACTGGCGCAACAGATCGAGCGCGACGCGAGCCTGCTCGGAGGCGCCACGGGGCTGAGCATGATGGTGGTGTACGGCGGAGCGGCGTACAAGTCGCAGCGGGAACGCCTGGGCAGCGGCGTGGACGTGCTGATCGGCACGCCCGGGCGGCTGCTGGATTACTACCGTCAGGGCGTATTTTCCCTGCATGCCGTGGAAGTGATCGTGATCGACGAGGCGGACCGCATGTACGACCTCGGCTTCATCCGCGACATCCGTTACGTGATGCGCCGCCTGCCGCCGCGCGAAAAGCGCCTGAGCATGCTGTTTTCCGCCACTTTGGGATACCTGGTCCTGGAGCTGGCGACACAACACCTGAACCACCCGGAAATCGTGCGGATCGAGCCGGACAAGAAGGTCGTCGACGAAGTGGAGCAATGGCTTTACTACCCGTCCAGCGAGGAAAAGGCGCCGCTTCTGGCCGCGCTGTTGTCGCGCAAGGAGGTGGAGCGCAGCATGGTCTTCGTCAACACGCGCAGGGAGGCCGACCACCTGGCCCGCTGGCTGGACAAGTGGGCCGGCACCGCGCAGGCGATTTCCGGCGACGTTCCGCAGACGAAACGCATGCGCATGCTCAAGCGCTTTCACGACGGCGAGCTTCCGGTGCTGGTCGCCACCGACGTCGCGTCCCGGGGCCTTCATGTGCCGGACGTGAGCCACGTCTTCAACTACGACCTGCCGCAGAATCCGGAGGACTACGTGCATCGCATAGGGCGCACCGCGCGGGCCGGCGAGATGGGTCACGCGGTGAGTTTTGCCTGCGAGCACTATGCCTATTCGCTGCCGGAGATCGAGACCTTCATCGGCCACTCGATCGAGCGCATGCCGATCGACCAGGACATGCTGGCGCCGTACATGCAAGCGCCTTCCCCCAGGGCGTACCGCCGCAAGTCCAAGCGCAAGGGCGGCGGCCGCCCGCGTCGGCGTTAGGGCTTTCATGAACCGTGCCGCAGCGCCGGACCTGGCCGGCCTGATCGGGCCTGTCACCGGACTGGCCCGGGAAGCCGGCCGCCGCATCCTCGAGCTGTTTCGCTCGGATATGCTGGGCGTGAACTACAAGCGGGATCGTACGCCGGTCACCAAAGCCGACCATGCCGCGCACGATCACATCGTTGCCGGTCTTGAGCGCCTCACGCCGGGGATCTCGGTGTTGTCGGAGGAGTCCGGCGCGGAACAGCATGCAAGAGAGCGATCCGGCTGGGACTGGCATTGGCTGGTCGATCCGCTGGACGGCACGCGCGAGTTCATTCGCGGCGGCGAGGAATTCACCGTGAATATTGCGCTGATCCGCGGTGGGGCGCCGGTACTCGGTGTGGTGGACGCTCCGGCCAAGGGGATCGTGTTCTTCGGTCATGAGGACGGCGGCGCTCACTCCTGCACGGCGGATTCCGATACTCCGACGCCGATTTCCGTCCGGCAGCCTCCCGCGGACCCGTTGCGCGTACTTGCCAGCCGCTCGCATGCCGGCTCGGCGCTGGAGCTCTACGTCGGCGCGCTGGGCTTAACGCACCGGCGGGCCATCTCCAGTTCGCTGAAGTTCTGTCTGATCGCCCGCGGGGAAGCGGACGTGTATCCGCGCATGTGGCCCATTTCGGAATGGGATACGGCCGCCGGGCAGGCCGTGCTTGAATGCGCGGGCGGCGCCGTGTTCGATTTGCAGGGCAGGCGGCTGCGTTACGGCAAGGACTCGATCCGCGTTCCGCCGTTCATTGCCTGCGGCGATCCGGCGCACGACTGGCTCGACTACCTTCCGTAGCCTTCGCTTCCGGGTCAGTCGGCCCAGGCCAGGACGTCGGGGATGTAGCGTTCGGCTTCGGAGAGGTAGGCGGGTGTGAGTTCGTGAAATCCGTGGGTTTTGCGCCCGACTGCGTGCCAGACGGCGTGACCCGCCTGTTCGGGCATCGCTAGAAAGCGTTGCCAGGGAGCCAGGTACACGGAAGAAAAGACCGCCTCCACGCGGCTGGGTCCCGGGTCGTTCAGCGCCGGCACGTCCACTACCGTCGTGCCGTATTCGGCCAGCGGTATGGGACGCTCCTCGGGATAGTCCCGCGAGCCCACCATCAGCAGCTTGTCGCCGCTGCGCACCCAGCTCAGGTCCAGCACCGCGGGATCGCCGCCGGCTGCCGGCCGTTCGGTAATGTGTCCCTGCGCGTCCGGTTCCAGAATCATGTGCGAGCCGATCACGTTGGGTTCCACCTGGTTCAACTCGCCGGTAAACGGATTGAGGTATTCCTTGCCGTTGAGAATTTCGCCCGTTTCGGGATCCTTGAAAACGGTCATCACCTTCGACCAGATCTCATAGCGGTTCTCATCGAGGCGTTCCACGCGCTTGGTCTCGCAGCCCTCGGCGGCAAACAGCACGCGCGGGTTCGCGTCCGGCGTCACCGCCACGTAAACGCCGCTCCACCACCAGGGCGAAACGCCGCCGTTCAGGTCCGCGCGCACCCGAACGAAATTGCGAAACGTGCTTTCGGGGGTGGCGCTCCATGCGTCGCTCAGGTCTTGAGGGGGAGAGGCTTCGTCGAGGGCGGGGACGCCCTCACTCCCGGGAGTGCCGGGGGCACAAGCTGCCGCCAGGCCGCTCAGCGCAAGGGCCGACACTCCAAGCAGATCCCGCCGGTTCACTTCGCGGTTCGATTCGGGCATGGCCGTTTCCTCCAGATCAATTGGGACTTATAGTAGCGCGACGCGCGGAGAGGCGGTATGCACGAAACAGCGAGATTTCACATCAAGGCGCTTCATGGAATCACCGGATCGGTGGGCAACCTGGTGTTCTTCGTGTTCGACGTGCTGGTGCTGTTCTATTACCAGCGCGTGCTGGGTTTGTCCGGCGTTCTCACAGGCGTTGCCATACTGGTCAGCGTGATCGTGGACGCGATCACCGACCCGATTATCGGAGAGTGGTCGGATCGGCTGCGGGCCCGGTTCGGACGCCGCCACACGCTTATGTTCGGCTCGGTGCTGCCCATGGGGGTTTTCTGCGTGCTGCTTTTCCTGCCCCCTGCGAACCTTCCACAGGCAGGCTTGTTCGCTTGGCTGCTGCTCGCTCTTGTGGGCATGCGCGTGATGCTGACTTTCTTCGACGCGCCCGCCGGTGCGGTCACCGCGGAAGTGGCGGCGCGTCCGGCCGATCGGGCCGAAATGGGCATCTACAGGCAACTCGCGGGTACCTTGGCCTATCTGGGCGTGGTGTACGTCGCTTTCGGCGTGTTCTTTGCCGCGACCGAGGCGTTTCCCACCGGGCAGGAGAATCCGGAAGCCTACGCGCCGCTGGGTTTCGTTATTGCCGGTGCGCTGATCCTCTTCATGGTGGTGGCGGCCGCCGGCACCTACCGCCATATTCGCTCCTTCGAGCGGACCCTGGCTCCCGCCTCCAAGGCCACTGTAAACGTGCGCGAGACGCTCCTGGCCTGGCTTGAGCTGATTCTCAAGATTCGCAATACCCGCGCCCTCTTCTTCGGGCTGTTCCTGGCTACCACGATGGGCTCCTGCATCCGGGCATTGAACATCCATTTCGGGACCTACCTGTGGGGCCTCAGGCAGTCGACTGTGGATCTCGGGTTTCTGCAAATGGGGCAGATGGAGCTTTGGCAGCAGGCGTTTCCGATCGGCATGCTGGCGGCGGTGATCGGCGCACGATTCATCGTCACCCGAACCGAGCCGAAGTATGTCTATCTCGGCGGCTATTGCATGCTGCTTTCCACGTATGTCCTGCCGCTGTTTCTCACGCTGGCAAACGTGATGCCGGCCTCCGGCAGCGACCAGCTCGCAATTCTTTTGGCCTCGTTCCATGCTGCCACCGGCGCCGGCGCCGGGCTGATCATGATCTGCTCGGTCGTGATGTTTTCGGAAACCACGGACGAGTATTTCTTTGTGAAGAACATATCCCGCACGGCGCTGATCCTTGCGTTGGTTCCGTTTGGGGCCAAGATTGCCAGCGGCATCGGCAAGTCCTTCTCGGGACTGCTGCTGGACTGGGTCGGTTTTCCGTCAGTGGAATCCGGGGCGGCGGTAACTCCCGATGTGGTCCGTACGCTGGCGCTGTATGCCGGCGTTTTCTGTTCCGTCGCCGGTCTCGGCGGACTGGCCATGTTCTTTACCTTCCGGCTGACGCGCGACCGTCACAGGGAAATCCTGAGCGGGTTGCGCGAGCGGGAGAACCTGGCGCAAGGTACAGCGCCTGCGACGTAGACCGTAATGCCAATACTGACAGACGAGCAGATTCAGGAGGCCGCGAAGCGATTCGACGAGGCCGAACGGACCAGACGCCAGGTGCGCCCGCTTACTTTCGACTTTCCCGAAATAGACATGGCCGACGCGCACGCTGTGCAGGATGCCTGGGTTGCGATGAAACTCGCTCGCGGCGCCCGGATTCGCGGGCGCAAGATCGGGCTGACCTCGAAAGCCATGCAACGCGCCATGAATATCGGTGAGCCGGACTATGGGACGCTGCTGGACGACATGTTCTTCCACGACGGGGCCGAGATCGAAACGGCGAGCTTTCTCGATCCCCGAGTGGAAGTGGAGATCTCCTTTGTGTTGCAGGATTCCCTGCAAGGTACGGAGGTGAGCGTGGACCAGGTGCTGGACGCCACCGAAGCTGTCTATCCTTCGCTGGAACTGATCGCGGCGCGAAGCTATCGCATTGATCCGGAGAGCGGGAAGACCCGTACGGTGGTCGACACCATCGCCGACAACGCGGCGTCAGCGGGGGTCGTGCTGGGCACCCGGGGATTCGATCCACGCGAGGTGGACCTGCCCTGGTGCGGCGCCGCCCTGTACCGTAACGGCGAAGTGGAGGAAACCGGGCTGGCCGCCGCGGTCATGGGCCACCCGGCCCACGGCGTGTGCTGGCTGGCGCGCAGGTTCGCCGTGCACGGGATCGCCCTCACGCCGGGCGACGTAATCTTGAGTGGTTCCTTTACCCGGCCGGTGGCGGCCCGCGCCGGTGATTGTTTTCTGGCAGACTTCGGCCCCCTCGGCCGTATTGGCTGCAGATTTGTATAGGGCAGAACGATGAAATTACCGCAAAACCGGTTCAAGCGCGCGCTGGGTGAAGACGGCGTGCAGTATGGCCTGTGGCTCGCCCTTGCATCCCCCGTGGCTGCTGAACTGTGCGCATGCACCGGCTTTGACTGGCTGCTGATCGATGGCGAGCACGGGGCCGAAGATTTCCGCTCGGTATATTCGCAAGTGCAGGCGATCGAGGGTACCGGGAGTCAGGCCATCGTAAGGCTTGCGGACGATGACCCGGCCCGGATCAAGCGCTATCTGGACATGGGCGTGCAGTCACTGCTGATCCCCATGGTGGACACGGCCGAGCAGGCTGAGAGGCTGGTTGCGGCGGTGCGCTACCCGCCACGCGGAATGCGCGGGCTGGCCACCTCGATTACCCGCGCATCGCGCTGGACGCAAATCGAGGACTACGCTCGCCAGGCTGACGAGCAGATCTGCCTGATTGTGCAAGCGGAAACCGTTACTGCGCTGGACAATCTGAAGGACATCGCCGCCGTGGACGGCGTCGATTCGGTGTTCATCGGACCGTCCGACCTGTCGGCATCGATGGGATACCTCGGCCAGCCGGGGCATCCTGAAGTACAGGCCGTCGTAGCCCAGGCCCTGCGCGATATTGCGGCCCTTGGGAAAGCTCCGGGCACGCTCGCGGGCTCTCCCGAGGAGGCCCGCAGGCACGCGGAGAATGGGGCGAAGTTCCTTGGGATCGGCAGCGACACGGGGCTGCTCGTCAAGGGAACGCAAGGATTGCTTTCGTCAGCTCCCCGCTGAGATGAATGCCCGGAAGAGGGTCCGGATTTCGTCCAGCGCCTCCGTCAGCGAATGCCCGGCATTCAGCAGGTGCAGCCGCGCGTGGTTGGCGCGGGCAAAATCGATGCTCCACTCGATCGGAACGATGTCGTCCTGCCAGCCGTGCACGATGAACGCGGGTGCGGTGACGGTTTCTACCAGTTCCGGCCAGCCGGGAACGGCCAGGGCGGGCGCCATCAGGAACAGTCCGGCGGCGGGCCGCTGCTGAGCGGCGGCCACGGCCACGTAGCCGCCCATACTGCTGCCCACCAGCAGAATTTCCTTGCTTGAATCGCGCATCCGCGCAACCAGTTTCGCGGCCCGATCCGCCGGATCGGGCATTCCCCGGTAGTCGATCGAATCCGCTTCAAGGCCGGCATCGCGGGCGTCCCGCGCCAGCGCCGTGATCTTGGTTCCCCACGGGCCGCTCTCCTGGCCGTGGGAAAACAGAACCTCGCGGCGCTTGCTCACCCGCACTCGGCCGGCGTTTCGGGCAGGCGGTCCTGGTCGAAGAACTCCCGCAGCATCGCTCCGGCAATCGGTGGGTAAGCATCCAGAAACCCATGCCCCCAGCCGGGCAGGTTCACCATCCCGCCGTTACCGATCAGCTTGGGCGCGCGCAGGCTCTGTTCCCAGAGGTCGTCTTCGGGGTTCAGGACCAGCAACGGGACCTTCAGGGCCGGCATTCTTTCCCATAAGGGATAGTTGAAGGCGGCCCGGTGGCCCCACCAGTACTTGTCGCCGCCGCGCAGGGACTCGGTGAAGATGGCCGCGGACTTTTCAAGCGAGTGGTGCTGCATGTGCCAACGGACGAATCCCTTCCAGCGCCTGACCAGGTGTGATCCGTCCTCCGCGATTGGCTTGGCAGCGTAGAGGCTCCTGTGCTCCTCGAGCTCCTCTTTGGTGAACAGCGGCGCCGAGATCATAACGACGTGGCGCACCTGCTCGGGCCTTCGCAGCCCCAGTTCTACCGCCGTCTTGGAGCCCGTGTGGTAACCCACGAGATCGATTTCCTCCAGACCCAACTGTTCCACGACCGCCTCCATGGCGTCGGCATAGTCCTCGATCTCAGGCGGCTCGGACGGCGCATCCGAAGCGCCGAAACCCGGCGTGTCGGGCGCCACGGCGAGCCGGTCGCGCGCCAGTTCGCTCAGCAGGCTCTCGTAAACGAGGCCGGAATTCGGACTCATGTGAAAGCAGAGCACCGCACGGCCGGAGGCGCCCGATGCGGGTTCGGCCACGCGCAGGTGCACCTGCCCGTGCGGTCCATCAACGTAGATCTTGCGAATCATTCTGTAAGTCTCCTGGACAGGGAATTGCAACTACGCCGGGGCGTTTACTAACGGGTAGCAAAGATCACCCCAGTCCTCATCGTCTTCGCATAGCTCGGCCCGCTGCAGCCAACTCAGCGCCCGATGAATGCGCAGACCAAGGCGGTCGGAGCGATCCCGCGTGATGCGCTCGGCCCGCTCCATCGGCGCAGCGTGATCGAAGCGCATGGCCTGCTCCTCGTCCTCCTGCTGCCGCAGGGCGATTCCCGCCTCCGTTGCGTCGTGCACGACTGCCGGGTTTATCCGCCCCTTGGGGAGCGTTGAGGGATCAGCGGGATCAATCCTGATGCGCATTTCGCTCATGGTATCCGACCTCTTTCGCGTTGGCCTCGCGGGCCGAAATGATAGTGCCCTGGGTCAATCGTCCCTGTTTTGGCCCTGGTGTGCGGGGACGTGTGATTTAGCGGCGCGGCGAATAGAAAAAGAGAGGCTGGTATCCGTGCGAGAATGAGCGCGAAGCTGCCGAGGTTGGTTCCTAGCCCTGCCTTGTCAACCGGGTGCTGCGGGTTCGATTCCCGCCGGCAGCTTCCTGCTCGCCGCCAATTATAGCCTCATTTCCGTATAGGATTACGCTCGCTTCATGTCATCCGATTTGAACGATCCGGTTGGAGCGCTTGCCGCATTGCTGCCAGATTCGCCGCGGCAAAACCTTCGTCAGCCGATCTCGACCGCTCCGAGGACGAGATCATGCGGGATACGATCGGCGACATTGCCGAATCTCGCCGTGAACGCCGCCACGGCGAGCGATGAGGAACGGTATTTGGCGCGCTTGCGGAAAGAAACATCGTGAATTTATTCAACCAAAAGACCCTCGACCGCCAAATCACAGGCGCGTTAACCATCCCACCGGATCATCTGTCCCTCTTGGGAGATTGGGCGGAAATGATCAAGACGAAGCGCATCTACTCGTTCAAGGAAACGTCGCTGCATCCCGATTTCAAGCCCAGGATCGTGGAGGGCGTGTTGGGATACCACGGACCCACCCACGGGCCGGTTTATACAGTCGAGGCAGAACAGGGAATTCTGCAAGGGAGCGTAGATTTGGCGCTCGGCAGATTTGGCGATGGCCCGCCCGAAATTCTTGCTCCTTTCGAGTTGAAGGGTGCGGGCACTCGTAATCTCGATGCCATCATGCCTGGCCGAAACAAGAGCCCCGTGCAGCAGGCTTGGGAATACGCAACGAATGTGCCTGGCGTGAAGTGGGTTCTGGTTTCGAATTATGTTGAGTTGCGGCTTTATGCGTTTGGCGAAGGGACAACCGCGTATGAAGCTTTTTGGTTTGAACGTCTGACCGAGCCGAAAGAATACGCCCGGTTCATGCTTCTCTTGTCGGCAGATAGTCTGCTGAAAGGACGCACTCTTGATTTGTTGAAAGCGAGCCGTCGCGAAGACAGGGATATTACCGACAGCCTTTACGGTGACTACAAGGAACTGCGTTCTTTCCTGATCGGAGCGGTTCGCGAGTTAAATACGGGAGTTCGGGAGGCGGATGCGACCATTGAAGAGCTTGAAGCTATTGCTGTCGCACAAAAGATTCTCGACCGCATTCTGTTTATCGCGTTCGCAGAAGACACTGGTCTCCTTCCCCGCGAAACCCTCAGTAACGCTTTCCAAAGTCGCGATCCCTACAACCCTCGACCTGTTTGGAATAACTTCCGTGGTCTGTTCCGGGCAGTTAATGAGGGCAACAAAGAACTGCGCATTCCACCATACAACGGCGGATTGTTCCTTCCCAATGAAAACATTGATGATTTGAACTTGCCGGACGAAGTCTGCGAAGGATTCAAAGCGATCGGTGACTATGATTTTGCGTCGGAAGTGTCTGTCACCGTGCTTGGCCACATTTTCGAACAGTCCATAGCGGACATTGAGCGTCTTCAAGCGGTCGCCCGGGGCGAAGAAGAAGATCCAGAAAAAACAACGGCGATATCCGGACGCCGCAAGCGCGATGGGGTCGTGTACACGCCTGACTACATTGCCCGGTTTATCGTCGAGGAGACACTTGGTGCTCATTTGGAGGAGATCTTTGCGTCCATATTGAAACAGTTTGCTTTAGAGGGGGAAGATATATCCGATTTCTCTGTCATACGCTGGCGGCGAAAGTCGGGCGAGTTGGAAGCCTGGGAAGCCTACCGCGAACGTCTGCGGTCACTGCGAATTGTGGATCCGGCATGCGGTTCCGGGGTGTTTCTAGTAATGGCCTTCGACTATATGAAGCACGAACTTTTTCGTGTAAACGACAAGATTGCTAAGCTTGAAGGATCGCGTGGCTACACAGAAGATCTTCTCGATCCCGACAGCGAGATACTGTCGAACAATTTGTTCGGCGTGGACGTGAACTCGGAGAGCGTAGAAATTACGAAGCTATCGCTCTGGATTAAGACCGCCCGCCACGGCAAGGAACTGGATAGTCTTTCAAGGAATATTCGGGTTGGGGATAGCCTGATTGAAAGCGCCAACTATGCTTATCTTGAGCACGGATTTGATTGGGCCACTGCCTTTCCAGAGGTAATGGGCGAAGAAGGTGGCTTCGATATTGTCATAGGAAATCCTCCCTATGTTCGCATGGAGCTACTCAAGGCGCTTAAACCTTACCTGGAAACCCGGTACGAGGTCGTTTCTGACCGAGCAGATCTTTACTGCTACTTCTACGAACGTGGGTTGAGGCTACTGAAACCTGGAGGACGGCTCGGCTACATTTCCTCAAACACTTTCTTCAAGACGCGCTCAGGCAAACCACTGCGGAAGTACCTGTTGCGGGAAGCAACCATCGAAAGTGTGGTGGATTTTGGTGATCTTCAGGTCTTTGAAGGCGTAACTACGTACCCGGCTATTGTGGTTCTCAGACGCAGCCCCGCGCCACAGGAGCACGAGTTGCGCTTTTGGAAGGTGGTTGCTTTGCCGGAGGCCAACTTTCGCGCGACTTGGGCTAGGAGCTTGCGCCGTAGAAAATTTCGGCGCCAAAGAGGGACACAATTTGCCGACAAGATGACCTATGAACCCACCGAAACCTGTTCGTGGCATCTTTTGTGACGCTATTCCCCACGACCAATTCTCGAAAAGCGTTCTGCGGCGCAAGCTCCTAGATCGGCGGATGATTATCCGCAAGCGGTGCTTGATAAGGGTTCATGGGAACTTGAAGGCGCATCCATGCTCGCCCTGCGCAATAAGATCAGAAGCGGCAAGCCGACACTGAAAGGGGTATACGGTTTACCACTTTACGGCATCAAGACCGGGCTTAACGCGGCCTTCGTGATCGATACCGAAATCAAGGACCGACTGTGTGCTGAAGATGCACGATCTATAGAGCTACTGAAGCCATTCCTAGAGGGTAAGGATCTTAAGCGATGGCGAGCGGAGCCGCGTGGTCGATGGCTTATCTACATTCCGAAAAATCGGGTAAATATCGACGATTATCCGGTGATTCGAGATTGGCTCCTCCCCTTCCGAGGAAGGCTAGAAAAACGCGCAACAAAGCAGAAATGGTTTGAGTTGCAACAAGCTCAAGAAGCTTATGTCCCGCATTTCAATGGTCCGAAGATTGCGTACAAAGATATTGGAAACGGTGCGCCGTTTCATGTGGATACAAGCGGAGCTTTCTTGGCAAACACCGGTTACTTCATCCCAACTGGTGAACACCACATCGCCGCCTACCTGAATTCAAGAGTCTTTTGGTTCACTTATTTGAATGTTAGTGCCCAGCTTAGGGGTGGGTATGTGCGTTTTTTCTCGAACCACTTGGGAGAAATGCCTATCCCGGAGCTTTCACCAACCGTCAAGGGGGAACTCTCTGACTTATCAAAGATTGTTCACCAAGATGCTGAGAAGCGCCTTATCCTGCAACGGGCCTTCATCCGCCGTATTCCCGACCTATGCCCGCCTGAGCGTCAACCAAAACTCACAAAGAAACTTAAGGAATGGTGGCGGCTTCCGGATTTCGCCGCCTTCCGTACTGAGATAAAGAAGGCATTCAAGGCGGATATTCCGCTTGCCGAGCGATCCGACTGGGAAGACTGGATCGATCGGGATCGCGCAGAGATCAATCGTCTTTCCGCCGAGGTTGCTGAAGCGGAGATGCGAATCGATCGTATCGTTTACGGCTTGTTTGATTTGACGCGTGAAGAAATCGAGTTTCTCGAAGCATCAATCTGAACTCGCCGCCTCGGCTTTGCTGTGCAAAGCCGGTTTGGGCTACGCGGAATCCATCGGGGTTTCGCCGTCCACGACGCGCCTGGCCGGGCCGGCTATCAGCGCATCGGGGCCGCGGACGACCTCCCGGTCCTTGTCGGGATACGGCAGCTTCATGAGGAAATGCTGTAAAGCAGCGATACGGGCGCGTTTCTTGTCGTCGGACTTGATGACCGTCCAGGGCGCATCGGCTGTATCCGTATAGAAGAACATCGCCTCCTTCGCTTCCGTATAGTCCTCCCACTTGTCCAGCGATGCAAGATCGATCGGCGAGATCTTCCACTGTTTCAGAGGGTCGGTCCGGCGGCTGTCGAACCTGTGCGCCTGCTCCTCCTGAGAGACGGAAAAGTAGAACTTGAAAAGGTGAATGCCGCTGTTCACCAGCATGCGCTCCAGGTTCGGACACTGGCGCATGAATTCGAGATATTCCGCCCGCGTGCAGAAGCCCATCACCCGTTCCACGCCGGCGCGGTTGTACCAGGAGCGGTCGAACAGCACGATCTCCCCTTCAGCGGGGAGATGTTCGATATAGCGCTGGAAGTACCACTGGCCGCGCTCCCGGTCGTTGGGTTTCTCCAGGGCCACGACGCGTGCGCCGCGCGGATTCAGATGCTCCATGAAGCGCTTTATCGTCCCGCCTTTGCCGGCCGCGTCGCGTCCCTCGCACAGGACCAGCACCTTTGCGCCCGATTCCTTGATCCACCGTTGGGCCTTGAGCAATTCGACCTGCAGCGAGGCTTTGTGCCGTTCGTATTCCTTGCGCCGCATCTTGTCGGAATAGGGATAGACGCCCTCCTGGAATACGCGCTTGATGGCGTCGGCGGAATGCGGAGCGTTCGGGAGGCCGAGGTTCCCCTGCGCCACGCGCGCCTCTTCCTCAGCAGCGTCCGGCTGCTCCGGGCGCGGCTTCGCGCCTGCCCTGCGGGCGGCCTGATCGCGCCCGTTGCCCTTTACGCCGACCTCCCGGCTCATGACCTACCTCTGATGAGAACGGTCGCCCGATTATAGAAGAAGGGGGGCGCAAGCCTGCTTGCATCGGCTGCCGGTCGCAAGGAGAGTGGACTCTTGGGATACGATTCGGTGTTGAGCGAATAGGGCATGAGGCAATAGAAATGAACCGGTTGACCATGAGGCTGCGGGCGTTGTTGCTGGGCGCGGCGCTGCTTTCAGTACACGGGTGGGCCCAGCCGAGCCTGGATGATTTCCGGTCCCCGGAAGCTCCCTGCCATGACCGCAGCCGCGGTCCGCAGACCGCGGTGGTCGATACCCACGTGCACTTCCGGCCGTTCGGCGGGCCTGCCGTTTCTTTTGAAGACATGGTTGATTTTCTGGATCGATCGGGGGTTCGGTTCGCCAACGTATACGGCATCGGGCAGATGCTGCCGGTGGGCTCGCCGTGCACCTACTACCTCGATTGTCCGGGCGTTCCGGTGCTGCCCACGCTCAAGAACGACTTCGTGAACGCGGCGAACTTCATGTCGAATCGGCCGGAGAACGCGCACCTGACCTTGTCCATGACCTTTCCCGATCTTGCGCGTCCCGAAATGGTGCTAGCCCGCATGGATCTGCTCGACCGGGAGTTTCCCGGCGTGTTCCGCTGGATGGGGGAGGTCAACCTGGTGAAGCAGGCGTTGTTTTCGAACGCGCACCGGGCGGTTCCGCTTGAAGTGATCGCCGCCTGGGAGCCCTTCATGAAGAGGCTCCGGGAACGCAACATTCCGTTTGCGGTCCATTCGGACCTGGGTCACGATGGCCAGCCCATGCAATATCTTCCCTGGATTGAGGAGGTGCTCAGGCTGTATCCGGACAATCCGATCGTGTGGATGCACCTGGGCCTGTCGCGCGAACTGACCCGGATCGACCCGGGACTGCATCTTGGAGTGTTGCGGCGGCTGCTCGATCGCTATCCCGCGCTGATGGTGGACATTTCCTGGCGGGTCATCCACGACAACGTCTTTTCCCGGCCCGAATTACGGGCCGCTTACCTGCCGTTCATGGAAGAATATTCCGCCCGCATCCTCCCCGGTTCGGATTTTCTGGCATCGGCAGACAAGAGTTTCGATGTCTATTCGGAGGAGCTGCGCCTGACCAGCGACATCCTGGCCGACCTGAGCGACGAGGCATTCCGCAATATCGCGCTGGGTGAAAACTACTTCCGCCTCCTCAGGCTCGACTACAGCGCGCCCGAAATCTGCTCGGCCGAGCCCTCCGCGGAATAAGCACGCGAACGCAAGTCCTGACCGCCGTGACTATCAGCTTGGGCTCGCGGGCATGGTGGCTGGGCCTGGCGCTGGCCGTTGCGGTTGCAGTCGTGGCCAGCTACTCGGCCGAATGGATCGGCGAGTCGGTGTTCGGTTTGGCCAGGAGCCCGGTGAGCGCGATCATGCTGGCCATCATTCTGGGCATGGTCCTGTCCAACTCGCTGAACCTGGCGCCTCTAGCCGCCGACGGACTCAAGTTCTGTTCCACGACCATTCTGCGCATTGGCATCGCCCTGCTCGGAATTCGCCTGAGTCTGTTGAGCGCCGGCAAGTTCACGCTGGTCGCCTTGCCCTTCGTGATCCTGGCGATCGCCGCCGGCATGACGGTCGTTGGGTTTCTGGGCCGCAAATTGGGACTGTCGCGGCGGCTGGGAGGACTGATCGCTATCGGGACCAGCATCTGCGGCGCCAGCGCCATCGTGGCTACCGCGCCGTTGATCCGCGCCCGGGAATCCGAAGTCAGTTATGCGATTGCCTGCATAACCGTTTTCGGAATTGCCGCGATGTTTCTCTATCCGATATTGGCGCATGGCTTCTTCGAGAATCGCCCTGAACTCGCCGGTCTCTTTCTCGGCACGTCGATTCACGAGACGGCGCAGGTGGCCGGCGCCGGAATGATGTACCAGGCGCAGTACGACGCTCCGGTGGCGCTCGACATCGCAACGGTGACCAAGCTCGTTCGCAACCTGTGCATGATCGCGATGATCCCCCTGGTCGGCATACTCTTCGGCGCCGAGCGCGGGACGGGAGGCGGTCGGACTGCGGGGGACTACCTGAGAATGGTTCCGTGGTTCGTGGTGGGATTCGCCGTCTGTTCGACGTTGCGGACCGCGGGTGACGCCGGAGACCAGGCGTTCGGCTTTATCGACCCGAACGGTTGGCAGCAAATCGTGTCTCTGCTCCGGCGCGCGGCCGAAATCTGCCTGCTTGTGGCAATGGCCGCAGTCGGCCTGAACTCCAGCTTTGCCGGGATTCGCAGCATCGGCTTGCGGCCGTTCCTTCTCGGACTGTTTGCGGCCGCCGCGGTGGGCGGGGTCAGTTTCCTGATGATTTCGCTGCTCGCGCCGACGCTGCTGAACATGACCGGCAACTGATCCGGCAGGGAACGTGATCCGCAGGAGCGGCCGGACGGATGTCCCCGCGTGCCGGCTGTTGGATTGCGCGCCGGCCGGCGCCGGAAAATCAGGCGTTCAGATCCGGAATCTGTTCACTCTCCAGGCGCGTGATCATGTCCTTCAGGCGCAATTTGCGCTTCTTCATACGTTTCAGCATGAATTGATCGGCGCTCGCATGTTTTGACATTTCCGCGATGGCGAGATCCAGATCCCTGTGCTCGTCCCTGAGTTGCTTGATTCTTTCCCGATTGGCAAAAACCTGTGTTTCGACGTTTGAATTCATCTGGCCTTGAATGCAATGGCGCAGGCGCTCCGAAATCCGCTCCCGGCTTCCTGCCCCGCCTACCCTGCATTGTAGCGCGCCGCTGCCCACTTGCAACGCAGAGGATTGAATCTTCAACGCAACGGTCGATGTGCAACGGTCGATGATGGCCTCCCGGGCAGGTGACCATACAATAGCAGCAGCTACGGGGGTGCTGGCGCTTAAGTTTCGACCTTTAGCCCTTAAAGAACGGTGCCGCTGGCACGCAACCAAGAGAAGAAGTTCATGCGGGACGAAAACTACTCCGAGGAAGTGCAACGAGCATTTGAGCAAGACAACGAGGATGGAAAGAGAATTGGTCAGGTATGGAAGCTGACCAAAGAGGGGAAGGGACCAGACGAGATTGCACAGGCGCTGGGTGTGTCTACCTCCACGTTCGTTTACGGCTACAGGAGCTTCATAAAGGCAATTGAGGATGGCGATTTACCGAAGAGCACGACACCGGCTAGGGACTGTGCCTCGGCTCTCCGTGGTTTTTCAGAGCGTCATTACAAATTGGAAATCCTGTCCCGGGCAAATTACTTGCAGATCCGGGATTACGCAACAGAATGCGAGCAAATCCACTTCGATCTTAATAAGCGGGAAGAAGAGGACCAAGAGCTTGAGAAACAAACCATTACCGCCCTTGAATCGGCAGGCCCGGGGATTTATGTGTACACACTGCCACACTATCTTCGTTTTCCCATCGAGCCCAGCAGGGACGAATATGCCGACCACCGTACCTACTTGAAAGTGGGAATGTCCGATAAGGATGCTTTTAAGCGGGCTATGGACCAAAACACTACGGCGCTCCCGGAGCCGATTGTGGTGCTGCGAATATATGAGCCGCCAGAAGGCGTCGAGCTTAAGGACGTTGAAGGCAGGATGCATACCCACTTGACCAACGCTGATCACCTTCGCAACAGGCAGAGGGGAGCGGGAAAGGAATGGTTCCTGACCCATCTGAAGTTTCTTGACGCAACCGCCCGTCTTCTTAACCTGGAAACCAAGTTTGAGAAGCCCATTTCGGGCTGAACCGGACTGTTTGATCGAGAGTTCAAGCTGGGCCACTTAGTCGTTACTCAGCCGGCAAGGCGAACGGGCGGTCAGCCTCCAGCAGGCGGGTTAGCCACCGACATATTGGATGGAACGCGGCAAAGGCTAGGAGCTTGCGCCCCAGAACGCTTTTCGAGAATTGGTCGTGGGGAATAGCGTCACAAAAGATGCCACGAACAGGTTTCGGTGGGTTCATAGGTCATCTTGTCGGCAAATTGTGCCCCTCTTTGGCGCCGAAATTTTCTACGGCGCAAGCTCCTAGAGGAAGGATTGGAACTTGGTATCAATGAGGCACGTTTGTTCTGCGATCTCATCCGCAGCTATCTAAAATACCTAATTTCGGAACATGAGCGCCTTTCAGTTTAGACATTATGGCCTTTCGCCGAGTAGTTGAGCGTGAGTTGTGGGCGGTGGCAGGCATTGATCGAGTAAGAGGTGGTCGATGATGATGGCATCTTGGGTGGGCGACAGCGCACTTGCGTTAATTCTCTGGTAGGATCATCAATCAGCCCTTTCGCAAAGAGCTTCGGAAATGGCCCAAACGCGCCTGAATGACGAATTTGCCTACTACTTGGCGCACCAGGAACAATTGGTGAGCCAGCACAACGGCAAGTGCGTCGTCATTAAGAACAAGAAGATCATCGGCGTGTATGACAATTACCTGGAAGCGGTTAAGGAGACAATCCGCCAAGGGCATCAAGCAGGCACATTCTTGACACAACGCGTGTCTCCTGGCGAGAAAGACTACACGAGCGTCTTTCATTCCAGGGTAGCGTTCAGCTGACCGCCAGTTTCACAGTAGAGAGCAGGGGTGGACTATTCAATTCGCTCGTGACGCCGTGCGCCGTGGCATCGCCCATAGACAATGCAGCATCTGCTATTGAGTATCTGGCTCTGTGGGATACCGGCGCGACGAGGTCCGTGATTGACAGGCGGGTTGCCAGTCAATGCGCTCTTCTTCCAGTGGGGATTCAGAGGGTGACGGGGGTTCATGGCGCCGCAGATGCGAATGCCTACCTCATCAAACTGACGTTGCCCAATGATGTCGTTTTTCCGAGTTTGATGGTCACAGAAGGATCGCTTGGCGAAGAAATCGGCGTTCTTATTGGCATGGATGTCATTTCGTGTGGAGACTTCGCCGTCACCAACCGCGACAACCGGACTATATTCACGTTCCGGATGCCATCCATCGCGCGCCACGACTACGTCAAAGAACATGAGGCCAGCGAGCGGCGAAGACTCAAGAAGACTCGCAGGAAAGTACGCAAAAGACGTTGATCGGGTTCTGCCCAAGGCAATGAGCCAAGGGAGGCGCGGGTTAAACTCGCTCGCCTATGTTGACTTGGATTGCGGCGTTGCCACAACTGAAGCGCAACTGGTATGGGATTGCGGGTGCTGCGGTGCTGGCGTTTTTTTCGGTAGCAGCGGTTGGAGCGGATACGCTCTCGGACGTGCTGGAGCGGGGCATGTTGCGTTGCGCCGTCATCGAAGCAAGTCCCGGCTTCAGTTCCATCGACGCCAACGGCCGAAGGTACGGCTTCGACATCGACAACTGCCGAACGGTGGCGGCCGCGGTCCTGGGCGACGCGGATGCGATCGAGTATGTGCCCATCAACCCCAATACCGCGTTCACCACGTTGCAATCCGGGGGCGTGGACGTTTTCCCCGGGGGCGCCACCTGGACTTTCCTGCGCGACACTTCGCTGGGGCTGGATTACACCGGCGCCTACCTGTACGCGGGGCAGGGATTCGTCGTGCGCCGCGCATCCGGCGTATCGCGCATCCCGGACCTGGAAGGCGCCACCATCTGCGTGGCCCAGGGCACGACCAACGAGCAGAACCTGGCGGACTACTTCCGGGCCCGCCGCATGAAGTATTCGATCGTTACGTTCGCCGACGTTGAGCGCGGCCTCAACGCCTACTTGGCGGACCGTTGCGACGCCTTTACGACCGAGGTGTTCTCGCTGGCCGGGCGAATCGTGGCGCTGAGGAATCCCGAGGAGCACCGGATTCTGGGCGATGTGATTTCCAAGGAGCCGTTTTCCGGCCTTGTGCGTCAGGGCGATCCGCGCTGGCGCGACATCGTGTTCTGGGCCTTCAACTCGCGCGTGGCCGCCGAAGAATTCGGGCTGACAATGGGCAACGTGGAGGAAATGCGGGCGAGAACCGAGGACGCCGAGGTACGCCGGTTTCTCGGGGTGGAGGGCGGTTTCGGGCAGCAGCTCGGATTGCGCAACGACTGGGCCTACCAGATTGTCGTCCAGGTCGGCAATTACGGCGAAGTCTTCGCCAGGCATTTCGAGCCCCTGGGCCTTGAGCGCGGGCTCAATGCGCTGTGGCGCGACGGCGGCCTCATGATCGCGATGCCGTATCGGTAGGCGCGGGCCCAACGGTCCGGGCGAACTTATGCGCAAGAACTCCGCCTTCTGGCTGCAGTGCCTGCTGGGCCTGGCGCTCGTGGCGCTGGTCGTTCTGGTTTTCCGCACGACCCAGTCCAACCTGGAACTGCTGGGGGTGCAGTCCGGTTTCGATTTTCTGTGGAAGAAAGCCGGGTTCTCGATTTCGCAGCACCTGATTCCGTACACGGAGGATTCGCCGATCTGGGCCGCGCTGGCCGTGGCAATCCTCAATACCCTGTTGCTGGCGGTGTTCTGCATCTTCCTTGCCAGCGTGCTGGGTCTGGTCGTGGGCATCGGCAGACTGTCCTCGAACTGGCTGGTTTCCAGGCTGTCCCTGGCCTACCTGGAGCTGTTCCGCAATATTCCGGTGCTGCTGCAGATCTTCTTCTGGTACTACGTCGCATTACGCGCCTTGCCGTCATTGGAATCCAGCATCTTCATCACCGACTACCTGGTTCTGAACAACCGCGGCCTCTACTTCCCGTTCATCGAGTTCGGCAACGGTTTTTCCATCAGTCCGCCCGTGATGGGACGTTTCGCGTACGAAGGCGGTTTCTACCTGATGCCCGAGTTCCTGGCGCTCTGGATCGGCCTTTCCCTGTACAACGGGAGCTATATCTCGGAAATCGTCCGTTCGGGCTTTCAGTCCGTGGCGCGCGGTCAATGGGAAGCGGGGGCAGCGCTGGGGCTTAAGCCGGTTACCGTCCTGCGCCGGGTGGCTTTCCCGCAGGCATTGCGGGCGGTCCTGCCGCCGCTGACGACGGTGTACATGAACATGTTCAAGGCGACCTCGCTGGCGGCTGCGATCGCCTATCCCGAGATCGTCTCGGTGTTCGTGGGCACGGTCAACAATCTGGCCGGCCGGCCGGTTGAAGTGATGGCGGTTACGCTGGCCTTCTATGCGGGCGTCAGCTTCCTGGTGGCCTGGCTGATGGGCCGCTGGAACAAGCGGATAACGCTGCGTGGCCAGTGATTTGAAGCCATCCGCGGCTCGCCAGGGCCTGTCGGGCTGGCTCAGGCGCAACCTGTTCTCGTCGTGGTGGAACACGGCGGTCAGCCTGGTCCTGCTGGGTTTGCTGGTGACGCTGGCCGCCAGGCTGTTCCAGTGGCTGATCATCGAAGCGCAATGGGCCGGGAGCGGCCCGTCCGCCTGCGCCGACACGACCAGCCTGTGCTGGCCTTTCGTGCGGGCGCGCTGGCCGCAGTTTCTCTACGGCCTTTATCCGTCGGAAGAGGTATGGCGGGTCAATCTGGGCCTGGCGGCCGGCGCGTTGCTGGGAGCGGCGCTGGCCGTTCGCCGGATGCCTGCGCGGCGCTGGATTGCGGCGTTTCTGCTGCTTGCCTACCCGCCGCTGGCCTGGTGGCTTTTTCGCGGCGGTACGGGCGGGCTCACTCCGGTCGAGACCTCCCTGTGGGGCGGTTTTTTTCTCACCCTGGTCGTGACGGGATCGGTGTTCTGGGTCTCGCTGCTTGCCGGCGTCCTGCTGGCTCTGGGGAGACAGAGCCGCCTGGCGCTGTTGCGTCAGGCCTGCACGGTGTGGATCGAGTTCTGGCGCGCGGTACCGGTGCTTGTGCTGCTGTTCGTGGTGATCATCATGCTGCCGCTGTTCCTGCCGTCGAACGTCGAGATCGACAAGCTCGGCCGGGCGATGATCGCCTTCGCCATCCTCATGTCCACCTACCTGGCGGAGGCTGTGCGCGGCGGCTTGCAGAGCCTGCCCACCGGCCAGTACGAAGCGGCCCGGGCCCTGGGCCTGAATTGGCGCCAGTCGCGCCTGCACGTGGTGCTGCCGCAGGCCCTGGCGGTGTCTCTGCCTCAGATCACCAGCAACTTCATCGGGCTGTTCAAGGAGACCACCGTGTTGCTGGTGATCGGCCTGTTTGACCTGCTGGGAGAAGTGCAGCGGGCGGCCAGCGATCCCCAATGGCTCGGAACGGGCACGACCGCGGCCGGCTACATTTTCGTGGCCGTTTTCTTCTGGACGGCGTGCTTTTGCCTGTCACGCGCAAGTTCGCGCCTGGAGCGGCGCATGACGCGCTACCGGGCGGTCGCCATCTAGTGTCGTGTCACGGCGCCAGCAGCGTCATGCATCGGCGACCACCATCCCCGGCGCGCGGTTGACGCGCGGCCGGAGTCAAAAATCCCCTTGCGCACCAGGCGCAAGGGGATTCGTTATTTCCGTGGGCGATTAGCCCTTAACGCGATTCCAGGTCCTCATGACCAGCACAGAGGCTACGCCGGAATACAGCGCGATCGAAGCCGCGTCCACGATTCCGTCCAGAAGGCCTCCTACCGCGGGTATGTTGCCGAGTGCGTCTGAGTATCCGGCCATCCCGACACCGATTGCAACAGCCAGATAGGCGGTCGCATCTTCCGCGTCAACTCCCATGAATCCCCAGACAATGCCGAGAACCGCAAGAACCAGCGGAAGGGTGTTACCGGGAACCGTGCCTTCGGGCAGCAAGCCCTCCAGTATGGCGGCAAGCGCCATCAGCCCTACGACTACTCTATTGCCCATTTTGATCCTCCCAAGTTGCAGGTTGAAATTGTGAGTTGTCCAGTTCAAGAACCTTTTCAACTCATCCCCATGGCGGAGAATGATTCAACGCTCCCCTCTTTTAGCACGGATTGACGCCGGACGCAAACGCACAGTCCCGGTTGCGCCGGGAAATGGTGCGGGACGAAAAAAGACTATTGCCGCAATTGACCCAGAAAGGTCTTCAGGCGTTCGGTTTCGGGACTTTCGAAGAATTGTTCCGGACGCGAGTCCTCAAGTATTTCCCCGCCGTCCATGAACACCACGCGATCCGCCACCTGGCGGGCGAAGCCCATTTCATGGCTCACGCACAGCATGGTCATGCCCTGTCGGGCGAGTTCCACCATCACTTCCAGGACTTCCTGGACCATCTCGGGATCCAGGGCCGAGGTCGGCTCGTCAAACAGCATGATTTCCGGTTGCATGCACAGCGCCCTGGCGATCGCGACGCGCTGCTGCTGACCTCCCGAGAGCTGGGCGGGGTACTTGCCTTCCTGGCCTACCAGGCCCATGCGGCCCAGCAACTCGGCGGCGCGTTCCTCGGCGGCTTCGCGCTTCAGACTGCGGACCTTCACCGGAGCAAGACACAGGTTGTCCATGACCGAAAGGTGAGGGAAGAGGTTGAATTGCTGAAATACCATCCCGACCTTCAGGCGAACCCGGCTGCGCGCGGCGTCGGAGTCCAGCGCGATGCCGGCCACCTCCATGACACCCTCCTGGTACTCCTCAAGGCCGTTCATGCACCGGATCAGCGTGGACTTGCCGGATCCGGACGGACCGCAAATCACGATTTTCTCGCCCGCCCGGACTTCAAGATCAATCCCGTGGAGCGCCCGGAATTCGCCGTACCACTTGCTTAGTCCGCGGGCCCGCACGGCGGTCCCCGCCGTCTGCGCGCTCATTCCGGTTCCTCTCCGCGCATCCACCAGCCTACGCTGGCGGCTTCCAGTGCAACCCGCCTGGCCCGTTCGCCGCGGTCGATGTCCAGGCTTGCAAACACCTGCTCGGCCACCGGTCCGATCGGAATGCGCAACCGGTCGGGCGGGTCGTCGACGACGGAAGCTATGATCCCGGCCGCGCTTCCGGGAGGCTCACCGCTGCGCTTCTGTGTCAGCAGCGCCCGGTGCAGTGGCTCGTATGCCGCGCCCTGGCGGTTGTAGGAAAGGTGGTGCAGGGCGCTTTCGTCGCGGCGGAGCATGTCGGTGTCATAGGGACCGGCGTCGAGCAGGGTAACCCGAATGCCGAATCGCTGCACCTCCAGCGCCAGCGACTCGGACATTCCTTCCAGCGCAAACTTGCTGGCCGCGTACTGGCCGTCCGCGGGCAGTCCCACCAGGCCGGACAGAGACGAGACCATCAGGATGTGGCCTGAACCGCGTGTCCGCATGTCCGGGAGGACCGCGCGCGTCAACCTCCAGGCGCCGAGCAGATTGACGTCCAGCAGTTCGCGGAAGCGCGCCTCGTCGGCGGCCTCCAGCGCGCCGAACGCGTGCAGCCCGGCGTTGTTGATCAGCACGTCGATGCCGCCGGCTTCCCTGACTACCCGCCGTACCGCCTCGTCCACGGAAGATTGCGAGGTCACGTCCAGCAATACTTCACCGGCGCCGGTATCGGCGGACAATGCGCCCGAAGCACGAACCCCCGCGTACACCGTGTAGCCACGTACCGCGAGTTCCCGGGCGGTTGCGAGGCCCAATCCGCGGGAGGCTCCGCTGATCAGAACGCTGCTCGGCACGGGCGAGATCTCGCGCCTATTGCACGATCAGCAACAGGTAGTGGTCGGCAAGAAGCACCGCAAACAGGGCGCACAGGTAAACCATGGAATATCCGAAGGTAGGCATGGCCAGGGAATCATCGCCGCGGCGGTACATACGGAATGCGTACCAAAGGAACCGGCCTCCCAGTATCACCGCCCCGAGAAGGTAGAGCGGGCCGCTCATCCCCACCAGGTAAGGAAGCAGGCCGAAGATAAACAGCAGGACCGTGTAGCCGAGGATATGCAGTCGGGTCAGTTCGACTCCGTGAGTGACGGGCAGCATGGGCATATCGACCCTGGCGTAATCCTCGCGTCGATGGATGGCCAGCGCCCAGAAATGCGGCGGCGTCCATACGAACACGATAGCGAACAGCACCGCCGCCCCGGGATCGAACTGGCCGGTCACGGCGATCCAGCCGAGCCGCGGCGGGGCCGCGCCGGCGGCGCCCCCGATCACGATGTTCTGGGGCGTGGCCCGTTTCAGGAACATCGTGTAAATGACGGCGTAGCCCAGCAGCGAGGCAAACGTCAGGATTGCGCACAATATGTTGGTGAAGGTCAGCAGGGCCACGACCTTCGGCTTGGTGATTTCCAGGTACTCGCGCCATCGGCCAGGCGCTTGCAATGCTCTTGTGTTCATGGTTTCCGGCCCGGCCCTATTTTCCGGCGCGCCGCAGTCCGTGACCAAGCGTAACAAGCGCCAGGATCAGCATCGCCGCGCAGGCGTTGTGCCCGACCGCGGTTGAGATCGGCAGGTAGAACCACACGTTGGCGACGCCCAGGCCCATCTGAACGAGCATAAGCCCGCCCACCGCCGCCCCGGCCACACGCACCCTGCTGTCGGCGGCGAAGCTCAGGGCGCGCAGCGAAAGCCAACCCACGGAAAGCAGGACCGCGACAGCCCCGAGCCGGTGCGTCATGTGAATGGCCGTGCGCGCGGCATTGTCCAGAACGCCGTATTCGTAATTCACCCCCAGGCCCCGCCACATGACAAAGGCCTCGGCGAAGTCCATTTCGGGCCACCACTGCCGCTGGCAGGCCGGGAAATCGGGGCAGGCCAGGGCCGCGTAGTTGGCGCTGGTCCAGCCGCCCAGCGCTACCTGTACGACGACGACCGCAAGGCCGACCAGGGTCCAGCGGTACAGAGCGCCGCTCGCGCCGGCCGCCCACCCCGATGCGGAAGGACTCCGGCGCAATATCAACCACCACAACAAAGCCAGTGTGCCGAATCCTCCCAGCAGATGCGCCATCACGACCACCGGCTTGAGCTGCCAGGTGACCGTCCACATGCCCAGCAGGCCCTGGAACAGAACCAGGGCGACCAGCGCAAGGGAGGGAACAAGCAGGGCATCGCGCTCGCTGCGCCGCCGCCAGGCCACGGCGCCGATCGCCAGTATCAGGAGCCCCAGTGCCGCCGCCGCGTAGCGATGAATCATCTCTATCCAGGCCTTCGCCACGTCCACCGGACGGTCGGGGAAAGCGGCGTTCGCCTTTTCGATTTGCTCGGCGCTTTGCGGGACGTCGATGCGGCCGTAGCAACCGGGCCAGTCGGGACATCCCAAACCCGCGTCGGAAAGGCGCACGAACGCGCCCAGGACGATTACCAGCAAGGCGAAAGGCGTGGCGAGCAGCGCCAGTCTGCGTATATTCATACGACCGGATCGGGAAATTTGGGGAAGAGAAAAGGGCGCTACGCTGGACTCTTGTGTCGTGTCGCGACACTAGAGACCGATGGCGAACTTCACTGTGTTCGGAATTGTACCGAAACGCCGTAGGTCCGGGGCGGGGCATAGTGCGCCCAGCTCGCGCCGGCGAAGCTGGTCCGCTGGTCGGCGTACAGCGTGTCGCTCAGGTTCTTGCACCAGGCGGTGACGAGCCATCGCGCCCCGGCCGGGGTCCAACGAACGGAAACGTTGGCCACGGCGTAGGCCTTCTGCAAGGATGCGTCGCGCTCGAAGCGTCGGGGTGCGTTGTCGCTGTTGTGCCAGGCATCGTGCTTCCAGCCGTAATCAAGGTGAAAATCCAGGCCGCCGCTACGGCCCAGGTCCACGCCGTAGCCGGCCGCGAAAGTGAAGGAGTGCCGGGGCGAATGCGGAATCCGGTTCCCGTCGCGACGGATGTCGAACCCCTGGATCGTGCCCACAAGGAAGCTGTCGAATCGCGCGTCCAGGTAGCCGTACGCGAGGTTCAGCAGCAGGCTGCCGGACGGCGCCCAGGTCAGTTCCAGCTCCGCTCCGCTGATGCTTGCACGAGCCGCGTTCTTGACGCGCAGACCGTCGAATGCGGCGGACACTTCGTCGAATAGCAGCGTGATTCTCTGCAGGTCGTGGAAGTCGGTAGAAAACACCGCCGCGTTGACCTGCAGCCTGTCGCCCAGCCAGCGGCTCTTTATCCCGAACTCGACGTTGGTTGCGGTCTCTTCGCGGATCGGCTGCCCGGCCTCGGATGCTCGGCTCACCTTGGTGTCGAAGCCCCCGGACTTGAACCCCTCCGACCAGCTTGCATAGGCCATGAGTTCCCGCCCGGCAAAAGGCCGCCATTCCGCCACCACTCGCGGCGTGAACGCGTCGAAGGAAGCTTCGGCCGCCACGTCGTAATTCTCGAAGATGATCTGGAAGGGGATTCCCGGAACCGCGTCGTCGGTGAGCGTGCCGATGGTGCGGTTTTCCTTGTCGTCGCGCGTATACCGCAGGCCCGCGCGGACGGTCAGCACCGCGTTGACCTCCCACGACGCGTCGGCGAAAGCCGCCCAGCCGGAAGTGCCGGAAACGCCCAGCCAATCACCGCGGCTGCCGTTCAGCACGCCATCCTGGTTTACGACGATTTCCTCGTATTCGAGCCGGTCCACGTCCTCGCGGATGTAGTACAGGCCGGCCACCGCCCGCCAGTTCGCGGTCGGGTCGAAAGCATAGCGGACCTCCAGGCTGAGCTGGTCCGCATCCTCTTCCTGGCCGAAGAGATCGTCGAACCCCTGGCCCACCGCCAGGCTGCGTCCGCCGAACTGGTCCAGGGTAACGGCGGAGACGTCCCGGTAGGCGGCGATTGCGGTCAGTTCGCCGCTGCCGATCAACTGCTTGAGCCGTGCCGAAAGGCCCCATTGGCTGGCTTCGTACCCGATCGGCAAACCATGCTCGGTAACCCGCGGCCGGCCGGTGGAAGCGGAGGGAGGAAACCGGTCCCATCGGGTCACGCTACGGGTCTGGCTGCCGTTGTCTTCGCGGCTGTAGTCGGCGCTGAAAAGGAAGTCGCGATCATTGCCGGATAGGACACGCAGTTGCCCGCGCACCGCCAGCAGGTCTTCGTCGTCGGATTCGGCGCCGCTGATCAGGTCCATTCCGTAGCCGTCGCGCGTCTTTCGCAACAACGAGATTTTCCCACCGACACTGGAACTCAGGGGTCCCGAAAGCACGCCCTTAAGGTCGATGGCGTTGAACGAGCCGTAGCCCGCCAGGAACCTGGCTTCGGTGTCTTCCGTGCTCGGCGGGCGAGTGGTGAGGCTGACAGCGCCGCCCACGACGTTCTTGCCGAACAGCACGCCCTGCGGGCCGCGCAGGACGGACGCTTGTTCCAGGTCGAATAGTTCAAAGAAGTAGGACGTGGAGCGGGCGATGTACACCTCGTCCACGAACAGGATGACCGAGTTTTCCAGCCCGCTGCGGGTGGCGCCGCTGTTGCCTATTCCACGCACCGTCAGTTCCGGCCGGCCGCTGCTGAAAGTGGAGTAGGAAAGGTTGGGGATGCGCAATGCCAGTTCGCCGACCTTCTCCACCCGTCCGGCTTCCAGTGCCTCGGCGTCCAGCGCACTGATCGACATCGGAACGTCCTGGAGGTTTTCGCTCCGCTTCTGGGCGGTGACAACGATCTCCTCCAGAAATCCTTGCGCGCTCGCCGACGCGCCGATCGCCAGCACGGCGGCCGGAAGCACGGCCTTCACGGTGGCGTGCACGTGAGATTCGACCTGCGGTGACACTAGATGCCGCTTCGGGTTTCGGCAAGGATCTGGTCCACCACCGAGACCAGCGCTTCCCGGTCGCTGTCGCCTTCCAGGATGCGCAGCCGGAAATGGTCCGTCTGGCGGTCGGCGCCGCTTCCGTTTGCGACGATCTCAAGGGCGTGCCGCAATTCGCGTTCGCAGTCCAGCGCCTCGGCGTCCTCGCCCAGGGTCTCCACCATCTGGGCCACCAGGTCGGCGATGTCGGTGCGTCCGCCATCGTCCGTGTTTCCGAGAAAGCCCAGAACGCCGTAGCGCTGGGCAAGCCAGCGGTTTTCCGCGATGATCTCGGTCAGTGGTTCTTCCGGCAACCGGCCCGCGTGGTACTGCCTAAGCAGCATTCGGATCAGGCAGGCGTACAGCGCGACGATGCACATCGCATCGTCCAGCCGGGTGCAGAGATCGCATATGCGCAGCTCCACCGTGGGATAGTGTTGCGAGGGCCGTATGTCCCACCACAGTTCGCTGCCGTCGCTGATGAAATTCATGCGGCGGTAGTTGTCCAGCAGCTGTTCGTAGTCGGTTGCCGAGTACAGGGCGTTGGGCATGCTGGTGCGGGGCAGCACGCCGATCAGGCACAGCCGGTAGGACTTGTAGCCGGTGTTGTTGCCGTGGTTGAAGGGCGACGAGGTGGACAGCGCCAGCAGGATGGGCAGATATCGCCGAAGCGCGGTCATCACGCGCACCCGCGCGTCGGGATCGCCGAACCCGGCATGCACGTGCATGCCGCCCACCAGGTAGCGCCGCACGGCCTCCTGGTAAGTCATTTCGAAGTCTTCGTAACGCTTGCGCGGTGTCGTCAACTGCGCTTGCCAGACGGCAAAGGGGTGCGTGGAAGAAGCGATCACCGCGGCGCCACGGCCGGCGGCGGCATCGCACACCAGCCTGCGGGTTTCTCCGAGCGCGTCGCGCACTTCGGCGACGGAATTGCATACGCGGGTATTGGTTTCGATCTGCGAACGCAGCATTTCCGGCACCACTTTGTGCGGCCCGGCATGCTCCTGGCAGTATTCGAATATCCGCGGGTCGGGGTCGGCGAGCATGTCGCGCGTGTCCGGATCGACGAGAAAGAACTCCTCCTCGACACCCAGCGTGATCGAAAGGTCAGCTTTCCCGATGTTCACAGTCCGACCTTCCTCAACCTCAGCGCGTTGCTGATGACCGAAACCGACGACAGGCTCATGGCGGCGGCTGCAATCATGGGCGACAGCAGAAGGCCGACGAACGGAAACAGCACGCCGGCCGCGACGGGTACGCCGGCGGAGTTGTAGATGAACGCAAAGAACAGGTTCTGCCTGATATTGCGCATCGTCGCATGCGCCAGCCGGCGGGCCCGGACGATCCCGTTCAGGTCGCCTCTTACCAGCGTGAAGCCCGCGCTCTCGATGGCCACGTCGGCGCCCGTGCCCATCGCGACCCCCACGTCCGCCTGGGCCAGCGCGGGCGCGTCGTTTACGCCGTCGCCCGCCATCGCGACCCTGGCGCCGGATTCCTGCAGCTCTCTTATGATGCGGGCCTTGTCTTCCGGAAGCACGTCGGCGCGAATCTCATCGATCCCGAGCCTGGAGGCCACGGCCTTTGCGGTGCGTTCGTTGTCTCCCGTGACCATGACGATGCGCAGGCCTTCGGCATGCAGAGCCTCCAACGCCTGCGGCGTCGTGTCCTTGATTGGATCGGCGACGCTCACAAGCCCGGCCAGCCGGCCCTCGACCACGACGAACATGACCGTCTCGCCCTGGTCGCGGCGCCGGTTCGCCATTTCGCTTGCCTTGCCGCCGTCGAGCCCGAGGTCGGCAAGCAGCCTGGCGTTGCCCAGCGCAACCGCCTTGCCCGCGACCTGTCCCTTGACGCCTTTCCCGGTGACCGCCTCGAATTCTTCCACTCTCGAAAGGATCAGGCCACGGTCCTCGGCTCCCGCAACGATCGCCTCGGCCAGCGGGTGCTCGCTGCCCCGTTCGAGCGACGCCGCCAGCCGCAGCAACTCCGCCTCGTCAATCCCGGCCTCCGCGACCACGTCCGTCAGCTTCGGCTTGCCCACGGTCAGCGTGCCGGTCTTGTCGACGATCAGCGTGCCGACCCCGGCGAACCGCTCGAGCGCCTCGGCGTTCCTGATCAGCACGCCGGCCTGCGCGCCCCGTCCGGTCGCCGTCATGATGGACATGGGCGTGGCAAGGCCAAGTGCGCAGGGACAGGCGATGATCAGGACCGAGACCGCCGCCACCAGGGCATAGGCCATGGCCGGCGCCGGTCCCCAGTTCGACCAGACGGCAAACGCCGCCACCGCGACCAGGACGACGGCCGGCACGAAGTATCCGGCCACCACGTCGGCCAGTTTCTGGATCGGCGCGCGGCTGCGCTGCGCCTGCGCGACCATCTCGACGATTTGCGATAGCATGGTGTCGGCGCCGACGCGCCTGGCCTCGATGACGAGCGTGCCGCTGCCGTTGATCGTTGCTCCGGTCACCGGATCGCCCACCGCCTTTTCGACCGGGACCGGCTCTCCGGTCAGCATGGACTCGTCAATCGACGAATTGCCTTCGGCAACCGCCCCGTCCACCGGCACCTTGTCTCCCGGGCGTATCCGCAGTCGATCGCCGACCTGAACGTCGTCGAGCGGGATTTCCTCTTCGCGTCCATCCGGGCGGATGATGCGCGCCGTCTTCGGCGCCAGGTCCAGAAGCGCCCGGATCGCGTCGCCCGTCCGTTCCCGCGCGCGGAGTTCCAGTACCTGGCCGAGCAATACGAGAACCACGATGACGGCCGCAGCCTCGTAATAGACCCCGACATGGCCTGCGGCGTCGCGGAATCCGGCCGGAAATATCCCCGGCGCGATCGTCGCGACCACACTGAACGCATAGGCCGCGCCGACGCCCATGGCGATCAGCGTGAACATGTTCAGGCTTCGGTTGATGACGGACTTCACCCCGCGCACGAAGAACGGCCAACCCGACCAGAGGACGACCGGCGTCGCCAGGACGAGTTCGGCCCACCCCGCGATCGCCCCGCCGATCCAACTGCGCACGGGCAGGCCGATCATCGGACCCATCGCGAGCGCCAGCACCGGTACCGTCAGCGCGGCCCCGATCCAGAAGCGGCGCGTGAAATCCACGAGTTCCGGATTGGGTCCCTGGTCTCCGGCCGGCACGCCCATCGGCTCCAGCGCCATGCCGCAACTCGGGCAGTCGGAGGGCTCCTCCCGCACGATCTCGGGGCACATGGGACAGGTGTAGAGCGTGCCCTCGGGCACCGGTTCGGGTTCGGGGAGATCTTTCACATAAGCGGCAGGGTCCTCCTCGAATTTTTCCTGGCAACGCGCCGAGTAGAAGTAGAAGCGCTGGCCTGCGTGTTTGGCGACATGCTGGGCAGTCGCGCGCGCCACGGTTTTGCCCGAGACGGGGCATGTCGCCTCGATGTAGTCTTCCGGCGCGGCCGCGAACTTGTCGCGGCAACCCGGGTTGCAGAAGCGATAGACGTGGCCGTCGTAATCGAAACTCGGCTTGTCCGCGTCCGGATCGACGGTCATGGCGCAGATTGGATCCCTCACGACAGCCGTCTGCGGGCGTTCGTGCTCATGCCGATGCGCGTGAGTAGTCATGGGCTAATTCCCTTTCGTCAATATGGACTCGTCGATTCTCACCGGTTTTCTCTTCCCTGTATCCCGCCGGGACCGACCTGACGCCGCGTACATCATAATACCGGGACCAGGAAGATTTCGTAGCTCGCGTGGAGCACTTCGCCGATGCCGGTATTCGAGACCAAGATAGATTCCAGGTCCGGGGAGTTTGCGGCCAATGCGACGGTCAACCGGGAGTATGCCGCCCGGCTTGGGGAACTCAAGGCCGACATTGCCCGGGGCGGTTCCGAATCCTCGCGCGCAAAGCACCTGGGGCGCGGCAAGATGCTGGTCCGCGATCGCGTGGACATGCTGATCGATGCCGGCGCCCCGTTCCTCGAAATCGGCCAGCTCGCGGCGCACGAGGTCTACGATCAGCCGGTGCCCGCGGCGGGCCTTGTCTGCGGCATCGGGCGGATTCACGGAACGGAATGCATGGTTGTCGCCAACGACGCCACGGTCAAGGGCGGCGCCTACTATCCGCTGACGGTCAAGAAGCATTTGCGCGCCCAGGAGATCGCGCTGGAAAATCACCTTCCCTGCATATATCTCGCCGACTCGGGCGGCGCCTATCTGCCCATGCAGGATGAAGTCTTTCCCGACCGGGAACACTTCGGGCGCATCTTCTACAACCAGGCGAGGCTGTCGGCGCGCAACATCCCGCAGGTGGCGGTGGTCATGGGTTCGTGTACGGCGGGCGGCGCCTACGTCCCGGCGATGAGCGACGAGACCATCATCGTCAAGGAACAGGGAACCATATTCCTGGGCGGCCCGCCGCTGGTGAAGGCGGCAACGGGAGAGGAGGTGGACAGCGAAACGCTGGGTGGCGGAGACCTGCACACGCGGGTGTCCGGCGTAGCCGACTACCTGGCGGAGAATGACGGCCACGCGCTGAGCCTTGCCCGGGGCATCGTTCGTCACCTGAACCGGGACGGCGGGGCGCGGGTGGAACCTTCGGCAGCGAAGGATCCCCTGTACCCGGCGGAGGAGATTTACGGAATCGTTCCGCGCGGCCTTCGTTACATCTACAACGTGCGCGAGGTCATTGCGCGCATCGTGGACGCTTCGGAGTTCGAGGAGTTCAAGCCCCGTTACGGGACGACGCTGGTTTGCGCATTCGCCAGGCTGGGCGGCTACCCGGTTGGCATACTCGCCAACAACGGAATCCTGTTCTCCGAGTCCGCGCTGAAGGGCGCCCATTTCATCCAGCTTTGCAACCGGCGCGGAATACCGCTGCTGTTTCTGCAGAACATTGCCGGATTCATGGTGGGCAAGGACTTCGAACGCCGCGGCATCGCCAAGGACGGCGCCAAGCTGATCACGGCCGTGGCCTGCGCCCGCGTCCCCAAGCTCACGGTGATCATCGGCGGTTCTTTCGGCGCCGGGAACTACGGAATGTCCGGGCGCGCCTACGGGCCGCGGATGCTCTGGATGTGGCCGAACGCGCGGATCTCGGTGATGGGCGCGGAACAGGCGGCCATGGTGCTGAGCCAGGTCCGCAGCGCCGGCAAGCGCGCCGGTAGCGGGGAAGATCCGGCGGAAGAGAACGAGGCCTTTCAGCAGAAGATACGGGCCCGGTATGAGCGCCAGGGTCATCCGTACTACGCAAGCGCGAGACTCTGGGACGACGGCGTGATCGATCCCGTCGATACGCGGGAGGTGCTGACCCTCGGCCTGTCGGCCGTGATGAACGCGCCGTTACCGGAGGAGGGCCCCTATGGCGTGTTTCGCATGTAAGCGTGAGAGATCCTGATGCCGGGCCTCTACTACGAGGACTGCGAGGTCGGCGCCGTGATCAGGCACGAGCTGCGCCGCACGGTTACCGAAGCCGACAACCTCCTTTTTTCGACGCTGACGCACAACGTTTCACCCCTGCATCTCGATGAGGAATACATGCGCACCACCGAGTTCGGCCAGCGCATCGTGAACAGCTGCTTTACCCTGAGCCTGATGACCGGCGTGTCGGTGGGCGATACGACCGCCGGGACGGCAATCGCCAATCTGGGGTGGGAAGACGCGCGTTTCCCCAGACCCGTTTTTCACGGCGATACGCTGCGGATCGAGACCGAAATCCTGGGCAAGCGCGAGAGCAAATCGCGCCCGGATGCCGGCGTCGTGACCCTTGCCCATCGCGCGTATAACCAGAACGACGAACTCGTGGGGCACTGCCGGCGCGTGGCGCTTATGCGGAAACGCCCACCCGGAGGTCAGGCCTAGAAACTGAGCGACTGCAGCGCCCGTATGCGCGCATCCAGCGGAGGGTGAGAGGAAAACATGCGCCGGATGCCGGAACGCGCCGAGGCCGAAATGCCGAAGGCCGCCATCGACTCGGGCATGGACTGGCCTCGGCCGTAGTTGCGCTTCAACGATTCCAGCGCGTTGATCATCGAGCCCCGCCCGGCCAGGCGGGCGCCGGCCGCATCGGCGCGGAACTCCCGTCGGCGCGAGTACCACATCACGATGGCGCTGGCCAGGATGCCGAACACGATCTGGGCGGCGATGGTGACGACGAAGTAGCCGATGCCCAGGCCACGCTCGTTGCGCAGGACGACGCGGTCGACGATAAAGCCCACGACCCGCGAGAAGAACAGCACAAAGGTGTTCAGGACTCCCTGCAGCAAGGTCAGCGTCACCATGTCGCCATTGGCCACGTGGCCGATTTCGTGGCCCAGAACGGCCCGCACCTCTTCGCGGCGCATATGGCGCAAAAGACCTTCGCTCACGGCCACCAGCGACTTGTTGCGCCGGGCGCCGGTGGCGAAGGCATTGGGCTCCGGCGCCGGGAAGATCCCCACTTCGGGCGTGTCGATCCCGGCGCTTCTCGCCAGCTCCCGGGTGGTGTCCAGCAGCCAGACCTCGGTCGGGTTGGAGGGTGCGTCGATGATCTGCGTGCGGGTTGCCCGCTTGGCCATCCACTTCGACAGGAACAGCGACACGAACGCTCCTCCGAAGCCGAAAATCGCGCAGAAAATGAAAAGGCCGGTGTAATTGAGCGCGTACTCGCCGGCCGCGTCCATGACCATGCGGTCGACTCCCAGAAGGTTCAGGACCAGCGCGGCAACCGCAAGGACTGCGATGTTGGTCAGGATGAACAGCGCGATGCGAGTGAACATGGGGGACGACTCCGGTGCGTCGATAGCGTGTAACAAGTATATGGGGACGAGTGCCGCGGTTTTGCAAGGCAATGCAACGCTTGCGGCGCTTCACGCTCGCCGCCTACACTTGCCGGTCTGATGTCGGATTTTGACGTGATCGTGATCGGCGGCGGGGTTAACGGCCTGGCCTGCGCCGCGACCCTCACGCGCGAGGGTTTGAGCTGCTGCGTGCTCGAGCGCAACAGCTACGTGGGCGGCGGCGCGGTAACGCGCGAAGTGACGCTGCCGGGCTTCCGGCACGACCTGTACGGCTCGTCGCACGTGTGGATTCACTGCAATGCCGACTTCAAGGCGATTCAGCCGGAACTGGAGCGCTTCGGGCTGAAATACATCGAGCCGGAGGACCACATCACCGGCCATCCGGACCAGGGCGGCGGACCCGGCATCGTGGTTTACAAGAGCGTGGAGCGCACCTGCGAATCCATCGCCGCCTATTCGCCCGCGGACGCGCGCCGCTACGCCGCGATCTGCGATGACTTCGAACAGATCCGCGAGGGTTTCATCAAGGCTTTCTTCTCGCCCCCGACGCCGCCAAGCACGCTGCCGCGCGCCCTGGAGCGAAGCGTCGACGGCCTGAATCGCCTCCGCGAGTTTTCCATGTCGGCGCGTGCCTGGGTGGAGGCCAATTTCGAGAACGATTTCGTGCAGGCGATGATGCTGAACTGGGCGCTGGCGCCGCAGATACTTCCGGACCAGGAGGGTGCGGGGCAGTCCTTTTACATCATGATCCCGGCGATTCACCACTACGGCCAGGCGATCCCGGAAGGCGGGAGCCAGCAACTGCCCAGGGCGATGGCCGCCTTCCTGGAAGGCAACGGCAGCCGGGTCAAGACGTCGTCTCCGGTCGAGCGGATCGTCGTGGAGCAGGGCCGGGCCTGCGGCGCGCGTCTGGAGTCGGGCGAGACGGTGCGCGCGAGCCGGGCGGTTGTGTCCGCGCTGGAGCCGCGCCAGACCTTCCTGCGCATGCTGGACTCCGAAATCCTGGAGGACAGTTTCCTCGACATGGTGCGCGGCTATTCCTTCGGCAGGATCACGGTCTGCCGTGTACACCTGGCGCTGAAGGAACCGCCGCGGTTCGTGAACGGCGAGAGCATGAGCCGCTGCGCCTTCCACCGCATGACCGACAGCATGCCTCAGCTATTGAAGTTCTACGGCGAACTGGCCATGGGCCTGCCGCCGTCGGACCCCTTCCTGTGGTCGGCATGCTGGACGCTGCTCGATCCGACGCGGGCGCCGGACGGCGGTCATACCCTGATATTTGATACTTTCGTTTCCAATTGGCTTGCCGATGGCCGCAATTGGGGCGAAATCGGCGATAACTATGCGCGCGACGTGCTGCTGCCCAAGCTGCGTCAGTACGCGCCCAATATCGCCGGGGACAACATTCTCGGACAACATGTGGAAACCGGCGAGAGCCTGGAGCGCGCCAATCCGTCGTTCGTCGAAGGAACTACGAACGGGGGCGAACGGATCGCTTCGCAGCTCGGCTATTTCCGGCCGTTTCCGGGCTATGCGCACTACCGTTCGCCGGTGCAGGGCCTGTACATGACCGGGCCGCACTGTCATCCCGGCGGCGGGATCTCGGCCATGGGCACGATCACCGCGCGCGTCATGCTGGACGACTTCGGTATCCGCGAGGCGGATTTCTGGTAATTGAGAATGGCGTGCTTTCCCGCGTGGGAAGCGACGCCGGAGGAAAGAAAGATGAGCAGAATCGAGAAATACACGGGCATGGTGATACAGCCGCACGTCACGGTCGCCGAAGACCGCGGCGACATCGAGCGCAACCTCGACCGGGTGCTGAACATGATCGACTTCGGCGTGGGCTACTTCTGGGAGCTGCCGGTGAAGCTGGTGGTGCTGCCCGAATATTTCCTGCAGGGCGTGACCACTCCGGGCAAGGGCGAGCACGGCATCGAGGGCTTCATGAAGAAGGCGATCACGTTCGACGGCCCGGAGATGCGCGCGCTAGGCGACAAGGCGCGCGAGTACGGTCTTTACATCGCCGGCGGCGGAGTGGTGGAGCAGGTTCCCGAGTTTCCCGACCGCTGGTTCAACGCCGCCTTCGTGATCGGGCCTTCCGGCGAGGTGGTCCTTCGCTACCACAAGTGGCACATCCCCGCCAACATCGGCCTGGGGACCAGCCCCCACGATCTGCTGGACGAATACCGCGAGGTGTTCGGAGCCGACATCAAGGACCTGTTCCCGGTGATCGATACGGAGATCGGCAAGCTCGGCACCATGACCTGCCACGACGGCTGCACGCCGGAGGTCTCCCGCGCGCTGGGCTACAACGGCTGCGAGGTGCTCTGCCATCCCACCGCTCTGCAGGAGATCGAAGGCGTGAGCGAACCCTGGGATTTCTGGACCTTCACGCGACGGACGCGCGCGCACGACAACATGTGCTACCTGCTGGGCTCGAACTGGGGCACGGTCGACTACGACTACTATCCCAGGGCCTTCTGCCCCGGCGGCTCGTTCATCATCGACTACACCGGCATGATGCTGCGCCACGCCAACTATCCGTCCGAGCAGGTGATCGGCGCCACCATCGACATCGAGGCGCTGCGCGAGCATCGTTCGCGCTGCGGTCACAACTGCTGGGTGGACGTGCGCACCGAGGGCTTCAAACAGATATACGAGAACCCGATCTACCCGCCCAACCAGTTCCCGCCGGGCAAGCCGCCGCGCACGCTGGCGGACAAGATGGGGCCGCTGGACACCGTGTTCCGGGACATCTACGGGCGCGGTCAGTTCATGCCGCCCGCGGGCATGACGGTGGAGGACATGCCGAAGCTGCACCGCAAGCGCGTCACCGCCGCCCAGGACCGCGGCACGCTGAAGAAGAGCGACTAGGGGGTCTGCAATGCGCGTAACGAGCGACCTGGCCGACCTCGATATAAAACTCGGGCGCATCAGCCGCCGGGGCGAAGAGCTGGTGGTGGAGAGCGCGCCGGAAAGCAGCCTCGATGCGCGTATCCGGATTGACGCCTCGGATGCGCGCGGCATGATGGGAAAGGTGCTGAAGTCGGGCGCCGTCTGGGGCTTTCTGCTGCGTTTGCCGTTTTCGCGCCCGGCGCGCGCGACGCGAACGTCCCGGGGGCGAGGGCGTCCCGCCCTCAACGAAGGCGGAGATGCCGGCGTTCCCCGTTCCCCGGACAATCCGGCATGGCGGGCGCGGCGCGAGAGTACCGGGCTCAACAAACCTTGGTAGGCTATAGGGCCTGAGTGGCGGGAACGGTTATGGCGAAAATCACGGGATTCGGGGAAATCATGCTGCGGCTGGCCACGCCGCGCGGCCAGGTGCTGGACGGTACCCAATCGCTGGAGGTGGATTTCGGCGGCGCCGAAGCGAACACGATCGTCGCGCTCGCGCGCCTGGGCCATGACGCGCAGTTCGTGACCGGCCTGCCGGACAACGACTGGGGGCGCCGCGCAGCCGCTATGCTGGCTTCCGCCGGCGTGCGGCGCAGCACAAGGTATATCGACGGCGCGCGCATGGGAACCTATTTTCTGGAGAGCGGCGCCGGCCTGCGTGGCGGCAGGGTGATTTACGACCGCAGGAACTCGGCTTTCGCCGTCTGCGACTGGTCGGATCTCGATTGGTCACGACTGCTGGCCGATTTCGACTGGCTGCATCTGAGCGGCATCACGCTGGCACTCTCCCAATCCGCTGCCGACGCCTGCGAGAGTGCCGCGAAGGCGGCGCGCGAAGCGGGTTGCCGGGTGTCTTTCGACTGCAACTATCGCGAGGCACTGTGGGCCGATACCCGTTCCTTCGGGGCGGCCTGCCGCAGGATCGTCGCGCTGGCCGACCTGGTGTTCTGCGGATGCCGCGAGATTCGCTGGATCCTCGACCAGCCGCGGCCCGACGAGATTTCTCCGGACCCGGCGCACGGCTTCGGCCTGCTCGGGGACGTGGCCCCGCACATGACGGTACTGGCGGGCACCCTGCACGAGAAGGACGAAAGCGGCGCGCCCAGGCTCGGCGGCTTCGCGACCAACGGCGAAGAATCCGCCAAGCTGGAACCGCATGGCCTGGGTCAGGTCGTGGATCCGGTGGGAGGTGGGGACGCTTACGCGGCGGGCGTGCTGCACGGCCTGGCGGAAGGCTGGTCGGTGGTCAGGGCCGCCGAGTTCGCCCTCGCCGCGGCCGCGCTGAAGCACACCATCATGGGCGATCAACTTCGCGCCACGCCCGCCGAGGTGATGCGCTACGCGGTCAACGGCGGCGCCGTCTCCCGCTGAAGCGCGTTTTCGAAGCGGCGATTACCGCAGCGTAACCAGCACCTCGTTGCGGCGCAGCGGCGGGATTGTCCAGGGCGGGTTGTAGCCCGCGACTCGCCAGTCGCCCTCGTGCCCGATGCCTCGGTCGTCAAGCCAGTCAACCAGGCGCTTGCGTTCCCGCTCCGCGTTCCTGTCGCTCATGAAACCGCCGAAGCGGACGCTGGCCACACGGCGCGGCGGCACGTCCCGGACCATGACAGCCGGGTTGGATGGGACCGGAGAGTTATCGGCCGTATAGCCCTCAGGCAATACGAAGGCCATCCTCCAGGTGTCCATCGTTGCGCCGGCAAATGCCGGGCCCTGGCTGGCGCCCGAGTACTCCGCGGGGCCCATGACCACAGGTGCGGTCATCTGGATCTTCTCGCCGCGCGGCTCCATTTCCACCGGAGCGGTCATTTCGATCTTGCGCTTGCCGCTGTTCGCGCCGGATATGTAACGCACCAGCCGGCCGAACCCGGTTCGGGTGGCGGCATCGAAAGGAGGCGAGACCATCGTTTCCGCAATTGCGTAGCCGTCGTAATCGCGGACCTGGAAATCTCCGTCCTCGATGACGACGTTGTACGCCGGCTCTTCCGCGGCCTTTCCGCCGAACGCGGAGCAGGCTGCTACCGAGGCGGCCGTCACGATGCCGAGCATGCCGGTTCGAACTGTCTTTCGGGCTGGAACTGGCGCGGGCTGCGCCTTCCCGTTGGTGGAGGTGCTTGGATTGAATGTCGAGGTTGTCATGGCAGTGTCCTCGACCTCCCCGCCAATCACCCTGAGTATACGCCTGTTTTTTGCGTATGGATTCAGTTGTCCGTCGCTACCAGTGCCAGAGCGTACCGTCCTCCAGGCGGTTGACCGGGAGCGAGGCGGGTCGGTAGGGATATTTCGCCGCGAGTTTCTCGTCGATGTCCACGCCGTGGCCGGGCGCTTCGCCCGGATGCAGGTAGCCGTCGTCGAAGCTCCAGGCGCGGGGGAAAACGGCGTCGGTTTCCTCGGTGTGGCGCATGTACTCCTGGATGCCGAAGTTCGGCACCGACAGGTCGAAGTGCAGCGCGGCGCCCATGCTCACCGGAGACAGGTCGGTGGCGCCATGGCAGCCGGTGCGCACCTGGTAGAGCGCCGCGAGCGCGGCGATCTGGCGCAGGTGGGTGATGCCGCCGGCGTGTGCGACGGTGCAGCGGATGTAGTCGATCAGCTGGTTCTCGATCAGGTCCTTGCAGTCCCAGACGGTGTTGAAGACTTCGCCCACCGCCAGCGGAGTCGTCGTGTGCGAGCGGATCAGCCTGAAGGACTCCTGGTTCTCGGCCGGCGTGGGGTCCTCCATCCAGAACAAGGCGTAGGGTTCCAGCGCCTTGCCCAGGCGGCCGGCCTCGATGGGCGTGAGGCGGTGATGCACGTCGTGCAGCAGGTGCGGCGTGAATCCGTATTGTTCGCGCAGCTCGGCGAAAAGCGCCGGCACGGAGTTGAGGTATTTCTCCGACGACCAGACGTTCTCCTCGGGGAGCGCCGACGAGGCCGGTTCGTAGTACATCCTGTCCTTGCTTACGCCGTAGGTTCCCGCCAGGCCGGGGACGCCGCACTGGGCGCGCACGGCCTTGTAGCCGAGTTCCAGGTAGCGGCCCACCTCTTCCACCGCGGCGGCCACGTCCTCTCCGTTGGCGTGGCCGTAGCAGAGCACGCCGTCGCGGCTTCGACCGCCCAGCAACTGGTACAGCGGCATACCGGCAGCCTTGGCCTTGATGTCCCAGAGCGCGGTGTCCACCGCGCCGATCGCGGTCATCGTGACCGGCCCGCGGCGCCAGTATGCGCCTCGATACAGGTATTGCCAGGTGTCCTCGATGCGGTGGGCCTCGCGCCCGATCAGCGTGGGGATCACGTGGTCGTTCAGATAGCTGACGACGGCCATTTCCCGCCCGTTGAGCGTGGCGTCGCCGAGGCCCTGGACGCCGTCGTCCGTGACGATCTTCAGCGTCACGAAATTGCGGCCAGGGCAGGTCACGATCACGCGCGCTTCGGCAATCCGGGGCATTAGGGCGTGTTCCCGCTATGCGACGCCGCTCTGCCGGGCCTGTTTTGTTGCCCGGCAAGGCGCCGCGAGCGCCGTGTGGCTGGCCCACTCAAGCGAGCGGCAACGCCGCCCGGCGGCAAAACAGGCCCGGCCCGAAGGGTTGAGTCTGTCACACCGCCACTCGGCGTTGCTCGTCGCTCATTTGGAATGACCAAACTACGCTCCTCGCGCCTTGATTGGCGCCGTGACAGACTCAACAGAGCGGCGTCGCATAGCGGGAACACGCCCTAGTCCATCCTCGCCATGATCGACTTGGTTTCCATGTAGATCTTGAGGCCCTCAAGGCCGTGCTCGCGGCCCCAGCCGGACTGCTTGTAGCCGCCGATCGGCATCGAGAGTTCCGGGATGCCGTGCGAGTTGATCCAGACGATGCCGGATTCCAGGCTTTCCGCGATCTCGTGTCCCCGCGCCAGGTCGCCGGTCCAGACGCTGGCCGCCAGACCGTATCGGCTTTGATTGGCCAGGCGGACGGCCTGCTCCGCCGTGTCGAAAGGCGTTACGGTCACGACGGGCCCGAATACTTCCTCGCGCGTGATGCGCATCTCTTCACCGGCGTCGGCAAAAACCGTCGGCGGGTAGAAATAGCCCTGGCCCGCGAGCGGTTCTCCGCCGGTGACCAGCCGCGCGCCCTCGCTCACTGCGGATTGAACAAGTTCGTGAACGGAACCGCGGTGCGAAGCGCTGATCAGCGGCCCCATCTCCGAGTCGGGGTCAAGGCCGGGTCCCAGCTTGAGCGCGCGAGCGGTTTCCGCCAGACCGTCAAGGACCTCCCGGTAAACGCCGCGTTCGGCATATACGCGGGAACCCGCCACGCATACCTGTCCGGCGTTGGCGAAAATGGCGTCGGCGGCTCCGGCAATCGCTCGAGGCAAGTCGGCATCGCCGAAGATCAGCACCGGCGACTTGCCTCCCAGTTCCAGCGAAAGGCGCTTCAAGTTACCCCGCGCATCCGCCAGCAATTGTTTGCCCACCTCGGTGGAGCCCGTAAACGCCACCTTGTTGACTTGCGGATGGCGGGCCAGGTGTTGTCCCAGCTTGCCGCCCGGGCCGGGCAGAACGCTCACCACGCCTTCCGGCACGCCGGCTTCCAGCAGCAGGCGCCCCAGGTACAGCGCCGTCAACGGAGTGATTTCCGCGGGCTTGAGAAGGCAACTGCAGCCGGCCGCCAGCGCCGGCGCCAGTTTCCAGGCGGCCATGACCAGCGGCCCGTTCCACGGCACGATTTGCACCGTGACTCCGACGGGTTCGTTGCGGATCAGACCCTGGAAGCGCTGACCCGGAACCGAGGGATCGAAGGTGGCGCCGGGCAGCTTGGTGCACCAGCCGGCGTAGTAGCGGAAGGTCTCGGCCGCGTGAGCGACTTCGCCGTGCAACGCGGCGGCATAGAGCTTGCCGCCGTTCAGCGTCTCCAGCTCGGCCAGAACCAGCGCGTCTCGTTCGATCAGTTCCGCCACGCGCAGCAGCACGCGCTGCTTGTGCGCCGGCGTCTGTCCGCTCCAGCGCCGGTCCAGAAAGGCCGCTCGGGCCGCAGCTACCGCATCGTCCGCCTGCTCCAGTGACGCGGGCGCGACGCTTGCGATCGTCCTGCCTTGCGCGGGATCGATGATCGGCTTCGTTTCGCCGCCTTCTCCGGCGACCCAGTTCCCGCCGACGAGCGCACGATGCTCTTCGGCCAGCAAGTCCAGCGACGCTTGCGAAACCTCGTGCCGGGTGCTCATTGCGAGGCAGGATTCCCGGCGGGAGTCAGTCCTTGGGCAGCCAGTTCATCATCTTGCGGAGGTTGGCGCCGACCGCCTCGATCGGATGGGCGGCCGTCTTCGCCCGCAGTTCGTGCAGACGGGGTTCGCCCTTCTCGAACTCCTCGATCCATTCGCGGGCGAAGGCGCCGGACTGGATGTCCGCCAGGATCTGCTTCATGGCCTTGCGCGATGCCTCGCCCACCACCTTGGGGCCCCGCGAATAGTTGCCGTACTCGGCGGTGTCGCTGACCGAGTAGTTCATGCGCTTGAGACCGCCCTCGTAGTAGAGGTCCACGATCAGCTTGAGTTCGTGCAGCACCTCGAAGTACGCCAGTTCCGGCGGATAGCCGGCCTCCACCAGCGTCTCGAAGCCGGCCTTGATCAGCTCTTCCGAGCCTCCGCACAGAACCGCCTGTTCGCCGAACAGGTCGGTCTCGGTCTCGTCCTTGAAGTTGGTCTCGATCACGCCCGCGCGGATCCCGCCGATGCCGTCGGCGTAGCTGAGCGCCAGGTCAAGCGCGCCGCCGGTGGCGTCCTGGTGAACGGCCGCCAGGCAGGGCACGCCGGCGCCCTGCAGGTACATCCGCCGCACCAGGTGTCCGGGGCTCTTCGGCGCCACCATGAAAACATCCACGTCCGCCGGTGGCTTGACCTGGCCGTACAGCACGCTGAACCCGTGTCCCACGGCCAGGGCCTGCCCGGCCTCGAGGTTGGGCGCCACCGCCGATTCATAGACGCGCCGGTGGTGCTGATCCGGGACCAGGATCATGATCACGTCGCCCCAGGCGGCAGCCGCGTCCATCTCGAGCACGCTCAAACCTTGCGACTCCGCCTCTTCTCGCGAAGAGGAACCCTCGCGCAACCCCACCACGACCTGCACGCCGCTTTCCTTGAGGTTCAGGGCATGCGCATGCCCCTGGCTTCCGTAACCCAGCACCGCCACCTTGCGGCCGCGAATGATGGACAGATCGGCTTCGTAATGAATCTTCATATCAGGCCCTTTGCTGAACGTATTGAAACGGGGCCCCGTGGCCCCCCTCTAATGGACTTAAATCTCGCTGCCGGCGGGTTGAGGCGCCCTCTGCATGGCCACGCGCCCCGAGCGCGCGACTTCCTCGATTCCGTGCGTTCTCATCAGGTTGACGAAGGCATCGACTTTCTTGGTGGGTCCTACGATCTCCAGCGCCAGAATGTCCGGCGTCACGTCCACGACTCTTCCACGAAAGATCTCGTTGATCTGCAGGACCTCCGAGCGCTTCTCGCCGGTGCATCGGATCTTGATCATGCACAGTTCCCGCTCGACGAAATCGGTACCGGTGACGTCGTACACCGCGATCGTGTCCACCAGCCGGTTGAGCTGGCGGATGATCTGGGAAATGACCCGGTCGTTGCCGCGCGTCACGATGCACATACGCGAAATCGTCGAGTCTTCGGTTACGCCCACCGTCACGCTGTCCAGATTGAACCCGCGCGCGGAGAACATGTTCACCACCCGGATCAGCGCACCCATCGAGTTCTCCACCAGCACGTTGATGATGTGCTGCTGGGCCTGCGGGGGCGCTCCCGGCTCCACGGGTTCGCCCGCCGCCCGCTTGCGGATGAGCTGCTGCGGCGTCAGCGTGAGCGCTTCTTCGTTCATACGAAGGTCTCCGGCGCGTGCCTGGAGGTGATCATCTCGTCCGACGACTTGCCGGCCGGCACCATCGGGAACACCATCTCTTCCTTTACGACCCGGAACTCCATCACGACCGGCCGGTCGTTGATCTTCCAGGCCTTCTCGATCACGTCATCGACCTGGTCCGGTCGTTCCGCGCGCAAGGCGGCGCAGCGGCTGGCGCGGGCCAGCTGCACAAAGTCCGGATTGGTGTCGGTGAGATCGGTATGGCTGAAGCGGTTCTCGTGGAACAGTTCCTGCCACTGGCGCACCATCCCCAGGAAGTTGTTGTTCATGATCACGACTTTCAGCGGGATGCCGTGCGCCGACGCCACCGCCAGCTCCTGCGCGTTCATCATGAACCCGCCGTCGCCGTTGATCGAGATCACCGTCTTGTCGATGCCGTAGGCGCGCAGCCCGAAGCCCGCACCCAGGGCCGCGGGCAGCGAGAACCCCATCGTTCCCAGGCCGCCGGAGGTGATGTGCGTCCGTGGCTGGGTGAACTTCAGGTACTGGGCGGCCCACATCTGGTTCTGCCCCACGTCGGTGCATACCACCGCGTCGCCGCCGCTTCGGGCCCGCAGCTTCTCAAGCACGTACTGCGGGCGCAGTTCGCCGTCGTCGGCATAGGTCAGCGGGCACTCGTCGCGCCAGTCCTGGATCTTGTTCAGCCAGCGCTTGACCTTCTTGGGCTTGACCAGCGGACGCAGCTGTTCCAGCACCGACTTCACGTCGGCGTTGAACGCGAGGTCGGCGTAGATGTTCTTGGAGATGCAGGACTTGTCGATCTCGATGTGAATGATCGCGGCATGTGGCGCCCAGCGGTCCACCATTCCGGTGACGCGGTCGTCGAAACGGGCGCCCACGGCGATGATCAGGTCCGCGTGCTGCACTGCCTGGTTGGCCCACCACATGCCGTGCATGCCGAGCATGCCCAGCGACAGCGGGTCGTCCTCGGGGAATGCGCCCAGCCCGTGCAGGCTTGTCGTGACCGGGATATTCGTGTGGTGCGCGAACTCGGTCAGCACTTCCGCGGCGTTGGAATTGATCGTTCCGCCGCCCACGTACAGCAGCGGCCGCTGCGACTTCTCGATCATCCGCACCGCCCGGTGCAGGCGGATCTCGTCGCAGTCGTCCGGAACCGAGTAGCCACGCATCTGGATCTCTTCGTCGAACTGGAACACGCCCTCAGCCATCAGAACGTCCTTGGGCAGGTCCACGACGACCGGCCCGGGCCGCCCGGTGCGCGCGAGGTGGTAGGCCTCGTGCACGATGCGGGGGATATCGTCCGGCGAGCGCACCAGGTAGTTGTGCTTGGTGATGCTGCGGGTCACGCCCAGCGTGTCGGTTTCCTGGAAGGCGTCGTTGCCGATCAGCGGCATCGGCACCTGGCCCGTGAACACCACGATCGGGACAGAATCCATGAACGCGTCGGCAATGCCGGTCACGGTGTTGGTGGCGCCGGGACCGCTGGTCACGAGTACGGTTCCGACCTGGCCCGTGGCCTTGGCGTAGCCCTCGGCCGCATGCGTGCCGCCCTGCTCGTGGCGCACCAGTACATGCTGGAAGTTCGGCTTCACGCGCGCCATTTCGTCATATACGTGAATTACCGCCCCGCCGGGATGTCCGAAGACAACCCGTGCGTCCTCCGCTTCCAGCGCGTGGAGAAAGATCTCCGCGCCCGACATCTTCTTGCCGATGTACTGCTGCACGGCGTCTCTGCCGCGAAGGCGCGGCTGGGATTCCGCTAGCGCGGCGGCGGTGCTGGCGCTAGACATGGGTAAGTTCCTCATGACGTTCGGAAGCTTTGCGCGCCCCGGCCCCTTCGGGACCGCCCACGCGCAGGATGGCGCCGGTGGAAGCGCTGGTCACGAAATGCGTGTAGCGCTCCAGCCAGCCACCCTTGATTTTCGGGCGAAACGGCTTGAGCCGTTCCCGCCGGCGTTCGAGTTCATCCGGGTCGACCTTGAGGTCCACCCGCCTATGCTTAAGATCGATGACGATGCGATCGCCCGGCTCGACCAGCGCGATGGGGCCCCCGGCGGCCGCCTCGGGCGAG
>JAPOWV010000040.1 GCA_026707445.1 Gammaproteobacteria bacterium
GAAGGACGCGCGCCGTGCCGCCTGCCATCCGGCGTGCATTGCGCGTTCGCGACGGGGGCTGCCGCTTTCCGGGCTGCGATCGTTCCCGCTATGTGCACGCCCATCACATCAAGCATTGGGCCGATGGCGGGGAGACCGCGCTCGACAACCTGGTGACACTGTGTTCGTTTCATCACCGGCAGGTGCACGAGGGGGGTTATGGCGTTCGCGTGGACGAGGGCGAGATCCGGTTCACGCGGCCGGATGGCGGGGTGATCCCGGCGGCGGTGAAGGCGCATGGGAGGTGTTTCCGCGGAAACACCTGTGCCGAGTCCGGCAACAGTTGCGAAAAGCCCGGAAGCACTTGCGCAGCTGGCGGCGCGGAGCAGCTTGAAGCGCTCAATATGGCGCGCGGCCTGACCATCGACGCCGGAACCGCCCGTTGCGGCTGGCGGGGCGAGCGAATGGACTACGACATCGCCATTGACGGGCTGTGCCGGGAGGCGGGACATACCTGACGGGCCGGCTGAGTAATGGATTAGCCACGTATGGCCTACCCGTTAACACTCGACCGGCTATCGCTGCTTCTAGTATTCTTGACAGCCATGAAGAAGTATCTACCCGTGTTCGCCGTCCTGGTACCGGGCGGCTGCGCGCACTCCGGATTCCGGACCACATATCTTCATGAGTGATTCGTCCACCCGGGGCGGGCAGGAACTCTCGCTATTGGCCGGCAGGCTGTCCAAGTATTGCCGGGCCAAATTGGGGCGCGCTCTCTGGGAACTCTCCGTGTCCGGGTTTCTGTTCCTGAGTTGCTGGCTGGGGGCGCTGATCGGCGTCGCATATGTGCATTGGCTGTTTGCGCTTCTCTCCATACCGTCGGGCGTTTTTCTGGTGCGCCTGTTCATGATCCAGCACGATTGCGGCCACGGCTCGTTCTTCCGCAGCCGCGCCTGGAACAACCGGGTAGGGCGTGTCATCGGGGTGCTTTGCTGGACGCCGTATGCCTACTGGCGCCGGCTGCACGACGGCCATCACGCCACGTCGGGAAACCTGGACATGCGCGGTACCGGCGATATCGCCACGCTCACGGTCGCCGAATACCAGAGCCTGACCCCGTGGCGGCAGTTTCTGTATCGCGTCTACCGGCACCCGGCCGTGCTGTTCGGACTCGGGCCCACCTACATTTTCGTCCTCAAACACCGCATGCCGCTTGAACTGATACGCGACCTCAAGGACGGCTGGATAAGCGTGATGAGCACCAATGCCGCCATTGCCGGCATCGCCATCGCGGCGTCTCTGGTCGTGGGCCCGCTCACCTTCGTCGTCGTGCACCTCGCGACGGTATTGTTCGCCGGCACGATCGGAGTGTGGCTGTTCTACGTGCAACACCAGTTCCAGGAAACGGAATGGGACGGCCAGGAAGAGTGGGAGTTTCGCCGGCAGGCGCTGGAGGGCAGTTCTTTCTACGACCTGCCGGCCCCCCTGCGCTGGCTCACCGCCAACATCGGCATCCACCACATTCATCATCTGAGAAGCCGAATCCCCAGCTACCGCCTCTACGAGTGCCTCAAGGACATTCCGGAACTGCGCAAGGTCAACCGCCTGACGATGTGGGAGAGCTTCAAATGCGTGCCTCTGGCGCTATGGGACGACAGGCAGCGAAGGCTGGTCTCGTTCCGGAGCGCGCGGGCGATGGCGGCGACGCAATAGCAAAAGGAGCCCGCGCGGCGCCCACGATCATGAGAAGCGCAGTTTTCGGCACATTGTGCTTGTTGCTGGCGGCGTGCTCTCCCGGCGCCGGGGAAAATCAGGAAGCCGACGGCGCGGCCACTACTGATGGCGCCGGGACCGCAGGCGAGGTAGCGTATGACGGCGTTCTTTTCAGGCGCGGCAATATCGTGGTTTCGGACCTGGAGAGGGCGTACAAGATCTGGATCGATCTGTTCGGGATGGAGATCGATACCGAAAACATCCCGGACTGCGATTCATTGTCTTACGACCTTTTCAATGTTCCCAACACGGCCCGCACGCGGTTCGCGACGCTGAACGCCGGGTCTGAGCAGTCGCGCACGCTGGGGATCTACGAAGTGACCGGCCTGCTGCCGGACGAGCAGGATCGCATCCGCCGGGGCGCCGTGGTGATCAATGCAAACGGCCGGCTGGACGCGATCCGGGCCGCCTTGCCCGGCCTGGGCCTGAGCATGCTGCGCGAGAAAACGCTTATTACTGTTGATCAGCAGGTTGGAATCGAAACGGGGTTCCACGACTGGGACGGCAACCTCATCGTCCTGTATGAACTGGAGGGCGCGCAGACCCCCTAGTCTTCCAGCGTGAGGGCGACTATCCCGGGAACGAGGGCGTCCCCGCCCTCGGCGAAGGCGGGACGCATTCGCTCCCAGGGGCACGGCGCTAGGGGACCGATGCCAGGAAGCGATCGATGGCGGCGAGGGCGTCGGGCTCGTTGAGCCAGGGGGCATGGCCGCGGTTGGCGACGGTGCAGGTGACCAGGGACGGGACCCGCTTGGCCATTTCGACGAGCGTTTCCGCAGCCAGCAGGTCCGAGGTCTCGCCGCGTAGCGCGAGCAGCGGGAAGCGGCCGAGTTGTTCGAACAGGCCCCATGGGTCCGGGGGCGAACCGCCGAGTTCCTGGAACGCCTTGCCGATGTTGGGATCGGATTTGAGCACCGGCTTGCCGTCGGCGCCGATGCGGTAGGTGCGCCGGGTAATCAGGTCCCAGTCACCGGCATCGGCGTCGGGAAAGGCGACTTCGAACATGATCTTCGTGTTCGCGATCGCGTCGTCCCAGTTCTCGGCCGGCTTCAGCTTGCCGACGTACTGGGCGATCCTCAGGATGCCGACCATCGAGACTTCCGGACCGATGTCGTTGATGATGGCGCCGGCAAACAGCTCCGGCGCCTGCTCGGCCAGGACCATGGTTACGATTCCGCCCAGGGACGTGCCGCAAAAGACCGCCGACCCGATGCCCAGGTGGTTCAGCCACTCGACCACATCGTCCGCGTACGTGGTAGGAAAGTAGTTCCGATAGTCCGGGTCGAAATCCGAACGACCCCGTCCCCGGAAGTCGAGGGCCAGGACGCGGCGGGAAGGCTTGAGGTGCTCGGCGAGTTCGACGAAATCCTCGCTGTTGCGGGTGAGACCGTGCAGGCACACGACCGGCGCCAGGCCGGCGTCGGATGAGGCGGGAGAGTCGCGGAAGAAGAACTTCAGCCCGCAACGGCTCTCGAAGAAATGCTCGTTCACGAAGCCGGCAACCTCATGATCCGGCGCGAAACCTCGAAGGCGAGGTCCCGTTCCAGCGGATGAACGCACGCCGGAAGCTCCGCTCGTCCGAATAGTCGAGCTTCTCGGCGACTTCGCCGGCGAGGAGGTCCTGGGACAAAAGCCGCTTTGCGCGTGCGTTCAGGGCCTTCCGCCTGACCTCCTGAAACGATGTGTTCGATTCTGCCAGGCGGCGCCGCAAGGTCCTGGCGCTGAGGTTGAGCTGCATTGCCAGTTCATTGGCCGACACGGTCTGCGTCAGGATCAGGTCCACGACCCGGTCCACGATCGGCACGTTGGCGGGCGAAACCCTGAGATTGTTCTCGATCAGCCGGGCCACTTCGCCGAAGATCGCGTTCGGCCGCGGCAGGTCGGCAGGCTGCATCCTGACCGGAAGAGCGGCGACGGAAAAGTCGTAGATCAGCGCGTAGTTCCTGCTTCCGTAAGCGGTGGGAACGCCCCAGTACGCGAGCTGGTTGAGCCGGTTGCCCGCCCGCGCGCGGGAATCGCGCAGTCGCCGCTTGGTCGTAACCTTCAACAGGTAGGAATCGATTTCGGCGCCCGCGCAAATGCCGAACAGCGTGTGCATGAGGATCACGATGCACTCGAGAAAACTGTGCAACTGCCTGTCGGTCAGTTCGAAAGGGGTGGGAAAGTCCGTGTTGTCGATCGCGTAGATCAGCTTGTCGCCCTGCGTCATCACGTGGTTATAGACGCGGCCGTGCAACAGGTTGAAACCGTTGGCAAACTTGCGCAGCATGCCGTCGAAGCGCTTCGAGCCGGCCGCCTGCGTCATCACGAAATGGAACGCGCCCGGCAACAGCGGCCGCCTGGACATGAGCACCGTCTCGTCGCTGCTGAGGTCGGCCAGTTTCCCGAGAAGCCTGAAATAGTCGGAAACCAGGACCGGCTCCGGTTCACCTTTGCCGCCCGGCCGCCGCCCCTGTATTTCCCGCAGCACGGCGGCAAGATCGATGCCACTGGTCGAGGCCGCTCTCGACAGCGGTTCGAACAGGGAATCGTCCACGCAAGGGATGCCCGGACCGTTCGCCGAACGCAAGGGAGGGCTGTAATTCGGCATGTCCATACAGTACCACGCCGTGGCCACAATTGTCCCTCCCGGATGACCTGTTTTGTCATTGCGGCCCGCCCCGGGCAGTCGTCCAATATGGATTGGGGAATATTCGATTCGCTGTATATACAGCTACAAATGGAGTAACCGCACCATGTGGCCCAACAAGACAGTTCGCCGAATTCGGCCCGTCGTACTCGCAAGCGCCGCCGCCGCAGTCCTGGCGTTTTTCGACTTCAGCAGTACCGGTGCCGCCCAGGAGGCGGCAAGCGACAGGCAGTCCAACGTCATCGACGAGATCATCGTCACGGCCCGTCGTCGGGAGGAGTCGCTGTGGAGCGTGCCCGGTTCGGTTTCGGCCTTCAGCGAGCGGCAACTCCGCGATCTGCAGGCCACCGACATGCGCCAGGTGCAATATGCGGTGCCGAATTTTCACTTCCAGAGAAGCGATTCCTCGAACGCGGCGGTCTATCTACGCGGTATCGGGCAGAACGACTCCCTGCCGTTCGTCGAGCCGGGCGTGGGCGTCTATATCGACGACGTTTATGTTGCGCGCACCCAGGCCGCTTTCGTGGAACTGTTCGACATCGAGCGCGTCGAGGTCCTGCGCGGGCCGCAGGGTACGCTGTACGGCCGAAACTCCCCGGGAGGCGCGGTCAAGCTGATCACCCGCGCGCCGTCCGACGAATTCGAAGCGTTCGCGGAGGTCGGCGCCGGCAATCTCGCCACGAGGATCTACAACGGCCGCATGAGCGGACCCCTGAGCGGCGACGGCCGCTGGAAAGGCAAGTTCGCGGTCTCCGGAATCCAGCGCGACGGCCATTCCGAGAACGCGGTGCTGGGCGGGACCGACGGCGACACCGATACGCTGTCGTTCCGGACCGGCGTGGACTTCGAGGCAAGTGACAGCCTGAGTTTCTCGCTCCGCGTCGAAGGAAAATTCGAGCGCCCGGACCGCTCGCTGACACCGATCCGGAAAACGCCGCTCACGCTGTTCGAAGACCCGGTAGGCGCTCCGTTCCTCCCGAGGACCTATCTGCCGACCGAGGAAGCGTTCGGTTCGCCCTATGTCGTGGAAGGCACCGCGAATACGTTTGCCGACCTGACGACGCACGGCGCCTCGTTCAAGATCAAGTGGCAGTTCAGCGGCGACTGGTACCTGGAGAGCATCACGGCCTACCGCAAGCTCTCCTGGGACTTCATCCTGGATGCCGACAGCACGCCTTGGCCGGTGCTCGACATTCCGGTTTACGAAGACGACGACCAGTTTTCCACCGAGCTGCGGTTCGCGCTGGAACGCGACAGCGGCCTGTCGTTTACGGGCGGCGTTTACCTGTTCAACGACGACGACGTGGTGCTGGCGGGATTCGACGATGCGTCGGCATCGTTCCAGTTCCTGGGGTTCTTTTTCCCGATCATCAGCGTGGGCGTTCCATCCGGCGGATACGGCGAAAGCGACCAGCGCACGCGCTCGATGGCGGTATTCGCCGACATTACTTTCCCGATTTCGGACACGACCAGCTTCGAGATCGGCGCGCGCTACACCAACGACGAGAAAGAAGTCACCCGGCGCGGCGAGTTCTTCTTCGACCCCACGCTGTCGCTGAGCCTCGATCGTCCGCCGTTCCTGGCCGGCGTCGGCTTCCCCGGCGAGAACCTGCAGGACGAGCAGGACTGGAGCGCGGTCACGCCGCGCGCGGTGCTCTCATACCAGCCGACCGACGGCCTGACGGCGTACGGGTCCGTTTCGCGCGGCTTCAAGAGCGGCGGTTTTCCGGGGCGGGCGTTTGGGAGTGCCGAATTCAAGCCGTTCGACCCGGAAACCGTCTGGACCTACGAGGCGGGCGTAAAGGGCAGGGGGGCGGACAACCGTTTCACCTGGTCGGCGGCGTATTTCTACAACGATTACAAGGACCTGCAATTGAACGGCTTCGGCCAGGACCCCGAGACCGGGCAGTTCGTGAGCCTGTTCACCAACGCGGCGTCGGCGGAAATTCACGGCGTGGAGGGCGTGATGTCCTACCGGCCCAACGACCGTCTTTCGATCGACGCTTCGCTCGGCTACCTGAACGCGGAATACGAGGAATTCGAGATACTCGTTCTCGGCATGCTCACCGACGTCAGCGACCGGCGTCTGCCGAACGCGCCGGAGTGGACCGGCTTCCTCGGCATGACCTGGTCGGACCAGCTCACCGCCAACCTCGCGGGAACGGTGCACGTCGATGTCGCCTACAAGGGCGGCCACGCCAATGAATCGACGGACTCCCCGAACCTCGCCGTCGCCGCGGCGACCTACATCAACGCTTTCGTATCGATTTCCGGCGACGACGAGCGCTGGGAAGTGCGCCTGGGAGGTACCAACCTGACGGACAGGGCGCGCGCCGCCCAGAGCTTCAATACCGCGGAGTTCTCCGGCGTGGAAACGGCCTTTATGGGCATGCCGCGCCTGTACGATATTCGGCTTTTGTGGCGCTTTGACTGAAGCGGCGCGAGGCCGCGAGGGGCGAACGCGATGATTGACCGGCAGTGCGCCAGGCTGCTCGAGAATGCCCAGGGCATCCTGATGGAAATCCTGGCTTCCGAAAGCGACCCGGTCGCCATCGGCCGCAGGTACACGGCCAAGTTGATGGAGACGTTCCTGGGAGAAAGGGTCAATGGCGTGGAAACGCGGGACTTCCGGATCCCGACCGGCTACAGGGAAGTCCCGGCCCGCTTCTACCGGGGCAGCCACGTCGCGGCCGAAGCTGATTCGAAAGCAAAACTGGTGCTGTTCCTCCACGGCGGCGGCTGGAGCGTCGGAGACATGGACAGCTACGACGGATTCGTGCAGCGGCTGTGCGCGGAGACCGGGGCGCACTATCTTTCGGTCGATTTCCGCCGCGCACCGGAGCACAAGTTTCCCGCCGCCCACCAGGACTGCTACCAGGCGGCGCTCTGGGCCTTCGAGAACAGCCATGCGCTGGGAATCGATCCCGAGCGGATCGGCGCAATGGGCGACAGCGCCGGTGCCGCCCTGGCGACGGCCGTTTCTTGGCAGATTGCGCGGCAAACGGACTACCGCGTGAACGCGCTCTATCTCCTGTACCCGTTCCTCGACCTGCGCGACGACCACGAAGCCTACGCATCGAGGATCACGTTCGGCGACGGGAACTACCTGGTCGGGCGCGCGGGCCTGACCGCCGCGAAGCAGTGGTACCTGTATGACGACACCCCCACCGAGGATCCGCTGGTCTCGCCGATGTTTATCCCCGACCTCGAATCGCTGCCGCCGACGACGATCATCACCAGCGGACACGACCCGAACCTGGACGAAGGCAGACTGTTTGCCCAGAAGCTCAGGGAAAGCGGCGTTCGGGTCAGCGCAACGCACTTCGCGTCCGCGTTCCACGGCTTCATGCCCTTCGGCGTGCTCGACGTCGCGGGCGACAGCGTCCAGGCCCTCGCAAAGGTGATTGCAGAACAATGACTTCACCGGACATCAGGCCGCTCAAGTTCAACACGGCACGCTCGATCGTCTGTGAGCCGGGCGCAATCGGCCAGCTCGGCGAAATTTGCGCCGATCTGTCCCCCGGCAGGGTGTTCCTGGTGACCGATCCCGGAATCATTGCGGCGGGCCTGCACGAGCCGGCCCTGGACAGCCTGTCCTCCGCGGGCCTGGCCTGTTCGGTATTTCAGGACGTCCGGGCCGACCCGCCGGAAGAAATCGTGCTGAACGCGCTGGACCTCGCGCGCAACGAGAAGACCGGCACGGTAGTCGGGCTGGGCGGGGGAAGCTCGATGGACGTGGCCAAGCTGATCGCCGCGTTGTGCTATTCGTCGCAGGCGCTTTCGGACGCGTACGGAATCGGCAACCTCACCGGCGAAAGGCTGCCGCTGGTCCAGATCCCCACGACCGCCGGGACCGGTTCCGAGGTCACGCCCATATCCATCATCACGACCGGCGCCACGACCAAGGCCGCCGTCATCGCGCCGCAACTGCTGCCCGACGTCGCATTGTTGGATCCCGAGCTCACGGTCGGCCTGCCGCCGCACGTGACCGCCGCGACCGGCATCGACGCGATGGTTCACGCGATCGAGTCATTCACCAGCGCGATCCACAAGAACCCCTACTCGGACATGCTGGTGACGCAGGCGCTGACACTGATGTCGGCCAATATCGAAACAGCCGTGCACGATGGCGGCGACTTGGCGGCGCGCACGGCCATGCTGTTCGGCTCCCTCCTTGCCGGACAGGCGTTCGCCAACTCCCCGGTCGCCGCCGTCCATGCACTCGCCTATCCTCTGGGCGGCCACTTCCACATCCCGCACGGTCTCAGCAACTCGCTGGTGCTCCCGCACGTATTGCGGTTCAACTACGAAACGTCAGCGGATCATTATGCGACGCTTGCCGAGATCGTCATGCCAGGGGCAGGCGAGGGCAGCGCTTCCGAGTCGTTGCCCGACTACTTCGAAGCGCTGGTGGACCGACTGAAGATGCCGTCGAGGCTCCGCGAACTGAACGTGCCCGAAGACAGCCTGCCGATGCTCGCAAGCGACGCCATGCTGCAGCAACGCCTGCTGGTCAACAATCCACGGAAAGTGAGTGAGCAGGACGCGCTACGGATTTACGAGGCGGCCTACTGAGCGGCGGCGCAGCTAGAGTCAGCGCAGTCTCAGCAGTTGCCTTAGCACGACGACGTCGCAGGTTTTGTCCCCGCACACCAGCCGACCGTTTTCGTTGCGGAAGGCGGAGCCGACCGTGCCGAATTTCTGATCGAGCACGACGGTTCTGAGCACATTGCCCCGGTTGATCTCTCCCAGATTGACGACGGTTACCGGCCCTAGGCGGAACTTCACGCGTCGGATTGGCGGATAAGGGGGATATTTCAGTCGGTTAGCGT
>JAPOWV010000018.1 GCA_026707445.1 Gammaproteobacteria bacterium
GGGGATTCAATGCCCCTGGCTGCAAACGCGGCATAATCCGATTATCGGCATTCCATCTCTAATGCCGATATCGGCATTAGAGATGGCAAAATACTTTCGCGTGTCCCCGGACACGCACATGACGGGCGCCGAACTCGTCCTTGAGGCGGGCATTGCTCCGCTCGACCCCGGAACGGACCCGGTAGCGAACGTAAGCGGGTAAACGGCGACGTCCGTTGAATTAGCGTGGTTTCTGGTGTCGTCCTGGCGTCGGCGGCCGATCCTGCGGCTTGTACATTCCCCGATTTGCTGCTGCTGCGCCGTTTTTTCGTTTGACACGATAGGCCGCCGGGGCTATTCCCGGCGAATCAAGACGAATCATCGGGAGATCGGCCATGGCATCATGGTATGGTTCCAAAGGGACGACAGGGCTCTGCCAGCCGCTCATCGCGATGTGTCCGCCTCATTCTGTATTTTTGGAAACACATCTTGGGGGAGGTGCGATCATGAAGCGCAAGCCTCCGGCGCTCAGGAACATCGGCATCGATCTCAACCGCCGGGCCATCGACAGCTTCAGTTGCGATTACCCTGTCGAGCTTCACCACGGCTGCTGCCACGCGTTCCTGTCTGATTTCGACTTCGACGGCCGCGAACTGGTCTACAGCGACCCGCCCTACGTGCAGTCGGCGCGCAAGTCGCAGCGCCGTTATCGCTTCGACTATACGGACGCCGACCATGTCGCGCTTCTCGGCATCCTGAAGTCGCTGCCCTGTTCGGTGATGATTTCCGGTTATCCTTCCCGGCTCTACGACGAGCATCTCTGCGAGTGGCGTTCGCTGGAGATCCAGGTCAACAACCAGTCCTGCATCGTCACCGAGAAGCTGTGGTTCAACTTCGCGCCCGACCGGGTGCACTGGGCGGCCTTGGCCGGACGGAACTTCACCCACCGCCAGGTGGTCAAGCGCAAGGCGGCGAGCTGGGGGCGGCGCTACGCGGCCATGCCCCGGGGGGAGCGCCTCGCGGTGCTGGCGGCGATCATGGCGGTGGAGGCGGAGGAATGAGCGGGATCGACCCGTCCGACCCGGATGCGGTCCGCCGTCGGCTCGACGGGCTCCGTTCGGAATTCGCGGGGCTGGGCGGCGGCCGCCTGCTGCGGGGCGTCGCCTCCCTGTTCAGGGAGTTGTTCGGGCTTGCCGGGACGCAGTCGACGATCATTGCCGCGCTGCAGGACAAGCTCACCGAGGAGGTGGCGAAGAACAGTGCGCTTCGCGACCAGCTCGCCCGCTACGAGCGCCAGCAGTACGGCCGGAGCTCGGAGAAGCGCCGCAATGCCGCCACCGCCTCCGAAGGTGGTGCTTCCGATGGTGCCGCAACGCCGGATGCCGGGGAGGATGAACCCGAAACCGAAAAGAAAGCCGGAAAGACAACCGAAAAGACAGCCGGAAAGACGCCCCAGGGCGGCGTCAAGGGGCGCACGAAGGATCGCGGCGATGCCGTCAACGGCGCCGGGCTGCGCTTCGGCCCCGAGGCGACGGTGATCGACATCGATGTGATGCCGCCGGAGATCGAGGGGCTGGCGGCGGACGAGTTCGAGCTCATCTCCGAGCGGGTGTGCTGCAAGCTGGCATCGGTGCCGGTCCGCCACGTGGTGCTGCGTTACCATTACAAGAAGGCGAAGATCATGTCCTCCGGCGCCCTGGTCTGCGCCCCGGCCGTCGAGGGCGTGTTCAAGAATTCCTGCGCGGATGTGACCTTTATCGCCGGAATGCTGGTCGACAAGTTCGCCTGGCATCTCCCCCTCTACCGCCAGCACCAGATGCTGGCCGGGAGCGGGATCACCGTCAACCGCAAGTCCTTGAGTGGCTGGGCCAACCGGGCGATCTCGCTGCTGGAGCCGGTGTTTGAGGCGCAGTGCCGCTCGGTTCTGGACAGTTCCGTCATCGTCATGGACGAGACGCCGGTGCGGGTCGGGCGCGACCCCGGCAAGCCGGGGAAGATGAAACAATGCTACTACTGGCCGGTGCTCGGCGACCGGGACGAAGTGGTGTTCCACTTCGCGCCCTCCCGCGCCCACCACCATGTGGAGCGGTTCCTCGGCGATTTCGAGGGCACGCTGGTCAGCGACGGCTACGGCGCCTATGCGGCGTACGCCGAGACGCGGGGGGCGGCGGTGAGACAGCAGAATTGCTGGGCATATGTTGCGGTCATTTTTATGTTGCGGTGGCCAAAAAAAGTCAGGTTAGACAGCGGCATCGCTGGAATCTCCGCAACATTTTATTTTGAACGCCACCCGAATTCGGTGGCGGGATTTCCGGCCACGACTGGTGCCGTCGACTTCGGGCATCCATTCTTCTGCTCCCTCCCACTTGCGCGGCTCAGGTGCCCCGAGGCGGCGCAGGCGCCGGGCTGTTCACACTGCCGCGCAGCCATCGCGGAGCGACGAATTGCGGTGAGCGGGAACCGTGATCCGGGGATCGGGATTCTCCCCCTCACCGCAACATAATTTTTTCCGCTCAGAGCGAGTCGAGGAAAGCCATCAGCCCCTTGTCCTCCTTCCAGGGTCGGCCCTGTCCGGGCTCCGCCGCATCGCAGAGCGCCATCGCCCTGGCCTTCATCTCGAGATCGATTTCGGCGTAGATGTTGGTGGTATCGAGACTGACATGGCCGAGCCAGGCGCGGATTGTGTTGAGGTCGACCTTGTTCTGAAGCAGGCCGCAGGCGCTCGCGTGCCGAATCATGTGCGGAGTTACGGTCTTCCCTTCGAGTTCGGGCACGCGGGCGGCACACCTCTCCACCAGCCGGTAGACGCCGAAACGCGTATAGGGCCGCTGATATCGGCTCAGGAAGACGGCGTCGTTGGCGGAGCGCCCATTCACCAGTTCGGCAAGCACGCCTTCGGTCCACGGCCAGAGCGGACACTGGCGCCGTTTCCCACCCTTTCCGCGGAGGGTCACGAGCGCGTGCCTGTCACCACAGCCCCCGAGTTCGAGATCCCGCACGACCAGAGCCGTGGCTTCGGAGACGCGGGCACCGGAATTGAGGAGGAACAGGAGCAGCGCGTGTTCGACCCTTCCTCTCGGTGTTCGCCGGTCGGGGACATCGATCAGCGCCTTCATCTCGGTGCTGGTGAGCCAGCCTATGGGCCGGGGCGCTGCCTTCTTCACCGTGATCGCGCGGATACTGGCGCTCCACTCCAGGTGAGCGGGGTTGCGGCTGGCAACGAAACGGGCAAATGCGCGGATTGCCGACAAGCGCAGATTGCGGGTCTGCACCGAGCAGCCGCGCTCGTCCTCGAGATGGGCGAGGAACTCCAGCACGCGCCGGGACGTGAGGTCATCCACCGTGAGGCGTTCGACCGGCTTTCTGACCCTGGCACTGACAAACGGGATCAGAAGGACGAAGGTGTCGCGGTAGCTGAGCTGGGTGTTGCGGGCGAGGTTGCGCTCGGTGACGATGTGTTCGGCCAGGAAGCGGCGCAGCCACGGGCCGAGTGTACGGGGTTCATTCATGATTGTCTCCTTCGAAATAATGTTCGAAACGGACCGAGGCTTGGTGCAGCAACTCGGGCGTCATCGAGAGATAGACCTGGGTTCCGTCGAGATGGGCATGGCCGAGCCATGTGGAGAGCGCCGGCAGCAACCGCTGCACGTCGGCGCCCTGTCGGTACCAGGCTTCCAGCCTGTGAATCGCCGCCGCATGTCGAAGCGAATGAAGGCACGGCGGTCCCTGTCATGCCGGATCCCGGCCGCCTTGAGTGCCTTGATGAATGCACTTCGAACGGTACAGCTGACCAACGGCGTCCCGTCGCGGTTGGCGAGGACGGTCGATGCCATGCCCTCCGGCATGGCGCGTTCCCTACGCCTTGCGACATAGCCCTGCAGAGCCTCTGCAAGCTTCGGTGCGACGGGAACGAGGCGGTTCTTGAAGAACTTGGTGTTGCGTATGGTCAGCACCGCATCGTTCAGATCGACATCATCGAATGTCAGGCGCTGCGCTTCGCCGAACCGAAGACCGGCCCCGTAAAGCAGCAGGAGCAATGCCCGCAAGGTATCGGCATCAAGCTGAACCGGGCGTTGTCGGCTGATATCAATAGCCCCGAACAGGCGCCGCAACTCGTCACGGGAGAAGACGTAGGGTGGCGCCGATTCCGGCTGTCGCGGCTCGTCATCGGGCACGGGAAGCGGCGACCGGGTGGCGTGGCCGCGGCTGATCGCGTAGCACCAGAACCCGGCCAGTGCGCCGTACTTGTTGGCCCGATACCGGGTCAGAGGGCGGTTGCCGGCAAGGAAGCGCAGAACTTCGGCTTTCCCGACGGCGTCGCAGTTGCGGTCGCCACCGACATGCGTGCAGAACTGACGCAATATCCGTGCGCTTGTGATGAATCTCGCGCCGTGGGCCCGTCGCCAGTTGATATAGGCAATGATCGCTTCCAGGAGGGTCATACCAGACCCTCCAGATCGATCTCGCTGACCTCGCGTAGCGTGTCGAGTCGCACCCTGGCGTATGCGGCCGTGGCCGAGACGCTGCGATGACCCAGGTAGTCGCCCACCTTGTATGACACCTTTCACCAAAAGAATTGAATCGAGTTATCCACAGATGTTGTCGGCGCGGATCTGTGGAAAAGTGCAGCGTTGCAATGATCATCTTCAGATGAATTGGAACATTCCTGTTGCGTGCTTGCATGGGACAGGGATCGCGGGGAAGGTGGCCACCTTCCCCGCCGGGGAGGGGTCGGACCGAGAAACCACCATGGATAAAGATCCGTGAGGGAGCCTGGTCGCCCCTCCCCATCATGTCCCGGTCGTCCTGAACAGATGCGGGGGCGCGAGGCCCGAATGATACGCAAGGACAGGAGTATCGGGACACAACCAGTGAGACGAGGACCATGAACCAGGAAGCACAGGATAGCAATCAGGAAAAGATGGTCGCCGGTATCGATGTCGGCAAGGCCCATCTCGACGTCCACATCGCGCCGACGGGTGAAGCGCGGCAGTTCCCGAACGACGCCGGCGGGCGCCGCGATTTGCGCGCGATGCTGCACAAGGCCGGTGTCGAGCTTGTCGTCGTCGAGGCGACCGGCCGCTATCACCGGGCACTGCACCAGAGCCTGCACGCCTGCGGTCTCCCGGTGGCAGTGGTCAGTCCGCTGAGGGCCCGGCGCTTCGCCCAGGCCGCGGGCCAGATGGCAAAGACCGATCCCCTCGATGCATCCCTGCTGGCATGGCTGGGCCAGGTCATGGGTCCGGAGGTGACGGAACCGCTCGGCGAGGAACAACTCCAGCTCGCCGACCTGTGCCGGGCACGCGCGAAGCTGGCCGCGGACAAGGCCGCGTATCTCAATGCCAGCCGGGAATACGAAGCCTCCGAGGCGGTCGCAGTGACGGCCCACATGATCGAGCAGTTCGAGCAACAGATCGCACGGCTCGAGGACGCGATCCGTACGCTGATTGCGAACAATCCCGAATTCGCCCGCCGCGCCAGGATCCTGCAGTCGATCAAGGGCTTCGGCGCGGTCACCGCCGCCGTGCTCTGTGCCGAGATCCCGGAACTCGGCACCGTCGACCGGCACGCCGCCGCTGCCCTGGCCGGCCTCGCGCCGTATCCCGATGACAGCGGGAAGCGAAAGGGACAGAGATACATCAAGGGCGGGCGCATGCTCCCGCGCAATACCCTCTACATGGCCGCGACATCCGCAATCAAGTTCAACCCCGACATGAAGAGCTTCTACGACCGGCTGATCGGCGAAGGCAAAGCGCACAAGGTTGCCCTGACTGCGGTCATGCGCAAGTTGGTCATTCTCGCCAACGTGCTCGTACGCGATGACCGAAACTGGACGGCCACGGCTCCGGAACCGAGTGTCGGTTGACAGTCAGACCTGTGGACAAGTCAGGGATAACTTTCAGATGACAGATCGAAAATCATGGATTTGGACCTGAATCGGCATTGAAACCAAACACAGATGCTCCTTCATCGACAGGCCGTGGTCGAGGAGATGCTGGGCCGTGCCGTGACGAAGGGCGTGTGCGCCGCGACGCCTGGCGGCAATTCCGATGCGGTCGACACGACCTCTGACAACGTCGCTGACCGTTGGCCCGGTTATCGGCCGGACCGGGGCCTTCAGCGTCAGGAACAACCGTCTTTCCGGGCATCGGGGACGAACCTCACGGAGGTAACGCAGGATCGCCTGCCCGACACTGCGCGACAGCGGATAGTGATGGGTGCGTCCCGGCTTCGGGCAGCGCACCTGCAATCGCTCTTCCACCCAATCCAGATCGTCGAGCCTGAGGCCGGCAACCTCGCCGGCGCGCAAACCATAGGTGATCAGCAGCATGAGAATGGCCCGGGCACGAATATCGGCAGGCCGATCGCCTTCGGTGGTTGCAAGCAGGCGCATGGCCTCGTCCCGGTCCAGCCCCTTCGGGATTGTCTCACCGGGGTAGAACCGCGGCGGCAGGATGCCATCGGCAAGCCCCGCCATGCACCAGCCACGGCCTTCGGCGAACCGGAAGAAGGTACGCAGGCGTTCGGCGTAATCCTTGATTGTCACCCGGCTGAGGCCGCAGGCGTGCCAATATGCGATCTGGTCGTCAATATCGGCGATGCGTACCGAATCCAGAGTGATTCCGCGGTCATTCAGCCTGTCGAAGAAACGATCGACCGCGTTGCAGCAGCAGAGAACCGTCTCCTTGGCCCAGCCCCGTTCCGTGCGCATCCGGCGTGCGAAGATCGCGACCTCGTCGGTGTGCGCGTGTCGCGGCAAGCACGGCTCCTCCTCGAACATGTCCGCGAAACGCAGCCATCGCACCGCGCGGCCGACGAACTTGCGTTGGGCGTCCGGTCGCGCATGCTTGTTGGATCGGCGTCCGCCGGGCATTGACCATTGCTCCGCTGCAGCTTCGATGCGACGGATGTCGATGCGATCACCGGCCTGCAGGTCGAGACGGTGAACGAGATGAACCTGGGCGATGGCGACCTGGCATAACGTGTACGGCTGGACACCGGTCCCAGCGCAATGCTCAAGCCAGCAAAGCCGCTCATCGAGGAGCGGCGCCGTGCGGTATCTCTCGACGGTGGGGCCATCGGTGAAAAGTTTTTCGAACATGATCCTGTCTCCCTTTTGCGGAAGACAGGGTCATGCCATGCCGAAAGAACCAAGAAAATTATGTTGCGGTGAGGGGGAGAATCCCGATCCCCGGATCACGGTTCCCGCTCACCGCAATTCGTCGCTCCGCGATGGCTGCGCGGCAGTGTGAACAGCCCGGCGCCTGCGCCGCCTCGGGGCACCTGAGCCGCGCAAGTGGGAGGGAGCAGAAGAATGGATGCCCGAAGTCGACGGCACCAGTCGTGGCCGGAAATCCCGCCACCGAATTCGGGTGGCGTTCAAAATAAAATGTTGCGGAGATTCCAGCGATGCCGCTGTCTAACCTGACTTTTTTTGGCCACCGCAACATAAAAATGACCGCAACATATGTCCAAAAATGTTGCGTGCAACATTTTTGGACGCATTCCAGACGCAATTTCGAGGAGCAGCTGGACATGCCAAATTTCACCAACGTACCACCCGGTGTTGGCCGGGGAGGCGCTGGACCTGATCGGGGGCATGTACGGGATCGAGAAGAAGTTCCGTTCCCGGCCGCCGCCGGAACTCCTTGTGGCGCGGCGCGCACACACCCGCCCGCTGGTCGACGCCTTCTGGCTATGGTGCGCGCAGACGCTCGGGGATCCGGCGCTGACGCCGAAGCACCCGATCCGCCGGGCGGTCAACTACGCCGTCGAACGCCGGCAGTCCCTCGAGGTGTTCCTCGACGACCCGCTGGTGCCGATCGATACCAATGGTGTCGAGCGCGCACTGCGCCGCGTCAAGCTGGGACAGAAGAACTGGCTGTTCTCCTGGACGGAATCGGGCGCGTACAACGTGGGGATCATCAACAGCCTCACTGCTACCTGCCAGCTGCTCGAGATCAGCCCCCTCGTGTATCTGGTCGACGTCCTCCAGCGCATCGACACCCACCCGGCCGACCGGATCCACGAACTGGCGCCGCGCCTGTGGAAGGAGCTCTTCGCTGACACCCCGATGACCGGCAGCATCGACATGACCGTCGTCCGGGCTCACCTGGACGCCACTCGGGGACCGTCGTAACGCCTGCGGCGGCGGCGGACGGTGACGTCGATGCCGTCGATCAGCGCCATCAGCTCGGTCGAGGACAATGCGAGCGCCGCATGGCCAGACGCCGGCGGCGGGGCGAACAGGCCCTGCTCCAGGCGCTTGGACCAGATGAAGAAGCCGCCCCGCTCGAAGCCGAGGATCTTCACAATCGTTCGTCTCCGATTGACGAACACGTACCAGCGCCCATCGGCCGGGTTGCACCCGAGATGGCCCGACACCAGGGCGCACAGCCCGTCGAAACTCCGCCGCATGTCGGCCGGATCACCCGACAGCCAGATGCCGCCCCGCGGCCAGCCGCCAAGCATCACGAACGCCGAACCCGCAGGACGACCCCGTCGCCCAGTTCAAGCTCGACGTCCCAGCCGGACACCGCAGGCGGCGCAAGCTCGACGAAGGAACCCTTCCCGCCCCCGAGGCAGAGACGGCGACGCCAGTTCCCGAAGGTCTTCAACGACAGCTCACGGGACTCGCAAAACTCCCGCCGCGACAGCCCCGAACGCTCGAAATCCGCCATGATGCTGTTCCACTCGGCCTCACTGCGCACCACCGGCGCAGGACGGGAACCAGCCGAACCATTCAAACCTGACATGACAATATCCTCCGATCATTGATGAATGACCGGAATTATCCCGATGCACCCCCCGCACGGGCAACCGAATTATCGGACGGCGCCATTTACCCGCTTACACTGAAAGGGCCGCCGGGAAGGAGAAAAGATGTTGCGGACTATTCCGGTTGCCGCTCGATCAGGCATCGATCCAATCCGTGACAAAACGGCCACTCAAAACCGAATCATCCTGCAAACCAACAGCCGCCATGCCCCAGGCGAGCGCGCCGGCATCGGCGGCGGTCCGCAGCCGCACCGGGAACGGCGCCCGCTCGGGCAGGCCGGGCTGCGGCAGGCGTTTCGCCCAGG
>JAPOWV010000083.1 GCA_026707445.1 Gammaproteobacteria bacterium
CCGGTCAATGAACAGGACCATAAGTATACAACTTATTTATGGGACACGACACTAGGAGCGTGCGCCACAGGATGCTTTCAGCGTCTCCCTAGTGGGAAATAACATCATAAAAGACGCAAAGAAACAATTTTCAGTGGGTATGAATGTCATATTTTCCGCAAATAGTGCCTCTCTTCTGGGTCGGAATTTTCTACGGCGCAAGCTCCTAGCGACTCCCGGGCGCATCCTTTCGAATTCGGATGTTCACCTTGTCGTCGCCCGGATGATGTGATTCATTTTTCGGTGAGTGAATGGACGCATTGTAGGCAAAGGCTGCAACCCGTTCGGCCCATTTCCGCGGATCCAGCATCAGGGAGAAGGAGCCGCCGTCGGAAAAGACCTCCAGGCTGAAGTCGGATCGCCGGGCGGCGACCTGTTTGTCCTGCTCGTGAAGGCTGTCGCCGCGGTCCGTGAGGATCCGGACGGGCGCGCGAATCCTGTCCAGGTCCGCCGCCATGTCGTTGGCGAAGACGGCGCGGTATGTCGGTGTGTCGAAGCCGGCCCACCAGGCGCCCAGCGTTCCCCAGGTGGCTGTCGCCAGCCCGCGCGGAAACGGCGCGCGCGAGTGTATGGCCGAAAAAATGTCCGCCAGGTGCGATCCGTCCTCGCGCAGGTGGATCTGCGGCGCGGCCTGCGCAAGCCGGAACGCCCGCCCGGCCTCGTCGTAAACCGGACAGCCATGCAGCACGACGCAAGCCGTGCGCTCCGCGTGGCGCGACGCGAACGAAGCGGCGACGGAGGCGCCGGTGTGATGGCCGGCCACGGCAACCTGCTTCACGTCCAGATGGTCGAGGAGATCTACAAGATTGTCTGCAAGATCGGCGATCGTTACGGAGTCCGGCGGCGGGTCCGACATCCCGTAACCCGGATTGTCCGGCGCGATCGTGTCATGACCCATTTCCGTCAGGATAGGCTGTATGTCGACCCATTCCGCCAGGCCGAACGGCGTCTGGTGCAGCAACAGGATCGTTGGCTTGAGGTCGCTTCCGGACGGCGCCCGCAAGTGCCGGTAATGCATGGCTCCGAGCCGGCACTGCGCATAGCCCTTGCCGCCGGCCAGGGCTGCTGCGCCTTTCCAATTCTCTCCCACGCCCGCGTAACGGGCTTTGTCGGTAGTCACCGTATCTTCTCCCTCCGCCATTGCGGCGCTTATGAGCCTGCCGCGACTGAGCAATGCGCCGCCGACCAGGCCGCCGATGACCGATCTGCGCCGCACGAGTGCCGTGTCAGACATATACCTTCGCATCAGCGCGACTCCCCTGGTTCGTGGCAAGGCGCGTCCCGCCGGGAATGGCGCCTCCCATTGCCCAGGGGCGCAACGCCGCCACGGGCCAGGGGAGTCGCGCCCTTCGGGAGCGGGCGGGGCGCGCCACTGCGGCGTTGCAGCCCTCGGCAATACGCATAGTATTCCCTGCGGACTGCGCCTTGCATTGACCCGCCCCGCCCGCTCTGATGCGAAGGTATATGTCTGACACGGCACTAAAACTCCACCAGCCGCTCTCCGAGCAAACGGCCAAAGACGATGCAGGGCATGACCATCATCCCGCCAACGAACGCATTGCCCTGTAGCTGCCCGGAACCCAGGATCTCCCCGGCGGCGTATAGCCCCGGGATCGGGGCGCCGTCCGAACGCATGACCTGCAGCTTCTCGTTGACCGCGACGCCCACGGTCGAGGATAGCGATCCGCCTTGCTGGCGGATGGCGTAAAACGGCGGCCTGGTGATCGGCGCGGGCAAATGGCGCCGGCCCAGCCCATCCCTGCCTTCTGCGACTGACGCATTGAAATCCGCGACCGTATTCGCGAGGACGTCCCCGGGCACCCCTATGCTCCGGGCGAGCGATTCCAGGCTGTCGGCCTTGCGGAAAGCCTCGCGCATGTTGAACGACTCCGCCATCTGCTCACGCGACCAGTCATAGACGATCGGCGGCGCGTCATGAAAGATGTGATCGTCGAAAACGACCCAGTAGCGCAAATCCGGCTGTTCCAGCAGCGCGTGTTCGCGGGCATCTACGCTCGGTTCATCTTCCCGCACGAATCGCTGCCCGTGCATGTTCACGTAGATTTCCCAGGGTGGCCGCGATTCCGGAAAGGTATTGAGCCGGCCAAGAATCGCCTTGGGGTACGGGCCGTCTTCCAGCAGCCAGCCGAAGTTGGAGAGGTAGTTTTCACGCCCGCGCAGGTATCCGCCCGCCGCAACCGCGAGATCGTAACCGTCGCCCTGGGCAAACTCATAGGACCCGTTCACGTACAGCCTGTAACCGCATAAACGCCTGAACATCGCAGGATTGGCCGCGTATCCGCCGCTTGCCAGCACCACGTTCTTCCCTTCAACCGAGGATTCCCTGCCCTCCCCATCGGCGATTTCCACACCTGTCACGACACCCTGGCGGTTCTGCAGCAGACCGATCACTCTTGTGCCGGTCAGGACCTGGATACGGCCACGGGCTTCCTGTTCCCTCATCGCGGGCTCCAGCACGTCCAGAACGGACAGGCCGAAGTCGTTTCCCCAGTAGTAGCGCGCCACTTCGTAACGTTCATGGGCGCTTTCGATCGACGGGCATTGGTCCTGGATGTCGAAACCGCGTTCCATCAGCCAGTCAAAGGCATCGGCCGCATTGAAGATGGCGAGTCTGGCGAGCACCCGATCGATCGTGCCGCGACTGATGCGAATCGCCTCTTCCAGGTGCTGTTCCGGCGAATCATCGATACCTTTCTCGGCCTGCAGCCGTGTGCCTGCTGCGCTTACCTGCCCGGAACTCAGGTGCAGCGTCCCACCTAGCTTGTCCGCCGCCTCGACAAGCAGCACGCGCCCGCCTCGCTTCGCGGCAAAGGTCGCCGCCGGTAGCCCCGTCGTTCCGGCGCCCACGACGATCATGTCCCATTGGCTGGATTGCAAATTGCTGCTCACGCCAGTTCTCCTATTCGGTGCTGTGCAATCGGTCCTGGAGTCCCAAGTTACGGGCCCGGGCCCGGATATAGGCGCTGAACCAGTCCAGATTGCGGAACCGCAGCGCTCCCCGCCCCACCGACACGGAAGCGTGCGCCATGCCCGGGATGAGCCGAAAAGCCTTTGCCAGCAGGAACAGTTCCGAATGCTCGAGTTCCGCCGCCGTAAAGGGACGTACCGATGCGTATCCTCGCTCGAACGCCTCACCGTACACGGGCGGGAAATCGAAGAACAGGTTGCCGAAGGTGAAATTCTTCACATCCTGCATGAGGAAGTCCTGTCCCGTGCCGTCAAAATCAAGAAACGTGATCCGGCCGCTCTCATCCACGTGAACGTTTGCGGCATGAAGGTCCCGATGACACAATCCAAGCGGGACGGCCTCCCGCGGCACCTGCTCGAGGCGCTCGACGATCCGTGGGGCCAGCTTCTCGTAATAGCCGGCATCCCCGGGCCGGTCGTGAAGGAATTCGAGCAGCGGCGGTAGGCTGACCGTGAAACTCACCGCATCGTCGATTGACGGCTGCCGGTTGCCGAGGTACTCCAGACCCAGTAAATGCATTTCCGCGAACAAGGCGCCGATGCGCTCGGCGGTACGCTCGTCCAGAGCCTCGCCGAACTTCTCTCCCGGAGCCCAGGTATACATTGCGACAGCGCGCGCCCCCTCCAGGGAGCCGACCTTGAAATACAGTTCGCCGCTGCGCGTGCGCAATGGCGTGGACGCCGGGAAGTCTCGCCGGCGCAGGTAGTCCAGGAAGTCGAGTTCGACTTGCACGACGTCCACATCGCGCCAGCCTCGCCTCCAGACCCGCATCGCATAGCGGGTTTCCCGATCCTTGATCAGATAGACATCGTTCATGCCTCTGTACAGGAGGTAAGCCTTGACCGCGCCGTTCAGCGGGTAGTGGCGGGCCGCTTCCGCTGCAATCCAGTCCGGGTGCAGCACCGAGTGCGAAACACGCACATTGGCGAAGTCGTTCATGTCGTTGAAAGGAAATTCACGGCTGATATCGCCCGAATATCGCTGAATTTGAATTGTGGCATAGAATCCAACCGCCCGTTCAGACAGTCCTCGCAATGAACCGAAACCTCTGCCTGGTCACAGTGCTGTTTGCATTGGTGGTTCCGTCAGTTCCCCTTCCCTCCCTGGCGGACGATGCACTGGCGGAGCGACTCACCCTCGAAACGCTACGGCAAGAGTATGCCGGCCAGGATGGGCGGTTTGCGGAAATCGGCGGCGTGGAGGTCTACTACAAGGATCAGGGCGAAGGTCCGGCCATCCTGATGATCCATGGCTCGCGCAGCACGCTGCGCACCTGGGACCGCGTGGCCCCGGAACTCCTTGATCGATACCGGGTGATTCGCTACGACCTGCCGCCCAACGGCCTGTCCGGCCCGGTGCCCGACGAAGCCGCGGATCGCCTTGAACCGGCGAGCTTTGCCGCCGGTCTGCTGGATCACCTGGGTGTAGAACAGGTGACCTGCGTCGGTGTGTCCAATGGGGGGACGACTTGCATCTATCTTGCGGCCGCCTACCCGGACCGGGTGCACCGGCTGGTGCTGTCGAACTCCCCCTCGGATCCGGTCACGACCGATCATGTCAACGAACCGCCGGAATTCGAGGAAGCTATCAGGATATTGGAGGAGACTGGATTCGAAACGGAAAACTTCATGGACCTGTACCTGGATTTCTTCAGTGGAGACCCTCGGCGGATTTCGGACCAGACACGGCGCGAGTACTTTGATTTCAACCGGCGGGCGAAGGAGGCGAACAGGCTGGCGCTGACCGGGCTCGTCGGCGACCACGCAAAAACCAGAAAGGCCATGGCCAGCGTGAGCGCGCCGGTGCTGCTGATCTGGGGAGGTCGCGACGCGCTGTTGCCGCCGGCCGCGGCCGGAACACTGGCCAGTTACCTTGAGGGGACTCTGGTCTCGACCGTGTTCATGCCGGACGTGGGCCATTACCCTCCCCTTGAATCTCCCGTAAGATTTGCACAGATCGTCGCTGCATTCCTGGAGGCCGCTGCACCGCAATGAAACGGAACATCTTTCTCGCCATACTGCCGCTGGTACTGGTTGTGCCGTCAGTCTTCAGTCCCGGCCTGGCGGACGAATTCGCCGATCAGCGTCTTACCCTTGAGTCACTGCGCCAGAAGTATGGCGATCCGGATGGGCGGATCGCGGAAATCGGCGGCGTGGAGGTTTACTACAAGGACCAGGGCGAGGGCCCGGCCATCCTGATGATCCACGGTTCTCGCAGCTCGCTGCGCACCTGGGACCGCGTGGCGCCGGAATTTCTCGATCGCTACCGGGTGATCCGGTACGACCTGCCGCCCAACGGCCTTTCGGGACCCGTATCCGACGAAGCCGTCGATCGCATGGAACCGGCGGACCTGGCTGTCGGTCTGCTGGATCACGTGGGGGCGGACGAGGTGACCTGCGTCGGAGTCTCCAGCGGAGGCACGACCTGCATGTACCTCGCGGCCACCTACCCGGATCGCGTGAACCGGCTGATCATGTCGAATTCCCCGTCGGATCCGGTCACGACCGATCACGTCAACCATCCCCCTGCATTCAAGGCGGCGCTGGACGAGTTCGTCGAAACGGGCTTCGAGTCGGAGAACTTCATCAACCTGTTCCTTGATTTCTACAGCGGGGACCCGCGGCGGATTTCGGAGCAGACACGAAGTGAGTACTACGACTTCAACCGGCGGGTGAGGGAACCCAACCCGATCGCAATGATCGGACTCGTTGCCGATCATGAGAAGACCCGAAAGGCGATGGCCAGCGTGCGCGCGCCTGCACTGCTGATCTGGGGTGGCCGCGACGCGCTGCTGATCCCCGCGGCGGCGGGGACGCTGGCCCGCTATCTCGAGAATACTCAGGTTTCGACCGTGTTCATGCCGGACGTGGGCCACTACCCTCCCCTTGAGTCGCCGGTAAGGTTTGCCAGGATCGTCGCCGCATACCTTGAGGCGGCCACGCCGGTGGATGTCAGCTGAAGACCGCTACGCGCGACCTTTGCTCCTGTCTGCTGATCGCTCTGATCAGCACCGGCAGGCCGGCAATCGCAGCAGACGCGCGCCTCAGTTCCGACAATCTCACCTATCACGGCACACCGCAACGGACCGGCTGGTACGACAACGAGCGTACGCTGACGCCGGCGGCCGTCAGGTCCGGTAACTTCGGGCTCCTCTGGGAATCCGAACCGCTCGGATACGCCGGAACCACGCCACCGCGCCTGTTCGCATCGCCCCTGTACGTCTCCGGCCTCGAAGCGCCTGGCGAGGCGGGTCGTTCACACACCTTGGACGTGGTATTCGCGGTGAGCGCCACGGGTTTCATCGCAGCCATAAACGCGTCTCCGGCAGGCAGTGTGCCGGCGGGCGCGACACTCTGGCAGCGACGCCTGCTGGAGCGTCCATGCAGTAACGGCACGCGTGGCATCCTCAGTACCCCGGTCATCGACCGGCAGCTCGGCCGAATCTATGTCGTCGGCTGCGATGAGTCCCGGGCCTGGCATGCCCATGCTCTCGATCTGGCGAGCGGCGCCACGGTGACCGGGTGGCCGCTGGACCTGTCGGCAGACGCTGTGAACAGCCCCGGCGTCAATGCAAACGGCAACAACCGGTTTCCTTCCGGGGTCGTCATGTTGCAGCGCGGCGCGCTGAATCTGAGCGGCGATGGGCGCTGGCTGTACGTTGCATTCGGCGGCGGGACCAGCAGTGGCTGGCTGTTGTCTGTCGATACGCTTCAACGTCGCGTTGCCGGCGCGTTCTCGGTCACAACCAGAACGGAAGAGAGTATTGGCGGCCTGTGGGCTTCGGGCGGGCCTGCAATCGATTCGGAAGGAGATCTCTACATAGCCTCCGGCAGCGCCTATATCAATGCCCTGATGGGCATGGGAAACCAGGCGGTTTACCCCGACAGCGAAGGCAACTGGAGCCAATCGATACTGCGCCTGGTGACCGGAGTCGAGGGCAGCCTTCGTCTGGCGGGCACCTATACCCCCTTCAACTATTGCCAGGCCGGAGGCGAGGACCTCGACCTCGGCAGCGGGACGCCGATCCTTGTGGATCTGCCTTCCGGCGCCTCTGCGAGCACGGCATTGCTCGTACACGGCGGCAACAAACAGGGCAACGTCTATCTTCTGGACAGAAAACACATGCCCGGAAGCATCGTCAGGCGCCAAGCATGCACCACCGACCCCATCAAGGGCGCTCCCTCGGACACGTCCCTGCTGTCCCCTGACGTGCAGCCCGCTTTCGGAACCCGCGGGCCATTGAACGTATTCGGGCCCTACAGCGATCGTGTCGGTGTGGGCGACTACGCCAAGAGCCGTACTACGCCGGCGTACCTGAACACCGCCACGGGCCGCCATCTTGTCTACCTGACGGGGACCGCGAAGGCTTCCCTGGAGTCAAGCGAAAGCGTCGTGCCGGGTCTTGCGCGGGTTGAAATCATCGCTAGTCCGGACGCACCGCCATTTCTTCATCTCGACGCAGTACAGACGGAACTCATTCTTCAGAATCCGGCATCTCCGGTCATAACCAGCTCCAGGCGCGAGTATGCAATCGTTTGGGTGCTCGACGTGAACGTGCTGCCCTCCGCTTCGCTGTACGGGGAAGATCCGCCCAGGCCCGTGCTGTACGCCGTCGACGCCGTATCGATGGAACTCTTGTGGCGCAGTTCGCCCGGACAGCTTTATCCCACCGGGAAGTACAACGAACCGCTCGTCACCGACGGCAAGGTGTTCGTAGGTACGGACCGCATCCAGGCCTTCGGTCTGGGAGCCACTATGGAACGCCAGGGAGCGAAGGCGTTTCGCCTTCGCGAAGGGCGGGACGCCCTCTCTCCCAAGGCAAGTTCAGCGGCGGTCGATATCACGAAAGGCCCGGCGTTGTACGAGGCCCGTTGCGCTGCGTGTCACGATCAGGAACGCCCGGACGTGCCTTCCCTGGGTGAGCTCTCCGGGCTTGAGGCGACCGACATTGTAGAGAAATTAACGCTGGGGTCCATGCAAGTCCACGTTCTGGGACTTGACAGCGACGAAGTCAGGACGGTCGCGCATTGGCTCGAGGCCCGAGAGACGACGATCACTTCGCCGTAGCGGCGCCTATTGCTCGGGAGCAAGGAAGCCGGCGATTGCCTTGGCTTTGGACGAGTCGTCGCCGGTTACGGTTGCGATGCGACCATCCCGCAACAGGCTCGCTGCCTTGGCGACTGCGGCGCGCAGTACCGGCAATTCGCTGTCCGGCTTCAGGAGCAGTACGGGGGCCTTGATTTTCGGCATGCGTTCGTAAGCCCGGTACTCGAATGCCGCGATGTACGGGTCCGCATAGGTGTCGATTGCCTTCAGCACGTCAAGCGCAGCCCGGTGGAGGACCGCCGCTGGCGGCACGGGGCCACTGAGGCGGTGCTCCGGATCGCGCATGAACCACGGAAAATGCAGCGCCTGGTCGCGAACGAAGTTGAACGCCCATACGAATTGGCGCCCGAACTCGTCCGGTTCAATGCGCGGCGCGTAGTTCTCGATGATGGCATTGCGCATGTCGTCCTCGTACTCGATGATGCCGTCGAGTACGACCCGCTGAACCCGATTCGGGTAGGCCGCGGCGAACTCACAAGCGATCCGCGCTCCGGTATGGGATCCGTACAAGTCCACGCGTTCAATCGCTAGCTCGTCGATCATGCGGCGCATGCTGTCGGCGAAATAGGGAATGTCGGGGTGATCGACCCCCGGTGGCGCCGAGTCGCCATTGCCGAGCGTGTCGGGTGCAATCAACGCTGCCCCGCAGCCGGCCTTTCGCAATTCGACCATAAGGCCTTCCATTGACCACGACGATGCCGGCGAAGGGTGAAGCAGCAAGGTAGCCGGTACAGGTAAATCTGCGTCCCTGGCCGGCGCGTCGAGACGCCGCAGATGCACCTGACCCTCGCGCAGTGCGACAAACTGGCGTTCAATGTCGTTCACATGGTCTCCGCTCCGGAGCGTCGTCATAATATGCCAAACAGGCGTCCGGGGAAGGGGGAGCCATGAGCGGAACGACTTCGACAAGGAGGGCCCTGATCTCGGCGTCGGGGGCGAGCGCGGCGCTTGCTCTCGTGCTCTCGGGCCGCAGCGGCAATGCCGCGCAGGCATTTCCCGAAGGTCAGATCCCCTGGGCGAAGCGGTTCTTCAACCTGTACTCCAACGCGGAGGGCGTGGCCGAAATGCGCGAGCTGCCATTGGCCGGCCCGGGCGCACAGCCCCCCTATCAACTCATCCGCCACCCCGCCGCCCGGGTGACCGTCGGATCCATCGCGCCCGGTTTCATGTACGACTGGCACGTAGCCAACCAACCCAACATCCTGATCCCGATATTCGGCACCCTCGTGGTCGAACTGCGCGACGGAAGCCGTTACGAGTTTGGTCACGGAGACGTTCTTTTCGCCGAGGACTGTGTCGGCAGCGGCCACAGGTCGGGCGCGGGTTCCGAAGGTCAATTCGGCGTGTCGGTGCAGCTCGACAAGTCCCTGTGTCCGGCGCCGGGCGAATCCAATCTGGACCGGCTGCTGCCCGCTTGAACGTGGCGCAATCCGGAATGCTCAAGACCGGGGCGGGTGACGGCAGCACCGCGGAAGGATCGGGCGGGGCGAAGCTTCCACTGCAAACCAGGCTGGGGTGGGGCCTTGGCTCCATGCCGATCACCATCCTGAACCTGTCGTCGAACGTCCTTTTGTTGCGTTTCATGACCGACTCGCTGGGCGTTGCCGCAGCTACCGCGGCGTTCATCTTTGCCGGCGCGAAAGTCTGGGATGCGGTCAGCGACCCCCTCATGGGAGCATTCTCGGACCGTATTTCCACGCGGTGGGGCCGGCGTTTGCCGTGGCTGGCGGCCGGCGGCCTGTTGTGCGCCGTCGCAGTTGCGGCGTTATATACGACTCCCGATATTGGCGGGACGCCCCTGCTGATCTACCTGTCGGCCTTTCTGCTGTTGTTCGCTACTTCGTACACGATGTTCAACATCCCCTACATCGCGATGGCGGTGGAACTGACGCCCGACTATCACGAACGCACCCAGCTCATGTCGTTCCGGGTCGTGTTTTCCTCGTTCGGTTCGTTGATCGGCTTGAGCCTGGGCCCCGCCCTGCTGGCCTGGTGGGGCGCAACCCGGGCAGGTCACGCCAGGATGGCCTGGGTGCTGGCAGGTATCGCGGCGGTGGCGGTGGTGGTTTGCGTATGGTCGCTTCGTCACGCTCCCCGGACCGTTCAGCAACTGCAACAACCGCCGCTCAAGGAGCAACTGAAGTCGGCCCTCGGGAACGTGCCGTTCCTTTGGCTCATGGCGTCCAAGCTGGTGTACTTCCTCGTGCTGGCGATCTCCGTTTCCACCACTGCCTACTTTACGAAACACGTCCTTGAGGTCACCGACGACGTGCTTGGTCTCTACCTGGGCGTTGTGAGCGTCGCGCTGATCCTCTCTCAACCCGCGTGGCTTTTCGTCGCGCGCCGCCTGGGGAAACGGAACGGCTACATGATCGCAGCGGCGCTTTATGGCGCCGCCCATTTTTCCTGGTGGTTTGCCGGGCCTGGCGAGCCCACCAGCCTGATTATCCTGAGATCGGTTCTCATCGGCGTTGCAGGAGGCGGAACCTTCCTGCTGACCCAGGCGATGCTGCCCGACGCATTGGAATTCGACTACCTGAAGACGGGCCTGCGTCGCGAGGGAGCGTTTACGGGGCTCTACGTTCTCGTGGAAAAACTCTCCGGCGCTCTTGGAGTCGCTTTCGTCGGCGTTTTCCTGGGCGCCATGGGATACATTGAAGCGACGGAAGGCCAACGGGTCGAGCAGACCGAAAGCGCGCTGCTCGGACTTTATCTGTGCATAGCGGTTCTGCCGCTTGTGCTGCAGGCGGTCAGCATCGGTGCAATCTCACGCTATAACTTGAGCGAACATGAGCTTGAGCGGTTACGGTCTGTTGCAGGAGCACATGAATAAACGCCCCCTCAACCCGATAACCGCTGAACACCGGAACACGTATCGGCGCGACGGTGTGGTTCATCTTCGCCGGCTGTTCGACCGGCAATGGGTCGAGCGGTTAAGGCAGGGCGTGGACCGGCTGTTGGAAGATCCGGAGAAATATGGAGTGCCCGGGCCCTCTCACGGCGCGTCGATGGCTTCCGTCTGCTTCATGTGGCGCCAACCGGGGGTGTTTCGGGATTTCGCGTTGGACTCACCTGTCGGGGAGGTTGTCGGCCGTGTCATCGGGTCGGACACCATCCGCGTTTATCACGACCACCTTTTCCATAAGCCCCCCGGCTCCACCAAGGTGATGGTCTGGCACTGTGACGAGACCGCCTGGCCGGTCACGGGCGAGATGGCCCCCAACATCTGGGTTGCGTTGACCCCTGTGGACCGTCACAACGGCCGCGTGGAATATGTCGCCGGTTTTCATCGGCACTGCGTGGACAACAACCTGCATTTCGGGTTTGCTCCCGCCCAGGCCGACGGGCTCTGCCCCGACTTCGAGATGGAACGCGACAATCCGGATTTTCGGTTCCGGTTCGTTTCCTTCGACATGGAACCGGGCGACGCGGTCGTTATTCATCCCTCCACACCTCATTTCTCAAGGGGGAATTACTCGAGGTCCAGGCCGCGCACCGGATTGGCGGTGCGCGTCTTCGGAGACGACGTACGGTGGTATCCGGCCGCCTACAAGGCCGCCATACCCGGCGTGGACAGCCTGCCGGAAGGCGAGGCGCCGTCGGGGGAATTCTTCCCGGTCATCTGGCAGCGGGACAACAACACAGAAGTCGCGGAGTAACAGCAAACTGATTCTCCACCCGGCGCTAATTTGCCGGAACCGTGTAATACTAGGAATCATGGGATGGAGAATCGCGAGGAGATCGCCATGTTCAAGATGCGAAATCACATAGGGCTATTCGCGCTTTGCGCAGTCGTAACAGCGAGTCTGCTCTTGCCCGAATCCAGGGGCCTCGCTCAGGGGGTGGCCCTTGAGGAGATCGTGGTCACGGCGCGAAAACGCGAGGAGGCCCTGACGGACATCCCGTTTGCGGTTTCGGCGTTTTCCGAGGAGGAGCTGAACGCGGCCAACCTCAAGAATTTCGTCGACGTGCAGCTGTTCACTCCAGGCCTGACATACCAACAGGCCACCGCCAACCGCGCGGACCGGGGCGTGCCGAACATCGTCATCCGCGGGCTGAACATCAATGCATTCTCGGGTTCGTCGGTCGCGGCGCTGTTTTTCGTCGATGGCGCGCCCGTGCTCGGTGGCGAGGTCGGCAGCTTCGTGGATGTCATTCGCGTGGAAGTGCTGCGGGGACCCCAGACGGCCTACTTCGGACGCAACACCTTCTCCGGCGCCGTCAACCTGGTGACCAAGGACCCCGGCGAGGAATTCGGCGGCTCGGTGGGGCTGGATCTCGATCGTTTCGGCTCCGCGGACCTGCAATTCTCCGTTGAAGGGCCCATTATTGCGGACCGCTTGAGCGCTCGCCTCAGCGTCAGGAACAACAAGAAGGGCGGTCACTACAAGAACAACCGTAACGGCGCGCGCGAAATCGGCGACGAGGAAACCCGGTCGCTGGTCGCAACCATCCTGGCCACGCCCACCGACTCGCTTCGGTTCAAGCTGCGCCTCGAAGATATCGAGATCGACGACGGCCCCCAGCCCTCGTTCCGTTTTCCGAGCAGTTTCGCGAACTGCGATCCGGACGGTAACGGATCCATGACCTATCGTTGCGGGCTGCCGCCGGATGTGAGCGTCGCCGAGGCCATGGTGGGCCACAACGATGCGTTCGCTCCCGGCTACCTGGCTCGCGGCGATTACATTCAGGACGTGGTCGCGGCCTATTCGCTGTATTCCGATTCCTCGCCGAGGCAGATCGACGGCGAGGGCGTGTTCATCGAGAAAATGGGGCTGGCCAAGCGCGTTTCGGGCGCGACTTTCTCGGCCGCCGCGGATTTGCCCGGCGGTATGAGCCTTGACTGGATCAGCGGCTTCAACGAGACGAAGTCCATGATCGTCAGCGACGAGAACACGCTTCCCAGGGCGCCTTTTTCTCCGATCGCCGACACCTTCCTGGTGGAGCGGTGGTCGAAGAACTCCTCGCACGAGGCGCGGCTTTCCTCGCCGGGCGAGGGGCGCTTGCGCTGGACTGCCGGCGCCAACTACGTCAACAGCGAAGACGTGTCTTCCTGCGTGGCCGGGTTTTTCTTTGCGCCACGCGGGTTTACCTGCCGGCCGATACTCGAGAGCTCGACGACGGGCGCCTTCGGAGGCGTTTACTACGACGTCACCGAGAAGTTGACGGTCAGCGCCGAAACGCGGTATCAGAGTGATGAGGTGAAGGTGGAGTCCGGGGGGCTTGAGGCGGAATTCAATGATGTGGGCGGCCGGGTGACGGTGGAATACCGGACCGTCGACGATCTCATGGTTTTCGCCAACTTTGCGCGCGGGTTCCGCCCCGGCACGTTCAACTCCATCGTGGTCACGCTCTCCCCCACCGAAGCGGCCAGCCTGCAGCGGAACTCCGGTGCGCAACTCGACGTCGAACCGGAAACGCTGGACCAGTTCGAGGTGGGCGTGAAGGGCACGCTGCTGGACGGACGGCTGCAGGGATCGCTGATCGGCTATTGGGGAGAGATCAAGGACCAGCAGGTCCAGCAGGTAGGTTTCTTTACCGACGACGAGACCGGGCTTCTGTCAGGTGTCGGGATTCTCTCCAATGTCGGCCTGCTCGACATGAACGGCATGGAGATTGAGGCCCGCTTTCAACTCACGGAGCATTGGCTGCTTACCGGCGCCTTCGCCCGCAACAGCACCGAGTTTGTGAAAGGCATCTGCAACCCGTGCGTCAGCAATGGCGCCACGGCGAACAACACGGACCACCTGGGCAACCAGACGCAACAGACGCCGGAGTTCAGCGGTTCGGCCACGGCCACCTACACGCGGCCGGTGTTCGGGGGCCGCATGGACGGGTTCGTGCGCGGCGAGTATGTGTATGAATCCACCAAGTACGCTACCGAAGCGAACGTGTTCGAGACCGGCGACCGGAACCTCGTGAACCTGCGCCTCGGGGTAGAGGCCGAGAGCTACCGGGTGGAGGCCTATGTCACCAACCTGTTGGACGACGATGCCTACCTCTACGTGGCGCTCAATACCGATCTGGACACTTTCACGCGCGCCTTCGTGTCGGCGCTCCCGCACAAGCGCGCCTTCGGCGTCAGGGGCACTTACCGGTTCTGATAATCGGTCAGGAGGTGGCGACCTGGTAGCGGCGTAGCCTCAGGAAGGGAATCAGGATCGCGCCGGTAAGCAATACCAGCATTCCCAACAAAGACGGAACGAGGCGCATCAGCACCGTGGCAAACGGTTCTTCGCGATACTCGAAGGCCGGGAGCTGGTCGTAGTCCTGCGGCCTCAGCGGGGCGCGCTGAAGAAATTTCACCGTGAAGAACTCGCTCCATTCCACGCGAAAATCGTAGGCCTGGTTGAGAAAGTGCTCGTACCGGTCCGCACTGGTGCCGGAAATCTCGTTCAACGCAAGCTGCATCATGATCGCGGGCGATATGAACTGGAACCTTTGCACCAGGCTCTCCTGGAGGTTCAGTTGCGACTGGAATTCGTCGTACAGCGGCCGAACGGCTTTCTCTATCGCGTTGCGGTTGGCCATCGCCACGGTCAGGAAATCCATCGCCCTCTCGTCGCCCTCGGGCACGAACTCGAGATGGTCGTAGTAGTACTCGCTGAGCCGGGCCATGTAGGTACTCTCGGCTTCCGTCTGCGCCTGCCGCGCGGCGGTGGTCAGTTCCATGCGCGACGGCGCCGGATACAGGGTGGTCGCGAGCAGGCTGACCAGCGTGGGCACGACCACGACGAGCGCCAGCCAGGTGCCGGCAAGCGCAATGCCGTTCGCGGCCGAGTTCTTGCCGTATACGTTGACCAGGACCGACATGGCGAACCAGAAAAGCGCATACAGCAGCGTCGCCGCCATCCATAGCCCGAAGCGGGCCCAGGTATCGGCCAGGTCCAGGTTGGTGCCCACCGCGAGCAGCGCAACGATGCCCAGCACCAGAACGCCTGCAAGCAGTACTCCGGCGCGCGCAATGATCTTCGAGGCCATCAGCTCCCTGAGGGATATCGGATGGGCCAGGATCATCGCCAGCGTGCCCCTTTCCTTCTCGCTGGAAAGCAGGTCGTAGCTGATAGCAAGAATGAATATCGGCAGCAGGAAAATAACGACAAACGCGATATCGAACGAGCCCGTCATGAGATTGACCGGGTTCTCAAGTTCGTTGTCCTTGGTGATGTACATCGTGGGGTTCATCGACACCGGAACGTAACTGAGCTGAATGTCGCTCTGACCGATGGAAAAGGGCGCCAGCCCGGTCGGCGGCATTCTCAGGTACTTCGCGGTCGTGGACCCGACAACGCCGGCATTGGTGCCTTGCGGAGGGCCTGCACCCGGGGCATGCTGCGCCGAAGCGAACTGGTATTCACCGCCTTCCGCCGCCACCTGCGCCTGATATTGCTCGGTGTCCGCCCGCATCTTGCCCCGTCGTCCGTCCTCAAAGGCGATGGCCGCATTCGCGCCTTCGACCTGGCGGTCGATGGAGCGCTGTCCCGACCAGGCGGCGAACGCAACCGCCCCCGCCACCATCAGCAGCAATGCGCGGAAGGCGCCGGATCGAAAGAGTTGCCTTGCCTCGTGTGAAATGATGATGCGTTTCATCAGTCTTCCTCCACCTTGAGGCGCTGCACGGACCAAAGCGCCAGTCCGAGCGCTGCCGCCAGCCAAAGCATGAGCGCAATGAAATTGCCGGCGTGCTCGGCCAGCGTCGCCTGAAGCCCCCGCGAATCAAACCTGAACGGGGGCACCATGGCGAATATCGCTTCATCCGCAATCAGGACGTTGCCGCCACCGTAACCGGTATTCAGGCTGGCTGCGGCTTCGCCCAGGTAGTTGTTTACCTTGAGCACCATGTCCCGGCGGTACGCTTCCGCGGCATCCGCAAAATTGACATGACGGATAAGGTCGGTGCCCGCCAGCGCCATGGAGAGCGAGCGTAGCGGCAGCGTTGGCGCCACGATTCCGATCCGGTCCTGCAAGCGCCGCTGGTTGGTGTACGAATCGCGCAATTGGCCGTAATGTTGTTCAAATACGGGGAAATCGTATTCCTCGAATTTCTGCAGGCGCAGCGCCCCCACGTAAACCGGAAGTTCGGCAATGGACTCCGCTCCGTACTCGGCGAATATTTCCCTGGATTCCTGCTCGAACCGTACAAACGGTGGCACGCCATCGAATCCGCGCATCTGGTGCGAGCGCATGTCCGCCATCCATTTTCCGAAAGCCGGAGTGGGATGAATCGCCTTGGAGATTTCAACCGCGGCCTTGGGCGCCAGGAACCCTGCAAACGCCCAGAACCCGATCAGGACCATGAGCGCGGTGCGCGCGTTCTTCGCCCAGGCCGATACGGCCAACGTAAGAAACAGGAAGATGCCCCCATAGAGCACGTAGGAGAGCGCCATCAGCGTTGCCCGCGCGCCTAGCGACTCGCTTTCCGTTGACGGGCCGGTGAGCGACAACGCCAAGCCTCCCGCCAACACGCACAGGCCGACAATCAGAAGGACCACGCCGCCGATCCCGAGCGCCTTGCCCCAAAGCAACTGCCGGTTGCTGACCCCCATGCTGAGGACCTGGCGCAGCGTGCCGCTCTCGCGCTCTCCCGAAAATGCCGTAAACCCGAGAAAGATGATCAGAAGCGGCATCAGCAACTGCAGGATCATGGCGCCGCTCAAGTCCCCGAAGCGTCCGATCGAACTCTGGTCGGTCGCTGGCCGACCGATGGCGAAATTCTGCTTGTGCGCCTCCATGAACAGGGCGGTGCCGGCGTAGTTGTTTATGCCGTTGTCGAAGAACGCCAGCGGGCCCGCCGGCTTGAAGGCATAGTTTCCGTAGTGCGCTCCGGCATGCGGGTTCTTGTCGCCCTGATTGAGCCACTGGGCGTTGGTCTGGTCCTGCGACATCCGTTGGATGTCCATATAGGCGCTGTATTTCTGGTAACCGGCGGCCAGCGCCGTCAGCAACAACAGGGCCATGATGCCGGCGGTCCATTTGAACCGCCCGTCCCGCACGATCTCGGAGAATTCCTTGCGTGCAATGGAAGCGATCATAAGCTTTACCTCTTGGTCAGGCGGAACCGGCGCCGTCCTGCGCGTAGTGTCCGCCGGCGTGCATGTGCTGGAGATAGATTTTCTCCACGTCGGCGTGGGTTACCTCGCCGGTGCTGAGTTCATCGACCAGGCGTCCTTCCTTCATGATGCCGATGCGCGTGCCGGTTTCCTTGGCCCGGAAAAGATCGTGGGTGGCCATCAGGATCGCGGCGCCGTGCGACTTGAGATTCAGCAGCAGTTCAGAGAACTCGTTGCTGGCCTTGGGATCCAGTCCGGCCGTCGGTTCGTCCAGCAACAGCGCCCTGGCCTGCTTGGCCAGCGCGATGGCCACGCCGACTTTCTGGCGCATTCCCTTCGAGTAAGTCTTTACCCGCCGGTCCACGGCCTCCTCTTCAAGGCCCACGCGCCGCAGGAAGTCGCGATACTCGTCCTGCGAGTAGTCATGTCCCCCCAACTGGGAAAAATAGCGCAGGTTCTCCAGCGCCGTCAGGTTCCCGTACAGCATGACCTGCTCGGGAATGTAGGCCAGCAGCTTCTTGGTTTCCAGTGGCTGTTCCGCGACGTCCAGTCCGCACACCGTTGCCGTGCCCCCATCCGGCCGGATGAAGTTCAGAAACAGGCTGATGGTGGTTGTCTTGCCGGCGCCGTTGGCGCCCAGCAGGCAATAGATGTCGCCACCCTCTACGGTCATGTCCAGACCCTTGAGGGCTTCTATGTCGCCATAGTTCTTCGTAAGTTTCGTAGCTTGCAGCAAAGCGCTATCTCCCCCACGCTATCCCGATTATAGGGCGAACTTTTTCGTGGGAGATTCGTGCATCGCGGGACCCTCCCCCGGGGTCATGCTCAAGGACCGTATCTTTCTTTACACGAGCATCAACTAATCGTCGTTGAGGCGTTGATTTCTTTGATAATCATAGAGGGAAGGGACCGATTCGAGCGGTTCGTTGAGCCTTTCGACATACGGCGTGGGCCGGTAATCCAGTTTGAATTCTCGATTGCCGTGCAGACCGACTATTCGGGCCATCGGTCCTTCGTCCAGGCCCTGCACCGTAACGACTTCATCTGCGTATGCTCCGCCTGTAACCAGTACGCGCAGGTTCCAGGTGGTATTGAATCCGCCGTGACCGGGCTGCCAGTAGCCGGCGCCGCTTCCGTCAAACACCGGCACGACCGGCCCATCGTTGCTTCGGACTGCCCGCATGTGCAGGGTTACGTTGTCGAACAGGTTCTGGTGATTCGCACCGGCATGCTGGTCGAGCGTCGGGCGAACGAAAACCTCGGCGTTCTTGAAGACGCATTTCGTTGCTTGAGTGTTGAACGACAAAGAATGCAGAACCGGATTCATGACCGTAATATTCTCCGCCAGCACGTTATGCACGTTGCCCATGTGCACGGCGTAGTGAGCAGGCCGGGCGCCATCGGTAATCACGTCCCTGTAAGTCAGGTTGGCGCTGTTGTAGCTCAGGATGCCGCTGTCGGCGTTGGTGATGCGAATGTTCCTCGCCCAGGAATCGAACGAGCTCGTGAAGTAGATTCCGTTGTAGCCGCGCTCCATGTGGTGGCCGAAGAACGGAGAATCGGGAAACTCGAGTCTGAGGTCTTCGATTCCGACGTGCTGCAAGCCATCCCAGGCGGCAACCTGCGCGGGAATCGTGTCGTTCGCATCGTGCAGCAGCGGGTCGGCCAGTTGCAAGTTGCGGCCGTCGACCCTTAGCACCCGGGATGTCTGGCGAACAAGCGGCCGCTCCGGAAACGACCAGTGATGAGAGCCCGCGCTTTCATATTCGGCGCCGTAGAGTGACTTGATGATTCCGGCGTCGCGTCCGGTGCGGTTGATCCACTGCAACTGAATGATGTCGCCTTCGTCGATACCGGCTGTCGAGGAAAGCACGATGGTCCGTGAGCCTCTTGCGCCGGCCTCAATATCCGCCAGTTTTTCGATCTTCGGGTCGTATTCGACCAGGTAAGGCGCTTCACGCACGCCCGGCTTCTGTATCCAGATGAAACCACCGCTCCATGAATACTCGGAGAAATAGTCATTGAGATTCCTGCCCGGATCTACCTCGCGCTTGTCGAGCTGCACCAGGTACTGCCTGAGCTCGTCCAGTGACGTACTTCGGTCGACTTGTTTCAGGGGGCGGGGAAAGTAAAGGACGGTGCCGCCCGGGCCGGAGCCTGCGCCCTGCAAAACAAAACTCGAGCGTTCGATTCGCAGCACTTCCGAGATGACATATCTGCCGGCTGAAAACCGTACGATCACGGGACCGGTCAGGTCATTCGCTTGCGATATCGCGGCCAGAATCGCTTTCGTATCGTCTGTATCGTCGTTGGCGGAGGCGCCGAAATCGTCAACCCTGACCACGGTCCCGGATGCGTCCGGTATCGCGGCCAGGCCATTCCCGTACCCCGCAAAAGAAAAATCCGGCAAGTAATTGTCACGCGTTAATGTCTCTGTGGACAATAATGTGGGAAGTTCGCCCTTCGACTGATCCGCATCCAGGAACGGCGGGCAGAGCAGCAGGATAGTCATGCCGAGTGTTAGGAATAAGTTCCTATATATCATGTAGTTGATACCGTGGAATGAATGGCGGCTGTGGCTCATGGCTTTTCTGGAACAAATATTACCAAGACAAAATCCGGGCGGCAAACCTCCGTCGCTTACCACTGATTTGCCGTGAATGTTGCATCTATTGACACCGGTGTAATACTGTGTATCTTATACGCTCGAATCAGTTCATCCATTATGGGGTGAGAATACTCACCGGGGAGCAATCCATTGAAATATCAACCCACTATTGCTGCGCTCGCGCTGGCCGCGACGACGCTGGTCTTTTCGGCTGGGGCCATCGCGCAGGACGACGAGCCTTTGGAAGAGATTGTCGTTACGGGCATCCGCGGATCCCTGGCTGCTGCCGTGGACCAGAAACGAGACTCGGACCAACTGGTCGAAGTCATTATTGCGGAGGATATCGGCAAGCTGCCCGATCAAAACCTGGCGGAAGTGCTTGAAAATATTACCGGCATCCAGATTACCCGTACTGCCGGCGTCGGCACCGGCGTTCAGATCCGCGGCACCAATTCAAACCGGGTCGAGTTCAATGGTGTTTCCACGGTAAATTCCGGTTCCGGGCGCAGCGGCATCAATTTCGAAGATGTCAATCCGGCGATTATTTCAGCGGTCGAAGTGACCAAATCACCTGACGCCGCAACCATCGAAGGCTCCGTAGGCGGCACAATCAACCTCAAGACGATACGTCCGCTTGATCTGCCGGCGACATTGGGCGCGATCAGGGTCCAGTACGAAGACAGCAGCCTGAGTTCCGAAAGCATGACGCCAAGATTCTCCGGCGCATTTGGCGACAATTGGTCGACGGGTGCGGGCGAGGTCGGTTTTGTCATCAGCGGCAGCGTAACCGAGCAGGAGTCGGTGTCGTTTCGTCCTCGCACCGACCGCGACAATCGCGTTTCGCCGGCCGCCGCGGTCGATCCATCTGAATTTCTCGGTATCCAGTTCCTGGTTCAGGAGCAGGAAAACTACGACTACGACACCGTCAATCTTGCGTCGACCTTCGAGTGGGCGCCCAGTGACAACCTGAAGTTTCATGCCGACGTCGTTATCAATGAGCAGGAACGAAGCCAGGACAGTTACCGGCTTCAGGCATCCGGCGTCAGCACGCTGAGAAACCTCAGCGTTCCCACGGCCTATGAAACGGTTGATTTCGGTGTCGGTCCCGGCAGGTTCCCCGCCGCGCTTCAGGGCACGCTCGAGCCGGATCTGGCCAACGATGATGACGATCCCAACCTGCGTTTCTCAAGCGATACCGGGTCTCGCGTTACCGATAGCCAGATCATTGCGCTCGGTGGTGACTGGAATGGCGAAAGATGGTCCGTAAGCGCCGAGTACGCGATGACGACGTCGGACACGTCCAACCCCAACCTCAGCACGACCCTGAACTTCATAAACCCGAACTGCCCTCTCGACGGGAGCAGCAACGACAACTGCGTGCCGTTCGTCTATGACTTGTCCGGTGGCACATTGTCGTGGGGCGTCAATTTCGATTCGCCCTTCGCACCGGCGCCGGGTGATCTGCTGGACCCGGCCAATGTCGTTCTGGACCAGGTGATTATTGGTCGCAATACAACCGAGAACGAGGAAGATGCATTCCGCATGGACTTCTCCTGGGACGCGGATTGGAACGGCATTACGACACTCGACGTTGGTTTCCGCTACGGTGAGTCTTCAAGTCGGTTCAACCGCATTCAGGACCGGATTGGCGGCTTCAGCCGGATGGTGGACAGCCCGAACGGTGTCATGTTCTCGGAATTGCTGGTGCCGGGACCCAGCAACTTTGATAAGGGCGACGGCAGAACGTTGTTCATTCGCGATTTCCTGCTGGTCGACCCGGACCGCGCCTTTTCCGACCCGGACGGCACGCTGGCCATTCTGGAGGCGGCGGTTGTAGCGCACGATCCGGTCAGTCCGGATACCGCCAGACTTGCATCCGATCGGAATCAGTTCTATGACGTCGGCGAAGAGACCACGGCCCTGTATGCGCAAGCGAACTTCGAGGCCGGTATTTTCCGCGGCAATGTAGGCGTGCGCTATGTCGAGACCGAAGTCGATTCGGTGGCGTACGGCTTTGAGGACGCTGCGGGCAACAGATCGCTGGAGTCGACCAAGGGCAAGTACGACTTCCTGCTGCCGCGATTGAATGTAGCAGCCGAGGTAAGCGACGACGTGATCGTTCGATTTGGCTATGGCTCGGACATCCGGCGTCCGGGTTTCAACAGGATCAGTACTGCGTTTGCGGCCGACAATCAGGAAAACTCCGCCATCGATCAGGGGAACCCCAACCTCAAGCCCGAGGAAGTGGATTCGCTGGATCTGGCGGTCGAGTGGTACTTTGCCGAGTCGGCACTGGTCAGCCTCGGTTACTTCACGAAGGACCGCACGGACATCATCGGACAAGTCTTCGAAGGCGCATTGCTGGTTGAGGATGCCAGTTCCACCAGTGGTCTTGCTCGTGAAACCGATCCAAGTTGCCCGGGCGGCGGTATCTGGAACCCGACGGTCATACCCAACGTATTGGGCGACCCCAACAGGCTGGGATTGTGCGTCGACTACCAGACCTGGACCAACGACCCGTCAACCACCACCCAGTCCGGTTTCGAGTTTGCCTTCCAGTACGACCTTTCGAGGTTCGAAGATCGTCTGGGTTGGGCGTCCGGTTTCGGCGTCATTTTCAACTACACCAACCAGGACTTCAGCGGTGGTTCGATCGTGGATTGCACGTCGGGGCGCGGTCGGCAGGTTCTGGGCGCCGATATCTGCATTCCTCGGGGACTGCTTGACTTCTCCGAAGACGCATACAACATCACGATCTACTACGAAAAGTACGGCCTGTCCGCAAGAGCGCGCTACACGTGGCGTGAATCGTTCCGCACACAGGACTTCGGTGGCGGCGCCAACACGAGCGGAAGCAGTACCTTCAGCTTCCCGGTCCATACGCTCGACAGAGGTCAGCTGAATGCCAGCATCAACTACTCGGTGAACGATCATCTGGATGTTGGTCTTGAAGTGGTCAACCTTACCGAAGAGCGAATTGATCAACATTGCGTTAGTACAAGCGGGCCGCTTTGTTTCGTCGGACTCCCCGACAGACGCATCGTTGTCGGTGGAATCTACCGCTTCTGACGGAAGGACATCGATGATGGCTTCTTACTTCGCAGGCAGGCCCCGGATCGTTTCCGGGGCTTGCCATGAGTCCCCCGTTGGACACTAGGGCGGACATCGACGGAATACCGCGAGAGCTCGACGCGATTTCCAGGCGCCTTGTGGCCGCACGAGCGGCTGCCGAGGCTCTGCCGGATTTTCCGGGGGCCCTTCCCGACTCCTTGGACGGGGCGTACGCAATTCAGGCAGCATCCATAGCGCGTTGGGCGGATACGGTCGCCGGTTGGAAGATCGGGATGATCCCGGCTGACCATCGGTTACGAGTTGGCGATGAGCGCCTGGCGGGCCCGATATTCAAATCTTCCATTGTCCGCACGGAGCCTGGCGCCACCAGGACCATGCCGATTTATGCGGGTGGATTTGCCGCGGTAGAGGCCGAGTTTGTTCTGGAGCTTGACCGCGCCGTCCAGCCGACGGAAAGGGAATACTCAGACGCAGATCTGATCGACCTTGTGTCTTCGCTGTTCGTCGGAGTGGAGATTGCCAGCAGCCCCATGGCTGCGATCAACCAACTGGGTCCGACCTGTGTCATTTCCGACTTCGGCAACAATGCCGGATTACTCCTGGGACCTGCAGTAGCAAACTGGAATTCCAGAGATCTGGATTCAATGACCGCGAAAGTGATGATCGACGGCGCCGTTGTTGGCGATGCGGCGGCAAGCGCCATTCCGGGCGGTCCGCTGGCGGCGTTACGATTTCTTTTGGGTCTTGCTGCGACTCGAGGCATTGAACTTCCTGAAGGAACGTTGATATCGACCGGCGCGGTCACCGGCATTCATCGCGTGTCGGTATCTTCTGCGGCGCGTATTGATTTCGGCTCGGCTGGCTGGTTCGATGTGAAATTCATGTCCAAACGCCAGAGCGGTAACATGCCGATTTGACAAGTGTTGTGTCTCACAACACTTGTCTTGTCCGGAGAATTCCGTGGGAAGAAGAAGCCGCAAAGCCGACACCGATTTCAAGGCTGCAGCCCGCAGTTGGTTCGAGAATAATCCCGACGGCCGAAAGCCGACAATGGGCGATGTGGCCCGTCTTGCCGGCGTCTCGAAAAAAACGGTATCGCGGGTCATTAATGACTCACCGCAGGTAAACGACGCGACGCGCGCCGGGATCAAGGAACTCATACGTGACATCGGCTACAGGCCGGACCCGCAAGCGCGCGGATTCGCTTTTCGGCGTTCGTATCTCGTCGGCATGATCTACGACAATCCGACGCCACAGTATGTCGTCAATGTGCAACTGGGTATTCTCGATGGTCTGAAGGGCACCGATTTCGAACTGGTGGTTCATCCCTGCAATCGCCAGAGCGACACCTTTATCGAGGACGCACGAAAGTTCGTCGAAATGCAGAAACTCTACGGCGTCGTACTGACGCCGTCCGTATCCGAGGACGAGCGCCTCGCGGAAGCGTTGCGCGAAATCGGTTGCGCCTACATTCGCGTCGCCTCCGTCGCACTGGACATGGAGCGACGAATGATTGTTACGAACGATCGGGTCGGCGGCCGTGAGGCAGCCCGGCACCTGGCAAGTCTGGGGCATTCCCGGATTGCCGTGATCGCCGGCCGCCGGAGTTTTCGCTCCGCACACGAGCGTCGGTCCGGTTTTGAGGACGGCCTGATGGAGTTTGGCATTCGCCTGCCAATGGACTATGTATTGCAGGGCGACTATACGTTTGAGTCGGGATTGGCCAGAGGCGCCGACCTGCTCGATCTTGATCCGCCGCCGACAGCTGCTTTCGCGGCCAATGACGAAATGGCTGCCGGCGTCTTGCAGGCACTGCATGTTGCCGGCCTGAAGGCGCCGGAAGATCTTTCGATTGTCGGTTTCGACGATTTTGAGACGGCCACTCGAATATGGCCCCGTCTGACGACAGTCCATACTCCGGCACGCAAGATTGGCCGGCTTGCAGCTCAAAGCCTCCTGGCATTTGGCGATGAAGACGTTCCGCTGGGGCCGAACCAGACCGTTCCTGAACTGATTGTCCGGGAGTCGACTCGAGAGCTGGAGAGTTCGTAATCAACAAGGAGTCACGACGTGTATTCAAGAACCTACCAGGCAACGCACCCGGACATGATGGATGGAGTCAGTAACGAAGCCCTGCGTGATCTTTATCTCGTTACCGGCATGTTCGTGGCCGACGAAATCAACCTGAACTATTCGCACAATGAACGCATGATTATTGGCGGCGCCGCACCCGTATCGGAAACAGTTGTATTGCCGGATCAGACGGAACCTGTAGCGGGAGCGCCTTTTCTCGATCGACGTGAATTGGGCGTGGTCAACGTGGGTGGCGGCAGCGGCAGGATATCCGTCGATGGCAAAACGTTCGAGATGAAACCTCGAGATGGTTTATACATTCCCATGGGATCGAAAGAGGTTTCTTTCGATTGTGACAGCAAGGACAATCCTGCGCGCTACTATCTCGCCTCAACGCCTGCACACGCGCGATTCGATCTGGTCAGGATTTCCATCGACGAGGCCGTTCCTCTTGAACTGGGTTCGCTCGAGACATCAAATGAGCGCACGATCTACAAGTACATCGTGCCCGAGACTTGCCGATCGGCACAGTTGCTGCTGGGGTTGACGATTCTCAATCCAGGCAGCGTCTGGAACACAATGCCGCCGCACCTGCACGATCGACGATCGGAAATCTACTTCTACTTCGAACTGGGCGACGATCAGAAGGTGTTCCACTTCATGGGTCAGCCTGACTCGATGCGCCATATCGTTGTCAGCGATTCAGAGGCGGTTATTTCTCCGCCGTGGTCGATTCATATGGGCAGCGGAAACTCCAACTATTCCTTTATCTGGGCGATGGGCGGCGAGAATCTCGATTACACGGACATGAACGTTCTCGACATCTGCCAACTCAAGTAGCGGTGCCCCCGCCATCGCGGAGCAGCTTACGCGGTTCGCCTGTGATGCTGCCTCGCCCTTCCGGGAGTTTGTGAGCCAGGGATGGCGGAACAAAGCTCCATGGATGGATTCATGCGTCTCCCGGAAGGGCGAGGCAGCATCACAGGCGCGAGAGGGCGGCGTCCAGCGCTTCGATCAAGTCTTCGGGGGCCTCGAGGCCGACGGAGAAGCGCACCAGGCCGTCGCGAAGGCCCACGCGCTGCCGTTCTTCGGGCTCGACGTCGGCGTGCGTCATCGTGACGGGATGCGTAATCAGCGATTCGACCGCGCCCAGGTTCTCCGCCAGCGTCCACAGTTCGACGTTGTCCATCAACGTCTTTCCGGCTTCGAGTCCGCCTATCAGCTCGCACCAGAGCATGGCGCCGAAACCGCTGGCCTGGCGACCTGCCAGTTCGTGCTGGCCGAAGGACTCAAGGCCCGGATAGCAGACTTCGCCCACTGCCGGATGGTCGCTCAGATATTGCGCGATGGCCATGGCGCTGGCCGACTGCCGGTCCATGCGCACCGAAAGCGTCTTGACGCCCTGCAGGGTAAGCCAGGCGACCATCGGCGACATAATGCTGCCGGTGGCGTTCTGCACGAAACGCAGTTTTTCGTCCAGCTCGGCAGTGGCCGCCACGTTGGCGCCCCCCACCGTGGCGTTGTGGCCGTCGAGGTACTTGGTGGTGCTGTGCAGGGAAACGTGTGCGCCCAGCGCAAGCGGATGCTGGTAATACGGCGTAAGAAACGTGTTGTCGACGACGTGAATCAGATCGTTGGCCCGGGCAATTTCCGACAGGGCCGCGATGTCGCTGAGCGCCAGCGTCGGGTTGGCCGGCGTTTCGGTCAGAAGCAGCCGGGTCTCGGGCCTGATCGCCGCTTCGACGGCGGCAGGGTCCGAGGTATCCACGAAGGTGAAGCGGGCGCCGAAACGCGCGAAAACCTGGGTGCATACCCGGTAGGTCCCGCCGTAGGCGACCTGCGATACCAGGGCGTGGTCTCCGGCGTTCAGGAAGGCGTGCAGCACCGCGCTTACGGCCGCCATGCCGGTGGAATAGCAGGTGCAGTCCTCGCCGTTTTCGAGGCCGGCCAGGCGCTTTTCCAGGGCCCGCACCGTGGGGTTGCCGCTGCGCGAATACGAGTACCCCTTGGAAAGGTACTCGTCGACGGAAGGCTGGGCGAAGGTGGTGGACTGGTAGATCGGCGGCAGCACCGATCCGGTCACGGGGTCCGGTTCCGTTCCAGCATGGATCTGTTTGGTGGAGAAACGCATTTCAGAACTGTTCGTCACCTAATGCCATCGTGTTGGCGGCACCGGCCCGAACACGTCGGGCCCGGGCGGCCACCTGCGGCATCAGATGCTCGGCATAAAAGCGCGCGCATACGCGCCGGGCCTGCATATCCTGCCGGTCCTCGGCGCCGGCGGCGGCCACGGCGGAACGGGCGTGCAGCCAGCCTCCGCAGAGATAGCCCAGCATCATCATCAGGTTGAAGGCCACCGAGCCGGGCAGGTCGTCGTCGCCGCCCAGCTCCCTGCGGAACCACTCCAGGGTCGATGCCGTTTCCTCCAATCCGTCGCGGAGCGCCTCCGCGACGATGCGGTCTTCGGCCGGTAGACCTGCCGCATTCGCCAGCGTTTCACCGATTTCCTCGAGCAGTTCACCCAGCGCCCTGCCCTTGTCGCGGATGATCTTGCGGCCAACCAGGTCGCCGGCCTGGATTCCGGAGGTGCCCTCGTAGATCGTGATGATCCGGGCGTCGCGATAGTGCTGCGCCGCGCCCGTCTCCTCCACGTAGCCCATGCCGCCATGCACCTGTATGCCGATCGACGTCAGTTCGATCGCCACTTCGCAGATCCAGCCCTTGACGATCGGGGTCAGCAGGTCCAGCTGCCGCTGGTGATAGGCACGCCTGTCCTGGTCCGGGTGGCGGCGCGCATGGTCGGTATGCAGGGCGGCCATGTAGCACAGCGAGCGCATCGCGAAAATCTGCGATTTCATTTCCATCAGCATGCGCCGCACGTCCGGGTGGCGCAGAATGGAGACTGTGCCCGCGCTGCCCGGCGCCTTGCCCTGCATGCGGTTGCGCGCGTACTCCAGTGCCTGCTGATAGGCCCTCTCGGCGATCGCCACCCCCTGTAGTCCGACCGACACCCGGGCGTCGTTCATCATCGCGAACATGTGCGGCAGGCCTTGATTCTCCTGGCCGACCAGGTAGCCCACAGCGTCCTCGTAGCTCATGACGCATGTCGGGCTGGCGTGCAGTCCCAGCTTGTGCTCCACCGAGACGGCACGCACGTTGTTGGGGCGGTCGGGCTCCCCGTTCTCGTCCGGGATTAACTTGGGGACCAGGAACAGCGAAAGTCCGCGAGTGCCCTGCGGCGCATCGGGAAGGCGCGCCAGCACCAGGTGCAGAATGTTGCCGGCCATGTCGTGGTCGCCGAACGTGATGAAGATTTTCTGGCCATTGATCAGGTAGTGCCCATTCTCGGGCCTGGCCTGGCTGCGCACCAGTCCCAGGTCGGAGCCTGCCTGCGGCTCGGTGAGGTTCATGGTGCCGGTCCACTCGCCGCTGACCAGGCGCGGCAGGAATTGCCGGCGAAGTTCTTCGCTGGCGTGCAACTCCAGCGCATGCAGCGCGCCCTGGCTCAACAGGGGGCAGAGCGACCAGGCCAGGTTGGCCGACTGCCACATCTCCTGGACCGGCATCGAGAGCACCTGCGGCAAGCCCTGCCCTCCGTAGGTTTCGGGCGCCGAAATTCCGCCCCAGCCGCCTTCGACAAACGCCTCGTAAGCCTGTCGGAAGCTCTCGGGAACGTGAACCTTCCCGTCGCGCACATCGGCGCCGGCCTGATCGCCCTTGGCATTGAGCGGCGCGAGCACGTTCGAGGCCAGTTCGCCAGCTTCGTCCATGACCGAACGCGCCAACTCGCTCGTGACCATCTCGCAGCCCGGCAACTCCGCGACCGCGTCCATTCCGGCCACGGAATCCAGAATAAACAGCATTTCATCGACAGGCGGCCGATACTCGGACATGGGTCGTTCCAGAAAAGCGAGTGCGCTAGGCAGCCATTGTACCCACGCCGCCCCAATCAATAGCCCCGAAATACCCTGCGAACCATCCCGATTTCTGAGCGTTTGCAGGCTTCAGGAAAAGAACGTGCCGCCGTTGATGTCGAAGCTGGCGCCGGTAATGAAGCTCGCCCGCGGCGAGGCAAGGTACGTGACCAGGTCCGCGACCTCCTCGGGACCCCCCTCGCGCCGCAGCGGCGTGGCCGCAGCGACGTTGGCGCGCACGGCGTCCTTGGTGAACGTGTCGTGGAAGGTCGTGTCGATCATTCCCGGACACACGCAATTGACACGGATGCCGGCCGGCCCCAGTTCCTTGGCCATCGCCCGGGTAAGTGACATCACCGCACCCTTGGACGTCGCGTAGGCCGCCGCACCCGGACCGCCCCCGTCCCGTCCGGCCTGCGAGGAGAGATTGACGATGGAGCCTCCCTCCGCCATGTGGGGAAGGACGCATTGCACAGTCAGGAATGTGCTGGTCACGTTCAGTCGCAGGACATGTTCCAGGAACTCCTCGTCCATCTCCGGCAGCGCCTTGCGCGCGACCATGCCGCCCACGACATTGACCAAGACGTCGATCGAGTCGCCGAATGCGCGGCGGGTCTCGGCCACCAGTTTCTCGACGTCCCCGCGCCTTGTCATATCGCCGGCGACCGCGGCCGCGGCTCCGCCGGCCCGCCGAATGCTCTCGACAGTCTCCTTCCCGGCCGCGGCATCATGAAAATAATTGACGGCCACGCTGGCGCCGGCCTCGGCCAGGGCCAGCGACACGGCCCTGCCGATGTCCCTGGAACCGCCGGCGACAATTGCTACCTTGCCTTCCATACCTGTATCTCCCAACGATTAATTTGAATGCGTGGAGGCGAGTGGACCGTCACGATCGAACAGACCGTAGAAGCCGCTCCACACGAATTCCCGGCCGGCTACGCTGACCGCATGTTCATGTTCGTCGTCCGCGTCGTATGAAAGCGCAAGATAGCGCTCGCCGCTCTGCCTGTTGACGATCTTCACCAGCGTGCGGTTGCCTTCGCGGATTCGCTCGATCGCGGCAATCGACCCTTCGCTCCCGATGGTGGATTCCTCCGCCGCGTCGTACTCGCCATGCGCTTCCAGCGTGGAAACGAAGGTGCTGTCGCCCGTGCTCCGCAATCGCAGGATCACCGCCTGCTCGCGCCTGAGATTGATCTGCGGATCGTTGGCGCCGAGTTCCGCAAAGAGCACCTGCAGCGGTTCTTCGGCCTGGATCGAATACGTGTAGAAGCGATTTCCGGCAAGCCAGGTCATCGAGAACAGCTGGCCGGCAGCCACTTCGGTTTCCGCCCGCAGCCAGAGATGCTGGTAACCGTTGGCGCTGCCCAGCGGCATCAATTTTTCGGTCATTGCGCGAAGCGGCGGGCTGGTGGCTATGACCTGGCCCTTGAAGTGAACCGGCAAATCGTATTGCCGAGCTCCGGAACCGGTCACATCAAGCACGTCCACCACGACGGGGCCGTCGGCCAGCACGCCGTCCTCCAGAACCAGCGTGCGACTGAAGGAAACACCCTCGTAGGCGCCGTCCATGGACGCCGCCGCGACATGAATGCCCCTGTCGCTGCCGAAGTACAGCACCTCGGGATGGAAACGCTCGCCAACCGCCAGCCGGGCGCCGAAATGACTCTCCCCGTCCACGACCAGCGTGTTGTGGGCGACCGTCTGCTTGGCCCAGGATTCGTTCTCCCGCAAATAACGCCCGCCGTTCTTGGGTTCGATATTGAGGAAACGCGCGGCGCCGTAGTCGGCCACGATCTCGTTGCCATTGTCGTAGAAGATCCAGTGCAGCTTGTCGAAATGGCCGTGTCCCATGCCCTGCGCCGTAGCCTTGAATACCAGCGCCTGGTGGCCGGGTCCCGCGCCGTTGCGAAGAACCGCCAGACCGCCCTGCTCGCCGGAGGGGCCGTCCCTGAGCAGCACGGAACGATGCTCGTAAGGCTCCGCCCCGCCGCGGTCCGCCGCCAGCGCCGCTTCGAAGCCGTCCCCGGTAAGCACGTAGGAATCCTGCCGCCGCGCCACCGACAGCAGCCTGGGGTCGCCGGTCAGCGCGTAGGCGATGGCAACGCCGTGGCGCAACTCGACGGTATCCAGTCCCTTCTCCCGGATCGCGTCGTTGATCGGAAAGAACAGGCCGCCGTAGGAAAGCTCGATACAGGCATAGATCGCCTTCAGCAACAGGCCGTCGCGATACTCGAAGATCTTCAGTTCCGGATCGTTGTTCTCGATGCTCCGGGCAAAAACCACCAGCGGCATCAATGCGTAACGCTGGTAGTACGGACCCTCGGCGTAGTAGCCGTCCGGCGACAGCAGCAGGTCGAGTTGCCGGATGAATCCGGCCTTGCCGTCGCCATTGAGGCCGTAAAGCGACATTTCGACGTACGACGGTTCGTTGAGCGTGTATCCGGTCATCCCGACGGCGGCCACCGCCCAGGTTCCGTGATTGTGAATCCGATCGAATGTCTGCGGCGATTCCACCGAAAGGAAGTCGGCCATGGGCCGCAGCAGACGTTCTTCAATGACGCTTTTCTCGTCGTCTGAAAGCGTATCGACAATCGCGTCGTAGCCCTGAACTGCGTGAACCAGCCAGACCGACTCATTGAGGCTCTGCCAGAACAGCCGGCCCGGTGTCTGCTCCTTCTTCATCGGGTGCTCGCCCAGGCCCGGATACAGGTCCGCGTACGTCAGCAACAACGACCTGACGCGATCGGCGTAGCGCCCGTCGCCTGTGAGCTGATACACGATGCCGGCCTCGCGAATCGCGACGCCGTTGCGCTTGTGCTGCTCGTGCGAATAACCGCCGCCGGCATCGGTCGGAGCGGGCACATCCGGCTCGGATGCGAAATAGCGGTCGACGCGCGCCCGGGACCGCTCCAGCGAGCGCATGAAGCCCGGCGATTCGCCCATTGTGGCGGTGATACTTGCAACGTCCGCTGCGGTCAGCAGCAGGCGCGGATGAGTTGTCCGGCCATCCTGCGGCCAGCCGCCGATCGCCAGGGCCGCCGCGGCCAGAACGACGAAGTGCTTGCGCATCAAGGGTTGCCGATCTCGCCGACAATCGGATCCGGCGTACCGGCAAACCGATTGTCTCCGATACGCGTGACCGGATCGCCGACCGTGTGAGTTACTCGGATCGGCCGGCTGTTGATGAACTCGTTGTCGTGAATGTCGGCCACCTGCACACCGAGCAACCGTATCGACGCGTCCGTCTTGTTGCGCGCGTTGTGGCCCACCGAATCCAGCACGCTGGAGCGCACCTCGAGCCGCGGGCCGAAGGTGCTCTCGTCCGTTCCGCCGCGGTATATGTCGACCACGGCGCCGCCGATGTTGCTGAACCGGCTGTCGACTACCGAAATTTCCTCGCCGTTGTAGCGGCCCAGGTCGTCGATCTCCCTGCTGAGCGAAATCACGTTGCCGGTAATGTCGCTGAATTCGGAGCGCGTGATGCGAATCTCATCCGCAAAGGTGTTCTTGGCCACCAGGAAGAAATTGAAGAGGTAATTGACGTCCAGGTCGCTTATGGAGCAGTCGTCGACCACCAGGCCGTAGTTGCTCGTCATCGAGTAGCGGCTGGTGCGAACCACCGAGTTGCCCGACATGTCGGGAGAAGCCGCGCCGGAAATCTCCAGGCCCGAAAGTTCGAGGCGCCCGCCGTCGTCAAGCTCGAACAGCGCCGGGCGCTCGAACTCCAGCCTGACCGTTCCGCGGCCCTGCGCCGCTCTTATGGTCAACGGCCGATCGATCACCATCGTCTTCCTGACCCGGTAGTCGCCGGGAGCCAACTCCAGAATCGAACCGGCATTGGCGCGTCTGGCGGCATTGAACAGGGCGTCCTCGCCGGGCTTGACAAGGATTGCGGGTGGCGTCGCCCGGGAGGAATCCCGTTTCGGATACCAGGCAACACCGGTTTCGTCCACGCCCAGCACCTGAAGGTCCGCGCGAACGCCGATTGAAGCGAGTTCGTCTCCGACCGGATACAACAGCCCGTTGGCGGCCTGTTGCAGCTCGATGCGGGAGTTCGCAAAACCGCTCTTTACCGGCAGATCCTCGACCGCGTTTGCCGCATTGCCCTCAAACGCAATCCCGCTGATGTCGTCGTGCACCCGGATGACGTTATTCCCCTCGCGGTTGAACACCAGGTTGGAACGGAACACGCTGTCGATCGGGGTCGCCGAGCGCTCTTCGTCGCTGCCCCCGGCCAATTCGACGTAGTCGCACTGGATGATCGAGTTGTTCTCCATCAGCGCGTCCTCGACCTGGTGATATCGGTTGAGCGGAGAATCCGGTACGCCGTTCATGACCGTGAAGGCGGCCCCGAAACGATAGCCGGTGAGCCCATGCAGGTAGTTGTTGCGGACCACATGCCCCTTGTTGATGACCCGTATGCCGCCGGTATTCGGAACGCCATTGCCGAGAAATACGTTGTCCTCCACCACAGCGTTGTTGCCGTGCCGCATCGTGAGCGTGCCGCGAGATTCCAGGAACAGGTTTCCTCGGAAGACGTTGCCGCCCGACTTGTTGGAAATGATTTCCAGCTCGCCGTCGCAGCGATCGAACACGTTGTTCTCGACGACGGTCAGCGAATCGGCGAGCGAGTAGTGGCTGGTGCCGATACGCAGCGTCTCGCCGCCGTTGGATCCCAGTATCGGCCGCGGGCCGAAGTAGTTGTGGTCGATGCGGTGGTGGTTTTGCTGGTTTTCCTCGCCGTCCAGCCGCACGGCCATCGTGACTCCGAGATTGCCCTTGCCCTCAACATGGTTGTGATCGAAGCGGTTGTGGCGCCCGAACATCAGGACCCAGAAATCAATCTCATGCCGTTCCGGGTTGTTGAACCGGTCGATGACGGTCTCGGTCACTCTCGAGTAATTGGCGGGTTCGCCTTTGGTCCGGCGAAAGGAAATCACGGTGCTGGTTGGCGTGTAGCCGTCCCTGAACACCAATCCGGACACGACGAGGTGGCTGCCGGCAAGCCGAAGGTTCGATTGGCCGCTGATCACGACCTTCCCCTTCGTTTCCGCCGTCAGGGTAATCGGACGTTCCGGCTCCCCGTTCCCGGCAAACAGAATCTCGAAATCGCGCCAGACCCCGTTGGCCAGAACAATGACGTCACCCGGCCCGGCCCGCGCGACCGCATCACGGTATTCCTCTTGATTGGTGACAAGGGTTTCGGCTGCGGCTGCGCTTCCCGCCGCGAATATGGCGAGCGCGGAAGCTACCAGAACGCCTTTCATCATGCTAGCGCCTGTTCCCGTTACCCCTGTCGGAAGAGCGTTGGAGCAGGGACTGCGTAACCGAGCCAAGGATGGCGCCTCTTCAGACAGGGGTAACGGGAACAGGCGCGGGCTAACGCAGAAGGCAGTTAGATTCGTGCGCTTTTCAGGAAACGCTCGCGGCTCTCGCTGGCTTTCCTGCGAACGTCCCTGATCGCCTTTTGCTCGGTCACGTCCAGCATGGATTCCAGCAGCCGCGTGAAGTGCTTTCTCATCGCCAGCCGCGCCTCCGACGGATCGCGGCTATGCAGGGCGTCGAGAATCTCCCGGTGTTCTCCCCCGCGCACCGTCGCGTCTTCCGAGCAAACGGAGTCATACACCTTCTTGACCGGCGGCAGTTCCATGCGCATCCGCCAGAGCTTCTCGACAATGTAATAGAGCACGGAATTCCCGGCGGCATCGGCAATGGTCAGGTGAAAGTTCCGGTCCGCGAGTTCGGCCGCATCGACGTCTTCATGGTCGTCGCTGCTCATGTCCACGATGAGTTGCTCAAGCTTGGCCAGCGTCTCGTCGCTGATATCGGGCGCCGCAAGCGCCGCCACCTCGGACTCGAACAGCGATCGCGCCTCCGTCAATTCAAGCGCGCTTACGCTGGGCAGCACTTCCACCTGGGAGACCGCGGCGTCCAGCACATGCGCTCCCGACCCGGGCCGCACTTCGAGCTTCCCGAGAGCCTGCAGCGAAATCAGCGCCTGGCGGACCGTGACCCGGCTTACATTGAACTGTTCAGCCAGCTCCCGCTCGCCGGGCAAGCGTGTGCCGGGCGGATACACACCCTCTTGCATCCGTCGCGCAATCCTTTGCGCAACGGCCTCATACAGCCTCTGTTCCTTCATCTTTTTCCTGTTCGTATCAGAAGAACTTGGCGCGCAGGCCCACAAAAATTCTGGGGCCGTAACTGTTCACTTCCGCCAGGTTGTTCGGCGTGGGATTGTACTGAACCTTCGGTTCGTCGAGCAGGTTGATGCCTTCGATGCGGACCGTGATGTTGTCGGTGATCTCGTAGGTCACGCGAGCCTCGAGCACTTCGTTGTCCCCGACGTAGCGGATGGGGTTGGGGTTGCTTACGAACTGCTGAAAGTACTCGCTGCGCGACTTGTAGATGAGCTGCACATCAAGTGCCCGGAACTGGTAATACAGTTGCGCCGATACCACCGAATCGGAGAAACCGAAGAGATTGGCCGGCTCGACAATGCCCACCCGTTCCGAAACCACGTTCCCGGCCTCGTCCAAAACCAGGGCCGAGCCGAAATTCCCGTCCTCGAACTCGAAATCCGAATCCGCCAGGTTCACGCTCAGCTTGGCGCCCAGGCCGCTCAACAGGCCCGGCAGATAGCTGAACGAGTGCGCCGCTGTCAGTTCGAAGCCCGTGAGGGTGCTCGAGTCGTCGTCGGTGCGCGTGGTGGTCACATCGGCGTTGAACGGCTGGCCGTCAATGGTGAACTGCTCGACCCGCCGGGTCTGCTCGAAGCCGCCGAGGAAGCGCTTGTAGTAAAAGCCCGCCGCGAGGATCGAGTCGTCGTTGGGATACCACTCCACGGCAACGTCGACGTTCCACGAAGTCAATGGTTCGAGGTCGGGATTACCGGAAGCCCGGGCGCTGCCGACCAGGTCCGCGATCGACATGGGATCGTCGTCGTCATCCACGCTCAATGCGCGGCCGAAACCCAATTCGGCGGGGTCCGGTCGGGACAGGCCGCGGTAGATTCCGCCGCGCACGAGCACGTCGTCCTGCCAGTTCACCACGAGGTTCACGCTCGGCAGGAGTTCCGTATAGCGCTCGCCGCCCACGACGGACCGGAACGCGCTGCCGTCCTCATTCACCGTGATCGTGCCGTCCGGGTTGGAACTGGTCGTGAAAGTGGTGCGAAGGCCGGTAGAGTTCACGTCGGTCGAAACCGCACGCAGGCCGAAGTTGCCGCGCACCGGCTTGCCGTTCCATACGTCCGAGTAGTTGAACTGGACATAGGCTGCAAGGGTCTTTTCCTCCACGTCAACGTTGCTGACCGACGGCCCGCCTGTCGGGATCGCGGGAACTTCGCCCAGGAATTCCCGGATCAGGCAGAGCGGATCAAAAGTGGCGTAGGTGCTGCCGGTCCCTTCCGGAATCACGTTGCCGTCGGAATCCACGTTGGTGATCAGGTTCTGGCCGTTGCTGGGCTCGGAGAGAAACCCGGGCTCCGGGAAGCGCTCGTTGCGGCAGGCCAGGCTGGCGCCCTGAATTGCGCTGTCCGGATGGTTGTACGTATCGCGGTCGCGGGGCATGCTGAAGTACTCGAGTTCCGAATAGCGGACTCCGCTTTCCATACTGTCGATCGCGCCCCAGTCCACGTCCCATTCCAGGTCGCCGCGGACCGCCGTGATGGTATTGTCGCGGAACTGGTTCAGGTCTATGCGGGTGCGGGCGTTATCGGCGTACAGATCGTGGTTGTTGACGTCGAAATTCTCCACCGTGGCCAGGGGAATCTGTGAGCCGCCGCCGCCCGGAATCCGGATGGAGGTGAACGTACGGTCCGATCCTGCCGGCGTGCTGTTTCCGTAGATGTCCCTGGGCTCCGATTGCAGCCGCGTGTGCAGGATGTGCTCGCGCCGGGACGTATCCGAATAGGACGCGTCGAACGACAGGCGCAGACGATCGGTTGCCTGAAAGTCCAGACTCAGTCCGCCGCCGGCATACTCCTCGATGCGCTCCATCCAGGTGCTTATGGTTTCGATGCGTCCGATCGTCTCGAAGAGGGACACCTCGCCCGTCGGCGCGGCGACCAGCGTCACCGGCGTCAGGCCGGGAATGATCCTCCGCTGCTCGGCGAAGTAGAGGTCGTTGCGGACCTCGGTAAACGTGCGGTCGGAAATCTGCACGTCGAGGTTGATGTCAACCCGGTCGCTGGGCTGCCACTGGAAGGCCCCGAACACGGACTCGCGGTCGTCATCGGTGATGTTCTGACGGAACGACCGGGAACTGGGCACCCAGATTAACGGCGCGCTCGCATCCGGCGCCGTGCCGGTATCGGGATTCACGGTAAAGTTCAGGTTGCCTGCGCCGCTGTCGCAGTTACCGCTGGAGGTCCTGCCAACGCCGCCGTTGACCGACAGGTCGTTGCGGCAGTCGCGCCAGCCGCTGGTGGTGCGGAATTCCTGCTCCGGGTTGGTTCCCAGCCGCTTCTGGACGCCCAGCGAGATACCGAACAGTCCTGTTTCCTCGGAACCGAACTGATCGACGTAGCTCAGGGTAGTGCGGCTGCCCCATTCGCGCTCGTTGTTCAGAATGTCGGAATTGTCGGGGTGATTGCTGCCCTTGACTTCCAATTGAATCCTCTGCCTACCATACTCTAGGGGCTTGAGCGTCGACAGCGAAATCTGACCCGACACGCCGCCCTCGATCAGGCTGGCTTCCTGGGTCTTGTAGATCAGCAGCTTGTTGAACAGTTCCGACGGGAACTGGCTGAAGTTCACCGAACGGTCGCCGCTGCCGTTGGTGGCTTCGCGGCCATTGACCACGGTGGATCCGAGGAACGGACCCATTCCGCGGATCGAGATTTCCGTGGCCCCGCCCTGCTCCCGATGCGAGGCGGCGCTTGTGAGTGTTTCCAGCGCCTCGCCGATCGAGAGGGTCGGGATGTCGCCGATGTCGTCGGTGGACAGGACTTCGACAACCGTATCGGAAAGCCGTTTCTCTTCGATCGAGGTGCGAATGATGCCCCGCGTTCCGGTAACGACAATCTCTTCGATCATCGACTCATCGACTTCAAGCGGCACGTCGGAATCTTCCTCTTCTTGCGCGTGGACGGGCGAACCCGCAAGCATGATGATCAGAATTCCGCATATTGGGACAAGCGCACGGCGCCTTTCGCCGGAGGCAATTGCTCCTTCCCGCATTTTCCTTCTCCTCACATTGACTATGCGAAGAGTATAGGCCAATTTACATTGATCAGTATTACCTGTTTCGCGTTCCGGAGGTTAAAATTGGTAAAGCCGATAATTACCTCAGGATCGCCCGGCGCATCGCAGCATCAGCCCCAATATGACCCATCAGACCCCAGTGGCTAAGACTCGCGGTATGAAGGATAATGCCAATGTTGTGAGACACAACACTCGCGTGCAAGGGACGGCTCAGCCGCAGTGAGCGATCTGTTCGATCTTCACGGCAAGACTGCGCTGGTGACGGGGTGCAGGCGCGGCATCGGCAAGTCAGTAGCTATCGGGCTTGCCGAGGCGGGCGCGGACATCATCGGCGTTTCGGCCACGCTGGAACCCTCCGGGTCGGAGGTCGAAGAGGCCGTCGGGCAGGCCGGCGGGACCTTCCGCGCCTATCAATGCGATTTTGCGCAGCGGGCCCGGCTTTACGAGTTCATTGCGGATGTCCGGGAACGGCACGGTGTGCCGGATGTGCTCGTGAACAACGCCGGGACGATTGAGCGAGCGCCCGTCGCGGAACATGGCGACGATCGCTGGGACCGGGTGCTGGAGGTGAACTTGAGCGCCCAGTTCATCCTGAGCCGCGAATTGGGCCGCGACATGGTCGAAAGAGGCTCGGGCAAGATCATCTTTACGGCCTCGCTGCTTTCGTTCCAGGGGGGCATCACGGTTCCCGGTTATGCAGCCAGCAAGGGCGGGCTCAAGCAACTCATCATGGCGCTCTCGAATGAATGGGCGGGCAAGGGCTTGAACATCAACGGCATTGCGCCAGGTTACGTGGAAACCGACAACACCGAGGCCCTGCGCGACGATCCGGATCGGTCCAGGGCGATCCTGGAACGGATTCCGCAGGGCCGCTGGGGAACGCCGGACGACTTCAAGGGCGCGGCCGTGTTCCTGGCTTCCCGGGCCTCGGATTATGTGAACGGCAGCATCGTGCTCGTCGATGGCGGCTGGATGGGGCGCTGATGCGAAGGCGTGTGTGTAACACGGCGCCAGCCCTGCGCCCGATGGCGGTTCTCCTGCTCGCGGCTCTGCCGGCTCTTGCGGGTCCGTCCGCCGACGCCCAGGAATCCATCCGTCTGCGCGCCGCCGATATTCAGGATGCCGGCTACCCCACCGTTCGCGGCATGGAGGCGATGGCGGATCGGCTGGAGAGCGAAACCGGAGGGCGGATTCAGGTGAAAATCTACCCGGGCGCCCAGTTGGGCGACGAGCGCGACATGCTTGAGATGACGATCTTCGGCGGCATCGACATCAGCCGCACCAGCATCGCGCCGCTCAATTCGATCGCCCCCGAGACCGGCGTGTATTCGCTGCCGTTCCTGTTTCGTTCCACCGAGCACATGCGGCGCGTCCTTGACGGTCCGATCGGCGATGAAATCCTTGCGGCCCTGGAGCCTCACGGGCTTGTGGGACTGTGCTACTACGACGCCGGCGCGCGCAGCATGTACAACAACCTCCGTCCGATCTACTCGCCGGCCGACATTCGGGGAATGAAAGTCCGGGTGATGAACTCGGAAGTCTTCGTGGACATGATCTCGACGCTGGGAGGCAACGCCACGCCCATGGGGTTCGGGCAGGTATATGAATCGCTGGCCCTGGGAACGATCGAAGCGGCGGAAAACAACTGGCCGTCGTACGAGTCCTCCCGGCACTTCGAAGTGGCGCCGCACTACAGCGTTACACAGCATGTGATGGTGCCCGAAGTGCTGCTCATGTCCCGCTACCGGTGGCGAAAACTGTCTCCCGAAGACCAGGCCCTGGTGCGCCGGGCGGCAAAGGAATCGGTGCCCGTGATGCGTGAACTCTGGGACGCGCGCGTGACGATGTCCCGCAATGCCATGGTGGAAGCCGGCGTGCAGATTGTCGACAACGTCGACAAGCAACCTTTCATGGACGCGATGCAGCCACTGTATGAGCAGTACCTGAAGGATCCGAAGCTCAGGGACCTGGTGGAGAGAATCCGTGCGGCGCCTTGAGCAACAGCTGGACCGTGCGGTCGGGAAGATTGCCGATGTCGTTCTGAAGGTCGCCGCCGCCGGACTGGTCGTGATGACGCTGGTCATTGCCTGGCAGGTGTTCGCGCGCTACGTGCTGAACGCCAGCCCGCCGTGGTCCGAAGCGGCCGCCCTGATCGTGATGGTCAGCTTTGTGCTGCTGGCCGCGGCCGTGGGCGTGTACGAGAAGTTCCACCTGGGGTTCCGGTGGATCGTAACCAGGCTTCCGATTCAATCCCGACGGGCCGCGTTCGTATTCGGGCAGGTGCTGATCCTGGCTTTCGGCGCCGCCATGGCCTTCAACGGCATGGCGCTGGTGGACTACACGGCAACGCACATCATCCCCACGCTCGGTATATCCCGGTCGGTGGCCTACTGGCCGTTCGTCGTGTGCGGCGGACTCATGGCGCTTTTCGCCTGCGTCAACTGCGTGAACGTTTTTCTCGGAAGGAGGGACGCCGACCCATGGAACTAGCCATCCTGTTCGGCACCTTCGTGATCCTGCTGGCCCTCGGGGTGCCGGTTGCCTTCTGTCTCGGCCTCTCGTCGCTGGCCACGCTGCTCTACCTGGACATTCCCCTGATCGTGGCCTTTCAGCGAATGGCGGCCGGCATCGACGTCTTTGCACTGCTCGCCATTCCGTTCTTTATTTTCGCCGGCGAACTCATGAACCAGTCGGGTATCGCCGCGAAGCTGGTGCGCCTCGCGGAATCGATGCTGGGCAGGGCCCGGGGCGGACTGGGACAGGTGAGCGTGCTCTCGTGCATGATGTTCGGCGCGGTCTCGGGTTCGGCCGTGGCCAGCGTTTCCGCCATGGGATCGGCATTGACCCCAATCATGCGCGAGAAAGGTTACACGCGGGACTTCGCCGTCAACGTCACCGCGACCGGCTCCGCGACCGGTCTGCTGATCCCGCCCTCGCACAACATGATCATCTACTCGATCGCGGCGGGCGGCAGCGTGTCCATCGTGTCTCTGTTCCTTGCCGGCGTGCTGCCGGGAATCCTGCTGGGCCTCGCCCTGATGGCCGCGACCTGGCTGGTTGCCGTCAGGCGCGGCTATCCGGGCGGAGCTTTCCCGGGGTGGCGCCAACTCCTCGTTGCCTTCCTGCACGCCGCGCCGGGACTGCTGTCGGCGATCATCATCGTGGGCGGGATATTGTCGGGCGTGTTTACGGCTACCGAATCATCGGCGATTGCCGTCGTGTACACGGTGATTATTGCAACTTTCGTGTATCGCAGCCTGAACTGGTCGAAGTTCGCCACCGCCACCCGCAACGCCGCCAGGACTACCGCCATCGTGATGCTGATCATTGCCGCTGCCTCGGCCTTCGGCTGGCTGATGGCGGTCGCGGAAGTGCCTCTGCGCATGTCGGAGGCGCTTCTCGGCATCAGCGAGAACCCGCTGGTGCTATTTCTGATCATCAACCTGATCCTGCTGATGCTGGGCACGTTCATGGACATGGCGCCGCTGATCATCATCACCACGCCGATCTTCCTGCCGGTGGCAACTCAACTCGGCATGGATCCGGTGCAATTCGGCGTCGTGATGATCCTGAATCTGGGCATCGGCCTGGTGACGCCGCCCGTGGGGGCGGTCCTGTTCGTGGGCTGTGCGGTGGGCGGCATCACGATAGAGAAAAGCCTGCGGTCCATCTGGCCCTTCTATTGCGCGATGCTCCTTGTGCTGTTGCTGGTGACGGCGGTTCCCTCCATCTCGCTGGCGCTGCCCGGTCTGTTCGACTAGCCCGTGTTTCCCCTGACCCGCCGCTCCGTCGCGTCTGCCACTGACACCCTTCAGGCCATACTACAGGGGCCCTACACCTTTCCACCAGGAGACACCTATGCGAATCATTCCTGCACTCTTTCTCTGCACCTGCGCGACGGTCTTGGCGCCGTCCGCGGCGGTTTCCGAATCCGCGGGGTCGCGCGCCGCGGCGCCGGAAGTGCTCCGGACCTGGGTCGATGCGCGAGCGGGTACCGGCGCCCCGGTCCACTGGGTTTCGGAAGGCGGCGTTTATGACTATCCCTCCGGCGAGAAGCTGCTGGGAATGATCGGTTTTGACAGTTCCACGGTAATCTGGCCCGACGATCCGGACGGCGCCGTCGTTCACCTGACACGAAAGACGTACACGTATACCGATCCGGTCAGCGGGGAAATCCTCACCGAGTACAAGGGCCGTCCGGTGCAGCCGATCGCCTACCCCTATCAGCTCATCCGCTACCGCATGAGGGACGGGCGCATCTACGGCGAAGTCGAGCAGGGGGCCGGCGAAAGCGTCCAGAGAATCAAGTCTCGAAACGGCATGCAGGTGCGCAAGCTGGGCCGCGGCACGACCGCGATTACCGCTTCGGTCTTCCTGGATTTCCCGATACCTGGCGGCAACCGCTACCAGGCCTGGGAAAACTATGACTTCTTTATTCACTCGGATGAGATGGCGGATGAACCCCACCAATTGAGCTGGCAGCGCTATGGTGCGCTGCCGCCGTTCGTCGGAGAAGGGAACGCGATCTATCACCTGCTGTCCTGGCGGGTCGAGAGCCAGGACGAGTTCCCGCCGGCATTGCTGGAGTGGGCCCGGGAGGAGGTGCCCATGTGGCTGCGGCCGCCTGCGGACCTGGACGAGGTTCGCGCCCTGCAGGCGGGCACCGCCGGCGAAGGCTGGCCGGAGTAGGTCGAACTTTCGTCCGCGGCCCGTCTAACCGGGACGGGCGGTCAATTTGTCGGGATGTTCGGCGTCGAGGCGCGCGCGATAGTTGGCCGGCAGCGAATCCACTGAGTCCAGCTTCAGCCCCGCCGCGTGCCAGATCAGGTGACCGGGCCGGTCGCCCATGTTCATCCAGTTGCGCCACGGCATGAACACGGTGGAGGCAAACTGGGTGTTCAGACGTTCCCTGGCGGGATCGGTGAATTCTTCCAGTGAGCAATTCATGGTCTGCCGCTGCAGTCGGGGTTGGGGCATGCCGGGCGGGTACTCGGTTTCCTTCGTGAGCCAGATGCGTCCTCCGCCCGAGAGAATCCGGTAGGCGGGCGGCTGTTCCGGCATCTGGTCCATGAATGGTGTCGGACGGATTCCCTTTTCCGAATAATTGAAACCGCGTCCGGCCCCGCCGCCCTGCGTAGCGGCCGGCACTTCAAGCAGATCTTCAGTGTAGGGGTTGCGCCATTCGCGAAGCCATTCGCCACTGGCCGCGTCCTTGAGGAACGATACCGTGTGCCCGATCAGCTCGAACTCGCCGCCGGCAAGATGGCGCATCCAGTACATCTCCATGCCTTCAAAGCCGAAAAGGAGCCGTGGAGCCTTGCCATCCTCGGCGCCGTAGATGACACCGCTGTACCACCAGGGCACATCTTCCTCGCGCATGCTTGCCTGTATGCGTATCAGGGCCATGAGGTTGTCTCGCGGCGTCGCCAGGTTGATTTCAGGCGCCGAATCGTCCGTCGCCAAGGCGCTGAAAGGCGCGCCCAGGACCGCCAGCCCCCCCGCGCCGGCCAGCAACTCGCGTCGGTTCAGGCCTGTTTCTGCTGTCATCGCTGCGGCGTTAAACGGCTGAGGTGTCAGCGGCCGTCCTGCAAGGCCTCGACGATAAACCTTGCCATCAGCTCTCCCATCCGCGGATCGTCGTTCGGTGGCCGCCACATCGCCCAGGTTCCACGGTATTGCTGCTGGACCGGTTGCTCGTTCGACGGGCTGCCCAGGGCCGGGTCATAGCCGATGTGGCCGAATGCGGGCACGTCGTAGCCCAGTGACGGGTCCATGTCGTTGCGACGCCGGTCGGGAGGCGTCTGGCGTGCCGGCGGATAGGGCCGTCCGTCGGCGCAGCCGCCCATTTCAAGGCAGCAGGCGACGCCGGAATCGCCGTTCCTGCATTCCGTGCTGACCCAGATGCCCCAGTAGTCGGCGAACGGGTGCCCTACCTTGGGGTAGCGTTCGAAATCGCCCTTTTCGTAGTAGAGCCAGTTGCGGTACCCGACTTCCTTGCCGATCTGGTTGGGCACCTCGACCATGTTGAGCACCGATTCGGCCACGATCTGCGGGAAGGCCACGATGATGTGCTCGACGCCGTCGGATCGCAGATAGTCCAGCGCCTCCCAGTAACGGTATCCCCACTTGCCCTGCGGGTGCACGCCAGGCTGCTCGTACAGCGCGGCGTAACCCAGGTTCTCCCCGCGCATGGGCCGGCTGCGCTCGTATCCGCCGGCGGGCGTGTCCGTCAGGGCCTCGTTCAGGACCATGTCCCCGGCCCAGGCGCCCACGATCCTGTGTTCCTTGAGCTCCGGGTACAGGCGCAGCAATTCCAGCGCTATGGTTTTGTGCAGCGTCAGGGTGTCGTCGATCTTCGGATCGAAATACTCGTCGTAGCGGCGCAGCGCGTGGCCGAGCAGCACGATGCCGGTCTCGGCTTCCCCTACGTCCGGGTTGAACCGCTCGGCGATCCCCTCGGCGTGCAGCAATGCGAGCAGCGGCGATGAAACCACCGGGTTGGGCGCGTCTTCCAGCGGCACGCTGCGGTCGGCCACCGGCGGGCCGAGAGAACGCGTCCATCCCGCCGGCTCATCCGGGTACGAATCGCGCATCAGGTCCCTGGGGTCGTTCAGCCAGCGCAGCGGGACCGGTTCCCCGCCCTCGCCCGCCTCGGCGGCCAGGCGCGCGCGCAGCGTCCGGACCACGTCGTGCGTCTTGGAGAACCGGGCGCCGCCCACGGTCATGTCGATGGCCACGATCTCGGTCACGCCCTGTTCCAGCAGCCGGGGGATGGGACCGTCCACGTTGTGCCGTTCCGGATCGCAGTCGGGCCAGGGATCGTCGGCCGGCCCGCAATACGTCAGGGGCTGGCCTTGCGGACTGCCGGGCCCATAGACGAGACGCGGCCAGGGGTGGTTCTTCGGGTCCGCCGCCATCCAGGACGCCAGGTCCACGACGAACCGCACGCCCAGTTCCTGCGCGCGAGCGCCAAGCGCCTCCTCGAGCGATCTCATCTGCGAATAAGTGATGCCGTAGAAGGGGCTCGGCCCGTCGATCCGGTCGTACTCGAAGCGATACTTCAGGGCCTCCTTGGGGCCATTGCCGAAGTCCATGAAGCGCGGCCAGATGCGCGGGTCCCAGAGAAAGCGCTGATAGACGGCGCTGTTCTGATCGTACGAGAAGAGCTGCGCGGCCGTGTCGAAGGCTCCGCGGTCGGTCCAGTCCTCCGACCCACCATGGATCACAAACAGCACGCCCACCACCCTCTCGTCCGCCTCCGCCTCCGCGGGACCGTGGAGGCCCAGCGAAAGCAGGCAGGCAAACAGAACCGTCGATGCGACCACCGCCGCCCTTCCACGAGGGTGGGATCGAAGCATCAATGGAGGACTAGGCGCCCAAGCCGAGCGCGCCGGGGTTCATGAGGTTGTCGGGGTCCACGCCGCCCTTGAATTCACGCAGCAGCCTTTCCGCTTCCGGCTGTCTGCCGCGCAAATAAGGATAGGTCTTGCCCACCTGAAGATGGATCGCGCCCACCTGCCAGAAAATATCCAGGATTTTCTGGCGCAGTTCGGCCACCAGCGCCCGGCCTTCCGGGTTCTCATCGTGTTCGGGCAGGGTCTTGAGGTAGTCCTGCGGCATGAAGCGCTTGTGAAACACCGTACGGCTGTCCTCCCAGTAAAACACCGGCTCGTACAGGAAGGCGTTGGAGCTCACGGTCATGAACATCGCGCCTTTATCAACGCGTAATTCCTTCATCCGAGCCGCGTTCTCTTCATACATGTTCATCAACTGGCGGCGAAATTCCGCCACGCGCGAAAACGGCATGATCCCGTGCAGCGGCACCCAGCGCTCACCATTGACGCCCAAAACGGAATACATGGGAATAAACGGCATGGACCGAAGCACGGTGGGCACGGTATTGGCTATTTCGGTTCCATGCGGGCGCATGGTTTCACGCACCAGCCTGAGCTTGGTTTTTACCTCTGCTGCGCTGTGCCCTTCCACCACATAGTGCGCGGAATGGCTGAAACCGCCGAAAAACCGCTTGCCGGACAGCGCCATCCGGGTCAGCCGGCTAACCGCTTCGAGCGGATTGGAGGAATCGCGGGCCACGTTCCACACCGCGCGAGCCGCGTCGGAAGTGTTGGTCTTGGTGAGCTGCCCCTGTTGCAGCTTGGGGTCCAGACCGTAGTTGTCGGCCACCACGCCCAATCGCGCCACGGCCGCCATCCCACCGGACATGCCCTCGAACGACTCAAAGCCGAAGGATGCCGTGCCGGTTCTCGGCGGACGCTGGATCAGCCGCAGCGTGATGCGCGCCTTGATTCCCATGGCGCCCGTGTCGCCGGTAAACAAGCCGGTCAGGTCCGGCCCGTACCAGCGGAAAAACGGTTTTGAAGTACTGATCGAGGCGGAGCCTGTGCGCAGCAACTCGCCGTTGCCAAGAACCACGTCGAAGGACAGCACGGATTCCGCCGAAAGCCCGTAGTTGCCGGTGCCCATGCTTGCCGAATTCTGCGAGGTTGATCCTCCAACAGTGGCCTTCAGCCCCGAAAACGGTCCCCAGAACGGGGTGCGCAGCTTTTCCTTGACCAGTGCCGCATTCAGGCGCTCCCAGGTGACCGCCGGCTCCACGGTTACATACATGTCGGTGGAGTTGATCTCCACAATGCGGTTCAGCCGCGAGGTGTCCACCAGCAGCGAATTCGACTGCGCCGGTAGATAGCCATCGGTGTAGGACGCGCCACCGCCGCGCGGTACCAGTGGCACCTTGTTGCGCAGGGCGATGCGGGCGGCCTGCTGCAACTCTTCGACGGTACCGGGCCGGATCACTGCCAGCGGCATTTCGCGGGCGTTGTATACGTCCATCGTGAAGTAACGGCGCTCCGCATCGTCCGTCACCACATGCTCATCGCCCAGCAGGTCCGACAGTTCCTGAAGAATTTCCTGGCTCATATTCTCCTCCCGTCCAAAGGTCCCGCCCGGCTTTGCGCGGCCGGGCAAGATTCGAGATTCTAGCCCACATATTGCAGCAGTCCGCGCCGTGTTGACGGAGCTTTTTGATTCGATGGAATTTTCTTATAAGGCGCCGGCAGCGGCGTCCCTCTCCGCTTCCATCCGGGGTTCTCCGCCGGCGTAACGGATCCAGCGCGCGGGTTGCGACGGGATGCGCCGGGGCGACAACACGCCGGTCATGTTTGCCGGATCCGCGCTGGAGACGCGGATGCGCGAAGCAAAGTCGTCCCTGCGCCGCATGGCGCGCAGTTCCTCCACCGCGGCGGGAGCGGCAAACTGTTCGCCGCTGAACCCGCCCACGAAGCGGCCGCCGCGCAGTTCCCCCCGCGCTTCCATGCGGCGGTAGACCCGCAGCCAGGCGCGCCATGGCGGCAGCCCGCGGTCGCGCGCCAGCAGGGCGCGGAACACGATGCCGTAACGGCGAACCATCGCTTCGGCCAGGTACTGGACCCGATCCTCTTCGTTGACTTCATCGGCTGCCGGCGCGGGCAATGCGGACCAACGGCCTCCGGCCTGCACCCCGCCCATCCGGGCCCGCAATCCGCCGAAGCGGGGACGTTTGTCGGCCCGCGTGATCAGCGCGCGAAGGCCGGTGAAGCTGTCCGAAGTCACCAGTCCGGCGGCGGCCAGTTCGCCCAGGGCCATTTCCACCTGGCTGCGCAGCATGCCGGTGTTCCGGACCAGGCCGAGGAAGAAGTCCGCGCCACTCTCACGCAGGACTTCGAGAACCTTGCGCGCGCCGAACGAGAGGCCTTCCATGCGGCCGGGCGCCAACGGCCACCAGTCCCAGCATTCGCGCCTGAGCAGGCTTATGGGCGTGTTGGCGGCCAGCCGACCACCCGCTCTCCCGGGAAACGGCTCGGCGCGCTTCCACAGCCATTCGCCCGACGCGAGCGCCTGATCGAGCATCGCCGGGGAAAAATCGGCGATGCGCGCCGGCAGCACCGTGCTTTCCCAGGCTGACGCCGGGGCGCCGCAGCCTTCCAGCCGATCCAGCGCCAGGCGAAGGCTCTCCGGTCCCCATCGCCGTTCTGTCCCAATCCATTGCCAATGCAGCAGGAAGGAGGTGAACTCCGCGGCGCTGACCGGTTTGATCTGCCGGCGCAGCGACTTCAGCGTTCGCCGATGGATACGCGCCAGCAGGCCGCGTTCGCACCACTCGTCCGGCCCGTCCGCTTCCGCGCTGGTGCGGAAACGGCCGCGAACTGCGAAACCTTCTCCCTCCAGCGCCACCAGCGCCTCGGCCGCCGCCACCGTTTCCAGCCCCAGAGGCTGCGCCAGTTCGGCGGCGGTTACGGGCCCCAGGACTTCAAGCCGGCTGCGGAGCAGTTCACGTACCGCCGTTGTCGCCTCATCCGGTTTCTCCAGGGCTGTGGCCAATTCTCCGCGGCGTTCCACGCAGGACCAGATCTCCCGGCCTTCGCCGGCCCCAAAGGCGAGCGCCCTGCCCTGCGACGCCAGTTGCGCCAGAAAATCCGCGAAATTCGCCAGTTCGACGTCGGTCAGGAATCCCGCCAGGTTCAGCGCGTCGTGCAATTCATCTGCGTCGCGCGGGTTCGGCCAGGCTTCCGCGCACACCTCGGCAATCGCCTGCGGATCCGGTCGCGCCAGCGTTGCGGCGTCTTCGACATCGAGCAGATGGCGGGTCCGGATCGCCTGGGTGCGGCGCTCTTCGGCCGGGGCATCGTCGAGGAAGGCATAGGGCTTGGCGGTAATGACTTCCTGGGCCAGGACCGACGGCGAGGCGGGCTCGGCAAAGCGTACTTCGGCGTCGCCCTGCTCGAACGAGCGCAGCAGGACCAGCAGGCCGTCGGCGTCCATCAACTCGTGCAGGCAATCGTCCAGGGTCTGGTCGACCAGCGGGTGGTCGGGGACCGCGCGGTCCCCCGTAAGGTTCTCGGCGCAGGCGACCAGATCGGGGAAAAGCGCAACCATGAGGTCCTCCGCATCGCCTCGCTGAAACTGCGCCGGACGACGCTCGCCCTTCCAGTTGCGGAGTATTGCCAGCGCCGTCGAGGCGGTCCATCGCCAGCGGGTCGGGAACATCGGCGAGTCGAGCACTGCCTGTATCAGGAGTTCATGCGCGGTCGAGGAATGCAGCCACCCGGTGATTTCCTTCAGCGGGAAGCTGTGTCCCGGACCCAGCGAAATCACGATGCTGTCGTCGAGCGCCGCCGCCTGCGGTTCGATATTGAACTTCCGGCAGATGCGCTTGCGCAGCGCCAGCCCCCAGGCGCGGTTGAGGCGGGAGCCCAGCGGCGAATGGATGACGACGTGCATGTCGCCCAGTTCGTCGAGGAAGCGCTCGATCACGAAGCGTGACACACCCGGCAATGCGCCCAGCGTGGCGCGCGCGGTCTCAAGATACTCCACCGCCTGGCGGGCGGCCTCGGACGATCCGCCGGGGATGGATGCGAGCCAGGCAATCACGTCGGCTCCCCGGGACAGACGCGTCTCTACGCCGTCGAGAAGTTGCGAGACCCGCCCCGACAGTTCCGTGCTGCGGCCCGGCGCTTCCCCGAACCAGAAGGGGATGGTGGGCGGCGCCCCTTGCGCGTCCTCGGCGTATACCTTTCCGGAAGCGACCCGCTGGATGCGGTAGGAGGCGTTGCCGAGTTGGAAGATGTCGCCGGGCAGGCTCTCGAACGCAAAATCCTCGTTCAGAGTGCCGATGCGGGTCTCGGAGGGCGCCAGCAGCACGTCGTAGTCAAACTGGTCCGGGATGGTTCCGCCGTTGGTCAGGGCGGTGATGCGGGCCGAGCGCCGCGGCCTCAACAACCGTTTCACGCTGTCGAAATGCAGGTAGGCGCCGGACCGGCCGCGCCGCGTGGAGTACCCGTCCGTCAGCATCCGCGACACGCGGGCAAAGCGCTCACGGTCCAGATTGCGGTACGGCCAGGCCAGCGAAAAGGCCTCGTGCAGCTCATCGATGCCTTTCTCTCCGCAGGCTCCCTCGGCCACGATCTGCTGCGCAAGCACGTCCATGGCGCCGGGGGGAATGCGGATTTCCTCAATTTCGTTCAGGGCCGCGGCCTTCAGAAGCGCCAGGCTCTCGACCAGTTCACCGCGGGTCAGCGGGAACAGGCGGCCCCTGGGGACCTCGCCTACGGCGTGGCCAGACCGCCCCACGCGTTGCAGAAACCGTGAGATGCCGCGCGGAGAACCTACCTGGCACACCAGGTCCACGGAACCGATGTCGATGCCCAGCTCCAGCGAGGCCGTGGCGACAAGCACCTTGAGACTGCCTCTCTTGAGGCGCTGCTCGGCCTGGCCCCGGTGTTCCTTGGACATGCTGCCGTGGTGGGAAGCGACGGCGTCCTCGCCCAGCCGTTCGCTCAACTGGCGCGCGGCCCGCTCGCACAGCCGCCGCGTGTTGACGAACACCAGGGTCGAATCGTGATTGCGCACCAGGCCCGCCAGCCGGTCGTAGAGCTCCGACCAGACCTCCAGCGGCATGACGGCCTGCAGCGGCGAACCGGGCAGTTCCAGCGCCAGGTCCCGCTCGCGCGCGACGCCCGCATCGACAATCGCGCAATCGTTCTCCCGCGCCCCGATCAGGAAGCGGGCCATGCGGTCCATGGGCCGCTGCGTGGCCGACATGCCGATTCGCCGCAACGGCCGGCCGGTGACCATTTCCAGGCGCTCCAGACTGAGGGTGAGATGGGCGCCCCGCTTGCCCCCTGCAAGCGAATGCAGTTCGTCCAGGATCACGGTCCCTGCGTGCGAAAGCAGCCCCCTGCCCCCTTCCGAGGTAAGCAGCAGGTACAGGGACTCAGGCGTGGTTACCAGGATGTGTGGAGGTTTCCTGAGCAGCCGGCGGCGGTCGGCCGCGGAACTGTCCCCGGTGCGCAGACCGGCGGTAATGCCCGAGGCAGGAAGGCCCCTGGCCTCGAGACGCCGGTCGATCCCCGAAAGCGGCTCGCTGAGGTTCCGGCGCACATCGTTCGAAAGGGCCCGCAGCGGCGAAACGTACACCACTTCGGTTTGCTGGGGCAGGTCGTCCCGCAGGCTGCGGCGCAGCAGTTCATCAATGACGGACAGGAACCCCGCCAGAGTCTTGCCGGAACCGGTGGGCGCCGCCAGCAGTGCGTGCCGGCCCGCGGCAATGGCCGGCCAGGCGCCCTCCTGTACCGCCGTGGGCCGGTCAAACGACTCTTCAAACCATTCTCGAACCGCCGGGTGCAGGCCGTCCAGCGCGGATGCAGTATTGCTTCGCCTGGTCCCGGTGCTCATATCAGGAAAGGTGGGGATTCAAGCGAAGAGTGGTAGGCGCGAGTGGAATTGAACCACCGACCCCTTGCATGTCAAGCAAGTGCTCTAACCCCTGAGCTACGCGCCTACGGAACCGGTCGCGTGAATATACACGAACGGGCGGTCCGGAGCGCATGCCTCAGGACAGCACCCCGGCGGCGCGGCGTTCCGCCAGCGCTTCGGGCCGGAAGCGGTAGAGGCGCGCCGGGCGGCCGCCGGTGTGGGATTTGCGCACGCCGGTAGCCTCGACCAGCCTCTGGTTCGCGACCAGCCGCCGGAAATTCTGTTTGTGCAGTACGCGGCCGCTGATCGCCTCGATCACTCGCTGCAGTTCAAACAGCGTGAATTCCGGCGGCATCAGTTCGAATACGACCGGGCGGTAGCGCAGCTTGCCTCGCATCCTGCCCAGGGCGGTGGCCAGTATGCGGCGGTGATCCAGGGCCATGCAGGCCCCCTTGAGTATCCGTCCTCCCGGCGCCGCGGCGCCCCGGTCATGCCAGGATTCGGCCACGAGCGCGGCCTCATAGACGAGCTCATAGCGCTCCAGCACGAGGTCCGGCGTCCAGCCGGCCTGGTCCAGGCCCAGGCAGCGCTCGATTCGCTCGCTACGCTCTCTGCGGGTCGCATCGGCGCGGGCTCTGTTCCTCCATTTCTTCAGTCCGGCGCCCAGCGGCGCCGCGGAATCCGGCTCGGAACGCTGGTCCTCCCAGGGAAAGAACTCGTAGCAGTCCCTCCACTGTCCCCCGGTGGAGCAAAGGTCGTGCCGAATCAGTGCGAGGTAGGCCACCGTGATGGTGCGGTCCGGGCTGCGCGGCCAGAAATTCCGGCGCCGGTCGCCGAAAGTGTAGAGTTGCTCCAGCCAGGCCGGCTCCAGCCCGACCTGGCGCCTGAGCAAGCGCCGGGCGCCGAATTCCAGCGTCTGGTCGCGCGTGCCGCGCAGTTCGTCGGAAGGCAGGCGGGCCGAAGTACCGCCCGGCAGAACCAGAACTCGCGGCTCGTCGTCCACGACGGTCAGCACCACGGCGCTGAGCTCCACGCTGATCGGTTCGGTCACGCAGCCATTTTAGACCCGCTCCATTTTTCGGGAAGCGGCTTGACACTACTTATGCTCACTTGTAGCATTACAGCCCCGCCAACGGAACAGATCATCGATGCAGGTCCAAGCGACAGGAGTACTGGAGTACACGCCCCGGGTGCAGGAGGTGACGGCGCCGATCCGCAACCGCCTGACGGACGTCATACCGGACGTGGAATGGCCCGTGCATGCGCCGTATATCGCCCGCATCAACGAACTGAAGAAAGAGCGTGATGCCGTAGTCCTCGTACATAACTATCAGACTCCGGAGATTTTCCATGGCGTGGCAGACCATTCCGGCGATTCGCTCGAACTGGCCCGCCTGGGCGCCAAAGCCAGCGCCGGCATGATTCTGATGTGCGGCGTCCATTTCATGGCCGAGACATCCAAGATCCTGGCGCCCGAAAAGACCGTGCTGATCCCCGATCTGAAGGCCGGCTGTTCGCTGGCGGAGGCGATCACCGGCGAGGACGTGCGCCTGTTGAAACAGAAGTACCCCGGCGTCCCGGTTGTCACGTACGTCAATACCTCGGCAGAGGTGAAGGCCGAATCGGACATCTGCTGCACTTCAGCAAACGCCGTGAAGATCGTGGAGTCACTGGGTGCGGACCGCGTGATCTTCCTGCCCGACGGATACCTGGGACGCTACGTGGCCGGCAAGACCGACGTGGAGATCATTCTCTGGGAAGGGAGTTGCGAAGTGCATGAGCGGTTCACGGCGGATGAGATCCGTTCCTATCGTCTGTCGCACTCCGGCATCCAGGTCATCGCCCATCCGGAATGTCCGCCTGACGTCCTTGCCGAGGCCGATTTCGTCGGCTCCACTTCGGCAATGATCCGCTACGTGGGCGAAAACAAGCCCCGCCGGGTAGTCATGGTCACCGAGTGCTCGATGAGCGACAACGTGGCCGTGGAACATCCCGACGTGCAGTTCGTGCGCCCGTGCAATCTCTGTCCGCACATGAAGCGCATAACCCTTCCCAAGATTCTGCGCACGCTGGAAACACTCCAGCCACGGGTCGAGGTTCCGCCGGAAATCGCGGACCGCGCGCGGCTTGCCGTGGAGCGCATGCTTCAGGCCTGATCGACGGCATCCTGCCTCACCGCCCATATACAATGGGCATCCTTTTGTGGCCACAAGCAGGCTGACTTGCGATGCAAGCGCAACACAAGATTCTGATGGTCGACGACGAATCGGACCTGGAGCAACTGGTCCGGCAACGGATGCGGCGCGAGATTCGCTCCGGACAGTACGCCTTTCTTTTCGCCGGAGACGGAGTCGAGGCGCTCGAGACCCTGGGCGAACACAGCGACATCGACCTGGTGCTTTCCGACATCAACATGCCGCGCATGGATGGTCTGACGCTGCTGGAAAAGATCCCGGACGTCGATACCGATCTCCGCTCGGTCGTCATCTCCGCCTACGGGGACATGAAGAACATTCGCGCGGCGATGAACCGTGGCGCGTTCGATTTCGTCACCAAACCGATCGACTTCGATGACCTGAGAATCACGATCGACCGCAGCCTGCGCCAGCTGGAGATGTGGCGCGAAGCCGAGGCCTCGAAGGACAAGCTGCTGACGCTGCAAAGCGAACTGGACGTGGCCCACACCATGCAGCAGTCGATCCTGCCCAAGCAATTTCCGAAGAACCAGCAATACCAGCTGTACGGCAGCATGGCGCCGGCCCGGAACGTGGGCGGCGATTTCTTCGACATCATCCGGCTGGAGAACGGGCTCCTGGGAATGGCCATTGCGGACGTGTCCGACAAGGGCGTCCCCGCGGCGCTGTTCATGATGTCCAGCCGCACCTTGCTGAAGGGCGCGGCGCTCGGCAGTGAGGACCCCGGCACCGTCGTTACCGTGGTCAACGATCAGCTTCACGACGGCAACGAAGCCAACATGTTCGTGACGCTGTTCTACGCCGTTTTCGATCCCGAAACCGGTTTGGTGCGCTACGCCAACGGCGGACACAATCCGCCCCTGATCGTCCACAGGGACGGATCCTCGACCATCCTGCCGCTCACCGGAGGCGTGGCCCTGGGGGTTGCTCCGCAGTTCAAGTTCAGCACGGATCAGGCTCGGCTGGAGCCGGGCGAAGCGCTGGTGATGTATACGGACGGCGTCTCGGAGGCGGAAGACCTGGACAGCGAGGAATTCGGCATGGATCGTTTGCTGGAGGTTTTCGCGGGCGCCACGCTGGAGAGCGCGCGGGCGGCGAACGATGCCGTGTTCGCGGCGGTGCGGGAATTCGCGAGCGACCGCTCGCAGTCGGACGACATCACCTGCCTCGTGCTGCTGAGGTCCGGTTCGTAGTCATGAGCGGCGAAATACGCCTGAAGATCCAGGCCAGCCATGAGCAACTGGAGCTGGTGGAGCAGGCCATCGACGAAATGGCCGAACTGGAACAGTGGCCGGAGGAACTGGTCTTCAAGGTGAAGCTGGTGGTGGAGGAAGTAGGGCTGAACATCATCGACCACGGCTACGGCAACGATGAAACCCAGGAACTGGAATTTCGCCTCGTCGCCGCTGACGACAGCGTAACGATCGAATTCATCGATGAAGCTGATCCCTTCGATCCCCTGACGGAATCGCCGGACCCGAATATCGACGCGGGCATCGAGGAACGGCGTATCGGCGGTCTGGGCGTGTACCTGGTGCGGGAGATGATGGACGAAGTCAAGTACGCCCGGGAGGGCAACCGCAACCGGCTGACGCTGGTAACCCGGCTCTAGCGCCGTGTTACGGGGGGGCATGCGCGGACTGATCCTGATCGCCGGACTGGCGGCTTTTTCGGGCGTCGCGGCCGAGCCGGGAATCGACGCAGAGCGCATCCTGTTCGGGCAGTCGGCGGCGCTCACGGGGCCGGCCAGCGGGCTGGGTCAGGCGATGCGGGCCGGAATCGAGGCTGCATTCCACGAGGCCAACCGGAACGGCGGCGTGCATGGCCGGCGGCTGGAACTGATTTCGCTCGACGACGGTTATGAGCCGGAAGCCGCGATCGAGAACATGCGCACTCTGATCAATGACCGCGAAGTGTTCGCGCTCATCGGTGCGGTCGGCACCCCGACGGCCCGGTCGTCGGTGCCCGTCGCGGCGGCTGCCGGAGTGCCCTATATCGCCCCTTTCACCGGCGCCCCCTTTCTACGCGACGGGCAATGGCAGAACGTGATCAACCTGCGCGCCTCCTACTACCAGGAAACGGAGGCGATGATGGAATTCCTGACCCGCCGGGGTCTGACGCGCGTGGCGGTCGCCTATCAGGACGATTCGTTCGGCCGTGCGGGGTTCCGCGGCGCCCAGTTGGCCATGGAGCGGCGAGGGCTGCAGCCGGCGGCCACCGCCGTTTATCCGCGCAACACGATCGCGGTCAAGACCACGCTGCTCGACGTGATGGAAGGCGATCCGGAAGCGGTCATCATCGTGGGCGCTCCCGCGCCCGTGGCGGCCTTTCTGAACTGGGGCAGCAAGCTCGAGCTGGACATGGTTTTCATGACGACCTCGTTTGCCGGCGGCAACGCATTGATCCGTAACCTGAGCAGCGAAAGCCTGGATTCCGCCGGACTGCTCATGACGCAGGTGGTTCCGCCATTGATGGGCGACGCGCTTCCCGTTGTCCAGGACTATCTTTCGGCGCTGAAGGAGACTTCTCCGGACGCGGAACCCGGATTCGTTTCCCTTGAAGGCTACCTGGCCGGGCGCATGGCCGTCGTGGCGATGGAGCAATGCGGGCCGGAACCGCGGCGCGACCGGGTGCTCCCGATGCTGCGCGATGCGGGCCGGATAGACCTTGGGGGATTCTCGCTGGAGTTCGGGGCGGAGGATTACCAGGGATCGGATGCGGTCTACCTGACCATAGTGAGCCCGGACGGCGAATACCTGCCCATGGATACGCCGGGAGCACGGTGATGGATGCCGGGGCGGACAATGGCAAGGGCGCACTCAGGTCGCGTATCGCGCGAATTCTTGAGAAGCGGCACAAGATTTCGGTCCGCATGTACATGGGGATCGCCGCGGCCTTGCTGCTCTTCGTGATCGCGAGCGTCAACAGCTGGTTCGCCTTCAACACGGTTGCCGATGCCCAGCGGGGCGTGGTCGATCGCAGCCTTCCCCAGATAACCGGCGCCTTTGCGGTAGCCGAACAAAGCCGTACGCTGGTGGCGGCGGCGCCGCGGCTTGCGGCGGCGGGCACGCTTGATGAGCTGGAGGACGTGCGGACCTCGGTGGCGGCGAACCGGGAGATTTTCGAATCCCGGATTGACGCGCTCGAGGCGCAGGCCAGCGAGGATCCGGCCATTCAGCGCATGCGCGACCGGGCCGGCGCCCTGCTCGCCAACATCGAGCAGTTGGACCGGTCGGTGGAGGAACGGTTTCTGATCGCCGATCAGGCCGGCAGGCTGCAGAGGGAAGTTCCCGTGCTGCACGAAAGTCTGCAACGGCTGTTGGGTCCCGCCATCGACGACCAGTATTTCTTTACCGTGACCGGCTACCGGGACCTGGATTCCGAGCCGGCGCCCCGAGAGCAGCACATCTCGGAGGGCGAACTGGCCCGCTACCGGCGTCTGGCCGATCTCCAGGTCAACGTGGACAACGCGGTGCAATTGCTGGACCGGGCCTTCATTGTCGGCGACCCGCAATTGCTCGAACCCCTGCTGGAGAGCTTTGAATCGGCAACGGAGGCGATTACCAGAAACCTGGCGGCCCTGCGCGATCCACCCGAACCGGCGGCGTTGACGGCCGCTACGGGGCGCCTGCATGAGTTGGGCAGCGGCCGGGAAGCGGCGTTTGCGCTGCGTCGCCGCGAACTCGACCTGGCCGCCGAGGAAAGGCGCCTGCTAGCGGACAACCGCACCCTGGAGATCGAACTCGGCGCCGAAGCCGAAAGCATGGTGAGCGGCGCGCGCGACAGCGCCCGCGAATCGACCGATATAGCCAACGAGGCCATCGACACCGGTCAGGTCCTGTTGCTGAGCGTCACCGGAGTGGCGATTGTCGCCGCGCTGCTCATGGGCTCGCTTTTCATTGGCAGCCTGCTGCGCCGGCTGGAGGGGCTATCCAGCCGCATGCGCCGCATGGCCGCGGGCGATCTCAAGACCAGGGTGGATGTGAGCGGAAGGGACGAGGTGGCGGACATGGCCGCGGCGCTGGAGGTGTTCCGCGAAGCCTCCCTCAAGGCGCAGAGGCTGGACCTGGTCGAGCGCATGGCGCGGGAGCTGCGCGACAAGAACGAAGAGCTGGAGCAGGTCCTCGAGGACCTCAAACGGGCCCAGAACCAGATTGTCATGCGGGAAAAGCTGGCGGAACTCGGGGAACTGACGGCGGGTGTTGCGCACGAGATTCAGAATCCGCTGAATTTCGTCAAGAACTTTTCCGAAGTGTCGTCGGAACTGGTGGAAGAGCTTCAGGAAGTCTTGAAGGAAGGAGACGGGCGCCTGAGCGAGGACGACAAGGGTCTGGTCGATGAAATCTGCAGCGACATCGGGTCGAATCTGGAGCGGATCACCCATCACGGCCTGCGGGCCAACCGGATCGTACGCGACATGCTCAAGATGGGGCGTGGTTCCGGAGACGCGCAGGCCACCGATATCAACGCCCTGCTGGAGGAACACGCGAGGCTCGCCTATCACAGCGCCCGCGCCTCCGACACCAACTTCAACCTCACCATCGAGGAAGACTACAGTCCGGAAATGAGGGAATTGAGCGTGGTGCCGCAGGACCTGGGGCGCGTCTTCCTGAACATGGTGACCAATGCCTGCCACGCCACGCACGATCGCCGGGTCAGGGAAAACGCCGAGAGCGGCAACGGCGCCTACGAACCGCTTCTCAAGCTGTCGACACGCCGGACTTCGGACAATGTCGAGGTTGCGATTCACGACAACGGCGGCGGCATTCCGGACGACATTATCGGAAAGATCTTCAATCCGTTCTTCACGACCAAGCCGACCGACCAAGGCACCGGACTGGGCCTGGCGCTATCGAACGACATCGTGCGCCAGCACGGTGGCGAAATTGCGGTCGATACCGAACCGGGAGAATCAACCCGGATGGTCGTACGGCTACCGCTCTCGCTGGAGGTTGAAGACTCCTGACGGCTCCGCGCGGGCCTATCCCAGTTTTGCCAGTGCGTCGTCCTTGCTGTCGTGGATCTCGATGATCTTGTCGAACCCACTCATCTTGAACACTTCGCCTATGGAGCCCGACAGTGAGCACAACATGAACTTGGCCTTACGTTGCCAGAGCGTCTTGGCGATCATGAGAACGGCCCGCAAACCCGCACTGCTGATGTAGTTGATATCGCTCATATCGACCAGCACCGCCGCGTCGTCGTCGCTGATTGAGCCGGTCATGGTCTGATGGAAATCCTGGGCGTTAAAGCCGTCTATGCGCCCGGACGGCGCGGCGACCAGGGTTCCGTTGCTGCGCTCAATTGGAATATCCATTCTTGCTCCCAAAGCAGGCCAATCAATCACTATCGGGCATCAGCACGAATTCGGGATAGGCCTCTATGCCCAGTTCGGCAACGTCCTGGCCCAGTTCCTCTACCGTCTCGGACACCCGAGCTCCCATGGCTTTCGCAATCAGCGTCCAAGTGACCCACGAAGCGCCGAAAACGAACGCTCCGATGACCACGACGCCCAGCAATTGTACTCCGAAGCTGTAGCCTCCGGCAATGCAGACCGCGAGCGTGCCCCATATGCCGGCGAACAGGTGGGCGGGAACGGCCCCGACCACGTCGTCGATACGCAATCGCTCCAGCATCATCATTCCGGCGGTGCAGACCACGCCCCCCACGGCGCCGATCAGGATGGCCAGCCCATGCGGCAAAATGTCCGGACCGGCGGTAATCGACACCAGCCCGGCGATGGCGCCGTTCAGCACCGCCAACAGGTCAACGCGCTTGAGCAGCGGGCGCGATACGATCAGGGCGGCCAGCACGCCCCCGGCGGCGGCCAGGTTCGTGTTGACCAGCACGATGCTCATCGCCACCGCATTCTCAACGCCGCCCAGCGCCAGTTGCGAACCGCCGTTGAATCCGAACCAGCCGAGCCAGAGTATGAAGACGCCCAGCGTGACCGCGGGCACGTTGGAAGGCGGAGTCGGCTTCACGCCCCCGGCGGCGCGGAACTTGCCGAGACGCGGGCCCACGACGATGGCGCCCGCCAGCGCGGCCCAGCCACCGGTCGAGTGCACGATGGTGGAACCGGCAAAATCGCTGAAGCCCATCTGGCTCAGCCAGCCCCCGCCCCAGGTCCAGGCGCCCACCAGCGGGTAGATGATCATGGTCAGCACCGCGGTGAAAACGAAAAAGGACCAAAGCTTCACGCGTTCCGCCAGCGTTCCGGAAACGATCGACGCGGTAGTTGCGACGAAGACCATCTGGAAGAACCAGTCCGACATGACGGAATACTGGTTTGCCGCCGCCGCTTCCGCCGCCGCCGCAATTTCCGGCGCAGCGGCTTCCGCGGCCACCGCCTCGAGCAGCGCCAGCTCTTCGGCGGACGGCCCGTAGCCGAAGCTCAGCGTTCCTGCTACGCTGCCCACGTCCAGGTACATCAGGTTGTATCCAACCAGGTAGAAGGTCAACCCGGCAATGGAATAAAGGCCGATGTTCTTCAGGCAAATGACCGATGCATTCTTGGTCCGCACCGAGCCGGCTTCCAGCATGGTGAACCCGGCGCACATCCACATGATCAACGCTCCCCAGACGAGGAACGCGAAGGTATTCAGGACAAAGTCAGTGTTCATAAATCAGAACTCCGCCGACAGGCTGAGAACCACCCGCGCATCGCACGAGCCGGCACAGTCGGGCGCGTCCGTATCGTGATACCTGAGATCGAGCGCAAGCCGGGAGAACGAATAGCTCAGCCCGAGGTTCCAGTCCAGGTAGTCCTCGCCGAAATCTTCCGTCACCTGCGAGAAGCCCACGTTCGCATCCACGCTCAGGGCGTCCGTCAGCCCGCTCGAAAGACCGCCGGTCAAATACCAGCCGGTACCGGTTTCGCCGAAATTGTCGGGCGTGAAATGCACCGCCCCGGACAGCGAAACCGCATCCAGGTCGTATCCCAGGCCGGCATAAGCCTCGATGAAGTCGTAGCCGGAACTGCTGTCGGCGCCCGGGTACGCGTAGTAAAGCAAACCGACGTCATAGCTCACATCGTTTGCTTCCCAAGCATATCCGCCATAAATGTCCACTTCGATGGAGGCGTCATCGCCCGGACCGAAATCGAGGTTGGATGCCCAGGCGCCCACGTACCAGCCGCTGGAATCCGCCCAGTCCAGGCCGCCCTGTACGGCCGGATCCTCACCTGTCTGCGTATAGCCGCGGAATACGTAGTCCGTCGTTACGGCCAGGTTCGCGGATATCGAGGATTCCTCCTGCGCGCCGACCGCGCCCGAGAGACCAAAAGTTGCAACCAGAACGGTCGCGAAAAGAATTCGCATTCTTAGCGCCATGCCTTCCTTATCCCCCCTTAGCGCCGAAGCGTGAATGATAGTGCAAACTCAAACGAGTTCCCCGCGCGCATACTAACCGCCGATGTAATACATTTCCACTTTTCTGTCCGGCGCCCCTGCAGCGTGGCCCGAACTCCGCAATTCGCTGTAGCGGTCCGCGCGCCTGGACCAGCGGCCCCTCATGAGGTCCAGCAGCGCCGCATCCGGGGCGCCGTCGCGCATCGGGCCGCGCAGGTCGAGCCCCTCCGAGGCGAACAGGCAGGTAAAGAACCGGCCGTCGGAGGACAGGCGGGCACGGTTGCAGGAGCCGCAAAACGGCTGCGAGACGGAAGTAATGAATCCAAGCTCCCCTTGTCCGTCCGTGAATTCGTAGCGCCGGGCCACTTCGCCGTGGTAGTTGGCTTCAAGTGTCCGCAGGGGCCAGCGCCGATGGATCGTTTCCACGATCTCCGCGGCCGGCACGGTTTGCGTTGCGCTCCAGTTGTTGATCGTGCCCACGTCCATGTACTCGATGAACCGGAGGATCATTCCGGTCCCCCGAAAGTAATCGACCAGATCGAGCACATGGCCATCGTTTACGCCACGCTGGATTACGGCGTTGATCTTGACCGGGTTCAATCCCGCCGCGCGCGCCTCGGACATTCCGTCCAGCACGGCCTCGAGGCGCCCCCTGCCCCCGCTCATACGCCGGAACAGCTCTTCGTCCACGGCATCCAGGCTGACGGTCACGCGGTCCAGCCCGGCGGCGGTGAGCGCCGCCGCCTGCTGCGCGAGCAGCACGCCGTTGGTGGTCAGAGCGATATCCTCGACTCCGTCAAGCCGGGAAAGGTCGCCGATCAGGTCGGCGAGGCCGGCGCGCAACAGCGGCTCACCGCCGGTGATACGCAGCTTGCAGGCGCCCATTCGGGCAAACAGCCGGGTGAGCCGCACGATTTCGGGGAACGACAGGCGTTCCCGGCTGGAAAGGAAGCGGAAATTGCGATCGTAGATGTCTTCCGGCATGCAATAAGGGCAGCGGAAGTTGCACCGGTCCATTACGGAAATGCGCAGGTCCCGCAGGGGCCGCCCCAGCGTGTCGCGCACGCCCGAGCGCAATTCAACGATGCCGCTGGAACTTCCGGAAGATCTCTCCATGCGCCAATCTTCGGCGATTACTGTCCTCCGGGCAAGCCGGATATACTGCCTGCCGCGTATGCGCGTAGTTGCCATTTCCAGGCCGGGAGGCCCCGAGGTACTGGTTGTCGAACGGCGGCCCCGGCCTGTCCCCGCCGCCGGCGAGGTATTGATCCGGGTGGCCGCAGCCGGCGTCAACCGGCCCGATTGCATGCAGCGCCAGGGCATCTATCCGCCACCCGCGGGCGCGCCCGAGTGGCCGGGGTTGGAAGTGGCGGGTCATGTCGACGCGGTTGGCGAGGGGGTGAAGAACCCGGTCGTGGGCGATGCTGTCTGCGCACTGGTTCCGGGCGGGGGTTACGCCGAATATTGCGTGGCGCCGGCGGCGCTCTGCCTTCCGGTTCCAAACGGCGTTTCCATGATAGAGGCCGCGGCCATTCCGGAAACCTGGTTCACCGTCTGGACCAACCTGGTGGACGCCGGCCGGTTGCAGGCGGGCGACACCGTTCTGGTGCACGGTGGCGCCAGCGGAATCGGCACCGCCGCCATCGGCATCGGCAACGCCCTCGGCGCGCGTGTCTTCGTGACGGCCGGCAGCGAGGAGAAAGTGCGGTTCTGCCGGGAGCTGGGCGCCTGGGGGGGCGCGTGCTATCGGACCGAAGACTGGCCCGCGGCACTGACAACCGCAACCGGCGGCAACGGCGTGGATGTGGTTCTGTGCATGGTGGGCGCGCCCTATCTTCGCGACAATCTACGCAGCCTCAGGCCCGGCGGCCGGCTGGTGCTGATTGCGGCCCTGGGCGGGCCGAAGACGGAACTTGATATCCGGCGGGTGATGATGTCGCGCTTGTGGATTACCGGCTCTACGCTGCGGCCGCGCTCGAACGCAGAAAAGGCGAAAATCGCCGGCGCGGTTCGGGAGCGCCTGTGGCCGCTGCTGGAATCGGGCGAACTCCGGCCCGTCGTGCAACGCTCATTTCCGCTGGAACAGGCCGAAGCGGCGCACGCCATGATGGAGGCCAACCTCACCCGCGGCAAACTGGTCCTCACCATCCCGTAGCTCTCGTGCGTTGAGTGCCCGTGCCATTGCCTGCCGGGAGCGTCTGAGGCAGGGATGCCGAAGCCGAGCCCACAGGGATGTGCTTGCCGGCGTATCCCGGCAGGCAATGGCACGGGCACTCAACGCTAAGCGCGGGGATGGTGCTCGCGGTGCAGGTCGCGCAGGCGCTTGCGCGCCACCTGCGTGTAGATTTGCGTCGTCGACAGGCTGCTGTGCCCCAGCAGCAATTGCACGACCCTAAGATCGGCGCCATGGTCCAGCAGGTGCGTGGCGAAAGCATGCCGCAAGGTGTGCGGCGTCAGGCCTTCCGCAATGCCCGCGGCGGCGCCGTGCTTGCGCAGCCGCTGCCAGAACGCCTGCCGGGTCATGGCAGTGCCCCTGCGGGTCGGGAACAGCGCGTCGCTCACCCTCTCCCCGAGGATTTCGCGGCGGGCGCCATCCAGGAACTTCCGCACCCAGTCGGCTGCCTCCTCCCCCAACGGGACCAGTCTCTCTTTCGAACCCTTGCCCTCGACCCGAAGCACTCCGTTGGCCAGGTTCAATTGCGCCAGGGACAGGTTGATCAGCTCGCTGACGCGCAGCCCGGTCGCGTACAGCACCTCCAACATGCACCGGTCCCGCAAGCCCAGCGGGTCCGACAGGGATGGAGCGGCCAGCAGGTCCTCTACCTCTCTTTCCGTCAGGGAGTGCGGCAGCGGGCGTCCAACGCGCGGCGTGGCGATCTGCGCCGAAGGATCGCGATCGATCAGCCCCTCCCGCACCAGGTAGCCGTAGAAGCGCCGGGCGGTGGACAGTTGCCGCGACAGCGTGCGGGCATTGACACCTTCCGCGGTCCGTTCGCCGATGAAGGCCAGCAGGTCCGGTTTGCCGGCCTCCGTCAACTCCTTGCCGCGCTTGCCCAGCCACCGTTCCAGCAGCCGGATGTCGGCCCCGTAGGCCGCCAGCGTGTTGCGGGCAAGCCCCTGTTCCGACCACATCGCGTCAAGAAAGCGATCAAGAAGTTCGGGGCTGGCCATAGAATTTCCAATTATGACGCGGCTTCGGAAAATCCCTTACACGCTTTGGGGTTGGACCGTGTTCTGCACGATCGCGCTGACCACCTCGCTGGTGATCCTGGTTGTTCCGGGAGTGGAACGATGCAGCAGGTTGGCCCGCAAGGCTTCGCGGATCATCTTCCGCCTTGGCGGCGCATGGCCGCGGGTGCATGGGCTTGAGAACCTTCCGGCGGAGCCGTGCGTGGTTGCCGCCAATCATGAGAGTTTCGCCGACGGAATCCTGCTCTGCGCCTTGCTGCCTCCTGGCTTCCGGCTGGTGATCAAGCGCGAGATGCGCCCGGTGCTTCTGGCCGGCCGAATGCTCAGCCGCATCGGCGCCGTGTTCGTGGAACGGGAGCAGGGAAAGGAACGCATCGCCGATGTGCGGACCATGCTCAGGGCCGCCCGCTCCGGACAATCGCTGGCAATTTTCCCGGAGGGAACCTTTCGCCCCGAACCCGGGCTGCTGCCCTTCCGGTCCGGGGCCTTTGCCGCCGCGGCCGCCGGTGGACTACCGGTTGTTCCGGTGGCCATTCGCGGCTGCCGCCGCCTGCTGCCGTCGGGTTCCTGGCTGTTCACGCCGTCAAGAATCGAGGTGCGCTTTCTGGATCCGATCAGGGTAACGGAAGGCGGGTCCCGTTCCCAACAGGCAGAGCAGCTCGCCCGGGAGTGCAGGACGGCCATGAAGGCCGCGCTAAGGCAGGATTAACCCCGCTGCAGTCCCACCGTAGCCTTCTCGTCGCTCCCTTCTTCCGGGAGACGCATGAATACATCCCTGTAGCTTGCTCCGGCATCCCTGCCTCCAATACTCCCGGAAGAAGGGAGCGACGAGAAGGCGGAATCGAAGCTAGGAAGAGGTATCTCCGGTCCGGTCCCTGACGTAGCCGATCCAGGCGTTGGCGTTGCGGCGGATGTTGTCGGACCCGTCACGCTTCGCGCTCTCGAACGCCTCTATGGCCTCGTCGAAGCGCCGCAGTTCCGCCAGCGCAACGCCCTGCAGTATCCATACCTCACCCGGATTCTCCAGCCCGCCTTTCTCCAGCGCACGAGTGCAGGAGTTCACCACGCCGTCCCAGTCGCCGGTCTCGTTCAGAAGCATGGCCTTGCGATGGAAGAACTCGCCGTCGTCCGCGAGTTCGGCGAGTTTGTCGATTGCGTCCACGGCGCGGTTCATTTCGCGCGCCATGGTCCACGAGTTCAGCAGCAGGCGGAGGTTTTCGAAGTTCTCCTCGACATGGCCCCGCTCCATCGCCTGACTCAGGATTTCACCGGCCCGCGCCGGGTTCTCGAGAAAGAGGTTGAGCCGGGCAAGGCTCAGGATGTCCGATTCCGCTTCAAGCATGCCGCGATGCCAGGGAATCGTAAGCGCGGAGAGGGCGCCTTCGTCGTTGGCGGTCTCCATGTAGAGACCGGACAGAACCTGGTAGAAACGAAGCTTGTCCGGCCAGATTCCGATGTTTTCCTTCAACAGCTCGATGGCTTCGGGAATCTGACGCAACTCAACGTGGATGGCCAGTTGCAGGTTTCGCCAACTCTCGTTGGGCGCCTCGGCCAACTCGTTGGCGCGAATCACGTAGGGCAAGGCGTCCGGCATCATTTCCTGCTGTGCGAAATTGGCGCCCATCAATATGTAGGCCTCGGACCGCGGTTCCGCTTCGTAACGGAACCAGCGCATGAGGGTGTCGTTGGATTCCGCGAAGCGTTCCTCACCGGAGTAGTAGCCCGCAACCGAGTACACGATGCCCTGTTGCACCATCGTCGGCAGGGCGTCCAGTTCAAGGCACTTCTCGAACGCGTCGAAGGCCTCGCCTTCCCTTTCCATCTGCGAATAGACGAATCCATATGTCTGATAGAGCTGGGCCGCCTCATAGTCGCTGAGCCGGTCGGTCCGGATGCGGTCCATCAGGTCCAGCGCTTCGGTCAGATTGTCCTCGTCCAGCAGTTCATGAGTGCGGGAAAGCCGCCGGTAGAAGCTCTCGCTCATGGACGCGGGCGGTTCCTCCCGTTCTTCCACGACACGGTCCGGCCGTAGCGGGTGCCACTGCGGAAGGTTGCCGAGGTCGGTCTGTGCGGCCGCCAGCGGCGCCAGCACCACCAATGCCAACGGCGCCAGGCGTCTGCCCATTCAGGTGCTGTCCAGCTGGAAAACGATGCTGGTCGTGGCCCACCGTTCCACGGCGACGCCATCCACTATTCGCGGCTTGAATTTCCAGCGCCGCACGGCCCTCACCGCGTTGCGCACGAACAGGCGGCCCGGAACGGACTCGATCACATTGACGTCCAGCACGCTGCCGTCGGGGCCGATCAGCACTTCGCACCTGACATAGCCCTCGGTGCCGTCCATCAGGGCCTCGCGCGGCCACTGCGGATCGATGCGCACGATCGGCACCGCCTCGCCCTCGGCCGCCGGGTCGCCCGCTTCCCACCTGCCGATGAAGGGTCCGCCGCCGGCAGCCCCCGAAACATCGATCCTGGGAAGATCGAGGCGCATGGGGTTCTGCTGCGGCTTGGCCTCGCTGGACACCTTCAGCTTGGGCGGCGGCGGCGGGTCCTTGGGTGGCGGCGGCTTCTTGGGCCTCACCCGTTTCTTGGTCTGGACGATCTCGTCCTCCTGCACGCGTATCAGGTCCACGATCTGTCCCGCCGTGGCAGCGCCCTGCTGGCCCCGCCCCCCCGTTATCAGGGTGTTCATGAACAGAAACAGCACCAGCGCAACGAATATGCCGCCGCCTATCGACCCGACCATACGCCATCTTGTCCGGTTCATCGCTATTCCTCGCCTTCCGCAGCCAATGCAATGCTGGTCACGCCGGCAACCCGGACCTGATCCATCAGATCGATCACCATGCCGGTGGACGCGGATTGATCCGCCACGATGATAACGCTGCTTTCCGGGTTCTCCGCGCGCGCCGCTTCAACCATCTGGCGGACTCCCGTCAATTCCACGCGATTCTTGTTCATCCAGATATGGTCGTCGCGCGAAACCGCGATCATGATGTTGCCCCGCTCCTTGGTTGCCGCCGTCTGCGCGAAGGGACGGGAAGGACTGATGCCCGGCTCCTTCACGAACGACGTGGTCACGATGAAGAAGATCAGCATGATGAACACGATGTCCAGCATCGGCGTGATGTTGATCTCGCCCTCTTCTTCCGGTTTTCGTCTTCGTATCTGCGGCATTCCGGCTTGCTCCTAGTTTGATGCGGCGGCCAGCGAAACCTTCGCGGCGCCGGCTACGCGCGCCTGGTCCACGACCGTCACGATGAAGCCGGAATCCGCGTTCCGGTCCGCGATCACGACCACCGTGGCGTCCGGCTTTCCGGCCAGTCCCGAGACGATGTTGGCGCGGATGGCTCCGACATGCACAAGACGGTCCTCGACGAAGACCTGCCCGTTGGCGTCTATCCGGACCGGGATCACCTCGGAACGCTTCTGCTCCTGTACCGGCGCGTTCGACGGCCGGTCCAGGTCCACGCCCAGCTCCTTCACGAAGGAGGTGGTGACAATGAAGAAGATCAGCATGATGAACACGATGTCCAGCATCGGCGTGATGTTGATCTCGGCCTCTTCCTGCGCCCGCTTGCGGTGCTTGCGCTCAATCATGCGGCCGCCTCCCGGGGCTGTTCCTCGAACCGCATTTCCAGGGCGTCTTCGAGTTCCTCCATCTTGAGCTTCGCCCGCTGCCTGAGCCAGGCCGAGAGGTAGAGCCCGGACAGCGCCGCGACCAGCCCCGACATGGTGGGGATCGTGGCCTGCGAGACGCCGCCCGCCATCAGGCGCGCGTTGCCGGTGCCGAACACCGTCATGATCTCGAACACCTGGACCATGCCCCACACCGTGCCCAGCAGGCCCAGCAGCGGCAGTATCTGCATGAGCGTCTGTATCAGCCCCAGGTTACGCCGTGCGCTCAGGCCGACCTCGGAAAGAATCAGGCGCCGAAGGTTTGCTGCGAACCAGGAACCGTCGCGCCGGCCGCTTTCCCACAACTGCCGGGCGCCGCGCATTTCTCCGGGAAGAACGCCGAAGAAATACCACAGCCGCTCGACGATCAGCGTCCACATCAGCATGGTGACGGCCAGGATTCCGTATAGCACCGGCCCGCCCAGCTCGAAAAAGCCGCGGATGGAAGCCCACGCTTCGAACAGGAAAGTCATCTCCCGGTCTCCTGTCCGGCCCTCCTCAAGCCTCCGCCGCCGCGGCCTCGCCTTCGGCCCTGCGTGCGATCAGGCCGGCGCTCTGCTCCTCCAGGATTTCCACCAGCGACTGGCTGGAACTGGAAACCACGCTGTGCAGCAGCACCAGCGGGATCGCCACAATCAGTCCCAGAACGGTCGTGATCAGGGCCTGCGAAATGCCTCCGGCCATCAGTTTCGGATCGCCGGTCCCGAACAGCGTCAACTGCTGGAAGGTGATGATCATGCCGACCACCGTGCCCAGCAGCCCCAGCAGCGGCGCGACGGCGGCGAAGACCTTGAGTATGCCTTGGTAGCGTTCGAGTATCGGCGCTTCCCGCATGATCGCTTCATCGAGCTTGAGCGCCAAAGCATCCAGGTTGCCGGTCTGGTGTTCCTCGTAAACGGCCAGGATCCGGCCGAGGGCATTGTCCTTGCTTGCGCTGGAGCTCTTGAGCTGCGCGCGGATCCGCCGGCCGGCGCCTTGCAGCACGACCAGCCTCCAAAGCGCGATCAGCAATCCGATGGCCCCCATGCCGATAATCGTGTAGCCCACATAGCCGCCCTGCTGCAGGCGCTCGCCCAGGTCCGGGGCCTGAATCAGCATCCCCAGGAGCTGCCCGCGGGTCGGATCGACCGCCATTTCCACCGGTCCCGAGGTGGCCTCGCCAAGGTCTTCAGCCATGCTGAGATAGCGGCCCGCGGGCTGCCGGGGCAGGATCTGCAATGCGCCGGTGCCGTCATCGCGGGTCAGGAACTTGCCGTCGTGAATCAGGTTGAAGGCGCCGACGCGGATCACATTGCCCGCGCTCGTCTGGCCGGACGGATCGGTAATCTCCGCATCGAAACGAACCACCTGCCCGGACTGCGCCATTTCCTCCAGCAGCATCAGCTGCAGTCCCCGCAGGTCCTCCAGGTTGGGCAGCTCCTTCGCCTCGGCCATGCCGCGAACGAGATCAAGGCGGTCCGGATATTGCGCCGACACCAGCGACGTCACGACCTGGCTGACGGTATCGCCGGCCACGTCGCGCACGACGCCGAACAGTTCGCCGAAGTTTCCGATCCGAATCTGCAAGCGTTCCTCCAGGTCCGCGAGCTCGTTCTCGTTCTGCTCGTAGCGGCGGCTCAGCGTGTTGCTGCGGCGCTCTTCCGCGGCCAGATCGCGCGAAACTTCCTCCAGCATGCGCTGGCGCTCGTCGCGACCCTGGCGAAAGCGCTCCACCCGTTCCCGGTTGAGGCGGGAACCTTCCCGGGCCTCCAGACGGACCAGTTCGAGAAGTTCAAGTACCGAATCGACCTGCTCCTCAGGAGCTGCCGGTTGTGCCTCTTCCTGGCCCGCGGCGGGCCCCGCCAGGATGATCGCCAGACCGGACATTGCAAGAAAACGGTTCATGACCGACCTCCTTCGGGCGCGGCGATGGGCAGGGTCAGTATGTCGGGCGGCGCCAGCCGGCGCGCCATGCGTATCCCCACGGTGATGGGGCTGCGATAACTGTCATCCAGCGATCGCCATTCCCCGCTGCGCGTATCCCAGTAGCCGGTTTCCTCGCGGTCGGGCGTCTGGTAGGCCAACAGAACGCGGCCGACGCGCAGAAAGTCCACCTGGCGGTTGACCCCTCCGATTTCCAGTTCACCGGGATAGGACTCCATGTTGCGCCCGATTCCCGCCTCGGTCTGGTATGCACCCATCACCTGACGGTATTTTTCGGCGATGCTGACGTCGGAGCGGTCCATCAGGTCGCGCAGGCCGGTGAGCATGTCGCGGCGCGTATCCATCAGGAACGGAACGTCCAGCGAAATGAACCGGTCCAGGTCCTCGACCATGTCCATGAGCAGCGGAACGATTCCCTGTTCCAGATCGCCGAATTCGTTGATCTGCCTCGTAAGCGAAGCCTTTTCGCGCTCCTGGTCGTCAATTGTGCGCTGCAGGTTGTCGTTATAGCGGCGAATGCGGTCCAACTCCTGCAATCGCACCCGGTACTCGCTGACTGCCTCCTGTGTCTCGTCGGCCAGGGCATTGACCTCGGCCTGCGCCTGCCGGTCGTCGGCCGTTGCGCTCTGCTGTACCGCCAGCATCTCGTTGACGCGCTGGTCCCCGGCCGCCGGGCCGGCCAGCAGGCAAAGGCCGCACGTAAATGCCGCGATTCTGGGCGTTTTTTCTGTGCCAAAAAAGTGATAACGCATTTTGCTCCCCACCTACCCTTTTTCGAGCGGCCAAAATAACATATCCGTTTCGGTTTCAGGCAAGAGTTTGTCGACTGATCGATCATGAGCACAGAAAAAGCCGTTATCGCCGCCGCCCGGCGTACGCCCATAGGCGCCATGCTGGGCGCACTGTCCCGGGTTTCCGCTACGGACCTGGGGGCTACCGCAATCCGTTCCTGCCTCGGTGACAGCAGCCTGCCGCCCGGCGAAATCGATGAAGTTCTGATGGGCTGCGTACTGCCCGCCGGGCTGGGTCAGGCGCCGGCTCGGCAGGCCGCCCTCGGAGCCGGCCTGGCCAACGCAACCCCCTGCGCCACGATCAGCAAGGTGTGCGGATCCGGACTGTACTCGGTGATGCTGGCGCACGACCGGATTCTGGCCGACCCGGGAATGGCCATCGTGGCCGGGGGCATGGAGTCCATGTCCAATGCTCCATACCTGGTCGAGAAAGCGCGGGACGGTCTGAGGATGGGACACAAGGAACTGCGCGATCACATGTTTCTTGATGGATTGCAGAACCCGTATGACGGACGGATGATGGGCTTTTTTGCCGAGGAAACCGCCCACCGCTACCAGTTCAGCCGCCGGGAGCAGGACGAATTCGCGGTGGAGTCGGTAACGCGCGCGCTGGCGTCGCGCGAGGCCTTCGGAACCGAGATCGTCGAAGTGAGTTACCTGTACCGCGGCAAAACGTTGTCGGTAAGCGAGGACGAGGAGCCGGGTCGATGCGATCTGGGGAAGATATCCGCCATGCGTCCGGCCTTTGCACGGGACGGGACGGTCACGGCCGCGTCCAGTTCCTCGATTTCGGACGGCGCCGCGGCGCTGGTCCTGCTGAGTGAAAGCCGTGCGGAGGAGTTGGGCGTCGAGCCTCTGGCGAGCGTGGCCGGTCACGCCACCCACGCGCACGAACCGGAGTGGTTTACGACCGCGCCCGGTCCGGCAATCGAGAAGGTCCTGGCGAGAGCGGGATGGGCCGTCGGCGACGTGGACCTGTTCGAGATCAACGAGGCCTTCGCCTGCGTCACCATGGCCGCCATGCGCGACCTGGGTCTGCCGCGGGAGAAGGTGAACGTGCGCGGGGGCGCCTGCGCGCTGGGCCACCCGATCGGCGCCAGCGGCGCCCGCATCCTGGTCACGCTGATCCACGCCCTGCGACACCGCGGCGGAGGCCGCGGTGTCGCCGCCCTGTGCATCGGCGGAGGCGAGGCCGTCGCCGTCGCCATCGAAACCCCCTGATCCCCGGAGCTTACATGCCGGCGTAGTTGGGGCCGCCGCCCCCTTCCGGCGTAACCCAGTTGATGTTCTGCGCCGGGTCCTTGATGTCGCAGGTCTTGCAGTGGATGCAGTTCGGCGCGTTGATGACGAAGCGGGGCGTATCGCCTTCCCAGGCCACTTCATATACGGCCGCCGGACAGTAACGCTGCGCGGGCTCCGCGAAGCCCGGCAGGTTGTCCCGTATCGGCAAATCCGCGTCTTCCAGGACCAGGTGGCAGGGCTGGTCCTCGTCGTGGTTCGTCGCCGACAGGTACACGGAAGAGAGGCGATCGAAGCTGATCCTGCCGTCCGGTTTCGGATAATCGATCGGGTGCGCCCTTGATGCCGGCAGCAAATCCTCGTGGTCCGGCGTGCGATTATGCAGCGTGAACGGCAGCCGCCCGCGGAAGATGTTGAGGTCCAGCCAAGTGAACGCCGACCCCCCGAGCAGGCCGAACCGGTGCTGGGCCGGCCCGAAGTTTCGCGCCTGGACCAGTTCTTCGTGCACCCAGGATTCGCTGACCCGGTCTTCGTAGTCCTCCAGGACCGGCGCCGGGGAATCGCCCGCAAGCGCATCGAATACGGCCTCGGCGGCCAGCATGCCGGTCTTCATCGCCGTATGGCTGCCCTTGATCTTCGCCCCGTTCAAAAAGCCCGCATCGCAACCGGCCAACAGTCCCCCGGGAAAGGCCAGCTTCGGAAGCGACTGCAGCCCTCCCTTGTTTACCGCCCGCGCTCCCCAGGAAATCCTCTCGCCATCCTCGATGACCTCGCGAATGCGCGGGTGGTGCTTCCAGCGCTGAAACTCCTCGTAAGGATCGAGGTACGGATTGCGGTAGTTCAGCGCCACGATGAAGCCGAGATAGACGAGGCCGTCATGCGCGTGGTAAAGAAACCCGCCGCCTTCGGTTGTCTGCCCAAGCGGCCAGCCCAGCGTATGCACGACGGCGCCGGGGCGGCGCCGGTTCTCCGGAGCCCGCCAGACCTCCTTGATTCCGATGCCGTAATGCTGCGGATCGCTGTCCTTGCGCAGATCGAAGCGGTGCATCAATTCCTTGCCGAGATGGCCACGGCAGCCTTCGGCGAAGATCGTGTATGGAGCGCGCAGTTCGATTCCGGGGTCATGGCCGGGTTTTTCGCTGCCGTCCCGGGCGCGGCCCATCTCCCCCGTGACCACGCCCGCAACCTGACCGTTCTCGTACACGACGCCGGCAGCCGGATATCCGGGGAACACGTTCACCCCCAGGTTCTCCGCCTGTGTCCCCATCCACTGGCAAAGCGCACCCAGGCTCACGATGCAGTTCCCGTGGTTGCGCATGGGATGCGGAATGAATATTCCAGGCAGGCGCAGGGACCGGCCGGGAGACAGCAGAAAATGAAAATCGTCGGCCTCCACGGGCGTTGCCGGCGGCGCTCCCTGATCGCGCCAGCCGGGCAACAGCTCATCCAGCGCGCGGGTTTCGAGTACCGCGCCGGAGACGATATGCGCGCCGATTTCCGCGCCCTTTTCCAGCAGGCAAATGTTCAGTTCACGGCCGGCTTTCCGGCCCAGTTGTGCGAGTCGAATCGAGGCGGAGAGACCGCAGGGACCGCCCCCGACGATGATTACGTCGAACTCCATTCGTTCTCTTGTACTCATGGCCAGGGGAGTGTACACGGCCCGCAGGACCGCGCCGTGCAACTGGAAGGCATGCCAGGGCGCATGTTAATATCGCGCGCGGTCGTCCATCAAAGGTGGAGGGGACTTCATGACCCGCAATCTCCGTTGGCGCCTGCTTGGCGTCGCCATTCCCGCGATCGCTCTTTGCATACCGTTGGGAGCCGCTGCACAGGAACTTGAGGAAATCATCGTTACCGCGCGAAAGCGCGACGAGTCGCTGCTGGAGGCGCCGCTATCGATCACCGTTTTTTCGGCCGAGGATCTCAGCCGGGCGGGCCTTGAAACCCTGGGAGACATTGCCCTGCAAACGACCGGGCTGTCCTTCCAGGACAACATCGCCAGCAATCGACCCGGGCGGCAGAACACGGTGATTCGCTTTCGCGGAATGTCGCCGCCCAGAGGTTCGCCCCACCAGCAACTCGCCGGCCTGTTCGTGGACGGCGTGTTCGTCACGGGCGGCTCCCAGTCCATTCCAATGCTGGACGTGGAGCGGGTGGAAGTCATCAAGGGCCCACAATCCGCGTTCTTCGGGCGTAACACGTTTTCGGGCGCCATCAATTACGTGACCCGCAATCCGAGCCTGACGGAATTTGAAGGCAAGGTGCGGGCCACCGCCGGGCAATACAGCCAGTACACCATTGCCGCCAGTTACGGCGGGCCGATTATCCAGGACAAACTGGCTTTCCAGATCGGTTTGAGCGACTACAACAAAGGCTCCATGTACACCGCCAACGACGGCGGCGAACTGGGCAAGGAGTCCTCCGATTCCATGAGCCTGACGCTCCTTGCCGCGCCGAGCGACAATTTCACCGCGCGCGTCCGCCTCTTCTATCACGAGGACGACGATGGACCGCCCGCGGTCGGCTACCTGCCCGGTTCCGATTGGGACACCTGCACCGGCACGACCATCCGGCGCCCGGACAATGACGGCAACATCACCACGCTTCATCCCGCCCAATACATTTGCGGTCGGGTCCCCTTGCCGGGGGAAGCGGGCGCGCCCGATATTTCCGTAAACACCACGCTGTTCCCCCAAATCTTTACGCGGATAACGCACCCGACGCGCTGTCCGGAGGATTGCTCGAACTGGCTGGTGCAGAACCTCGTGAACAACACGACGCTGGACGGCGTGCCCTCCCGCACCACGATGGGCATGAGCCGGGAGGTTTTCCGCTCCAGCATTGAACTGGACTACGGGTTCGCCAACGGCATGGACGTGTCGTTCAAGGCCTCCTACAACGACCATGGCGTGAACTGGATTCGCGACTTCGACATGACCGATTTCGAATCCTTCTGGACTTCTGACCCGCAGAGGAATGAGGACAAGGGCGCCGAGTTACGCCTGACCTCCTCGCCGGACAGCCGTATTTCCTGGATGGTTGGAGCGAGCTACACCGAGCAGGAAATCGCGCTGTCCGGTGTCGGCGGAGACGTGGTGGTGGCGTGCTTCCTGCCCGAGGCCATCGGTTGCTTCGGTCCGCTGTTCGTGTCGTTGCCCCCCACGCAGGGCGAAACTGCGAAAACGAGGGGAGTCTTTGCCGCCACGACCATTCCCCTTGGAGACCAGTTTGCGATTGACGTCGAGGCCCGCTACATGGCGGACCAGCGAACGACCGGCGGTCTGGCCGAGGACTACAACGAAATCGTGCCGCGGGTCATTCTTCGCTGGCATCCCAATGACGACATCAATATCTATGCCAGTTATTCGCTCGGGGTCCTGCCCGGCGTTTTGAACACCAACCTGATCAATGCCTCGCGGGATCCGTTCATAGAGCCCTACGTGGATCGCGATACCGGAATGCCCAGCACGGAATCGGAGTACGACCAGATCCGCCGCAAGGCCCCGGAAGCGGGAGAGTCCACCCCGACCCAGGAACTGGACGCAATCGAAATCGGCATCAAGGCGTCCCTGATGGACGGACGCGGCCAGATCAGCGCGGCGGCCTACTACTACGAATGGGTGGCACAGTTGTTTACCAACTTTGTGGTCTATTACCAGGATGACGAAAACCCCGCCAATCGTGATGGCGTGGCCGGCCCCCAGCAGCAGCCACGCACGCTGGAATTCAACTTCCCGGGGGATTCGGAGCTCTGGGGAATCGAAGTGGAGAGTTCCTGGGCGCTTACCGACAACTGGATGATCGGCGCCAATGCCGCCTGGCAGGACAACGAATACACGACGTTCGCCGCGACCTTCGTGCAGGACATCACCGGCAGCCGCAACCTGGCCGGCAACCAGTCGGGACGCTACCCGAGTTTGATGGGTAATGCCAGCCTGACCTACATGGACACGCTGACGGCCGATTGGGACTTCTTCGTACGCGGAGATTTCATGTACTACGGCAAGACCTGGGCGGGCAACGGCGGTAACCTGGCCAGGCTGGACGCCTATTGGCTGACCAATCTGCGCGCGGGAGTCGAGCGGGACAACCTGCGCGTGGAGTTCTTCGTCAACAACGCTCTGGAGCAGGACACCTGGGTCGCTGCCGTCAGGAATACCAATTTCACGAGGTTCACCGGCTTCCGGTTCAATATCCATG
>JAPOWV010000076.1 GCA_026707445.1 Gammaproteobacteria bacterium
CCTCGGTGAGTTCCATACCGTTGATTCTCCTTCACTTTTCCGGCCATAACGACCGCAAGAAAGGATACCACAATAGACCTCATATGTGTTAACACGCCCTAGTGTCCTTTCGCTACCAGACCTCCGGCCTCATGCGCAGTTGGGGGTTCTTCTCGTATTGGTTTGCTGGTACCGCGAGGCCCAGATGGTCGCGTAGCGTCTCGCCCTCATAGTCCGTGCGGAACAGGCCGCGAGCCTGCAGGATCGGCACCACCCGGTCCACAAAGATCTCCAGGCCCGGCGCCAGGACCGGGGGGGAGATGATGAATCCATCCGCGGCGCCGGCCTCGTACCACTCGGAAAGCATGTCGGCGACGTCTTCCGCCGTACCGATCGCCGCGCTGCTCGTTCGCCCTCCGGCAACCTGATACGCCAGCTTGCGCACCGTCGCGCCTTCATGCCCGGCCGCCTCCAGCACACGGTCCCGCGTAGAGCTCTGCACCTCTAGATATTCCGGCGGCAGCGCAGGCAATGGGCCCTCGAGATCGTGACCCGAGAGATCGAATCCACCGAGGAGCGTCTCCAGCTTTTCCAGGGCAATGGGCAGCGGAATAAGTTCATCCAGTTCCTTTTTGAATGCCAGCGCCTCCTCCCGTGTCCGGCCGATATAGGGCGTAATCGCAGGCAATACCTTGATCGCATCCTTTGGACGATCGAACGACGAGGCCTGGTCCTGCATCTCCTTGCGAAAGGCAATGGCGCTGTCAATGGCCGGATGAGACGTGAAGATGACTTCGGCGTATCGGGCGGCGAACGCCTTGCCGTCGGCGGATGCGCCGGCCTGGACCAGGACCGGGTGTCCCTGCGGCGAACGGGGCAGATTGAGCGGGCCGGCGATTCTGAAGTGCTTTCCGGAGTGATTCACCGCGCTGATTCTTGAGGCGTCGGTGTAGCGGCCGCTGGCCCGGTCGGCCAGGAGCGCGCCGGATTGCCAACTGTCCCAGAGTTTGCGCGCCGCGTCGATAAACTCGGCTGCGCGTTGATAGCGTTCCGCGTGTCCCATATGGCGTTCAAAACCATGGTTGTGCGCCTCGTTCTCCATGGTTGACGTCACGATGTTCCAGCCCGCCCGGCCCCGGCTGATGTGGTCCAGGGTCGCGAAGCGCCGTGCGGTCGCGTACGGCTCGTTATAGGTGGTGGACGTGGTCCCGATCAAGCCGACCCGCTGCGTCACGGGTGCGACGGCCGACAGCAACGGCAGCGGATCGAGTTTCGGAGTTTCCTGGCCCTCGAAAGTCTCCGCCGAGCGGGAACCCGGGTATCCCAGGGAATCCGCAAAGAAGACGGCGTCAAACTTGCCGCGCTCTGCCGTTCGGGCGCAGGACACGAAGTAGTCGATGTCGCAAAGCGCCCGGTCTGTCGCGAGCGGGTGGCGCCATCCCGCAATGTGCCCGCCCGTCTGCATAATGAACGCCAGCAGTTTCATGCGCGAACTCCCGTCCGGTTTGCTCCGTGTACCATGCCACGCAAGTCTCAGGGGAGCTATTCTGCCTTCAGGCGCTTCAAGCCGATCAGTGAACGATACGACCACTCCTGGTACCGGCTCCGGGGCAATTTCGGCCTGGTTCACCGTCCTGATGCTGTGCATCGCGCAGGTCGTCTCCACCATCGATCGCGGCATGCTTGCGCTGGTGGTGGATCCCGTGCGCCGGGACCTGGGAATCACGGACCTTCAGATCGCGATATTGCAGGGATTCGCGTTTTCCTTCCTCTACGTGATTGCGGGGATCGCAATGGGCCTCATCGCCGATGTGGTGAATCGCAAACGCCTGCTGATGGCCGGCATCGCGGTCTGGAGCGCGGCAACGCTCGCCAGCGGTCTCGCTGAATCTTTCGGCCATCTTTTTGCTGCCAGACTGTTTATCGGTATCGGCGAGGCGGTCCTTGCCCCGTGCGCCGTCACGATGATCGCGGACCTTTTTCCCGTCAGCCGCCGGGGCAAACCCATGGCGCTGTACGTCTTCGGCTCGATGATCGCTTTTGGCGTCGGCTCCGTGATCACGGGCTTTATTCTCGAGGCCGCACCCCAGGGGGTCTTTGACGGCATCGGGTTTCTGGAAGGCCGTGCCCCCTGGCGAATAGCTTTTATTCTCGCCGGCGGCTTCGGCCTGGTGCTGGCGGCGGGATCCGTGCCCGTGAAAGAGCCCGTACGGGTCGAGGCAAAGGTCATGAAAGGCGGTTCAAACAGCCTTCGTGACTCGATCGGCGCGATGTTGGGAAACCTGCAGATCTATCTGCCCTTTTATCTGGCGCTGGCCCTGTTCGGTGTGGGGATTTCGGTTGTTTTCTATTGGGGCCCGGTACTCCTGGCGAGGGTATTCGATTACCCGGTCGACCAGGTCAGCAAGATGCTTGGCCTGGGTCACATAGCCTGGGCCGTGGTGGGCGCGGTCGCGGCCGGCGTCATTACCGACTTTGTCGCCCGCCGCAAGGGACCGGCGGGCCTGATCGGCGTCTCCGCGGTCGTATCGCTGCTCGGCATACCGACGACCCTTGCCGTCTTTGCCGGCAACGGCACGGCTGCGGTCGTGCTGTTATCGGGCGTGACGTTCGCCTCGGCCGTATTCGGGTCCGCCATGCTGTCGGTAGTGGCGGAAGTCGCTCCGCAAAGGACACGCGGGCTGGCGACTGCCCTGTATGCGTTCTTCATGACATTGATCGGCGCATCAAGCGGGCCCTTGCTCGTCGCTTACGTGACGGAGCGGATCTTCGGGGCCGACGAGGCCGTCGGCCTGTCGATCGCAATCGTCGGAACCCTCGCGTTCGCGGCCTGCGCCCTGTTTGCGCGCATCGCCGCCAGGAATCTGCGCGCCTGGACCGATCGCCGACCTGAAACTGCGGACAGCGCCGCAGCGCCCGCCTATTGAACTGAAGCATGGAGAATATCGCCTGATGCGTCCGACCAAAGCCTATGCACCCGGCCGTTACGGCCAACTGCACTATCGAATCGTGACTCCCGAAGCGGCTTCGCAGCCGCCGTTGCTATGCCTGCACCAGACACCCAGCAATAGCCGCCAGTGGGAACCCATTCAGCCGTACCTGGCGAAGGACAGGGTGGTCGTTGCCCCCGACACTCCGGGTTACGGCATGAGCGATCCGCCGCCCGAACCGGTTGAAATCGGCGACTACGCTGACGCGATGTTCGGCTTTATGGAGCACCTCGCAAGCCGCGGGATCATTGCACCCGGGCCTTTCGACGTGATGGGCTACCACACGGGCTCGATAACCGCCACGGAGATGGCGCGCAGGGACGGGCAGCGGGTTCGGCGCTGCGTATTGTTTGGCCTGGCGGCGTATCCCGAGGACATTCGCGCCGATAGGCTGGACCGATTGAGCGAACGTTTTCCGCCGCCTGACCGAACGCTGGGTCATGTCGAGAAACTCTGGTCGCTCATTGGCGAACTGGCGGACCCCGGAATACCGGCGGAAGAACTCCATGTCGGCATGGCTGATGCCCTGCGCCTGGGATCGCGGCTACCGTGGGGATATGTCGCTGTCTACAGCTACGATTTCCTGGGCGCCATGGCTGAAGTCAGCCAGCCGGTGCTTGTCATCAATCCCGAAGACGACCTGTGGGCCGTGACCCATCAGACTTCGCACCTGTTCAGGAACGGACGGCGCCTCGACATTCCGGGCTTCTCCCACGGAGTCCTTACTCTGCGTCGCGACTTTGTCGTCAGCGAGATTGAACGCTTCCTGAGGCATTGACGGTTATTTTCGACAATATTCGCGCCTCGGGCCTCCTCAAGGGCCTGTCGGTGCCTTCGTATTACTGACAATAGAGGCGATTGCGCTGTTCTGAGTGCGCCTGATGGCAAGGTTTTGCGGCGGGTGTGATTTTTCTTTACCCCAGGGGGGTGCCGCCGCCAGTATGCTTTTTCCTTCGGCCGATGTCGAACCCCTGGGGAATTTGAGACGGCTTAAGCGGGTTCTTCAGTATCTTCCGGATGAGCCGCTGAGCGAGGCCTTGAAGGCGCGCCGGGGCCGCTGACGGCCAAGCTGTGGGACCGCTACCGGGTGTGGCCTTTGATCGACACGCGGGCGATGTGGCGGGAGGATAAGGAGGAGCCGGACTTTGATCTGTCGCAGTCGGTCCTTCGATCGCTTGATCCCGACCGGGTGGACACGATCCTGTATAGCGAGAAGGGCGAGGTGCTGTGCCGGGACCCGGCGAGTCAGGAACAGCGCCTGATGGCGTTCACGGGCTTTGAGTCGGACCGGGGGACCTTGAAGTACCGTTGTCCGGCGGCGGCCTATGGCTTTGCCTGCAAAGGCCGGGCGCAGTGCCACCGGGGCGCGGGGGTCAAAGACAGCGCCTACGGGCGCGTCGTTCGGATCGCGCTCAAGGACCACGACCGGCGCATCTTCACGCCGACGCCCTGGGGCAGTCCGTCATGGCGGCGGGGGTATCAGCGGCGCACCGCCCTGGAGCGGATCAACAGCCGACTGGACTTAAGCTTCGGCTTTGAGCATCACTTCATCCGGGGAGCCGCAGAGATGAAGGCTCGGATGGGCTTGGCGGTGACCGTTATGATGGCGCTGACCCTGGGCGCGGCGCTCGAAGGCCGCCCCCAATGGATACGCTCGCTGATCAACCCGCCCTTCGACGCCCCCGGATTCCGGCTTCCCCCGCCGGGGAACATCCACCCATGCAAAGCCGCCGGGCGCCGGAGGGCCCGGTTCGCCCGGCCGCCGCCGTAATGCGCACAAAAGCCATTCCGGCACCCATTTTGCCGGGAAAGGAAACGCGCAAACCCCGACAAGGCATAATCGCAATCCAGGTTTGGGACAGTGCTGGAGGCTTCAATGAAATTCACCCGATTCGTTTACGTTGTTAGCATTTTTGCCGCAATGACGGCTTTTAACTCCGCGGCCGACTTGCCTCCTGCGTCTCCGGGAGAGCGCATTAACGCTTGCTTATGGGCAAATCTTTGGGGTGCTTCAAAAGCTTCCGTGACGTTGACCGGAGGAGAAGAACCGTCCATATCGACATTTGTTTCGTACATTTTGGAGGATGTCAATGAACGCTGCGTTGGCGGGGGCACGCCGCTGCTACAGATCATTAACAAAGGCTCGGATGATTCAGTCCTGCCCCTGGTCCGCCATCTGTTTATCGCGGGCGCGGACGCAAACATTGCCCTGTCCTCCGACTCACTGCGGGCAATATTTGAGCCGCGCACAGCCGGGGCGACAGCATTGCATATTGCGGCATCAGCTGGAGCAGTTAATCGGCAATCGATTATCGATTTGCTAATCAGGTCGGGCGGGGATGTGCATGCTCGGACGGGAGCCGGGGCCACTCCACTCCACATTGCGGCAGCCGAATCCAACTCGGATGTGGTCCGACTCTTTTTACGCCAAGGATCCGACGCTAATTCGCATGATGATGCTGGTCAAACACCCCTTCACTACGCCGCAAGGGAAAACTCGAATCCTCTGGTTGCGATGTTTCTGTTGAGCGGCGGCTCCGAAGTGAACGCCCGCGACGATCGTGGCTGGACGCCGCTGCACTACGCGGCAAGCGAATCCGCAAGCGAGCAGGTTTTGAGGGTGTTGTTGGCCATGGAACCTGACACTGAAGCTACTACCAACACTGGCCAGACGGCCTACGATCTAATCGCCCGGAATCCAACTCTGAAAGAAAGTGAAGTCCTTGATATGCTCATGACAAGACAATGATGCGCCCCGTGAGTTGCGCGCTGGTTGGCGCTGTCATGAGTGGGCTGATCTTCGCAGTTGCGGCCAGTCAGGAGCTGCCTAAGAGCGTTTTTATTGGGACCGCGATGGTTCCCGGCGCATTCAACTTGGGAACAGTTGAGGTAAAGCGAAGGATTGTCGCCAGCGACGTTTTCGGCTGGTCTTGTGGAGGCAATAACAAAATGGACAATCACTTGTACTACTTGGAGCAATTGCGCAGAGGCTATGCCCCGGTGCCGCTGCATATTGCCGCTGATGGCCCGCAGGCAATCGATGACTACCAGACCGGCCGCCAAAAAGAGCTCGAGATTGACGCCGTCACCTGGACGCTTGTGCTCGGCAAATTCGCAATCAATGGTTTGACTGCTTTCTCCGAATCCAAACAGGTAGCGCATGAGTTTCAGAGGGCGAATTTCTTAGGACTTACTTGGCGAGGATGGCTCAGAATTACGTTGGAAAAGATCAACTCGAAAGCCGACAAGGCAGGAATGTCCGCGGCAGCCAAGGAGCAAGCACTGCGCAACTGGCTGATGTGCCATATCGGCAAGGCGGACGCGGAGCGGCTTCGCCGGATCATTGATGGCAATCGTCCGCCCAGAGGAGAGAATTGAAGCACTCGATAGCGAGGTGTCTAGCGAACCTCTTGATCGCAGCAGGCCCGCTGGTGTTGGGCGCGGCGCAGGAGGCGCTAACGTTTGAGTTGTGTGCCATTTGTCCAGACCCTTATCGCGATATCGGCCCCGATAATCTCCCGCCGAAGTCGAAAACCGGTGCCTATATGTGGGTAAATACGGAGGCGGGAATCGAATTGCTTAACAATCCGGACTGGAGTGGCGGTACCCAAGAGCTTGCCTGCCGACGATGCCCGAACCCATTGGCCGGTTTTTCATGGTCGAATCTGCCCCTGTTCAGCGACGAGGATGAGTACATATGGGTTAGAGAAAGAACTGACGATAATACGCTGATACTTCGCGCTCGGAAGAACCCGGACTGGAAGGGCGGGGATTCGAGCGACGGTGAACAGGAACCGGACGATAAAGAGGATTCAACGGAAGATCGGGGCCCACTTACGCAACCCATAGACCGCAGCCAATCTGCTTATCATCGAGCAGGACAGGACGTATTCCAGCGCCAACTACTGAGTAATATCGGTGGCGTGTTATCCCAAGGCGAATTAAGGATTGGAGGTGCCGGACGTTTCCCGACCGTGGAAGTTGTGTTGGGGCCGGACGGCCGGTATCCAGGCTACATAGTTGTACACGGCCCATCCGTATCGGGACATTACCCCATTCAATACGAGGAACTTGTCCCCGCAGCGCTGTTCGTCGCCAGTGAAGGCACCAGTCTTTACACGTTATGGGAAACTACCGGGTTGGCAGCAGGGTTCGCGCAGGATGCCGGATTTGTGAAGGCGGCGCGCGGTCCGGGCTATCTCGCGGCTGAGTTCGCCGGCACGCGCTATGAGGACGCATTAGTATTTCTTGATTTGTGCTATGCCTGCTTAGCAATTTCGCTAGATGAACTTGAGAGGCAGATCGCTGACCGAACCGCTGCGGGGGAGTTCGACGCGGGACGGCCACGGAGCTACATCAACACTGATGTGGGCTTGCCGTTCCGGCTTCTGAAACAGGATGCCGGGCGCGTTGCGGTTAACGGAGCCGTCTCTCGATTCTACTGGAGCATCCCTAGCGCCAGAGATCGAGCCGTGGTGTTAGATATGGTGATTCCAATAGCGCAACCCGATGAGATGCTCCCTAACGCAAACCGGATACTTGACGCTGCGCTTGGTAACCACCGCGCCTTGGAGGACAAGCATATCCAGCTCTTGATGCTCGGCGTCGACATCCTGCGACCGGTGCGAGAACAGGCTGCTTTTTTGGCCCGGCGCCGGTTAGCGGACGCGCTATCGCTGTTCGAAACGCTGGCGTTGCTGCGGGCCACCATGCGCAATGCCCCGGATCAGTGGTCGGCATTCTTTGCGGCGCTATCGTCAGGTTGGCTGGTGAGCCAGCAGCCGGAACCTTGGGTGCTGTACTCGGAGACGCTTTGCCACGTGTATTCAGACGTTGCGGGCTGCAAGTAGGGCCCGCTCGCATAGTCTCCTATCGATTCGCCGCATCTCTTTTCCAAGGCGTGTTAACACTTAGTAGCACATCGACGATGAGCACGAAGGTGACGAAGCCAAGGAGGATGGCATCGAGCTTCTCGAAGCGCGAGAAGATGCGCCGGAACCCCTTGAGCCTCCTGAACAGGCGCTCCACTTCGTTGCGCCGCTTGTACAGCTCGCGGTCGTATTCCCACGGGTCCAGGCCCTTCGCCTCTACCATGATACGAACGATCTGTTCCCGCTGCAGATGCGCGAACAGGCGGTCCAGAATTCCGTTCTTCTACCAGCGTCTCATCCGCGTGTAGATGGTGTGCCAGTTGCCGAACCGTTCCGGCAGCCCGCGCCACTCGCAGCCGTGCCCGGCCACATAGAGGATCGCGTTGAGCACCTGGGTGTTCGGCAGGCTGACGTTCCCGCGCTGCTTGAAGCGATGATGCCGCAATAGGCACTATATGTGTTAACAAGCCCTAGTGTGCTGTCCCGCAAATAACTTTACTTAATCGTTCCACTTTGGCGAGGATG
>JAPOWV010000024.1 GCA_026707445.1 Gammaproteobacteria bacterium
TGAAGACGAAATGGGGCATCATGACGATGACGACGACCATCATGACGAAGAAGAGCACCACGAAGAGGAAGAGGAAGCTTTCGGGGTTCTGCCCGGCAGCGCCCTGGACATGAAGGGCGGCGCCGCCGGCTTCTCGTTCATCGGCGAGCGCGGATTCATCGGCGTTTCAGTCAGCACCCTGAATGGCGAGTACGGAATACCCGGACACGCCCACGGGCACGAGCATGAGCATGAGGAGGAACACCATGACGAGGAGGCCCACCACGACGACGAAGAGCACGAGGAAGAAGAGCACGAGGACGAGCACGAAGAAGAAGGCAATCCCTTTATCGACCTGAAACAGACGCGCGTTGACTTGGAGGCGGCGCTGATGGATCCGCTGCCCGGCTTTTCGAATCTGAACCTTCGGCTGGGCGTCAACGACTACGAGCACCTGGAGATCGAGCCTTCCGGACAAGTGGGGACGGCCTTCGAAAACGAGGCCTGGGAGGCGCGCGTTGAACTGACCCACCTCCCGGTTGGCGGCTGGGGAGGTGCGGTGGGTCTGCAACTCTCCGACCGGTCGTTCTCGGTCGCGGGCGAAGAGGCCTTCACGGCGCCGGTCGATTCACGCGCGATGGGCGTGTTCTGGGTGGGCGAAAGATCGTTCGAAGGATTCGCCATCGAGGCCGGCGCGCGCCTGGAGAACGTGGAACATGAGCCCGTAACCGGCGCCGACGTGGACTTCACGACAATGAGTGCCTCGCTGGGAGCGATCATGCCGCTGAACGATGCCTGGACTGCTACCGTGCTGGCCGACTACTCGGCGCGGGCGCCGGTAGGCGAAGAATTGTTTTCCAATGGGCCGCACCTGGCCACCCGCAGCTTCGAGATCGGCGATCCCGGACTCGAGGAAGAGCAGGCGCTGAACTTTTCGGCGACGCTACGGGGAGCGGGTCCGCGCTGGTCGGTTGCGGGGACGGTGTATTACACGCAGTTCAATGACTTCATCTACCAGGCCGCGACCGGCGAGGAGATGGACGAGTTGATCGTGCGGGCATTCGGGCAGGCCGACGCGACCTTTTCAGGGCTGGACCTTGAGGCGTCCCTGGTTCTGGTCGACTGGGGCGAAGCGAAGCTCGAGGTCAGGGGTTTCTTCGACACGGTGTCCGCCGACCTGGATGTGTCCGGCAATGACAACCTGCCGCTCATCCCACCGGACCGTGCCGGTATCGGGCTGGAGTACAGTGCGGGCGCGTTCAGCGCCAGCGTCGATTACTCCCGGGTTTCGGAGCAGAACGGCGTTACCGACTTCGAACTCCCGACAGACGGCTACGACGACCTTCGCGCCTATGTCCGTTACGGTATCGAACGTGGCGATACTTGGACCGAACTGTATCTGCGCGGCAGAAACCTGACGGGCGACGAGCAGCGCCACCACACCTCCATCGTCAAGGATCTGGCCCCGGCGCCCGACCGCACGATCGAGGCGGGATTGCGAGTGAGGTTTTAGAAAAATGTACAAAATTCAGAATATTCGATCCGGCCGGCGGCGGCCGCTCCTTTACGCCATGACGATTTGTGCCCTGGCTCCCGCCGGCGCGTTGGGCCAGCACATCCATGGCGTTATCGAGCTTGGTGTAGTGGTTGAGGGCAGCACGGTTGCCGTATCGCTGGATGCACCACTCTCCGACGTCGTCGGCTTTGAGCATGCGCCGGAGAGCGATGAACAGCTCGAACGCATTCGGCAAGCCGCCACGATGCTGTCGAATCCGGACGCAATGTTCGGACTGGCGGACTCGGCGGAATGCGCGATTTCGGACACGTCGATTGACGGGCCGGCGTACGTCCTGGAACATCTCGGGGACGACGATGCCGGCGCGGAGCTGAGCGATCACGACCACCACGACGAGCACGAGGAATCGGCTGCACACGACCACCACGACGAGCACGAGGAATCGGCTGCACACGACCACGACGACGAGCACGATGAACCGGCCGCACACGACCACCACGATGAGCACGAGGAATCGGCTGATCACGACCACCACGATGAGCACGAGGAATCGGCTGATCACGACCACGACGGGCACGAGGAATCGGCCGATCACGAGCACGACGATGCCGAACAACACTCCGAAGTCAACGCAAACTACCAATGGGAATGCCGCAGTGCATCGGATCTCGATTCCCTCGCGTTGCGTTTCACGGAGAGCTTCGCGGGCGTCGAGACGATCGAGATTCAGATTCTCACCTCCGCCGGAGCGCAGGTGCTGACGGTAGAGGGGCGGGCGAAGTCGGTATCGCTGTCGCGGCCCTAGAAGCCATGCCGGGCACGGCCGTCGCCCCCGGGGACGCGATAGCGATATCGGGGCTGCGTTTCGGCTACGGTTCGGACGATGACATCCTGGCCATATCCGAACTCAATGTTCGGTCGTCGCAACGGGTATTCGTTTTCGGTCCCAGTGGTTGCGGCAAGAGCACTCTTCTCGCCCTGGTCGGGGGCGTGCTGGTTGCGCGCGAGGGCGCCGTCGCCATTCTGGGCGAGAATCTCTCCGGCATGAAGAGTGCGGCGCGTGACCGGATTCGTGCGGATCACGTCGGCTTTATCTTCCAGCAATTCAATCTCGTCCCGTACCTGTCGGTGGTCGAAAACGCATCCCTGCCATGCCGCTATTCCCGGCGTCGGTTGAAGCGCGCCTGCGACGCCGATGGCTCCGTCGAGGAATCGGCGGCCCGGCTGCTTTCGGCGCTCGGCATCGGCGAGGAGCTTCGTTCGCGCAAGTCGACGGATCTGAGCGTTGGGCAGCAGCAGCGCGTCGCCGCCGCACGCGCCCTGATCGGGCGGCCGGAACTGGTTATTGCCGACGAGCCCACGTCGTCGCTCGACGCGAACCGCCGGCGCGAATTCATCAATCTGCTGCTGTCCGAAGCCGGCCGGGCCGACAGCACCGTCATTTTCGTCAGCCATGACGCTTCGCTCGCGACGCACTTCGACGTTGCAATCGATCTCGGGCTCAGCAATACCGCGCCGGACCCTGCAAATGCTGCATAACATCGGCAATGCGCTGTCGCTGGTTTTCAAGAGCCTGCTCAACCGGCGTGCGACGGCCATCCTGACCGTTGCATCGATTGCCGTGAGCGCCGGCCTGCTCTCCATTGTCGATCGGGTCAGGACGGACACGCAGACCAGCTTTGCCAACACGATCGCCGGCACCGACCTGATCGTGGGAGCGCGCAGCGGCGATCTGAACCTGCTCCTGTATTCGGTTTTTCGTATCGGCAACCCCACGAACAACGTCACATGGAACAGCTACGAGACGATCGGCGACAGACCGGAGGTGGACTGGACCATTCCGTTCTCACTGGGTGACGCGCACCGGGGCTATCGGGTCCTCGGGACGGACCTCGGCTATTTCAGTCATTATCGGTATGCGGACCGCCGGTCGCTGGCTTTCGATAAAGGCGGTCCGTTCACTTCGGCGACCGAGGCGGTGATCGGCGCGGAGGTTGCCGAGCGGCTCGGATACGACATCGGCCGGCAAATCGTCGTATCCCACGGACTGGCGGACACGAGTTTTCTCACCCACGACGAGGACCCGTTTACGATCAGCGGAATACTCGCGCGCACCGGCACGCCCGTCGATCGGACCGTGCACATCAGTCTGGGCGGCATGGACCTGATCCACACGGCTGGCGGCGCCGATCGCGAGGTGCCGCCCGTCGCCGGTTACGAGCCGGAGGAAATCACCGCTTTCCTGATCGGGCTCAAATCCAGGACGGCCATTTTCGCGCTGCAGCGGTTCGTCAACGAGTTCGAGGCCGAGCCGATGACCGCGGTCATTCCGGGCGTGGCCTTGCAGCAGCTCTGGGGCCTGGTGCGCGTTGCCGAATACGCGCTGCTGGGCGTGTCGGCGATGGTCGTGCTGGCCAGCGTGCTCGGATTGCTCTCCACGCTGCTGGTCAGCCTCAATGAGCGCCGTCGTGAAATGTCCGTGCTGCGTTCCGTCGGCGCCAGGCCCGGTCACATATTTGCCCTGCTGCTTTCGGAGGCGGCAATACTTGCGTTTCTCGGCGCGCTGTCCGGACTGCTACTGGTCCAACTCGGTATCCTCGCGATACGGCAGTTCGCGCTGTCGGAATTCGGTATTCAACTGAGCGTTCAACTGCGGGCCTTTGATCTCTATGTGCTGACGGGTATCCTTGGCATCGCGGTTCTTGTCAGCATCGTTCCAGCCTGGCGGGCATACCGGAATTCGCTCGCCGACGGGCTGACGGTAAGGCTTTAATATAGAGGCAACATGAGCATTTCGAATCGACTCATTCGGCGGGGGCTCGCGGTGACGCTGCTTCTCAGCGGAATTGCGATTGCGGACGATGCCCGTGAACTCACCTGGGACGATCTGATTCCCGATGCCGGAGCGACCGAGCAGCCGGGGGACAACGCGTTCGACGATCCGTTTGCGATGCCGGCCTTTCCCACGGGCGTGGTCGAAGAGCTCAACGGCGTTCTCGTGAAGATTCCCGGATTCGTCGTGCCCCTGGAAGTCTCCAATGAGGGCAAGGTGAGCGAATTCCTGCTCGTGCCGTATTTCGGGGCATGCATTCACTATCCGCCACCTCCCGCCAACCAGATTGTTTACATAACGGCGGAACAGCCCATGGATCTCGAGTCCACCTGGGAGCCGATCTGGGCGACGGGCGAACTCAGGACGGAGTTTCGCGAGTCCGATCTCGCCTACTCGGGATACACGATGGCGGCTCAGGCAATAGAAATATACGAGTACTGACTGATATAGCGCCCTGAGATTTCGTGATACCCTGTTTCGCGGGTGTTTAGCCCACTTGGGGTCTATCGGGAGAAGGGGCATGAAGAAGCTTTCGCTTTCTTTGGTGCTGAGTGGCACTGTGTTGTTCGTATTCACCAGCGTCACTGCCCCGCCCGTTTCAGCCCAGGGCGCCGCTGCCGAAGGCGCCCTGGAAGAAATCATCGTGACGGCACGCAAGCGCGACGAATCGCTGCGCGAGATTCCCGAATCCGTCTCGGCCATTTCCGGTTTCGAGTTGGAACAGGGACACATCACGCACATCAACGACATCGGCCTGAAGGTCACCAACCTCAACCTTTCGGCACGAGCGGACGGCAATCCGAACGTGACGATCCGCGGCGTTGGATCGTTCGGCAACACTCACGGCGTGGGGTTCTACGTGGACGGTACGCAGATCTTCGTCGACGCGTCCGCGGAATTCGGCGACATGGAACGCGTCGAAGTACTGAAGGGCCCGCAGGGCACGCTGTATGGCGGCAACAACATCGGCGGCGCGGTCAAGTTCGTGACCAGGCGTCCGGCCCTGGGAGAGACCAGCGCCGAGCTGGAAGTGGAAGCCGGCGGGCAGAGCATGATGAACTTCGAAGGGGTCGTGAACCTGCCGCTGGGCGACGCCGCCGCCGTCCGGGTTTTCGCGTACTCGAAGCAGGATGACGGCTTCGTCAAGGCGGTCGCTCCCGAGCGGCGCAACGGCCGGTCCAACGAGACCGACACGCTCTGGCCGTACGGGATTCCGGCGAACAATCCGGGCGCGCCCAACATGTACCGCGAGGACGTGACCGAGAGGTGGCGCAAGTATCCCAACGAGCGCGACGAAATCGGTTTTCGCGTTTCGGTGCAGGCCGAGCTGGCCGAGAACACGACGCTTTATGCCGCCGTGCGGCACAACGAGCTTGATGCGGGCAACAACAACTGGCGGGTCGAGGACGGCAACAACCTGACCTACAACCGCGACCGTGAACTGACGTTTGCGGGGCGCAACGACCGTCAGACGACCGGGGGGCTTCTGGAGATCAGCCACGACGTTTCGGGCCTGGGCAACTTCACGTATCTGGGCGCGGTCACCGACGCGGAGGGCTTGCGGACCACGGACCTGGACGTCAGTTCGGAAGTCGGATTCGACCTGGTGCGTCCGGAATTCACCGACGTGCAGACGCACGAGTTCCGCTTCACCTCGGAAGGCGAGGGTCCGCTCGAGTGGCAGGCCGGCGCCTATTACGCCCGGTGGGAAAACGAATGGGACTCCTGGGCGACCTTTTACGGAACCACCGAAGTCCTGTGCCACCTGTTCGGCGACTGCGGCCGGCCGGGTTCGCTGGGCATCCTGGAGCCCTTGAGTCCGGCGGAGCGCAACGCGCTTCCGAGCCCCGACGCGGACCCGCGGCTGGGCACGCCCGTGCAGACGCCAAGCTACGAACAGGAAATCATGAACCGCCTGTACTTTCCGTTCGAGAACCGGGACCGGGAACGCACCAACAAGGCGCTGTTCATTACCGCGAGCTACCGGCTGGACGACAACTGGGAAATCGGCATCGGCGCGCGCCTGGACGACTGGAACGCGGACACGCTGGACCGCAACCGCGATTACTGGGTGACCACCACCGGGTTCTATCCGAACTACGAGAATTACCTGGAGCAGGGCGGCTCGGAATTCCTCCCCAAGGCGTCGATCTCCTACTTCACGGAAGCGGGAACGCACCTGTATTTCAGTTACGCACGCGGCTTCGAGCCCGGCAACTACAACCTCTACACCCAGGAAGGCATACCGTCGCTGGTTCCTTATGACAAGGAAACGGCGGACAACTACGAGGTCGGGATCAAGACCTCGCTGATGCTGGGTGATCGTCCCGTTGACCTGAACGTGGCTGCGTTCTTCATCGACTACACCGATCGGCAGTTCGAGTTGCAGAACCAGATATCGGTGGGCGGCATCATCGAGAACATCCTCAATGCCGGCAGTTCCACGCAATACGGCGCCGAGATGGACTTCACCTGGGCCGTCAGCGACGAGTTGACCATCAGCGGCGGCGCAGGCCTGGTCGAGGCGGACTTCGATGAGGACAGTTCGGTGTTCGACGTGATCAACCGCTTCAGCGAAGTGGACAGTCATTTCCCGCCCTGGATCTCCAAGAGTTCGGTGAACCTGGCGGCGCAGTACCGCAGGCCGCTGACGGGGGGAATGGAGTTGTTGATCCGCGGGACCATGCTGGCCAAGGGGCCGTTCTGGTTCAATACCGAGAACACCGTCAAGCATCCGGGCTTCCAGGTGTTCAACCTGCGGGTGGGCGTGGAAACCGACCGCTGGTCGCTGGCGGTCAACGTGCGCAACCTGTTCGACGAGGGCTACTACACCGACGGGTCGGTGTGGCCCGGGGACTCGGTTCCGGGGCGGGACCGCAACGATCCGATCGGCTTGACCTTCAATCCCGTAATCGGCACGCTGGGCCAGCCGCGCCTTGCGACATTCATCGCGCGGGTCAAGTTCTGAATTCCGACTGAGGAGGTCAAATGTCCGTCGAATCCAACGTACAGGAGGGGCAGGTCGTATCGGTCCCCGAGACAGAAGGCTATGTCATGAACCAGACGATGTTGCGGATCAAGGACCCGCAACGGTCGCTGGACTTCTATTCCCGGGTCCTGGGGATGACGCTGATCAAGGAATTCCGGTTTCCCGAAATGGAGTTCTCGCTGTATTTCATGGGCTACGTCACGGAAGACGACGAGCCGATTCCCGACGGCGCGGAGGCGCGCGCGGCCTATGCCTTCCGCCAGAAGGCAATGATCGAGCTGACCCATAATTGGGGTACCGAGGACGACGACGATTTCGCCGGCTACCACGACGGCAACGCTGATCCCCGCGGTTTCGGTCACATCGGGCTGTCGGTTCCGGATGTCTATGCCGCCTGCAAGCGCTTCGAGGAACTGGGCGTGGATTTCGTCAAGCGCCCGGACGACGGCAAGATGAAAGGCTTGGCCTTTATCAAGGACCCCGACGGCTACTGGATCGAAATCCTCGAAGCCAACAGCTGCGGCTCGATGGCCGTTGCGATGACCGGCTGATCTAGGCTGGTATTACGCGGCCGGGGTTGAGGATGCCCCTGGGGTCGAGGGCCTGCTTCAGGCACCTCATCAGTTCGACTTCTTCCGGGCTGCGCGACAGGTGCAGGTAGTCGCGCTTGAGCACGCCGATGCCATGCTCCGCGGATACCGAGCCGCCGTGCGCGCCGGTGAGCCGGTAGCCGATGTCGAAGATGGTCTTCAGATCGCCCTCGCGGCGCGTGCTTACGAACAGGTGCAGGTTGTTGTCGCCGATGTGTCCGAACACGAGATTGATGGCGTCCGGTAACGCTTCCTTGAGTTCCGTGTCGAACTGATCCAGAAACTCCGCCATCTCGGCGATATCCATGCTGACGTCCAGGCTGGCGTAGGGCAACAGGTCGGCGGTGATTTCGGCCACCCCGTCGCGGATGTTCCAGAAAGCCTGCCGGTCCTTTTCCGACTGCGCGATCGCCGCGTCATCGATCAGTCCCGCCTCCAGCGCGCCGGCCAGGACTTCCTCGAAGCGCCGGCTGTCGGTTTCCTGGTCCGAGCCTTCCGCCTCCACCAGCGCGTAAATCGGGTAATCCCGGTCGAAGGGCGAGCGCAGGCTGTCGCTGTGCCTGATCACGCGGTCGAAATAGGGCGACCACATCACCTCGTATGCGCTCACCGAGCCGCCCAGTTTGCCCTGCAGTTCACGAAGCAGCCTGACGGCGGGATCGAATGAACGCACGGCGCACAGGGCCGTGCAGGTGCTCTCGAGCTTGGGATAGAGACGCAATACCGCGCGCGTAATGACACCGAGCGTCCCTTCCGTGCCCACGAACAACTGCTTCAGGTCATAGCCGGCATTGTTCTTGAGCATCTTGTTCAGCGAACTGATGACCGTGCCGTCCGCCAGCACCGCTTCCAGTCCCAGCACCAGGTTGCGGGTCATGCCGAAGCGGATGACCTGGTTGCCGCCGGCATTGGTGGCGATCGCCCCGCCGATATGGCAGGAACCGCGCGCGCCGAAGTCCAGCGGCAGATGAAATCCGGCGTCCCGCGCCGCTTCCTGTATCACTTGCAGCGGAGTTCCCGCCCAGGCGGTAATGGTCATGGCGGCCGCGTCCAGCTCCTCTATGCCGGTGAGCCGCTCAAGCGAAAGCGCCAGTTCGCCCGCCTGCGGCGTGGCGCCGCCGGCCAGGCCCGTCATGCCACCCTGCACGACCACCGGCTGCCCGAGTTCGTGGCAAGTCTTCAGCACATGGGACACTTCGTCCGTGGAACCCGGGCGCACTACGGCTGACGGTCGGAAAGCGTTTTCCGAGGTGAAGTCCACGCTGTAGCGCTCACCCACGGAGTCGCCGGTCATCAGGGAATGACCCTGCTGGCTGAGAACTGCGATGGCGTTCTCGCTGAGAGGTGCGCTCATGCCGGAACTCCTTCTGCGCCGACCGGTTCGTAAACAATCCATTATGGCGCAAGCGGACCGGCGACGGAATTCGGAGCGCTTGATTCAGGCCGGGATTTGTGGAGAATCAGTAGTTCGGTCAGTATTGGGGGACGCCAGGATGCTGAAGTTCTCAAGAAACTTTGCGTGGCTTGGATCAATAGCTGCGATTTCAGCTTTTTCCATTTCTCTACTGCCAGCAGGGACGGCGATAGCGCAGGAGGACGCCGCCGGGGCAATCGAAGAGATTGTAGTGACCGCGCGGAAACGCGCGGAGAGCCTGCTGGAGATCCCCGAGTCCGTATCCGTGATCACCGGCGCGGACATCGACCGGCAGAACATCTGGGGGCTGGAGGACGTGGGCTTCCAGGTGCCCAACCTCAACCTCTCCACCCGCCTCGACGGTTTTCCCAACGTGTCGGTCCGCGGCCTGGGCGCTTTCGGCAACACGCAGGGCGTGGGCTTCTATCTCGACGACGTGCAGCTGTTTTCCGATGCGTCCTCGCGCTTCGGCGACCTCGAACGCATTGAGGTGCTGAAGGGGCCGCAGGGCACGCTCTACGGCGGCAGCAACATCGGCGGCGCGATCAAGTTCGTCAGCGCCCGGCCCGATCCGGAGTCCATGTTCGGCCGCGTGAAGGGCGTGGCGGGCGACCAGGGCGTCCTGGATATCGAAGGAAGCCTCAACCTGCCGCTCGGACAGGGCGACTGGGCCATGCGGGTGTTCGCCTTCTGGGCCAACAACGACGGCTATCTCAGCAACCCGAACCCGGCGAGGCTTAACGGCATTGCCGGCAACAACGACGAGGACATCGGCAACACCGAAGAATCCGGCGCGCGCGTTTCGCTGGCTGGCCCGCTTGGCGACAACCTGTCCGCGTATGTTTCCGTGCGCTTCAACGATTTCGAGGGTCCGAACAACACCTGGATCCGGGAACTGGACGAGAACGATCTCCAGCACCCGAACGTTGTTCCCGCAAGCATCAATCCCCGGCACGAACGCGACACCACCTCGGGCATGGTCGAGCTGACCTGGGAGCTGGACGGCTTCGACATCACATCGGTTTCGTCGTGGACCACTACCGATAGCACCCGCTTTACCGACCTGGATCAGAAGGAGGAATACCTGCTGTCGCTGATCCGGCCGGAGGACATGGACGTGCTGACCCAGGAAATCCGCTTCACTTCCACGGACGAAGGGGCGTTTCAATGGCTGGGCGGCGTGTACTACTCGAAGTACGACGAGGAGATGGATTCCGACCTGATCTGGTACGACACGGTGATTTTCGCGGACGGCAATATCGACGGGCCGCTGGGCTGCGCGGCGGGACTGCTGTGCACCGGCGTCTGGGCGGGCGAGACCGTTACCGAGGCGGAGGAAACCGGCGACGTCGTGATGACTCCGTTCGAGAAGCGCATGCGCGACAAGAGCCACCTCGCCGCGTTCGTCAACGCCACCTACGACATGGGCGAATGGGAGCTGGGCGTGGGATTGCGCGCCGACCGCTGGAAGAACGATACGCTGCGCTTCAGCACCAACCACACGGGCAGCGACAGCGGCACGGAGATTCTGCCGAGGGTGTCCGTAACGCGCTGGCTGAGCGAGGATTCCATGCTTTACGGCACGGTCGCCCGCGGTTTCGAGCCGGGCGGCTTCAATATCAGCGAGGACGTTCCGGACCACTTGCCGGCTTTCGATGCCGAGGACGCAACCAATTTCGAGGCCGGCTGGAAAGGCCGCCTGATGGATGGCCGGGGGTCGGCGTCGGTCGCGGCCTATTTCATCGACTACAACCAGCGCCAGATCGAAACGCAGGTTCCCGCCGTGGGGGCAGGAATCGTGGAGCTGATCAACAATGTGGGCGATTCCAAGCAGTTCGGCGTGGAGGCGGAAGTAAGCCTGGCGGTGAGCGAGTCGCTTTCGGTCGCCTTCTCGGCCGGCTGGATCGAAGCCGAATGGGACAGCGGCACGAGCGTGGTGGTCGGCGCCAATGACGACGGCAGCCCCATAATGAAAGACATTGGAGGCGACACGCCGCCGGTCACGCCCGACTTCAGCTGGAACGTGTCCGCAGACTACAGCGTTCCCCTGGCGAACGGCATGAATTTCATCGCCAGCGGGCAGATCAGCCACAACGGGAAATACACGGGATTGCGCCTGTCCGATCCGCCGGGCGTCAGTGTGGTCAACCCCAGCTTCACCCTGGTGGGTGTGCAGGCAGGCGTTGCCGGCGAGAACTGGCAGTTGACGCTCAACGTCGAGAACCTGACCGACGAGGACTACTACACGGACGTGCAGACCTTCCCCGACTTCTTCTTCCTGGACGGGGACGGGGACGAAATCATCGTGATCGGCACGCTGGGACAGCCGCGCCTGGTGACGGCGAGCTTCAGCTACTCGTTCTGACAGGAAACTGAAACCTCGATAACGCGAAAGCCCGGCGACCCCGGGCTTTCGTTTATCGGGACGCCTTCGTTACCGGATTACGCGGGGGCAATGATCCGCTCGACCGCGCGTGCCAGCACCTTCAGTCCCAGCACGATGTCTTCCTCGCGCGTGTCTTCCGAGATGTCGTGGCTGCGCCCGCCGATGCTCGGCACGAACATCATCGCCGACGGGATCAACGGCGCCAGCATCGTGGCATCGTGTCCCGCGCCGCTGGGCATGCGCATGCTGGATGCGCCCAGGTCGGCGGCAGCCTCCTCCAGGTGGCTCAGGATGGACTCGTCCATCGGGTTCGGACGGATGCCCGCGCCCGCGACGACTTGCGCGGAGACGCGGTGCCGCTTGGCCACGCGCTTGGCGCTTTCGCCGATATATCGCCGGATGCGGTCCAGCACGGCCTCCGACGGATCGCGGTACTCCACGCCCAGGCGGGCCTGTCGGGTCACGACGTTGTAGGCGCCCGGATCCATCGCCGCGATCCCCAGGTTCCAGACGGTCCGGTCGCTGCCTTCCTCGCGGCAGAAGCGCGCGAGGTCGTCGGCGAAGGCATACAGCGCCGCAGCCGCGTCGCGGCGCAGTTCCATGGGCGTAGTCCCCGCGTGGTCGGCCTGGCCCGTGAAAACGACTTCGCAACGGGCTACGCCAACGATGTCCGTCACCAGTCCGATCTGCTTTCCGGCGGTCTCCAGTACCGGGCCCTGTTCGATGTGCGCCTCGAGGTAGGCCGCGTGGCGCTCCGGCTCGCAGCGCAGCAGCTCGCGCCCCGCATAGCCGGCGGCCTGTAGCGCGCTTTCCAGTTTCTGGCCGCGTTCGTCGGTGAGCTTGCCGAAATCGGACTCGGTCACTTTTCCGGTAAACGCGGCGCTTCCCATCAACCCGGCGAAACGCCCTTCCTCGTCGATAAAGGAAATCACCTCCACGCCCGCGTCGTCGGACCGGCCAGCCTCCACGTAGGCCCGCGCAATTTCCAGCCCGAAGATCACCCCCATGGAACCGTCCAGCCACCCGCCCTTGGGCACCGAGTCGGTGTGCGAGCCGATCAGTATGTGCCTGCGGCTCCCGGGAGTGCGCCCGGCCACGCTGCCGATTCCGTCGATTTGCGCATCGAGCCCCGCGGCCCGCATGCGCTCAAGCAGCCAGTCGCGAGCGGCCAGGTCCTCGGGTGTGAGCGAGCGCCGGTTGACGCCGGTGCCCAGCTTGCCGAACTCCGCCAGCGCACGCAGGTCCGCGAGCATCCGCTGCGGATCGATCGGCAGCACCGCGCCGCCCTCCGTTTGATGAACGATCAGGCTATTTCTTGCGCTTCAGCTCGATCGTGACGTGGTTCTCTTCGCTGATCTTCCCGTCCTGCATGCTCCACCAGCGGGTGGTCAGGCGATCATCGCCACGGAAAACATATTCGGCGTGGTGCATGTGATTGGCGTCGGGCGAGGCCAGGTTGGTTACGCTCTCGAACTGCAACTCAATCCGGTTCTTGTCCTCCGTCGCTTTCACTTCCATGCGGGGCTGGTTGCCGGCGGCGCAGTAGTGGGTCATCAGCACCCGGTCGCCGTCGGCGTGGTACATGTTGACCATTTCGTATCCTTCGGGACCGCCGGGCGCCATCACCTCCACCAGGGCGGAACCGGCCGCCGTGAGCCGGAAGGTGGAGCCGATCATGTCGGTCTCCTCACCGTTCTCGTCCAGATACACCCAGTCGCCTTCCAGCGCGGCGAGTTTCTCCATCACGCTTTTTTCGTCCGCGACCGCGGCGCCGCCCGTCAGCATGAGCGCAAGCAGCGTCGCGCCCGAAATTGCCGTTCTGATTTTCATGAGTGTCCTCTCTTCGTTTGTTTCGCCGGTCAGTCCAGCAGCAGGCCGCCGGATATGTTGGTAATTGTGCCCGTCATGTGTCCGGCCGCGTCGGAGCAAAGGAAATCCGTCATTGCCGCGCACTCGTCAGCGGTGCCGAGCCGGCCCAGCGGCGCCCGCTCGGCCAGAAAGGCGCGCCGCTCCGGCCCGAGGCGGTCCAGCATGGGCGTATCGATGGGGCCTGGAGCGATCGCGTTGACCCTGATGCCGTCGGCCGCCCATTCGCGGGCGAGGTAACGGACAATGCCGATGATGCCGGCCTTGGCCGCCGTGTAGGCGGGGCCCGACAATTCGTTGCCGCCGTTGATCGCATTGGTGGACGAATACATCAGCAGCGCGCCGCGGGTCTGCTTGAGATGCGGATGCACGGCGCGCGCCAGCAGGAACGTCGACGTGAGATTGACATCCACCACCCGGTTCCAGTCCTCCAGCGACACATCCACGAACGGCCCCTCGCCGGTGATCCCCACGGTGTGCACGACCCAGCGCGGCGGGCCCAGTTCGTCCGCGCATTGCGCGACGGCCTTTGCGACCTGTGCCTCGTCGGTTGCTTCCGCCGGCAGCGCCAGACCGGCGGGCGCCTCCTGCCCCGGCAACACCATCGCACCTACCTTGAGGCCACGCTCAACGAACCGCCGCACGACCGCCGAACCGATCCCCCCGGCCGCACCCGTGACCAGCGCACACTCCATGTTGCCCCTCACTCCGCGCTCCCGGCGGATTCAATCGAAGTCAGGCGGCCTTCGGCACCACCAGCGCGGCCTGTATGCCGTCCAGCATGCTCCAGCGCAATGAGGCCGAAGCACGCACCGCGGCGATGGCGCGCTCCTGGAGGGCCTCGCTGGTGGCGTAGCGGTCAGTCAGCTCCAGGCCGATGTGGGCGTGTTCTTCGTCGCCCTCGATGTGCACGTGAAAGAACTCCATGTCGTCTTCGCTGAACCCCATCTTGCGCATCGCCTTGACGTAGGCGGGATACAGCGTGGGCAGCTGGCCTTCCAGCGCAACCATGATGCCCGCGGCTGACTCGGCCAGGTGGCGAATCGTCGACAACTCCCAGATCCAGGCGCGCATGGCCCGCGTGGTCGGCAGGATTTCGTCGCGCAGGGCCGCGTTGACCACATCGTCGCGCGTAAGGCCGCAAGCTTCGGCGAATTTGATCAGCAGGTCCGGATGCCGTTTTTCCGGCGTCTCCGGCATTTCCTCGCCCAGCAGGTTCTCCAGCAGGTGCTGGCGCGCGTCAAGGTCCGGCAGCCGGGCATAGAGCGCGGCGAACTGCTGCGGGATCGGCGCGATGTAGTAATAGTGCTGCACCGCGTAGCGCCCCAGTTGTTCGCGCGACAGGGCGCCCTGCGCCCATAGCCGGCTGAACGGGTGGCCGCCGCCGTGCTGCGGCTTGCGGGCGGCTTCCAGTGCGTCGAAGAAGGCTTGTTTTTTCAGCATTTGATGGTTCTCTCCTAGTGCATTTCCTCGCCGCCGGTCACGTTCAGCGAGTCGCCGTTGATGTAGATGGCCTGGTCGGAACACAGGAACGCCACGGCGTTGGCGGTATCCGCGACCTTGCCCTCGCGGCGCATCGGATTTCGTGTGCGGATATTGTCGATGTACTGCTCCAGCGTCAGGCCGAAGTGATTGGAAAAGTAATCGTTCTGGACGGCGCCCAAACCGGTGGTGACGTGGTTGGGGCAAACGGCATTGACGGTGATGCCGTGCGGACCCAGCTCCAGGGCGCAGGTTCGCGTCAGGCCGACAAGTCCGTGCTTGGATGCCGTGTAGGCGGCCATGTGCGGGAAACTGGACTTGGCCGCCTGGCTGGCGATGTTGATGACGCGGCCGCCCTCGCCCTGGCTGATCATCCGGCGGGCGGCGTGCTTGGTGCACAGGAAGGGGCCCTTGAGGTTCACGTCCAGGACCGCGTCCCACTTGTCTTCCGTCAGTTCGGTGCAGGCGGCTATCAGGTAGCCGATCCCGGCGTTGTTCACCAGGATGTCCAGGCGCCCGAAGCTCTCGACGGCGTGCGCCACCGCGGCCTCGACCTGCGATTCATCGCGCACGTCCAGCGGGAAGGCGTCTGCGACGCCGCCCCGGTCCCGGATGCCCTGCACCACGGCCTGCATGGAATCCGTGGCTCCAATGTGCCGGTCCGGCATGTTCTCGTCTGGCGACTCCCCAAGGTCCGTGATCAGTACGCTGGCGCCGCATTCGGCCAGCTTCGAAGCAATCCCTTCGCCCAGTCCGCGCGCGCGCCCGGCGCCGGTAACGAGTGCGACTTTGCCGCTCAGGTCGTAGTTTTTCATGGCGCGGATTTTATCCCGTGTTCACCTTGCCGCCCGGACCCGACGGTTCAGGCGTTGACATCGATCACGACTCTTCCGCTGATCCGTCCGTCCAGGATTTCGTTCGCCAGCGCGGGGACATCCGACATCGGCGCCACGCGATAAATTTCGGCGAGTTTCGCCGGATCGACGAGTTCGGCAAGCGCGCCCCAGGCTCGCCGCCGCCTTTCCTGCGAAGCCATCACGGAATCGATGCCGCGCAGGGTCACGCCGCGCAGAATGAACGGCATGACCGTGGCCGGAAGGCGGAAACCCCCGGCAAGTCCCACCGCCGCCACAAGGCCGCCGCGCCGCGTTTGCGCGAGGACTGTCGCCAGCGTGTTTCCGCCGACGGAATCTACCGCCGCCGCCCATGTCTCCGACTCCAGCGGCCTTGAATCGCGGGCCAGTTCTTCACGCGCAATGGTCGCAGCGGCTCCCAGCGATTGCAGGAATTGCGCGCCGTCCGGTTTGCCCGTCACTCCGGTAACCTCGTAGCCGAGCGCGGAAAGCAGCATTACGGACACCGCGCCCACGCCGCCCGTAGCGCCGGTAACCAGGGCCGGGCCGGCGTCGGGAGTTAGCCCCGCGTCCTGAATCGCAAGAACGCTCAGCATGGCCGTGTAGCCTGCCGTGCCCAGCGCCATCGCTTGTTCCGCCGTGAAAGCCGCGGGAACCGGCACCAGCCAGTCGCCCTTCAGGCGCTGCCGCTGCGCGTAGCCGCCCCAGTATTTTTCCGAGAGCTCGTAGCCGTTGACCAGCACCCGGTCGCCGGCCTGGAACCGTCCGTCGCGCGATTCCCCGACAACGCCGGCCAGGTCGATGCCGCACACCATGGGCAGGCGGCGGCAGATCCTGCCGCGTCCGCTGACCGCCAGGCCGTCCTTGTAGTTGAGCGTCGAGTGGCTGATCTCCACCAGCACGTCCTCGTCGGGAAGGTCCGCGGCGGTGAGCGCTTCGAGTTGCCCCTGAACCTTGCCGTCGCGCTCGCGCGCCACGATGGCATTGAATGTGTCGCTCAAGAGTTTGCTCCCTCGTCAGGCTGCCGGGCCGCCAAGATGCCCGGAATCGGCATTGGAATCAAGCGCCTCAGCGGCGGGCGAAGGAGTTCGACCAGACGGCCCAGGCGGTGAGGCCCAGAAGGGCCAGCAGGACCCAGCCGGGCATCGAGAGTCCGAGCAGCGACCAGTCCACTTCGGCGCATTCGCCGGACGCGGTCAGGGCTTCGCGGACGGCGGTGATGATGCCGAAGTTCTCCACGATGAAATCGAAGCTGGCGCCGCAGGGCGGCACGGTGCCCTCGGGCTGGTTCTGGATCCACAGGTGACGTATCGCCACGCCGCCGCCGGACAGTCCCGCGGCGCCGCACAGCACCGAGTAGGCATGGCGGAACCGGTTTGCCGGACGATGCACGGCCGCGAGCAGGAAGGCCAGCCCCATTCCCACGACCGCAAGTCGTTGCAGGATGCAAAGTGGGCAGGGCGCGTAGCCCTGGACGTGCTCGGCGAACAGCGCGTAGCCGAACAGGAGGAAACACGCGGCCGCGCCCAGCAGGTTCAGTGGGCGGGAGCCGGCGTTCAGCAGATTGGCGATTTGCGACTTCATGCGGCTGGGCGATTCTCGCACAGTCGGGCCAGCGTGGCTTCAAATTTCCTGCCCTCTTCATCGACCAGCGCCGCGTCGCGCAACTCGCGCACGGCGCTTGCCGGATCGCTCCCGGTCTGCAGGGCGGGTAGCGCCTCGCTGATTGCGCGATAGCGGCTCAAGCCCCGCTCGAAAGTCTCGCCGTAGCCCTTCACCAGTTGCTGGCAGGCCGCCATTTCCACCGCAAGTTCGTAGTCCTGCGGGGCCAGCTCCGCCAGCGTGGCCAGCCATTCGCGAATGCGCGCGTCCTCCTCGCGGTGCCGCAGGGAGCTCGGCCGCCAGGCACGCGTGCGCGCCATCGCGCGCATCAGGAGGTATCCCCAGAGACGGTCGGTGGAGATCTTCCTGCCGCCGGTGAAGGCCTGCACTATCCGGCGGGTGAAGCCCCATCTCATCAGCGGCGAGCCCAGCCAGGCGGGCAGGCTGCCGCAGATTTCCTCCACCCGCGGGCTGAGGTAGTCCACGATCCGCATGAGCCGGCCGTCGCCCGCGCCGACTTCCGCGTTTACGCGGGCGAACCGGGCTGCCCGGGTCTTGAGGTCCGCGACCCGCGCCGTGTCCTCGTAGCTCATCCACAGCGCCAGGCCGCGGGCCGTTTCGAGCAGCAGCGTGTATTGGCGGGCCGGGCTGTCGAGTCCCAGGATGGAGCGCAGACGGTCCAGGTACAGGCCGGCGTAGCGGTGGTTCTGGTAGTCCACCAGGCGGTGCACGCCGATTCCCAGCAGGTCCGCGCAGGTGCCGGGGAACTCCTTCGAAACGCGTTCCATCAGCGCTTTCGCTTTCAGGTTGCGGGGAACCGGCACCGGGTCGTACAGCGATGCGGAGTCCGGACTCGCCACGGCGGCATCGCCGCCGGCCGCAGCCTCGGCGCGCGCCTTGCCGGCCTCGAACGCCGCAAAGTTTCGTTCGAGGGCCCTGCCGCTCGCCCGGATCGCCTGTTCGCAGGCTTCGGCGGAAAAAGGCAGGGCGCCGGCGCCCGCCAGGGCGCCCAGCACGACCGAGCTGATCACGCTGCGGTGTTTCAGGGCCAGTGCTTCCATGTCCAGCGCCACCAGGCGCTTCGCGGTGGCCCGCGCCACCTGCAGGACGGTATCGCTGTCGGCGAGTCCGTCGCCCAGCGCCGATTTCTCGCCGATGGTGAAGACGCGGTGGGTGGACGCGACCAGCGTGGTGCGGTCGCGCGTCACCAGTCCACGCTGCATGGCGCGGCCCGCTTCCATCAGTTCCGACGCGACCACGAGGTCCACGTCGCCCGGTTGCGGCATGAGCGCAAGCACCGGATCGCCGCCCGCTTCCTCCGCGGCCGCGCGGGGGAAGAATTCGAGGTAGTAGAGGGTGGCGCCGGTGCGCTGGGCGACGCCGGGCACGGAGGTCGCCTGCGCGATGAACCCGCTGGCCTCGGCCGCGTCCAGGAGCCATTGGGTCAATACGCCGCCGCCCTGGCCGCCGAGAGCGGCTATGGCCAGCTTGAAGACTTTGGTGTCGTGTCTCACGCGCACAGTCGCATCAGCGCGTCTCCCTTAGCCTGTGGCAAGGCGCGTCCCGCCGGGAATGGTGTATCCCATTGCCCAGGGGCGCAACGCAGCCACGGGCTAAGGGAGACGCGCCCTTCGGGAGCGGGCAGAGCCCGCCACTGCGGCGTTGCAGCCTTGGGAAATACGCGCGGTATTCCCTGCAGCCTGCGCCTTGCATTGGCGGGCTCTGCTCGCTCTGATGCGACTGTGCGCGTGAGACACGACACCAAGGCCGGCTCCCCTGCTACCACGCGAGCGCCCGCTTGCGTTGGTTGCGACTCTGCAGGAAGCCGATCATCCTGCGGCGCAGCTGCTGCATCAGCCGCTCGATTGCGCCGGGGTTGTCCACCAGCTCCGCGTGGTAGAACGACGGGCAAAGGATGGCCGCGTGCGCGACCTCGCCGCATACCCCGCAGCCTACGCAGTCATGGTCCACCGCCGCCACCGGCGCGCGCCGCAGCGGATCAGGGTTCGGTTTTACGGTCAGCGACGGGCAGCCGGAAAGGCGGATGCAGGAGTGATCGCCGGTGCAGGTTTCCGCGTCCACGCCGTAATGCTTGCGGGCAACCCGCTTGCCGGCCTTGCGCAGCCGGTCGAGCAGCGGCCGGATGCGCCGCTGGCGATTGAGCTGGCACTCGCCCTGGGCCACGATCACCTTGGGCCCCTTCTCGCGCGTGCTCATCGCTTCCCGCAGGATCCTGAGCGTGCCCTTCATGTCGTAGGTATTCAGGCTGCGCACCCAGCGCACGCCCACGCCGCGCACGGCATCGGCGATCGACAGTCGGGCAGTGCGGCGCGGGGCATCGGCCTCCGAGGAGGGGACCCACTGTCCGCCGGTGGCCGCCGCGTAGCCGTTGTCCACGATGATGGTCACGCCGTCGTGCTCGTTGAACACCGCGTTGCCGATGCCGCTGGTCAGGCCGTTATGCCAGAAGCCCCCGTCGCCCATGATCGAGACGGGACGCCGGTCTCCCCGTGAATGCAGTGCGGAGGCCGCGGCGCTGCCCAGCCCGTACCCGAGGATGCTGGCGCCGAGGTGGAAGGGCTCGAGGCTGGCGAAGGAATGGCAACCGATGTCGGCGCTCACGTGCACCGGGCCGATTTCCTTCTGCAACAGTTTGAGCGAAGAGAACAGCGGACGCTCGGGGCAGCCGGTGCAGAGGCCCGACGGCCGTTCCGGCACCGCGGAAGCGAGTTGCGCAGCGGGAAGCAGCGGCTGCTCGACCACCGGATTCAGCAGGCGGGGGCTGTGTTCTTCAATAAAGGCGCGGATTCCTTCCCTGAGCACCGAACCGGTGTATTCGCCCGCCATGGGGAAGGGACCCTTGCCTAGCACCCGGGTTTGCAGGTCGGCGCGGCGCAGGAACTGGTGGGCGGCCTGCTCGATATGTTCGGGCTGGCCTTCCTCGACGATCAGCAGCGCGCGTTTGCCCGTGGCGAATTGCACGAATTCCTCCTCGACCAGGGGGTAGGTGGCATTGAGCACGTACAGGGGCAGTCGCGAACCGCCGAAAGCGTCGGCCAGGCCCAGGTGTTCCAGGGCCCGCAGGACCCCGTTGTAAAGGCCGCCCTGCAGCACGATTCCAAGCTCGCTTTCCGGACCATCGATGAGTTCGTTGATCTTGTTTTCGCGGATGAAGCGCACCGCCGCGGGCCAGCGCTGTTCGGTCTTCTCGCGTTCCTGCTCGTAGGTGTAGGGCGGCAGGATGATGCGCGACGCGTCGCGCTGCGGCGCTTCCAGCGCGTCCGCTGCCGTGAACGGCGGACGCCGGTTGTCGCTGGCGATGAAGCTCCCGTACAGGTGGCAGGCCCGGATGCGCAGCATCAGCATCACGGGCGTATTGCTGGCCTCGGACAGCTCGAAGCCCTGCTGCACCGCGGTCACGATGCTGTCCAGCCGGGGTTTGGGATCCAGCAGCCAGAGCTGCGACTTCATCGCGAAGGCGTGGGTGCGCTCCTGCATGATGCTGGAGCCCTCGCCGTAGTCCTCGCCGAGAATGACGAGCGCGCCGCCCTTGACCCCGGCCGAAGCCAGATTGCCGAGCGCGTCGCTGGCCACGTTGGTGCCCACGGTGGATTTCCAGGTCACCGCGCCGCGCAGTGGATAGTTGATGGAAGCAGCCAGCGTCGCGGCCGCCGTGGCCTCGCTGGCGCTGGACTCGAAGTGCACGCCCAGTTCGTCGAGGATTTCGCCGGCGTCGGCCAGCACATCCATCAGGTGCGAGACCGGCGCGCCCTGGTAGCCGGCCACGTAGGCCACGCCCGACTGCAGCAGCGCCTTGGTGACCGCGAGTATGCCCTCGCCGCGGAATTCCTCGCCCGCGGTCAGCCGCAGCAGTTCAACTTCCTTCGCGAATGATCGTTCGGCCACCTTGCATCTCCACCGCGGTGCGGGCGGAACCGCGTCAAGTGTACTACCCGGCGTCCCGGCCCGGGTTCGTTCAGGTGCCCAGGTTCTTCAGTCTTTCCAGTTGTTCGCGCAGGCTTTGAAGATCCCGTTTCAGTTCTTCCCGGCGGTCATGCACGCCCTGGACGACGTCGGGCGGGGCCTTGTCAAGGAACTGCGGGTTGGCCAGCTTTTTCTCGGCCGCCTGCAGGGACTTTTCGGCCTGGGCGCGGAGCTTGCCGAGCCGGGCGCGTTCGGCCGCCGGGTCGATCACGCCGGCCAGGGGCGTCAGAAGTTTCAGCTCGCCGTGCAGGGCGGACGCGGCGGGCGGCGCCTCGGCATCCGCTGCGAGCAGCGTGAGTTTGTCTATTCCGGCCATCGGATAAAGAAGCCCCGACAGCGATTCCATCCGCTCGCGGTCCTCTTGGCGGCCGCCCTGGACCAGCACCTCCAGGCGGCGGCCGGGCGGCAGGTCCAGTTCGCCGCGAATCTGCCGTATTCCCAGGACAAATCCCTGAAGCCATTCGATTTCGGCTTCGGCCTGGCGGTCTTCCGCAAAATCACCGGAGTTCGGCCAGGGCGCGATCATGACGCTCTCGCCGGTTGATCCCGCCAGCGGCGCGGTGCGTTGCCACAGCGCCTCGGTGATGAACGGCATGATCGGGTGCAGCGCCCGCAACACGGCCTCGAGAACCCGAACCAGCGTGCTCTGCGCCGCGGCGGCGGCCTGCGCGTTGTCGCCGGCCAGTACGATCTTCGCAAGCTCCAGGTACCAGTCGCAGTATTCGCGCCAGACGAAGTCGTACATGGCGCGGCTCGCCAGATCCAGCCGGTAGCCGTCCAGCGCTTCGGCGGTCGCCTTTAGGGCCTTGCCCAGGCGGGAGACGATCCAGCGGTCGGCGGGTCCCGGACAGGCGTCTTGCGAGGGCGGGACGCCCTCGCTCCCGGGCTGCTGCATCAAGACGAAGCGGGCGGCGTTCCACAACTTGGTGCAGAAATTGCGGTAGCCCGCAGTGCGGTCGAGGTCGTAGCGGATGTCCTGGCCGGTGCTGGCCATGGCGGCGAAACTGAACCGCACGGCATCGGCGCCGAACGCCGGGATGCCTTCCGGGAACTGCTTGCGCGTGGCGCGCTCGATCGCCGGCGCCAGTTGCGGCTGCATCAGCCCCGCCGTTCGCTTCTCCACGAGGCTGTCCAGGTCCACGCCGTCGATCAGGTCCAGGGGGTCTATCACGTTGCCCCTGGACTTGGACATCTTCTGACCTTCGTGGTCGCGGATCAGTCCGTGCACGTACACCTCCCTGAACGGCACGTCGCCCATGAACTTCAGGCCCATCATGATCATCCGCGCGACCCAGAAGAACAGGATGTCGAAGCCGGTAACCAGAACCGTGCCCGGGTAAAAGCGCTTCAGTTCCGGCGTTTGCTCCGGCCAGCCCAGGGTGGAGAACGGCCACAGGGCCGACGAGAACCAGGTGTCCAGAACATCGTCGTCCCGCCGCAGCGGATAGTCGTCCGGCAGCTTGTGCCGCCGGCGCGCCTCGGCTTCGTTCCGGCCGACGAAGACCTCGCCGTCCTCGCCGTACCAGGCGGGTATCCGGTGCCCCCACCAGAGCTGGCGGCTGATGCACCAATCCTCAATGTTGCGCATCCACTCGAAATAGGTCGCCGCCCAGTTTTCGGGAACGAAGCGCACCCGCCCGTCCTCGACCGCGGCGATGGCGGGCTCGGCCAGGGGCGCGGCGCGCACGTACCACTGGTCGGTCAGGAAGGGTTCCAGCACGGCCTGCGAGCGGTCGCCCCGCGGTATGACGTGGCGGTGCTTCTTTACGCCCGCCAACGCGCCCATTTCTTTGAGTGCCTCCACCACCGCCTTGCGGGCATCGAAGCGGTCGAGGCCGACGAATGCCGGCGGCGCGGCGTCGTTGATGCGGGCCCGGGGGGTGAGCGCGTTGATCGAGGGCAGGCCGTTGCGCCTACCGATTTCGTAGTCGGTGAAGTCGTGCGCGGGCGTGACCTTGACGCAACCGGTGCCGAACTCAGGGTCCACCGCCTCATCCGCCACGATGGGGATTTCCCGCCCGGTCAGCGGCAGGCGCACCATCCGGCCCACGAGTTGCCGGTAACGCTCGTCTTCGGGATGCACGGCCACGCCGGTATCGCCAAGCATGGTCTCGGGGCGGGTCGTGTCCACCTCCACCGCGCCATCGCCGTCCACCAGCGGGTAGCGCAGGCGCCACAGGTGGCCGTCCTCCTCGCTGGACACCACTTCCAGGTCGGACAGCGCGGTCTGCAGCACGGGGTCCCAGTTCACCAGCCTTTGCCCGCGGTAGATCAGGCCTTCTTCGTGCAGGCGCACGAAAACCTCGCGAACCGCCCGGCTGCGCGCTTCGTCCAGCGTGAAGCAGTCGCGCGAGAAATCCAGCGATGCGCCCAGCCTCCGCAGTTGGTCTCCGATACGCCCGCCGGACGACTCCTTCCAGGCCCAGACCCGCCGGACGAACTCCTCGCGCCCCAGTTCGCGGCGGCTCAGGCCCTCGGCCTCGAGCTGCCTCTCCACCACCATCTGGGTGGCGATGCCGGCATGGTCCACGCCCGGCTGCCAGAGGGTGCAATCGCCGCGCATGCGGTGGTAGCGGGTGAGCGCGTCCATCACCGTGTCCTGGAAGGCGTGCCCCATGTGCAGGCTGCCGGTCACGTTCGGCGGCGGTATCACGATGCAGAATGGCGGGCCGTCCCCGCGCGGCGCAAACCATCCCGCCCGCTCCCACCGGCGGTAAGCCTCGCCCTCAATCTCCGCCGGCCGATACCGCTCCCCCAGCACCCGCCCGTTCATATCGACCATACCAAGCTCAAGGTGCGAATGCGCGCCAACCGGAGCCCCTCCATGCCCCCTTCTTCCGGGAGTATTGGAGGCAGGGATGCCGGAGCAAGCCCCATGGATGGGTTCATGCGTCTCCCGGAAGAAGGGGGCATGGAGGGGCGAGATCGAAGCGCCGTCGGGCTACTGCCCCAGCAGGAACTCGGTAAGCAAAGGCACCGGCCTTCCCGTGCTGCCCTTGCTGCCCCCCGTCTTCCACGCCGTGCCGGCAATGTCCAGGTGCGCCCAGTGCGCATTCTTGACGAATCGCGACAGGAAGCAGGCCGCGGTCGTGGCCCCGGCGAAGCGCGAGCCGATGTTGGCCATGTCGGCGAAATTGCTCTTCAGTTCCGGCATGTATTGCGGGCCCATGGGCAGCCGCCAGGCCGGATCGTTGGCTGATTCGCCGGCCGAGCGCAGCTCTTCGGCGAGGTCGTCATTGTTGGCGAACAGGCCGCTGTAGTGGCGGCCCAGCGCCATCAGGCAGGCGCCCGTCAGCGTGGCGACGTCCACCACCTTGGACGGTTTGTAGCGCAGCGAGTAGTACAGCGCATCCGCGAGTATCAGCCGGCCTTCGGCGTCCGTATTGAGGACCTCGATGGTTTCTCCGGACATCGCCTTGACTATGTCGCCCGGCTTGGTGGCGCGGCCGCTGGGCATGTTCTCGACCGCCGCGGCCAGGACCACCACGTTGATCGGAAGCCTGAGTTCGATCGTGGCATGCAGGGCGGCCAGCACCGAGCCCGCTCCGCTCATGTCGAACTTCATCTCATCCATCGCTCGCCCGGGTTTCAGCGAAATCCCGCCGGTGTCGAAGGTCACCCCCTTGCCGACCAGCGCGACCGGAGGCGATTCGTCCGCCGCGCCCCTGTAATGGAGCACGATCAGCCGGGGCTTCAGCTCGCTGCCTTCGCAAACCGACAGCAGCGAGTTCATCCCCAGCTCCTTCATTTCGTCTTCCTGAAGAATCTCGGCGGTGACGCGGGTGCTGCGGCGCGCCAGCTTGCGGGCTTCCGACTCCAGGTAGGCGGGAGTACATACGTTTGCCGGCAGGTTGCCCAACTCACGCGCATAGTTGCGGGCCCGTCCGATGGCGCGGCCCTGCCTGAGGCCCAGCCTGGCCTGCGCCGCTTCCTCATCGCCGTCGATCGCAACGGTGAGCTGGCGGTCTTTCGGCCGCGTGTCCTTCACCCTCTTGCGGGTCGTCGTGTAACGATAGCTGGCGTAGAACCATTGCTCGGCGAAACTCCGCGCCTTGCGCGTTGCGTCCATGCCCGGCACGTCTTCCAGTCCCAGCAGGTTGACCACCGTTGTCGCGCTTGACCGCTCGGCACGCTTTACGGCGGCCTCGACCGCCTTGCGCCAGCCAGCCGCATCGAGCTTGTCCTTGTTGCCGAGGCCGGCGAGCAGCAGATGGCGCACGCCCAGTCGGCCCGTGTGGGTAAGCAGCAGCGTTTCGCCGGACTTCCCGCGAATGTCGCCCGAAGCCATGGCGTTGCGGATCAGATTGCGCAGACCCGCACTCAGACCGGCGGTGGCCTTGGCCGGTTTTTCGTCCTGATAGACCGGGGCGATCGCCAGGTCAGCCTGTAAACTGTTCAACTTCTGCGTGGTGATTTCGAATTGCATGCGGTCGCCTCTTGAAAACCCATCCGACGGCGCTGCTTTAAGGGAACCGGCGCCGTCCGTGACGGTGGGTCATTCTATTGCCTTTGAGGAATGATGCGCATACTGGATCGGTACCTGTTTCGCGAAGGCCTGGCGGCGTTCAGCGGCGCGCTGGCGGTGCTGCTGGTCCTGCTGGGCACAAACCAGTGCGTGCGAATACTGTCGGCGGCGGCTTCGCAGGATCTGCCCCGCGAGGCGGTGCTGCCGATGATCGGCTACACCTGCCTGCAGTATCTGCCGGTGATCATGCCGGCGGCGCTGTTCTTCGGCCTGCTTCTCGCGCTGGGGCGCATGTATCGCGACAGCGAACTGCCGGTGATCCGCGCCTGCGGCTACGGCGCCCGTTCCCAGCTCAAGCCGGTGCTGGCGCTGTCCGTGCCGGTGGCCGCGCTGGCCTGCTGGATGACCCTGGACCTTGCGCCCGCCGCCCGTCGGGCCGTGGATGAACTGGAACGGGAAGCGGCGTCCATGGGCGATCTGCGCCGGCTGGAACCGGGCCATTTCGTATCTCTGGGCGGCCAGGGCGTGGTCTATTCCGAGGAGGCGGACGAACAGGGCGTTCTCTACCGGGTCTTCGCCCACCGGCGCGTGGACGGGCGCATGCAGGTCATCGTCACCGATCGAATGGCATTGCGGGAAACCGCCGACCCGCTGGTTCGAATGGTGACCTTCTACGACGGCGTGCTGTACGACGGATGGCCGGGCGAGGCGCAGATTCGCATCGTGCGCTTCGCCGAGCATGGCATACCGGCGATCATGCCGGACACGGTGTCCGCGGCGATGAACATGGACGCGGCGCCCAGCATGGAACTGTGGTCGCAAGGCGATCCGGAATCCCTGCTGGAACTTCAACGACGCCTTTCGGCCCCCCTGGTCCTGCTGATCCTCGCCGTGATGGCGCTGCCGCTCAGCCGCCGCCTGCCGCGCCAGAGCCGGTTCGCCTCGCTTCCCTGGGCATTGCTGGTGTACGTGATTTACACCAATCTGGTCACGGCGGCGCTTTCGTGGGCCAGGCAGGGAATCACGCCGCTGTGGCTCGGCGTGTGGTGGGTTCACCTGCTGCTGGCCTGCGCGGCCGCGGCGTATTTCGGACTGGGCGACTCCCACCTGCTCAAACGGTTCGGCCGGCGAATCCGCGCCCTGCAGACGGCATGACGCTTCTTGACCGGTACCTGCTGCGCGGTGTCGTTCCGCTTGTGCTCGTGTGCCTTTGCGCGCTCGTGTCGCTCTCGCTGTTCGTGGATTTCGCCCAACAGTCCCGCATGGCCGGCCAGGGCGCCTACACGCTGCTCGACGGTCTTGCCTACTCCGCGTTACGCATCCCGCAATTCGCGTTCGACGCGCTTCCCGCGGCCGCGATCATCGGGAGCTTCCTTGCGCTGGGCAATTTTTCCGCGCACCACGAACTGACGGTGGCGAGGGCCTCCGGCGTGTCGGTGCTCAGGCTCTCGGTTCCGGTGTGGGCCGCGGGAGCGCTTTTCGTTGTGCTGGCGGTGTTCCTGGGTGAGTCGCTGGCCCCACCGATGCACTCTCTGGGCAAGCGCATGCGGGCGGCCGCCCTTAATCCGACACCGGCGCTGACGCAGGGAGAGAGCGTCTGGATGCGCGACGGCGACCTGATTCTGAACCTGCGCCCCGCGGGCGACGAAGAAGGCTACGCGAGCGCCTTTCTTTTCCGGCTGGCGCCGGAGGGCATCCTCAGTTTCGGCCGGGCGCGGGCCGCGAGGATCAACGAGGACGGCAAGCTCGAGCTCGGCGGCTATGAAGAGACCGTTGTCGGCGAGGACGGCGCGCAGTCTTCGTACAGCGATCTGAGGATTACCGAGACCCGCCTGAGCCCCGATATCGTCGAACTCGTTGAACTGCGCCCCGAGCTGATGACGGTCGGCAGCCTGTTGCGCTACGCGCGTTACCTGGAAGCGAACCAGCTCAGCGGTCTGCGTTTCCGCCTGGAAATGCAGTCGCGGCTGGCGACGATGGCGGCAGTGGCGCTGATGTGCGTACTTGCCCTGCCGCTGGTGTTTACCAATCGCAGGACCCTTGGCGGCAGCGCCCGGGCCGCGCTGGGGCTGGGCATCGCACTGATCTGGTTTCTGGCGAACCGCGGGGTGGCCGAAGCCGGTCAGCTCTACGGTCTGCCGCCCTGGCTGGCGGGCTGGGCGCCCACCCTTGTCCTGGGTATTGCCGTGATCGTGCTCCTTGTGCGCGCCGACCGCTTGCGCTGGCGCCGGGCACCCGACTGAGCGCCTTTCCCATGCGGGCATATGGCGCTCCCTAGGGGAATCGAACCCCTGTTTCCAGATTGAGAGCCTGGCGTCCTGACCCCTAGACGAAGGGAGCGTTTCGTACTTGATAAGTCGCGGTGCGATATTATAGGCAGCCGAATAAAGGCGTGCTTCAGATGCGCGCCGTGCCATCCGTGGCTGGAGTTTCGACCTCGATCAAGACAACGGCGCTGAAAATCAATTCGGGCGAACCGCGCATTGCGGCGCGGCAGCTTCCGTCCAATGTAGTCAGGGTGCTACGCGGCCTGCACCGGGCAGGCTATCGCGCCTGTGTGGTTGGCGGCGGGGTGCGCGACCTGCTGCTGAATCTTCAGCCCAAGGACTTCGACATCGTGACCGACGCCAGGCCGGAGCAGGTGAAGAAGCTGTTCCGCAGGGTGCTGCTGATCGGGCGGCGGTTCCGCCTGGCGCACGTGATGTTCGGCCGCGAATACATCGAGGTCGCCACGTTTCGCGGTTCCGGTAACGAGGCCCCGGATTCGCAGGGCGCGGTTGTCCGCGGATCCAATGGCCGCATCCTGCGGGACAACCGCTTCGGGAGCCTGGAAGAGGACGTCCTGAGGCGCGATTTCACGATCAACGCACTGTACTGGGACTTTGCCGACAAACGCATTATTGATCACGTCGGCGGCCTGAAGGACATTGCCGCGCGCCGCCTGCGCCTGATCGGGGAACCGCGCCTACGCTACGAGGAGGACCCGGTGCGGATGCTGCGCGCGGCGCGCTTCGCGGCCAAACTCGGCTGCGAGCTCGACGGGCGTTGCGCCGAGCCGATCCGGGAAATGGCCCCGCTGCTGCGGGAGGAACCGCCCGCCCGCCTGCTGGAAGAGGTGCGCAAGCTGTTCCTTGGCGGTCACGCTGTTTCCAGTTTTGAAGAACTGCGCCGCTTCGGCCTGCTCGACGAACTGTTCCCGTTCCTGGGCCCCTGGATGGATGCCGAGCCGCGGGCCGGGGAATTCGTCGGCGATGCGCTTGCAGCGACCGACAGGAGGCTGAGCGAGGGTTCTCACGCCAGCCTGATGTTCCTTTTATGCGTGTTCTACTGGGGGCCGATTTCCCGGGCCGTGGCGCCCGGCGGCAGCAGGATTCCCCGCTATACGCAGATTACCGATGCCTTTCGCCGGATGGTTCGGGGCAGCCAGTACGGACTTCGGCCCACGAAAAAGATGATGGCGGACATGGAGCACGTACTGGCCCGCCAGGCTCTGCTGCAGGCCAGGCCGCGCCGGCGCGTGAACCAGACGCTGAAGCATCCGCTGTTCTGCCCGGCCTATCGCCTGTTGTGCTTGCGCCGCCGCCTGGGCGAGATCGACGAACAGTGTGTTCTTTACTGGCGGAAAAGGGCGGGGTCGGCGCCTTCCCGTTCCTGGTCGAAGCGCCGCCGCCGCAAATCGGGCCGCGCCGGAGGCCGGGGCGCGAACGGAAATGAAAAAAAGGTCCGATAGCGGCCGATATATCGCCGTCGAAGGCTGCATCGGCGCCGGCAAATCTACGGTGGCGCATTTGCTGGCGGACCGGATGAACGGCGAACTGATCGTGGAGGCGCCGCACGGCAACCCCTTCCTGGAGCGCTTCTACAACGGGGTCACCCGGGCTGCGCTGCCGTCCCAACTCTATTTTCTGCTGCACCGCACGCAGCTCGCCGAGCGCATCAAGAAGGACGACCTCTTTCCCACAACCCGCATCAGCGACTTTCTGCTGGAGCGCGACCGGGTCTATGCCGAGTGCACGCTGGCGTCGGACGAATTGCAGGTCTACGACATGGTGCGCGAAGCCGTGGCGATCGATCCGCCGGTGCCGGACCTGGTGCTGTTCCTGCAGACCTCTGTTCGAACCCTGTTGAAGCGGATCGCCAACCGCGGCATTCCGATGGAGCGGCGCATAACGGCCGAGTATCTCGAACTGCTCAACGAGGCGATGGCGCGATTTATACTGGACTACGACGAGGCGCCGGTCCTGATAGTGAACACCGAAGCCATTGATCTTGTGAACAACGATGCGCACATCGAACTGCTGCTCAACGAAATGGAACAGGCCCGGTCCGGCCGCACCTATTTCGATCCCAGCGGCCTGGTCGTTTGATCATCAAACGGTGCACCTGCTGGAGGCTTTGCTGCCCGGCCTATCCGGGAACGTCGGAGGCAGGGAAGCCGACGCCGAGCCCACAGGGATGTGCTCGCTGGCGTGTCCCGGATAGGCCGGGCAGCAAAGCCGAAGGGTAGATCGCCAGGAATCCCAGGTGTACGTTCAACTGAAACAGCGCGACATGCGCAGACCGCCGGTGAACGTGAGCACGCTGGCGCGGATGAAAAAGGAGCGCGAGCCGATCGCCTGCCTGACCGCCTACGACGCCAGCTTTGCGCGGCTGGTGGACCGGTCCGGCGTGGACCTGGTGCTGGTGGGCGATTCCCTGGGAATGGTCATTCAGGGGCATGACACCACCGTTCCGGTGACGGTCGAGGACATCATCTACCACAGCCGGCACGTGGCCCGGGCACTCACCCACGCCTTCCTCGTGGCCGACATGCCCTTCATGAGCTACAGCGAACCCGAGCAGGCGCTGGACAACGCCGTGCGGCTGATGCAGGAAGGCGCCGCGATGATGGTCAAGCTGGAAGGCGGCGAAGGCCAGCGCAGGATCGTGGAGCATCTTGCCCGGCATGACATCCCCGTCTGCGCACACATCGGACTGCGGCCGCAGTCGGTCCACAAGATCGGCGGATTCAAGGTGCATGGACGCGATCCCTCGCAGGCGGAGCGAATGGTGACCAACGCGCGCCGGCTGGAGGAGGCGGGAGCGGACGTGGTGCTGCTCGAATGCGTTCCCAACGAACTGGGCAAGGCGATCGCGGAGCAGTGCCGGGTGCCCGTTATCGGGATCGGCGCGGGGCCCGATGTCGACGGACAGATCCTCGTCCTGTATGACATGCTCGGCATAACGCAGGGTCCGGTGCCGAAGTTCGTGCGCAACTTCATCACCGCGGCGGACGATCCGCTGGCTGCGTGCGAGGCCTACGTACAGGCCGTCAAGTCAGGCGAGTACCCCGCACCCGAGCACTGCTTCTCCTGAACCGGCGGCTGCCCCGTGCAGACAGTTACGACCAAGGCGCAGGTGCGCGCGCAGGTGCGCCGTTGGCGCGGGGCGGGCGAGAAGGTCACGCTGGTGCCCACGATGGGCGCGCTGCACCGGGCGCATACGAACCTGGCGCGCCTGGCCGGCACCGATGGCCGAGTGATCGTGAGCATTTTCGTGAATCCCACGCAGTTCGCTCCCGGCGAGGATTTCGAGCGCTATCCCCGCGACCTGGATGCCGATGCGGACTTGCTGCGCGAGGCGGGAGTGGACCTGCTTTTCGCGCCCGGGCAGGATGAAGTCTATCCCCGCGGCCTGGACGACCCGACCCGGGTGGAAGTGCCCGGCCTGTCCGGCGAACTGTGCGGAGCGTACCGCCCGACTCATTTTGCCGGCGTGACCTCGGTCGTGGCCCGCCTGCTGCTGCTGACTCTGCCCGACGCCGTGGTGTTCGGACGCAAGGACTATCAGCAGCTGGTGATCCTGCGCCGCATGACCGAGGACCTGCATATTCCCGTCGAGGTGATCGAGGGCCCGATTACGCGCGAGAAGGACGGGCTGGCCATGAGTTCGCGGAACCGCTACCTGACTGAAGCGGAGCGGAGGATTGCCCCGGCCCTGTACGCCGAACTGCGGCGATGCGCCGCGCGTATCGAGGCGGGGGAGCGCGACTTCAGCGGACTGGAGGAGAATGCGGCGGCACGCCTGGCGGAAGCCGGCTTCGCGCCGGACTATGTCGCGGTGCGGCGAGCCGGCGATCTGGCGCCGCCGTCGGCTTCGCCCTCCGGGGAGTGGGTCGTGCTCGCCGCCGCCTGGCTGGGTGCCGCGCGCCTCATCGACAACGTCGTCTGCGGCGCGGGTCCCTGATCTCCCGCCTGCCGTTCAAGCGCCCAGCCAACGTGCTCGCGAACCATTTCGCTGGAGTGCGACAACCGCTTTCGCAGCGACTCGATCACCTCTCCTGAACGGGCGGTGTTGCCAAGGGCGATCGCCAGGTTACGGAGCCAGCCCGTATAGCCGGCGCGGCGCAGGGCGCTTCCCCGGGTGCGTTCCCGCCATTGCTCCTCGCTCCACGCGAACAGGCGGGTCAGCCGGGCGTCGTCCAGGCCGCCGCGCGGTGCGAAGGCGGCTTCTTCGCTGGGCCGCGCATGGCGGTTCCAGGGGCAGACCAGCTGGCAATCGTCGCAGCCGAACACGCGGTTGCCGATCAACGGCCGCAGTTCCAGTGGAATGGAACCCCGATGCTCGATGGTCAGGTAGGAAATGCAGCGGCGGGCGTCAAGTTGATAAGGCGCCACGATGGCCTCGGTGGGACAGATGTCCAGGCATGCCCGGCAACTGCCGCAGTGGTCCGCCACGGGGCGATCGACCGGCAACGGGAGGTCGGTGTAGATCTCGCCGAGGAAGAACCACGAGCCTTCCTGGCGGTCGATCAGGTTGGTGTGCTTGCCCATCCAGCCCAGCCCGGCCTGCGCGGCCAGGGGTTTCTCCATGACCGGGGCGCTGTCCACGAACACCCTGTAACCCATGGGTCCGGCCATTGAAGCGATGCGTTCGGCAAGCTTCCGAAGACGCCTGCGCATCAGGCGGTGGTAGTCCCTGCCCAGGGCGTAACGCGAAATGTAGGCCTTGTCCGGGTCGGCCAGCACCGCCAGGGCCGGGGCGGCGTCGCGTGGCCAGTAATGCATGCGGAAGCAGAGCACCCTCACCGTTCCGGGAAGCAGGCGGGCCGGCCGGGTTCGCTTGCGTCCATGCCGCGCCATCCATCCCATGCTTCCGTGCCGCCCCAGCTCCAGCCAGCGCTCCAGGCGCTCCTCGGCCCGGGCAAGTTCAATTCCCGCCACTCCGGCCTGTTCGAAGCCGAATTCCCGCGCCAGCGCCGGTAGTTCGGCGGCGATACGCGAGTGTTCCGCGGCAGCTTGCATGGGCCGAAAGAGTATAGGTCGGCATGTATTTCGGGCAATATTCGTGCTGATGAGTCATCGAACCGCATACTGCACGGCCGCCGTGCGTGCGCTGGAAGGCGCGCTCATGGCAAGCGAAGGCATCGACAGCAATGCCCTGATGGAGCGCGCCGGCACGTCCGCCTACGCGCGCGCCCGGCGTGCATTTCCCGGGGCGCGGCGATGGATCGTCCTGGCCGGCGCAGGCAACAACGCGGGCGACGGCTTCGTGATGGCCCGCCTGGCGAAGCAGGAGGGCCTGGACGCACGGGTCATGCTGCTGTCGCCCGATAATCGCCCCCGGGGCGACGCGGCCACGCAGTTCGAGGCGGCGCGGCAATCCGCCGTTTCCAGCGGACCGTTGGTGCAGGCGGAGCTGGATGGATGCGACCTGATCGTGGACGCCATGCTCGGAATCGGGCTGGACCGGCCGCTGGGGGGGCTTTACCTCGAAGCGGCGCAGGCGGTCAACGAAGGCAGTGCGCCGGTTGTGGCCGTCGACATTCCCACCGGCATACACGCCGACACCGGGGCCTCGATGACGGCGGCGGTCCGCGCGGCCCTGACCGTGACCTTCGTGGCCGAGAAATGCGGGCTGTTTCTGGGTGACGCCCCGGATTACGTGGGGCGCCGCGTGCTGGAGCCGCTCGGGCGGATCGAACCGGACGGGGTGGCGGAGATCGAGACCGAATTTGCGGGAGAGCCGATGTTGCGCGTGTTCACCGCGGAGACGCTGCGGGCGATGCTCCCGGCCCGGCAGCGCGCAGACCACAAGGGGCGCTTCGGGCATGTGCTGGTAGTGGCCGGGGGGCCGGGAATGGGCGGCGCCGCGAGGCTCGCCGGTGAGGGCGCGTTGCGCGCCGGAGCCGGGCTCGTATCGGTGGCCACGCACCCGGACCACGCGGCCGCGCTGCTGTCCGGACGTCCGGAACTCATGGTGCGCGGCGTCCGCAACGCGGAAGATCTTGCGCCGTTGCTCGAACGGGCCACCGTGCTGGCGGTCGGCTGCGGTCTCGGCCAGGATGCCTGGGCCCGCGAGTTGTTTGCAGCCTCACAGGGAGGCGATCTGCCGGTGGTCGTGGACGCGGACGGTCTCGGTCTCGTGCCCGAGGCTCCGGCGGGGACTGCCCCGAGAATCCTGACACCGCACCCGGGTGAGGCCGGGCGGCTGTTGGATAGCTCCAGTGACCGGGTACAGGACGACAGGCTGGGCGCCGTTACCGAGCTCAGGAAGCGCTATGGCGGCGTGGCGCTGCTCAAGGGCGCGCATACGCTGGTGTCGGGAAGCGGCAAGCCGCCGTGGGTGATCGACGCCGGCAATCCCGGTATGGCGACGGCGGGGATGGGCGACGTGCTGACCGGGCTGATGGCGGGCTTGTGGGCGCAGTTCCCGGAAGCCGAGCCGGAAGACCTGGCCGCCATGGCCGCCTTCATTCATGCCCGCGCGGGCGACCGCGCCGCAACCGCCGGACAGCGCGGCATGATCGCCGGCGATTTGATTGAAGCCCTGCGCGCCGAACTGAATCCCTGATTCGTCGCGGCAAGGATTACTTCGGCGCCGAATAGAACTGGATAATGGCGCCGTCCGGCGTTTCGACGGCGAACAGGTCGATGTCCCCGTAGGGTTCCAGCCGGACGCGGCGGATTTCGTTTCGTATCGCCCAGCCCCGTACCCGTATCCGGTTGCGGGCTTCGACGGCGTCCCCGACTTCGAAGCGCACCGCCAGGGTTCCTAGATTGGGCGCCCGGCAGCGGTCCGAATAATCGAACCCGCTCATGCCCATGACTTCGATGTATTCCATGCGCCCGAATTCTCCGGGCCGCGTTTCCACGATGCCGGCGCGATAGGGAACCGTGGTGGTGAGGCTCAACGGAATGCCCAGCGGCGTTGGGGTGGGCTCGGGCGCGAGGTACGGATCGCCCTTGTAATAGGAACCGAAACCGAGGATGCGAGTGAAGAAGTCATGGGTGGCGTCCCGGTCCCTGACCATCTGCATCATGTTGAATGGACCGGTCAGCGTTTCAAAAGCCGGTATGGATTCGGGCAGGGGCGGTTTGAGCCGCTCGTAGCCCTGCACCTGCACTCCGTCCGGTCCGCGGTAGATCACGACCCGCAATTCGGAACCGCGGAAAGAAATCCGGGCAATCGGCGTCTCGGTCCACCAGCCCAGGTCGATCGCCCGGCGGTAGATTTCCGGCATGTCCTTCATCCGCACCATCATGCTGAAGTAACAGCCGGTGTCCCAGACCCTGGACCCAGGGCGTGTTGGAAGGCGTTCGCCCGCGTTGTCGAAGCGCACCAGCCGGATCAGCCCCGACTCGTATTCCGCGGGACCGAGCAGCAGGGCCTCGCCGCTTGCCTCTTGCGGCAGCTCCCACGCCGCCGCCAATGCAGAATCGAGAGGGCCGCGCCACTTCGCTTCATAGCCTCCGATCCCGAGAAAGAACCGCGCCGTGCGGTCAATGTGACTGACGCTGACCACGACCTCCTGCCACGGCTGCCGCGTTACCGGCTCGAGGTCCTGTTCTCCCGCCGGGGACGAAGTGGCCAGCAGGATTCCGGCCAGCATGAGCGTGAGGCGCGGGCCGGACGACGGCCTGCCGACCGGCGCTTTCCGGCCCGCAATCCGTAGAGGAGCGGTTTGCCTGTGCATGGTCACATGGTACCGCCCGCCAGGAGTCCGGACCGGCACGCCCGGAGCGGGCTCTCCGTTCGCTTTTAGAGTCTTGACATCCATTTGGAAGAAAATTAGACTTATGTATTCCAGATTTCTGGGATAAACGGCATGATTGAGCGTGACGGCCATGTCAGGGCATTGCGGCGGCTGTTCTCCAACAACTCCGTCATTGTCCTTCTGGGTCCGCGTGGAGCAGGCAAGACGACCCTGTCACGCGAATTTGCGCAGCGCTCGCGCTCGAATTCCTACCTCTTCGACCTCGGCTCGGCGGAGGACCGTTCCAGGCTTGACGATCCGGAACTGACTTTGTCCAACCTGCAAGGCCTGGTCGTGCTGGACGAGATCCACCGTGCCCCGCACATTATTGATGTCGTGCGCCGGTTGCTGGCGAGACCCTGGAACCCGGCGCGATTCCTCGTACTGAGCAGCATCGTGCCGGACAGGCTGCGGCAACGCCTCGAATCGCTCTCCGAATACGCCGCCAACTATGAACTTCCCGGTCTTCAGCCCGCCGAACTTCCGGTGCCTCAGGCAAACGTGCGGTGGCTGAGGGGAGGTCTGCCGGCATCGTACAGCGCCGGCAGCGACAGCGAGAGCTACGAATGGCGGGAACGTTACGTTCGCGACTTCCTTGAGCGCGACATCCATCGCCTCACATCCAATGCTCCGACGGCCCGGATCGAACGGTTCCTGGTCATGCTGGCGCACTGCCACGCGCAGGTGTGGAACGGGTCGGAACTGGCGCGCTCGCTGGGCGTCTCGCACCACACCGCCCGCCGCTATCTGAATATTCTTGAATCCGCGTTCGTCGTGCGCACGCTGAAGCCATGGCGCGCAAATCTGCCGAGGCGTCAGGTCAAGTCGCCCAAGGTTTATTTTCAGGACACGGGGCTGTTGCACTATTGCCTCGGCATTTCGAGCCTGCGTGATCTGGAGCGGCATCCCAGGTCGGGGGCGTCCTGGGAAGGCTTCGTGCTGGAAAACCTGATCCGTGTCCTTGGCGGGGAGGATACGGAGTTCTATTTCTGGGCGGCGCACACCGGGGCCAAAGTGGACCTCATCGCCAGGAGCGGCAGGCAGCTTCGCGGTTTCGAAATCCGTCGAACCTCCGCGCCGCGCATTACGCGCTCCGTCAGATCCGCGCTGGAAGACCTTTCGCTGACGCGGATGGATGTCGTTCACGCGGGGCCAGCAAGCTTTCCCCTGAGCAGGCGGACCCGCGCGATTTCGGCCGAGCGCCTGCACGAGGAAGTATGAACCTTGACCAGGGTCGGGCGGCTGTCGTATTGCGCCCGTAGCGTCGACGGCCTCGCGGCGCTGGGACGAACGCTCGCCGGGGCTCTGAAGGAAGCAATCGCCGGCAGGCCTCTACTGCTCCTTGCCCTGGACGGAGAACTGGGAACCGGGAAGACGACTCTGGCGGCCGCAACGCTGGCGGCGCTGGGAGTCCGGTCACGCGTGACGAGCCCCACATACGGACTGGTGCATGCGCACATGTTCACCCTCGCCGGAACGGGGCGGAAGGTGGAAGTGCTGCACGTGGACTTGTACCGCCTGCGGCATCTGGCCGAACTGGATGAACTCGGTCTTGAGGACGGTGTTCAGTCCACGCCGGCCGCGGCCTGCCAGGTACTGCTGGTGGAGTGGTTCGAGAACGCCGGGGGACGCCTTGGCTCCCCCGACCTCGCATTCCGCCTGAAGCACACGAAACCGGGCAGGCTCGTGAATCTGCGGGCCCACTCGACTACGGGCGGTCGGATTCTGCGGTCGCTGCGTGGGGCGGCGCACCCGGAACTGCAATTGCTCTCTGACTAGCGGTATTTCTTAAGTAGTGTGAATAGCTTACTAATATTCTTGGTTTTTTCCTTGACAAGCGGTGCCTCGGGGCTATACTCGCCAACGAGGAAACCCGACTAAGCAGCAGGCATGACCGCCCACCGCCTCCTCCTTGCGCTCGTTGCCGGGCTTATGGCCGGCGCCCTGCACGCCGCACCCGCGCGCATAGACAGCATCCGCGTGGCCGAGTACGACTCGAAGACGCGCGTGGTCCTTGAACTCGATCAGGCGCGCAGCCACAAGCTCGAGGTGCTGGACAACCAGCCGCGGGTTGTCGTGGACCTTTATTCCGCGAGAATCAGCGCCACGCTTCCCGATCGGGGCACGGGGATTGTGCGCCGGATGCGCCATGGCCGTCACCCGGGCGACATGCTGCGCGTGGTGTTCGATCTGCATGCCGCCGCGACCGCCACCAGCTTCGGCGTGGCCGCGGGGAAGGATGGCCGCGGCCACCGTATTGTGGTTGACATCTATCCCGGGGGCGTCGAGCAGGAAGGCGTCGCGGAAGGAATGGCGGCGCCCGCGAACCGCGACGTCCTCATCGCCGTAGATGCCGGGCACGGCGGCAGGGATCCGGGCGCTATCGGCAGGGGAGGATTGCAGGAAAAGACCGTGGTCCTGGCCATTGCCCGCCGCCTGGCGCGCCAGATCGACCGGGAGCCCGGAATGTCGTCGATGATGACGCGCGACGGCGATTACTACATCAAGCTGCGCGAGCGTTATACGCGGGCGCAACAGCGCAACGCCGACTTGTTCGTGTCGGTGCACGCGGACGCCGTGAGGGACCGGCGGGTCCGCGGTTCCAGCGTTTACGTGCTTTCAGAAAAAGGTTCATCCGATGAAGCCCGCCGGCTTGCGCGGCGCGAGAACGCATCGGACATGGTTGGCGGAATCGAGATGGACGGCCTGCCGCCCACCGTTGCGACCATGATCATCGATCTGTCGCAGAACGCTTCCATCGGCGCCAGCCTGGAAGCAGGTGACGATGTCCTCCAGCACCTGCACGGCGTTGGCCGCGTGCGAAAGTCGAAAGTGCAGACGGCGCCGTTTGCAGTCCTCAAGGCCCATGACGTGCCGTCGATCCTGGTGGAGACCGCCTACGTCTCCAATCCGCAGGAAGAGCGGCTGCTTAACAGCGGCAGCTACCAGGAACAACTGGCCCAGGCCATTCTGGCGGGAATTCGCGCGTATTTCTACCGGAACCCGCCACGCGGCACGCTGATCGCGCAGCGGGTCGAGGCGGGCGCAGTGCCCGAGCAGCAGTATGTCGCCCGCCGCGGCGACACGCTTAGCGGAATCGCTCAGCGCTTCAACGTTCCCCTCGCGGTATTGATCCGCGCCAACAACCTGCCGAACGACCGCCTCCGCGTCGGCCAGGTGTTAAGAATCCCCGCCAGCTAACCGGAACCAGACGCCGGCTGTATTGCCTGCCCTCGCCTTTTCTCTCCCCCTCCCCTGTTGAGAGGCGCCATCCTGGCTCGGTTCCGCCATCCCTGGCTCCAACGCTCTCCACAGGGGAGGGGGATAGAAAAGGCTGAAGCTGCACGCGCCGACTGAAGCGCGGTGTTGCCCCTTTCCCGGCAGGAGCGTCGCGAAGTGGCTCCAGAGGGAAAGGGGCAACACCGCGCGCAGGGTTCGCGCAAACTACAGGTGGACGATGCCGACGGTGCAGCCGACGGCGAAGATCGGTATCGGCTCGTAGAACAGGATCTCGCGCGGGCTTCCGGCGGTAGCGCCCGCCACGCAGACGAAGGTGCGAATCTCGAATCCTCCCTGGCCCGCGTCCCGGTAAGTTTCCGCATCGCTGTAGCCGGTCATGCCCGAGTAGTCGTCGCGCACCCAGCGGTCGAGGAATTCCCGGTCCCAGGCCTCGTTGATCTTGCCGGAGTCGGGCGTGCAGGGCCAGTGCGAAAGCCCGCCGGTCCCGATCAACGCGATTCGTTCGGACTGCTCGTCGCAGGCCCGGCGCAGGCTCTCGCCGAATTTCCAGGCGCGTTTCAAGGGTGTGAGCGGCGGACCCTGACAGTTGATGTTGGCGGGTATGACGGGAAGGTCATAACGGGGAGTCAGGAAGTTGAGCGGCACCATCACCCCGTGATCGAATTTCCATTCCTGCGCGTAACTCACGTCCACATCTTCCATAACCACCCCGATCAGGCGCTCCGCGAGATCGGCATTGCCGGGAACGCTGGCCTTGCCGATGCCCAGCCATTCCTCGTCCTCGACCGGGCCCTCGTAGCCGTTCGCCATACCCAGGCAATAGGCCGGCATGTTGTCCATGAAGAAATTGGCGAAGTGCTCGGCCGCAACCACGATCAGCGCGTCCGGCCGGGCCGCTTCCAGACGCCGTCGCATCGCGTGCATCCGGGCGTAGAACCCCTCGCGCTGCGCCTTGTCGGCGCGCTCGTAACGTCCGGTGATTCCGGGGGCGTGGCTGCAAACGCCGGCGAATACCAGGCTCATGTTCCGGTCATCGCGTACAGACCGGCCCGCACGGGCCCGTGCCGCTCGACGCCGTCCCGCATGGCCTGAAGGTAGTCGTCCCACTCGTACCCGCGCAGGGCGGCGTAGTGCATCAGCAGCTGGCCGTTCACGCCCATGACATAAAGCAATCCGATGTCGGGTTCACGCAGGGCGGTTCTTTCCACGTCGTCCAGTGGATAGTCCGCGAGCAGCTCTTCAAAATCCCTTTCGTAGCGTTGCCGGACATGCTCGTCCCGGTTCAGTTGGTAGATCAGCTTCTGCAGGTAGTAAATACTCATGAGTTTCCGCGGGTGCGGGTGCGCCGATTCAGGTTCCCGATCCGATATTGCATCCGCGGTGTTTCTCCGTCAACGAAAGACCGCCGTTAGACGCTTGCGATTGCACTATTTTGGGGTATAGTGGGAGCCTGTGGGAGATTGTGGGTTAAGCGGATAGGGAATGTTTCAAGGCCCGGCCAATGTCACCTTGGATACCAAGGGCAGATTCGGCGTCCCTGCGCGTTACCGGCAGGGCGTGGCCGAGGCCAGTGGCGGGCGCTTGATCTGCACCGTTCATCCGGACCGCTGTGTGCTGATCTACCTGCCCGAGGATTTTGCCAAAGTCAGGAACGATGTGGCCCGGCAAAAGGGTGGCCGGGACGCCGAAAGGCTGATCGTGGGCTACGCCACCGACGTTTCCCTGGATGCGGCCGGGCGCCTGCGAGTGCCTCCCGTGCTCAGGGAATACTGCGATCTTCAGCGCCAGGCCACTCTGCTGGCGCTGGGGCGCAGCTTTGAATTGTGGGACGCGGCCCGGTGGCGCGAAAGGGCGCTGGAAGTCAGCACCAGCGAGTCCATGGACGCAGCCCTGAGCGCCGTGCAACTTTGAATGCAAACGGAGCGGTCGAGCATGAACCCGCGCTGCTGGAGGAAACGCTTCGCGGCCTGGCGCTCGACCCCCACGGCCGCTATGTTGACGCGACCTACGGCCGCGGCGGACACAGCCGGGCGATCCTTGCGGGTCTTGGCGCTAGCGGCCGCCTGCATGCAATGGACTGCGACCCGCAAGCGGTGCAGTCGGCCCGGGTGCTTGAAGAACGGGATCCGAGGTTTTCGATCGAACACGGAAATTTCCGCTGCCTCGCCCGATCGCTCGAACGCAAGGGCTGGCTGGGCAGGGTCAACGGAATCCTTTTCGACCTCGGGGTTTCGCTGCCCCAGCTTACCGACCCGGAGCGGGGCTTCAGCCTGCGCTCGGACGGGCCGCTGGACATGCGCATGAATCCCACCGAGGGCCAAAGCGCCGCCGAATGGCTGAACCGCGCGCCGAAAAACGAAATCGCCCGCGTAATCCGAAGCTGCGGAGAGGAGCCCCGGGCACGCAGGATCGCTGACGCGATCTGCCGAAACCGGCCGGTGTCCACCTGCTCCGCGCTGGCGCGGCTGGTGGCTTCCGTCACGCGGAGCCACAAGCCCGGGATTCATCCGGCCACCCGAACGTTCATGGCGCTGCGCATCTTCGTCAACGCCGAACTCGAGGTCCTTGAAGACGCGTTGCCACAGGCGGTACGCAGCCTGCGCCCGCACGGGCGCCTGTGCGTGATCGCCTTTCACTCCCTGGAGGACCGCATCGTGAAGCGATTCATGCGCAACGCTTCGCGCTTGCCTCCTCCGCTTGCCCGGCTGCCGTCCGTCCCCTCGGCAGCCGGGCCTTTACTCAAGGTCGTCGGCAGGATGCAGCGTTGCGGCGCCGCCGAAAGCCGGCGTAATCCGCGAGCCCGAAGCGCCCGCCTGCGCGTCGCCGAACGATTGGCGGGCCCGAACGAAAGATGACGTCCGGGCGTTTTTCCTCTTCGCTGCTGCTCGGTCTTGCATTTGCAACGCTGGCAAGCGGCATTCTCCTCAGCTACGCGCGCCATGATCACAGGGTGCAGTTTCGGGCCATGCAGGACCTGATAAACGAGCGCGACCAACTGGAAGTGGAATGGGGCGCGCTGCAACTGGAAAGGGCGACCTGGGCGGGATACCGCCGCATAGACCGCGAGGCGAGCGAACGCCTGGCGATGCGGCGGCCCGACCGGCGCGACATCGTGTTTCTGAGGGTGGAGTCGGCGGATTCCTCTGTGCCCGGCCCGGGCGCGGAAAGCAGGTGAACCGTGAGCAGGCGCGTACAGGCCATGCCGCGCGGGTTTCGGATCCGCATCGCCGTTTGCACTGTGGCCCTGGCGGTCTGCGCCCTGATCCTGGCGGGCCGCGCCGTTCAGCTGCACCTGCTGGAGAACGAATTTCTGGAGTCGCGGGCCGATGCGCAACAGGTCCGCGAGGCAAAGATCGTCGCCCGGCGCGGACGTATCCTGGATCGCAACGGTCAACCGCTGGCGGTCAGCGCCCCTGTGGACAGCTTCTGGGTTCATCCCGGCAGCCTGGAGAGTCTGCGGCCCTACCTGCCGCGGCTGGCGCAAACCTTCGACAGCAGCGCCGAGCAACTTGAGCAAAGGATGGAGCGCGCCCGGGGCCGTGAATTCGTCTGGCTCAAGCGAGGCCTGCCGCCCGGCCGCTCGCAGACCGTCGTCGATCTGAAGGCGCCGGGACTGCAGGTGCGCCGAGAGTACCGCCGCTACTACCCGGCCGGAGAAATCGCCGGCCACCTGGTGGGATTCGCCGGCATCGACGAGAACGGTCAGGAGGGCCTTGAACTGGCGTTCGATTCCTGGCTTAAGGGAAGAGACGGACGCAAGCAGGTTGTCCGCGATCGGCTGGGCCGCCATGTGCGCGACATTGCCGGCATAAGCCCGCTGGAGCGGGGGCGCGACCTTCGCCTGGGGCTGGACCTCAGGATCCAGTATCTCGCCCATGCCGAACTCAAGGACGCGGTCGAGCGCCATGGCGCACGCTCGGGCTCGGTGGTGTTGCTGGACACGCTCAGCGGCGAGGTGCTGGCCATGGTCAGCCAGCCTTCGTTCAATCCCAACGACCGGCAAGGACTTCAGCCCCGCAATTACCGCAACCGTGCGGCGCTGGACCTGTTCGAGCCGGGGTCCACCATCAAGCCCCTGGTCGTGGCGGCCGCCCTGGAAAGCGGCGCCTGGGCGCTTGACGAGCGGATCGATACGGGGCCCGGCTACGTCAAGGTGGGACCCAAGGTCATCAAGGACCGCACTCCGCTGGGAGTGATCGATCTGGCAACCCTTTTGCGCCGTTCCAGCCAGGTAGGCGCCACGACCGTGGCGATGAAGCTGGCGCCCCATCGATTCTGGGAAACGCTGACCGGAGTCGGCTTCGGCCGCGCCACGGAAAGCGGTTTCCCCGGAGAGGCCGACGGATCGCTCTACAACTACAAGCACTGGAAGCCGGTGGACCAGGCGGTCATGGCGTACGGCTACGGGCTTGCGGTTACGCCCTTGCAGTTGGCCCGCGCTTACGCGGTGTTCGCAACCGGTGGAAGGACCATTCCGGTGAGCCTGGTGCGGACCGACGAGCGCCCGGGCGGTGTGCGCGTGCTGTCCGCGCACACCGCTGCGATCATGTCGGAACTGCTGGAACAACCGCTCGGCCCGGGAGGCACCGCAACCGCAGCGCGTGTGCCGGGCTACCGGGTGGCGGGCAAGACGGGAACGGTCGAAAAGCTTGGCCCGGAAGGTTACGACTCCGAGCGGCACACGGCCCTGTTCGTCGGATTTGCGCCGGCATCCAGGCCGCGGGTGGTGGCGGTGGTCGTGATCGACGATCCCGCGGTTAACGGTTACTTCGGCGGCCAGGTGGCCGCTCCGGTTTTTTCGCGCGTGGTTACGGGCGCGCTAAGGCTGATCGGCGCGCCGATGGATGGCGTTCCCGAGGCGTCCGACACATTGGTGGCCTCCCGATGAGCGATGGCGGCATCGATAGCGGCGGGGCGGATTTGAGCCGGCTCTTCGCCGCCGTCGGCGCCGAGGCGCCGACGATGCGCGTACGGGGTCTGGCCATGCACAGCGACCGGGTCGTGCCCCAGGGTCTGTTCCTGGCCTGCGCCGGCGCGCGCCATGGCCTTGAGTTTCTGCCCCAGGCCCTGAAGCGCGGCGCGACGGCCGTCGCCTGGGAGCCCGCCGACGGCGTGTCCGAGCCCTCGCTGCCGGACGGTGTCGCCGCGTTTTCCGTGCCGGCCTTGCGCCGCAAGGTGGGACTGGTTGCCGACGCCTACTACGGGCGACCGTCCGCGAACCTTGCCGTGACCTGCATTACCGGCACCAACGGCAAGACGACCGTGGCCTGGCTGGCCGCGCACGCAATGAGTTTTTTAGGCCGACCCGCGGCCGCCATGGGCACTCTGGGTTGGGGTCCTCCTCCCAAGCTGTGGCCTTCCGCGATGACCACCCCCGACCCGGATGAATTGCACCGGCGGCTGCGGGTCCTGGCCGACAACGGCGTAGAACACGTGTTCCTGGAAGTGTCCTCCCAGGCGCTGGACCAGGACCGCATCAGCGGCTTGCGCGTGCAGCTCGCGGCTTTTACCCAACTGGGACGGGACCATCTCGACTATCACGGCGATTCGGTCGCGTACGGCGGCGCCAAGAGGCGGCTGTTCGTCGAGCATCGCCCGGAAGCGGCGGTGATCAACGTCGACGACCCCTTCGGGGCCGAACTGGCCGAGAATTTCTCCGGCGCCGTCCTGCGCGTTGCCTGCGAAGGCGTCAATCCGGCCGAACTGTCGCTGCGGCGGGTGCGCCCCTGCGCCGAGGGCCTGCGCCTGGAACTTGCCGAGGGCACGTCCCGGTTCAGGATCGGCAGCCGGCTTTACGGCTGCTTCAATGGCGCCAACCTGGCCCTTGCCTGCGGACTGTTGCGGGCCCTGGGCGTCGACCGCGGGGAGGCCGCGCGGGCCTTGTCGAACTGTCCCGCACCGCCGGGACGCATGGAGCATTTCGGCGGCGGCGCGCTGCCGGACGCCTTTGTGGATTATGCGCACACGCCGGACGCGCTGGGAGCGGTCCTCGGCGAACTTCGGGCCCGCAAGCCCGACCGGCTCTGGTGCGTCATGGGGTGCGGCGGAGAGCGCGATGCGGGCAAACGGGCGGAAATGGGTCGCGTCGCCGGCGCCCTGGCCAACGAGTTGTTCATCACTTCCGACAACCCACGCGGCGAGAACCCGCGCGAGATTGCCGAGCAGATTCTGGCCGGCGCCTCCGGCCGGGCGGTGATGGAGCTGGACCGGAGCCGGGCGATACGCGCGGCCTTGCACGCGGCCCGGCCGGGCGACATCGTGCTCGTTGCCGGCAAGGGGCACGAAGCCTTCCAGATCAGCGGCGGGAGGGTACTGCCGTTTTCGGATGCCTCGGTAGTCCGCGAGGCGTTGGCGAGTTATCCGGGGGCGGCCCGATGATCAGCGGCAGCCTGTCGGAATGGGCGACCGCGATGGACGGGAAGTTGCTGGGCCCCGACGGCCACTTTGCGGGCGTGAGCACCGACAGCCGTTCGCAGGCGCGCGGCGCCCTTTTCTTCGCATTGCGCGGCGAACATTTCGACGGCGCGGACTTTCTTTCCGCCGCGGTTTCCGGCGGCGCCACCGGCGCGGTGCTGAGCCGGCCGCTTTCCGAGGACGTCCCGCAGATCATCGTCAAGGATACTCGCGGCGCCCTTGCCGACTGCGCGCGGACCTGGCGCGGGCGGTTCGACATACCCGTCATCGGAGTGACCGGGAGCAACGGCAAGACCACGGTCAAGGAACTGACCGCCTCGATCCTGCGGGCCGAGTGGGGCGGACAGTCCGTGCTGGCGTCACGCCGCAGTTTCAACAACGAAATCGGCCTGCCTTTGACGCTGCTGGATCTTTGCGACACCCACAATGCCGCCGTGCTTGAATTCGGCGCCAGCCGGCCCGGCGATATCGCGAACCTGTCGGAAATCGCGCGGCCGACGATTGGCGCGGTGCTGAACGCATCGCCCGCGCACCTTCACGGGCTGGGCGACGTGGAAAACGTCGCCCGCGAGAAGGGGGTCCTGATGTCCTCCCTGGCTCCCGACGGAGTTGGCGTGATTCCCGCGGGCACGCCGTTTTCCGATTACTGGCAAGACCTGCTGGGCGAGCGGACAGTCCTGCGGTTCGGCGGTGACGGCGACTTTCGCGCCCGGAATGCGAAGGGAATCAACAGCGGGCTCGGCTTCGAACTTCATTGCCCGGCGGGCGTGGCTCCCGTGGAGACCGGATTGATCGGGGCCCACAATCTGCGCAACGCGCTGGCGGCCTGCGCGCTGGCCGCCGCGGCCGGCGCCGGCCTGGACGCGATGGCGGCGGGCCTGCGGGGGCGCGAAGGGGTTTCCGGCCGCCTGCAGGTGCATGAACCCGGTGCGGGGGTGCGCCTTATCGACGACTCCTACAACGCCAATCCCGCTTCCATGTCGGCGGCTATCGGCGTGCTTGCGGGGCAGGAGGGCGACCGTTGGCTGGTGGTGGGCGACATGGGCGAACTGGGGCAGGATTCGGCGCAATGGCATCGCCGCGTCGGCGAAGAGGCGGCGCGGGCCGGAATCGAGCGGCTGTACTGCGCCGGCGAACACAGCCGGGAAGCTGCGGGGGCCTTCGGCGCCGGTGCGCACTGGAGGTCAGGCGTCGACGACCTGTGCCGGCAGCTGACGGACGACCTCAAGGCCGAAGTGGCGATATTGGTGAAGGGATCGCGTTTCATGGGAATGGAACGCGCCGTGGCCGCGCTCGTCGAGGCGGCCGGAGATCTGGACGGGGAGGACGCCGAGCATGGTTGAGTACCTGGCGCAGCAACTGACGGGTTGGTATTCCGGACTCAGCGTGTTCGGCTACATCACATTGCGTTCGGTCCTGGCGGCGCTTACCGGACTGGTGCTGTCCCTGGTAATGGGGCCGCTGGTAATACGCCGTCTCAGGCTCAGTAGCGTGGCGCAGCCGGTGCGAAACGACGGCCCGCGCTCGCATTTTTCGAAGATCGGGACCCCCACCCTGGGCGGAGTTCCGATCCTTCTTGCGTTGCTGGTTTCGACGCTCCTGTGGGCCGACCTTGCCAACGCGTACGTGTGGGTCGTAATGGGGACCACGGTCTGCTTCGGTCTGATCGGCTTCGCCGACGACTACCGCAAGCTCGCCATGCGCACCTCCGCGGGCCTTCCGTCCTGGCTCAAACTCGTGCTGCAGTCGATTGCGGCGGTGCTGGTCCTGGCGGTGTTGAGCCAGGTCGGCGAGCCGCGCGATTCGGTCCTGATTCCCTATTTCAAGGACCTGTACCTGCCGCTCGGCATTCTGTTTCCGGCATTCGCCTATATCGTGATCGTGGGCAGCAGCAACGCGGTCAATCTCACCGACGGGCTGGACGGACTGGCGATCATGCCGATTGCGATCGCGGCCGCGGCCCTGGGGCTGTTTTCCTGGATCGCCGGCAACGCCATCTTTTCCGATTATCTCGGCGTTCCCTACGTGGCCGGAGCCGGAGAACTGATGGTCGTCTGCGCCGCCATGGGGGGCGCCGGACTGGGCTTTCTGTGGTTCAACAGTTACCCGGCTCAGGTCTTCATGGGCGACGTCGGGGCGCTTGCGCTCGGCGCCGCGCTCGGCACGGTCGCGGTAATCGTCCGCCAGGAACTCGCCTGGGCCATCGTCGGCGGAATATTCGTCATGGAGGCCGTGTCGGTGATGGTCCAGGTGGGCTCGTTCCGGCTCACCGGCAAGCGGGTGTTCCGCATGGCTCCCATGCATCATCATTTCGAACTCAAGGGCTGGCCGGAACCGAAGATCATCGTTCGCTTCTGGATCATTTCGGTCATCCTCGCGCTGGTGGCCGTCGCCAGCCTCAAGATCCGTTAGGCTGATTCATGGGCGATACGCTGGTATTCGGCATGGGCGCCACGGGCGCTTCCTGCGCCCGTTACTTCGCGCGCACCGGCCGCCCGGCGGTTTTCTGCGATACGCGGCCACGGCCGCCGGCGGAATCCGAGATAAGCGCGGCCATGCCGGAGGCGGCCCGCCATGCAAACGATGGTTTGCGCGAGTTGCCCGGGGAGGTGGACCGGCTGCTGCTCTCGCCCGGAGCGCCCCTGGACCACCACCTGGTTCGCCAGGCGCGCGAGCGGCGAATGCCGGTCATCAGCGATCTGGACGTCTTCGCCGGCGTCAATCGCGCCCGTCTCGCGGGGATCACGGGCTCCAACGGCAAGAGCACCGTCGCCACTCTCCTGCTGAACATGCTGCGCGAAGCGGGACTGAGGGCCGGCGCCGGCGCCAACCTGGGAACGCCGGCCCTGGACCTGCTCACGGAGCGTAATGAGGTCTGCGTGCTCGAACTTTCGAGCTTTCAGCTCGAACGCTCGGCGCCGATCGCCCTGGAAGCCGCGGTGATCCTGAATATTACGCCGGACCACCTGGACGCGCACGCCGGCCTTGAAGATTACGCCGCGGCCAAGGCGCGCATCTATCTGTCCTGCAGGCACGCGGTTGCGCCCGCGGATGAACCTTCGGTGCAGGCGCTGGCGCCGCCGCCGCATACCTGCCCAAGGCTGGATTACGGCCTCGGCAGGCCCGCGGCAGCGCGGGTCGGAATTCTTGGCCGTGGCGCGCAGGCGGAAATATGCCATGCGAAAACGCCCCTGATGCGAGTCGGCGACAGCGCTATGCGGCGCGGCTTCCAGTTGAGCAACCTCCTGGCCGCGCTGGCCATGGGCCGGGTGTTGGGCGTTAATCCGTCGGCAATGCGGCGCGGCGCGGCCAACTACCAGGGGTTGCCCCACCGGATGCAGCCTCTCGGCGAGTGGGCGGGGGTGCGCTGGATCAACGATTCCAAGGCCACCAACGCGGCTGCCGCGGCTGCCGCAGTGCGCACTGTTCCCGATCCACTGGTGCTGATTGCCGGCGGCGCCGGCAAGGGACTGTCCTACGACGCGTTGCGCGATGCGCTCAAGGGACGCGACGCCCGGGTAATCGCGTTCGGCGAGGAGGCCGCCCGCATCGCCCGGGCGGTAGGCGCGGATTGTGCGGTCTCGCACAGCGACACGCTTGACGAGGCGGTTACGGCCGCGCGGGAACTGGCGCGGCCGGGATCAACCGTATTGCTGGCGCCGGCCTGCGCCAGCTTCGACATGTTCAGCAACTACCGGGAGCGCGGGCGTGCGTTCGAGCGCGCGGTCCGGTCGATTCAATAGTGCCGTGCCGAGCGCGATGGGCGCCATGAGTTCCCGATCGCCGGATGCCGTAGAGGCGCGCATGGACGGATGGCTGCTGCTGTCCGCCGGAGCCTTGCTGATGGCCGGCTTCATCGCCCTGGCCAGCGCTTCACTGGAACTCGGCGAGCGCGATTACGGCAATGCGTTCTTCTTCCTGACGCGGCAGGCGGTGGCGGCCCTGATCGGCTTGTCCGGCGCTGTGCTTGCCTATCAGATTCCCTCCCGCTTCTGGGAGCGCCTGGGGCTTTTGCCGATGCTCCTGGCGATTGCGCTGCTGGTCCTGGTACTGGCGCCAGGCATGGGCCGCGAAGTGAACGGCAGTACCCGCTGGCTGACCCTGGGAACCCCGATTTCGGTGCAGGTCAGCGAGCCGGTCCGACTGATGGTGCTGATGTTTGTGGCCGGTTACGCCCAACGCCACGAAGCGGCGCTGCAACGGGGCATGGGCGCCTTGTTGAAGCCGGTAATCCTGGTTGCGATCGTGGCGTCGCTGCTGCTCGGGCAACCCGACTTCGGCTATGCGGCGCTGATCATGGCGATGTCCGTGGGCGTTCTTTTTGTCGCGGGAGCGCGGTTCCGCGACGTGAGCGCGCTGGCGCTTGCATGCGTGGCCGCGTTCGCCGCGCTCGCCTGGACCGCGCCGTACCGGCTTGCCCGCGTGAACTCCTTCCTGGATCCCTGGTCGGATCCGCTGCACAGCGGCTGGCAACTGACCCAGTCGCTGATGGCCATAGGCACCGGGCACCTGTCCGGGGCCGGACTGGGAGCGGGCGTGCAAAAACTGTTCTACCTTCCCGAAGCCCATACCGATTTTATCTTCGCCGTGATCGCCGAGGAGGCCGGGCTGTTGGGAAGTCTGGCGCTGCTTGCGGTTTTCGCCGCGCTTGTGGTCCGGGTGCTGGCCGTGGCGCGCGCCTCCGCCCGGCGCAAGCGCATGTTTCAGGCTTATTTCGCCCTCGGTCTGGCTCTGTGCATCGGACTCCAGGTGCTGGTCAACCTGGGCGTGAACATGGGCGTGTTGCCTACCAAGGGCCTGACGCTGCCTTTGGTCAGCTACGGCCGGTCCAATCTTGTGGTCACCCTGGTTTCGCTGGGCATACTTTTGCGCATCGACCGCGAAAACGCCGCGCTCGAGCCGGGCAGGCCGTCGAAGAGCCGCTGATGAACGGACGTTCGGTGATGATCATGGCCGGCGGCACCGGCGGGCACGTTTTCCCCGCGCTGGCGGTTGCCCAGGCCCTGTGCGACCGTGGGGTGGACGTGGTGTGGCTGGGCAGCCGCCGCGGACTCGAGTCGCGCATCAAACCGCCGGCCGGCGTTGCGATGGAATGGTTGACGATCTCCGGCTTGCGCGGGCGCGGATTCCTGGTCTGGCTGCTGGCGCCCTTCACCGTGGGACGCGCGCTGCTTGAGGCCTTGTTCATCTTTCGGCGCGTCAGGCCAGGCGTGGCGCTCGGCATGGGCGGCTTCGTTTCGGCGCCCGGGGGTCTGGCGGCCTGGCTTGCCCGCGTGCCGTTGCTGATTCATGAACAGAACACGGTGGCCGGTTACGCCAACCGGCTGCTGGCGCGTTTCGCCCGCCGTGTCCTGTTGGCCTTTCCCGGGGCATTGCCTGCCCGCAGGCCCTGCGTCGAGACCGGCAATCCGGTTCGCCGGGAATTGCTCCGTCTTGATCCGCCCAGGACCCGGTTCGCCGAACGCACCGGGCCGCTTCGCATCCTGGTTCTCGGCGGAAGCCAGGGGGCCCGGATCCTGAATCGGAAAGTCCCCGAGGGTTTGGCGAGGCTGAACGCCGAATGCACGGTGCTGCACCAGGCCGGACGCTCGGACGCCCGCGAGGTCGAATCCGCCTACCGGCGCCTGGGGGTCAAGTCGAACGTGCGCGACTTCATCGTCGACATGGCGCAGGTATATGCCTGGGCGGATATAGCGGTATGCCGCGCGGGCGCACTGACGCTGGCGGAGCTGAGCGTGGTGGGGCTGGGCGCCATCCTGGTCCCGTTCGCCCTGGCCGCCGACGATCACCAGACCCGCAATGCCCAGTACCTGGTCAGGCGCGGCGCGGCCTCGCTGATCGCGGAGCGCGACCTTTCCGCCGATGCACTGGCGCAGGCAGTCGAAAAATTCGCCGCCAATCGCGCCAGCGCCCTGGCGCGCGCGCTGCGCGCCTACGAACTGGCTCGGCCGGAAGCGACCGACGAGGTCGTGAACGCCTGTCTGAAGGCGAGGGCCCGCGCATGAGGAAATTACTGACCGAGCGGGTGCATTGCATCCATTTCGTCGGAATAGGCGGCGCCGGCATGAGCGGGCTGGCCGAGGTGGTGGCCAACCTGGGATACGAGGTGCAGGGTTCGGACCGGTTCGCGGGCCGGGCCACGCGTCACCTTGAGAGCCTGGGAGTCAAGGTGTTCTACGGGCACCGCGCTTCCCAGGTGGGCAACGCGGACCTGGTGGTTCGCTCTTCCGCCATCCCGCCGGACAATGTCGAAATCAAGGCGGCCATCGCAGCCCGATTGCCGGTGGTGGCGCGGGCGGATGTCCTCGCGGAACTGATGCGCCGGCGCGACGGCATAGCGGTCTCCGGAACGCACGGCAAGACGACCACGGCCCACCTGATCGTGGAGATGCTGGATTGCGCTGGCGAGGACCCTACTTACGTGGTCGGCGGACAGGTGCGCAACGCCATGCGCAGCAAGCTTGGCGCGGGCTCCTGCCTGGTTGCCGAGGCCGATGAGAGCGATGCGTCCTTCCTGCACCTGCAGCCCGTCGTGGCGGTCGTCACCAACATCGATAACGACCATCTGGCCGCTTACGGCGGGAACCTGGACCGCCTCAGACAGGCCTTCGTGGAATTCGCCCACAACCTGCCGTTCTATGGCCTGTTCCTGGCCTGCGCCGACGATCCCGGCGTAGCCGAGATCCTGCCGAGGGTACAGCGTCGGATCCGCACCTACGGCTTTTCGCCGGAAGCGGATTACCGGGGCGTGAAGCTGCGCGGGGAGGGACTCTGGTCGAGCATGGAGGTCGCGCTGCCCGGCGGCGAGCGCACGGTGGTGACCGTCAATCTCCCGGGCCGCCACAACGCCCTGAATGCGCTGGCGGTCGTGGCCCTTGGCGACGAACTCGGCATCGACATGAAATTCGTCCGCCAGGCGCTGGCGGAATGCCGCCCCTTGAGGCGTCGCTTCGAGTTGCTCGACGATGTCTCGACAAGTCGCGGCCGGGTGACGCTGGTGGACGACTATGCTCATCACCCCCGCGAGGTCGCGGCCACCCTGCAGGCGGCCCGGGAGGCCTGGCCCGGACGCCGCCTGGTGGCGGCCTTTCAACCGCATCGCTATACCCGCACGCGCGATTTGCTGGACGACCTCGCGGCGGTCCTGTCCGGCGCCGACCGGGTCCTCGTAACGGAAGTGTATGCGGCGGGAGAAACACCCATTTCCGGCGCCGACGGCCGGGCCATCTGCCGCGCGATGCGCGCCCGAGGGAACGCCGAGCCGGTATTCGTACCGGACGTAAGGGGTCTGGCGGCGGCGCTTCGCAATATCGTGGCCGACGGCGACGTGGTGCTTACGCTCGGCGCCGGCAACATCGGCGCCGAGGCGGCCAAGCTGCCTGCGCGGCTGCGCGGACCGACAATCGCCGTGCGGAAAGGCCGCAGGGAAGGAGCCCGATGAGCGCCGCGCCGGCCCGCTCGCCAGGACTGGAGCTTCAAGCCCTGCGCGGTCGCCTGTCTTATGACGAACCCATGTCCCGGCACACGCACTGGCGGGTCGGCGGTCCCGCCCGGCTGTTCTTCGTGCCCGCCGACCGGTCCGATCTGGCGGAATTCCTACGCGCCCTGGATCCGGCGCTGCCGGTCCATTTTGTCGGCATGGGCAGCAATCTGCTGGTCCGGGACGCGGGAATCGAGGGGGCCGTCGTGTCCCTGGGCCGGGCATTTCGCGAACTGAAACGATCGGGATCGAGCGTCGAGGCCGGCGCGGGTTTGCCTTGCACGGCGCTGGCGAAGGCCTGCTCGTCATGGTCCTTGGGGCCGGCCGATTTCTTTGCCGGAATACCGGGTACGGTGGGCGGGGCCCTGGCGATGAATGCCGGCGCCTTTGGTGGGGAAACCTGGGACAGCGTGCATTCGGTGGATACGCTGGATCGCGGCGGCAACGAGCACAGGCGCCCGCGCGGCCAGTATCGCCCCGGATACCGGCAGCTCGACGGACCGGCGGACGAATGTTTCCTGATGGCGCGCTTCGAGTTCGAAACCGCCCGGCAAACGGGCCGGCTAAGGTCGCTGATGGCCGAGCGCCGCCGCCATCAGCCGCTCAATCTGCCCAGCTGCGGCTCGGTTTTTCGCAATCCTCCCGGCGGTTTTGCGGGCGAGCTGATCGAACGGGCCGGATTGAAGGGCGTGCGCCAGGGCGCCGCCGAAGTCTCGACCAAGCACGCCAATTTCATCGTCAATCATGGCGGCGCCACGGCCGCCGATATCGAGCGCCTGATTCTCAGGGTTCAGGCCACTGTCCGGTCGGACTGCGGTGTGACGCTGGAACCCGAAGTTCGGATCCTGGGCGATGGTCCGGAGCCGGCGGCATGAGCGGACCGCTGCGCCACGAAATCGCCAGCGCGGCCGAATTCGGCCGGGTTGCATTGCTGCTGGGCGGGGATTCCGCCGAGCGCGAGATTTCTGTCCTGACCGGGGAGGCGGTGCTTGGGGCCCTGCGCGCCCGGGGAGTGGATGTCGAGCCGGTGGACGCTTCCGGCGCGGCGCTGATCGAGGCGCTGCGGAACGGCGGTTACGACCGCGTGTTCAACGCCCTGCATGGTCCGGGAGGCGAAGACGGCGTGGTGGCCGGACTGCTCGAAATCCTGGGATTGCCCTATACCGGCAGCGGCCAGTCGGCGCTTGCGGTTTCCATGGACAAGCATGTGAGTAAACGGGTATTCGCCCATGCCGGCCTGCCCACGCCCGAATGGCGCATGGTCCGCGACGTGCCGGACGCCGAGCGGTCGGCGAACGACCTCGGCTATCCGGTCGGATTCAAGCCCAACAACCAGGGATCCAGCATTGGTATTTCCCGGGTGGAGGAGTCTTCGGAAGTGTCCGCCGCCTTCCGCCTCGCTGCGCGCTACGACGATAACGTGATGGTCGAAGCCTGGATCGAAGGCGCCGAGTACACCGCGAGCATGCTGCAGGGGGAGATGCTTCCCGTGATCCGGATTCTCCCGCCTGACGGGCAGTTCTACGACTTTCACACCAAGTACGAAAGCGAGGAGACGCGCTACCTCTGCCCCAGCGGACTGGACCCTGACCGGGAGGTGGAGATCAATCAAATGGCCGAGCTGGCCATCCGGGAGTTGAACGTCAGCGGCTGGGCCCGCGTGGACCTGATGCTGGACCGCAGCCAGGCCTTCTCGGTACTGGAAGTAAACACGGTTCCGGGCATGACTTCGCACAGCCTGGTGCCGATGGCCGCGGCGCAGGCGGATATTTCCTTCGACGAGTTGTGCTGGCGGATTCTCGAGACCAGTTTTGACCGGGTCGGCGCCGGCGGTGGGCACTGAGATGAGAAGGACCCGAAAGCGCCGCAGGAGGATCGCATCCCCGATCCTGGCCGGTCTGATTCTTTGCACGGTGGCCGCCTTCAGCCTGCCCGGACTGAACCGGGTGCCGATACGCACGGTGCAGATTCACGGTGAGATTCATCATGTGACCCGGGACGAGCTGCAAGAGCTGGTAGTGCCCTTCACGTCGTGGGGGTGGCTGCGTTTGCCGGCGGAACGGCTCAGCCGGCGGCTGGAGGAACTCAACTGGGTCGCGTCCGCACGGGTGCGCCGGGAATGGCCCCTGGACGTGAGCATCGTGATTACCGAGCGCAGGCCCATCGCCCGTTGGGGGCCGGACGCGCTGCTCGACGAGTCCGGCGAGGCGTTCGATCCCGGCGGTCCCATCAACCGGACCCTGCCGTTGCTGCAGGGTCCCGAGGGGACCGAAAAAGAGATGCTGGATCGCTACCGGGCGTTTTCCGCGCGGCTTGGCGCCCGCTCACTGGCGCTGGACGAACTGCGGCTGGATCCGCGTGGCGCCTGGCGTCTTGACTTGCGGGACGGACCGCAACTCCGGCTGGGCGCCGATTCCATCGATCTCAGGTTTGAGCGGGCCCTGTCGGCCCTGGATGAACTGGCCGGGGAACGGGAAACGGAGATCGCCTATCTGGACCTGCGCTACCCGAACGGATTCGCCGTGGCCTGGCGCAACCCCAACGCTGCCGCGCGCAAGCAGGGAGGAAGATCGCCATGACACGAAGACGCGACCAGGAAATCGTGACCGCGCTCGATATCGGCACCTCCAAGGTGGCCGCCATCGTCGCCGCGGTCGATGAGGAATCCAGGGAACTGGAGATTCTGGGTTTCGGCTCAAGCCCCTCGCAGGGGATGAAGCGCGGCTCGGTCGTGAACATCGAAGCGACGGTGCGGTCGATCGACCAGGCCGTGGGCGAAGCGGAGCTGATGTCCGGGGTGCAGATCGGCGAAGTGATCGTGGGCATTTCCGGGGACCACGTGCAAAGCCTTACCTCTCACGGAATTGTCGCGGTGCGCGGCGATGAAGTCTCGGACTCGGATGTCGCGCGCGTAATCGAGGCGGCTCGCGCAGTGGTCGTGCCGTCGGACAAACGCGTGCTGCACGTCCTGCCGCGGGACTACGTGGTCGACGATCAGGACGGGATTCTCGATCCCACCGCCATGTCGGGCGTGCGCCTCGAGGCGCATGTTCACATCATTACCGTCGGCGAGAGCGCCGCGCAGAACATCGAGAAATGCGTTCGCCGCTGCGATCTGCGTTCCGAGCGCATCGTGCTCGAGCATCTCGCCTCGGGCACTGCCATTCTTACCGAAGACGAGATGCAGCTCGGCTGCTGCGTGCTCGACATCGGCGCGGGCACGACCGACATCGCCGTATTCGAAGGCGGATCGATCCGCTTCACCCACGTCATTCCCATTGCCGGCGACCAGGTGACCTACGACATCGCCCAATCGCTCAGGACGCCGACTCCGGCAGCCGAGCAGCTCAAGATCCGCTACGCCTGCGCCCTCGCCCAGATGGTCGAGGAAGACGAGGAAGTCGAAGTGGTCAGCGTCGGTGACCGGCCGCCCCGCAAGCTTTCCAGGCAGGCCCTGGCGCGGGTCGTGGAGCCCCGCTACGAGGAGCTTTTCCAGTTGGCGCATAACGTGCTGCACCGTGGCGGTTACCTCGAAAGCGCGGCGGCGGGCGTGGTGCTCACGGGCGGTACGTCGGCAATGCCCGGCGCCGTGGAACTGGCCGAGGAAGTGTTGAACGTGCCGGTCCGCCTGGGTTACGCGCAGCGGGCCGGGGGGATGAAGGAAGTCGTGCGCAATCCGGCCCACGCCACCGGCGTCGGTCTGCTGCTGTACACGCTCAGGCCGCGCGACGAAGTTGCGGCCGCGGGGTCCAGGTCCCGAAAGGGAGGCCTGCGCTCGGCGTTCAAGTGGATCAAGGGTCAATTCTGACCAACTGTTATCGCTCGCAAGTGCGAAGGAGCACCGTAATGGAGGCAAAAGAAATGAACATAAGGCTGGTGAAGTCCGAACCCGGATCGACGCCGCGGCTGAAGGTCGTGGGAGTGGGCGGGGCCGGCGGCAACGCGGTCAACGAGATGGTCAAGTCCCACGTCCGCAACGTGCAGTTTGTCGCCGTCAACACCGACGAACAGGCCATGTCCAACTCCGGGGCGGATGTAAAGCTCACGATAGGGCGCGCGGTGACCCAGGGTATGGGCGCGGGCTCCGATCCCGGCAAGGGCCGCGAGGCCGCCCTGGAGGACGAAGACCGGCTGAAGGCGGTCATGGGTGGCGCCGACATGATTTTCGTGGCCGCCGGAATGGGCGGCGGGACCGGGACCGGCGCCGGCCCGGAGGTCGCGCGCCTGGGCCGGGAGTGCAACCTCCTGGTCGTCGGGGTGGTGACGACGCCGTTCGAGTTCGAGGGGCCGGCCAGGGCGCAGATCGCCGACGCAGGCATCGCGGCGCTTCGGGAGCACGCCCATTCTCTGATCACCGTTCCGAACGAGAAACTGTTCGAGTTTTTCTGCGATCAGGGCGAAGGCGACGTAACCATGCAGGAGGCCTTCAGCGAGTCCAACAAGGTACTGCGCAACGCCGTGCGCGGCATCGCCGAGTTGCTGACCTGCCCGGGCCGGATCAACGTGGATCTGGCCGATGTCAGAAAAGTAATGCGGGAGCCCGGCCGGGTAGTGATCGGGGCCGGCGAGGCGTCGGGACAGGACCGGGCGCGCGAGGCGCTCGAGCACGCGATGCAAAGCCCGTTGCTCCAGGGCGTGGACGTGCGCGACGCCCGCGGGCTGCTGGTCAACATCACCCACGGCAATGACCTGGGCATGCGCGAGTTCAAGTCCCTCGGGGACTCGCTGCAGAACATGCTGGCCCGCGAGGGCATGGTCAAGTTCGGCGAGGTGGTCAACGAGTCGATGAAGGGCGCGGTGCGGGTTACGCTGGTAGCCACAGGCCTGAGCGCGCCCGAGGGCGCGCGCGAGGAAGCGGCGCAGGCCGGGGGGACGGTTCGCCGGGCCGAGCCGCGCGGCGCCGGCGACTTCGGGTCCGCACAGGACGGCCCGGGGATCGGCGCGAAGAAGCGAAGCATACTCGGCCTGTCCCAGAAACCCAGCTACGAAGGCCTGGAACGCCCCGCCGTCATGCGTGTTCGCGCCGGCGCCGGCGGCGGCCGCGGCAGCGAAGCCTTCAATCCCGTGCCCACACACTTGAGAAAGCAGGTGGATTAGCAGGAACGGCGGGGCGTTCCGCCCGCCCGCGGCAGGAACACCTGTTAACGCTTCCCGCCCGGGCGGGACGGCGTGCGGGATCGGCGTGTCCGGCGTCGGCAAGCCGGTGTAATATGGCCGCAAGCGCCGTTGGATTTCGCCACCAGCGTGGGCAAACAAGGGGGGATTATGCGCGCAGTCTTTGTTCTTTTGTCCGCTGTTCTGGCCGCACCGCTCGCGGCCCAGGATGAAGCCCAGGGGCCGGGCGCCTCGGAACTGATCCTTGAAGAAATCATCGTGACGGCAACCCGCCGGGAACGGTCCGTCATGGAGGTCCCGCTGGCGGTGTCCGCCTACGGCGCGGATCAGCTTGAGCTGAGCGGCGTGTCCGACATAGGACAGCTGATGCGCATCGCGCCGGGCCTGCACCTGAGCACCGGGCAGGGAGAAACGGTCGGCGCGACGGCCCGTATCCGGGGCGTCGGCACCAACAGCGACAACCCCGGTTTCGAGCCGGCTGTGGGCCTCTACGTGGACGGCGTCTACCGCAACCGGGCCGGCGTGGGATACAACGAGTTGGGGGCCATTGAACGGGTCGAGATCCTGCGCGGCCCGCAGGGCACCCTGTTCGGGCGGAACGCATCGGCCGGCGTGGTCAGCATCATAACGGCCGGTCCCGATACCGAACCTTCGGGATACGGCGATATCAGCGTCGGATCCTACGATTCGACCCGGATCGAGGCCGGCGCCAGCGGGGGCGATGCCGCCAGCGGGATTTCGTTGCGGCTCGACACCGTCTGGCACAAGCGCGACGGCTTCCTGGAAGACCCCAATTACGACCGGAGCTTCAACGATCGCGACCGCCTGTTCGTGCGCGGCCAATTGATGTACGAGCCCAATGCGGACACCACCATTCGACTGATTGCGGATCACACGACCCGCGACGAGCAGTGCTGCGCCGCGGTAGGCCTGGTGCGGGGCCCCACCGCGGCCATCATTCAGGGCATCTCGGTGGCGCAGACCCGCAATCCCGGCATCGTCGGCATCGCATTCGATCCGTATGACCGAAAGGCCACGGTCAGCGCCCGTTCCGGCTACTACCAGGGCATGGACGAAACCGGCGTTTCGGTGGAGATCAACGCCAGCAGCGGCGTGGGCCGGGTGACCAGCATCACGGCCATCCGGGACTGGCGGACGGAGCGCGGAATGGATATTGATTTCTCCGTCGTCGATGTCGGCGAACGTCCCCACGGGGAGTCCACAACGGGTTTCGAGACCTTCACGCAGGAGATTCGCATCAACGGCGAGGCCGGCCCGGTGGACTGGCTGGTGGGCGCCTTCTACGCCAATGAGGACCTCGACTATACCGACGTCCTGGAGTTCGGCGTCGGCTATTCGCCTTACGCCAATGCGATCGGCGGCGCGACCGCGGCCGGAGTGGGCGGCGCCCTGGCGCCGCTGGGTGCGGGGGCGGCCGCGTTGGAAGTGGGCGCCCAGCAACTCGCCGCGGGCGCCGCGGGCTTCGCCGCGGGCCTTGCGCCCTTCCTGCCGCCGGGTTTTGCGGTCCCGCAGCTGACCACCACCCTGCCGTCGTTCCCGGCCTTTCCGTTTCATCCCTGGGCCGGCTATGAGCAGTACTCCGGGGGCGCCTTTTACGGCAACGGCTCCCGCGACGATTTCGAGCAGAATTCCGAGAGTTGGGCGCTGTTCACGCACAACAGCATTGCGCTGGCCAACGACTTCGAGTTGACCGTTGGCTTGCGCTACACCTCGGAAAGCAAGTCGATCGACGCCGACCTGAAATCCAGCGACCAGGTTTGCCAGCCCTTCGCCGGGAGCGTGCTCGGATATCTTCAGTCGATGCAGACGTACCTGGGCGGCCTGCAAGCCTATGCGGGCGGCGTGAGCCAGTACATGCAGCAGCTCGACGGTTTCGTTCAGCAGGCGACGCAGGCGATTCCGAACCCGGCGCTGCAGGCGCAGATCACCCAGGGGGCGGCACAGGTCAAGGCCGGCGCTCAGGCAGCCGTTGCCGGCGCCGCGCAAACGGCCCAGGGGGGCCAAGCGGCATTGACCGACCCGGTCCTGGCTGGCGCTATCGGAACAATGACGGCTTTCGCCTGCATCCCCTTTGTGGACCCGAGCCTTGACGGACGCTATTCCGGTTCGAGGGACGAGAGCGAAATCTCCGGCACGGTGCGGCTGTCCCGCCAGGTGGGCGACTACCTGATATACGGCGGCTACGCGCGGGGCTACAAGGCAGGCGGCTTCAATATGGACCGCACCGGCCTGATCAGTCCCGTACTGACCCTGCTGACGACCGGCACCGCCAACGTGCCGGGCGTGCACGAGTGGGCTTTCCAGCCCGAGACCGTCGACGCCTTCGACCTGGGCGCCAAGTTCGAGTTCGAGAACCGGCGCGCCATGATGGACGTCAACCTCTTCTACGAGAAATTCGACGGTTTCCAGCTGACGACGTTTACCGGTCTGGCCTTTGAGGCGCTGAACATTCCGGAAGTGACCAGCCAGGGTATCGAGGTCGAGGCGCGCGGTGTCGTGATCGGAGGGGTCGAGGTGTTCGGCGGCGTCACCTACGCCGACGTCAAGTATGGCGAGGGGCCCGAATACGGGGTGCGTTCCGGACAACGGATGACGCACGCGCCGGAGTGGACCGGCGTGGCCGGCGCCACCATGCGCTTCCCCGTAGGCGCGCTTGAGGGCGCCTTTCACGTGGATGCGCGCTATACCAGCGAGCACAACACCGGCTCTGATCTGGACATCGAAAAGCAGCAGGATGCCTTCACGGTGGTCAACGCCAGGCTGATGCTGACCCGCCCGGGTTCGCCGCGCTGGACCATCGATCTGTGGGCGCGCAATCTGCTTGACGAGGAATATTTCATTACGGCGTTCGACGCACCGTTGCAGGGCTCCGGAACCGGTCCGGGATCGACCCAGACATTCAACGCGTTTCTCGGCAGTCCCCGCGAATACGGAGTAAGCGTCCGCTACGAGTTCTGACACAGCTCTACCGAGCGCCCCGGACATCCGCAAATTTCGGGGTCGCTCGGTCACCGTAGCCGGTTTGTGCCCCCCTCTTGCGGGAGCGTTGGAGCCAGGATGGCGAAACCGAGCCAGGGATGGCGCCTCCCGAAAGAGGGGGGCACAAGGCGGCGGGATCGAAGCGCAGCTTGCTTTATTCCGAAAAATGCCGATAATTCGGTAGCTTATGGGTGATTCCATCCGGCAAGCGCTTGTCCGGCAAAAAACCCTGCGCGGCACTGTCACGGTTTGCGGCATAGGCCTGCACAGCGGTCGAAAGGCGCAAATGACACTACGCCCCGCCGCTCCGAACAACGGAGTGGTATTCCGGCGCGAGGACATGCCCGATACGCCGGACGTTCCGGCGCGTCACGATTTCATCGTCGATACCCGGCTTGGAACAACCCTGGGGAGCGGCAAGGCGCGGGTGGCGACGGTGGAGCATCTGTTGTCCGCCCTGGCCGGAACCGGCATCGACAACGCCTGGGTCGATCTGGACGGTCCCGAGGTGCCGGCGCTGGACGGCAGCGCTTCGGCTTTCGTTTTACTGGTGGAAGAAGCGGGTGTCGAGGAGCAGGAGACCCCCAGGAGCTATATCCGGGTGCTTGAGGAGGTCCGGGTGGAGCAGGGCCGGCATTGGGCGGCGCTGTCGCCGGGCGAGGGCTACACTCTTTCCTATCAGGGCGATTTTGCCCATCCCGCTTTCGCTCGCGGCGGTCAGGTTCACGAGTTCGAGTTTTCCGCCGCCGGCTATATCGAGCAGATAAGCCGCGCGCGCACCTTCGGTTTCCTGCATGAAGTGGCGACCATGCGCCGGCATGGCCTGGCGTTGGGCGGGGGGCTGCACAATGCCGTGGTGTTCGACGATTACCGGGTCGTAAACGAGGGCGGCCTGCGCTACGCAAACGAGCCGATCCGGCACAAGCTGCTGGATGCGGTGGGCGATCTGTCCCTTCTCGGCCGGCCCCTGATCGGCAGGTACCGGTGCTTCGGGTCGGGACACACCCTCAACGCACGCCTGATAACGGAACTGATGCAGCGGTCTTCCGCCTGGGAGGAGGTAACGGGCGTCTCCGACGGCGCGGACGCGTCGCGCAAGCCCGGACTCGCCGGCCGATTCGACACTCTTACAGGGCTAACCTGATGCGTACGCGCTTGACCGGCCAGCCGCCGTTGCCTGCGGTCCGTTCCATATTGCGGGCCTCGAATCTCAGGCGGGCGGCCCATTCGGGGGCCGCGGCGAATACCGTCAGGGTGCCGCCCGGATCGAGGTTGCTGCCGGCAAAGCCTTCACGCAGGCCGGGTTGCAGTGATTCGCGCAGCAGGTCGGCCAGCGCCACCTGGTCGCGGGCCTGTTCCGCCAGATCGCCGAGCGCAGCCTCCAGAGTTTCCGGACGGCTTTTGCGCGGCGGCGTTCGAATGGGGCGCATGTCGTAGAATCCTTACCTTGCGATATTGCCATGAGCTTGAATAATCGAAACCTGTTGCTGAACCGCCACCTGATCTGGGCCTTCGCGCTGGTTGCCTGTTCGGCCGGAAGCTATCTCGCCGGGAGCCTGTTGCAGGACCGGGCGATGCCGTCCGTGGTTGCCCGTCTGGACAAGCTGCAGACCGCCGTGGTGGCGCAGAACGAAGAACTCGAAGAAGCCCGCGCGAACGCGGAGCGCCGGATCGCCGTGATGGCGGCTCGAGTCGAGGAAATGAAAGCGGCGCTGGTGCAGATGGAAACCTGGCAGACCTCGCTGGAGGAAATGGGCGGCGAAGTCCCTTTCAATCCGGTGAGCGCCGACATCCCCAACCCTTCGCTGGGCTATGGCGGGGCTGTCGCCGGCGAAAGGGTGGACCTGATCGCCGAACTCAATCTCCTGACGGCCCGGATGAACCAGCGTTTCAGGGACTTGCAGGACGTGGCCGACGCGCTTACCCGGGAAGGCGCGGATTCCATGTACGCGCCTTCGGGCTGGCCGGTGGATTCGCGCCGCATCACCTCGCATCGCGGCTTTCGCAGGGATCCGTTCTCCGGGAAGCGGCAATGGCACGACGGCGTGGACATCGACGGCGCCATGGGCGACCCGATCTACGCCGTGGCATCGGGTGTCGTCACCTGGTCGGGCCGCAGAAGCACTTACGGGGAGTTGGTGGAAATCAGTCACGCCGGCGGCTACGTCACCCGCTATGCGCACAACTCTCTCAATCTCGTGGCGGTGGGCGATTACGTGCAGCGGGGCCAGGAAATCGCCCGTATGGGCCGCAGCGGGCGGGTCACCGGCAGCAGCCTGCACTTTGAAGTCTGGCGCAACGGCGTTACCGTAAACCCGGTTGATACCTTCCGCAGAGCTCCCTGACCCCGCCCTTGAATTAGCTCTTTCATGCCTACTTCTTCTGGGAGTATTGGAGGCAGGGATGCCGGAGCAAGCTACAGGGATGTATTAATGCGTCTCCCGGAAGAAGTAGGCATGAAAGAGCTACGCACACCGCATTAGCAGGCCTGAGTCAGTGAATCCGCTGCAATGGATCATGGGCAGCCGCAATCAGCGGATGCTGTCGCGGTACGAGAAAGTCGCCCGGCGCATCAACGCGCTGGAGCCTGAGCTCAAGAAGTCGTCGGACGCAAAACTGAGAGAACGCGCTGCGGCCCTGCGCGCCCGCGCCCGCGAGGGACACGGCGCGGACGAACTGCTGCCGGAAGCCTTTGCCCTGGTGCGGGAAGCGAGCGTGCGGACCCTCGGCCTCAGGCACTTTGACGTGCAGTTGATCGGCGGCATTGCCCTGCACGAAGGCAAGATCGCCGAAATGCGCACCGGCGAGGGCAAGACGCTGGCCGCGACCCTGCCCGCCTTCCTCAATTCCCTGGCGGGCCAGAGCGTGCACATCGTTACCGTCAACGACTATCTGGCGCAGCGTGACGCCGAGTGGATGGGCCCCGTTTACCGTTTCCTGGGATGCACGGTGGGCGTGGTCGTCAGCCAGCAATCTCCCGAGGAAAAGCGCCAGGCCTACCGCTGCGACGTGTGTTACGGCACCAACAATGAATTCGGGTTCGATTACCTGCGCGACAACCTGGCCCTGCGCGGCGAGGACCAGGCGCAGCGGGGCCTGACTTACGCCATTGTCGACGAGGTCGACTCCATCCTGATCGACGAGGCCCGTACCCCGCTGATTATCTCGGGGCCCGCGGAGGAAAGCACCGAACTCTACCGGCGCATGAACCTGGTCGTGCCCCGCCTGCGAAAGCGGGAGCAGGAGGACGGGCCGGGAGACTTCACGCTCGATGAAAAAGCCAAGCAGGCGTACCTCACCGACGAGGGTCACGAGCGCGTCGAGACGCTGCTCACCGGGGCGGGATTGATCGAGGCCGGCGCAAGCCTGTACGACGCGGCCAACGTGCGCCTCATGCACCACCTTACCGCCGCGCTCAGGGCCCGCCACCTCTTCAAGCGCGACGTGGAATACATCGTTCGCGACGGCGAAGTGATCATCGTGGACGAGTTTACGGGTCGCACCATGCCGGGCAGGCGCTGGTCCGATGGACTGCATCAGGCCATCGAGGCCAAGGAGAAGGTGGCGGTGCGCCAGGAAAACCGGACCGTGGCGTCGATTACGTTTCAGAACTACTTCCGGATGTACGAAAAGCTGGCCGGCATGACCGGCACCGCCGACACGGAAGCGTATGAATTCCAGCAGATCTACGGCCTTGAAGTGGTGGTCATTCCGACCCACAAGAAGATGATTCGCCGCGACGACCCGGACCTGGTCTTCCTTACCCCCAGCGACAAATTCGACGCGGTGGTCGAGGACATACAGGAGAGCAGGGGCCGGGGTCAGCCCGTACTGGTCGGGACCGCCTCGATCGAGACTTCGGAACTGCTGTCCGGCATGCTGAAGGGCGTGCGGATTCCCCACCAGGTGCTGAACGCCAAGCACCACGCCAGGGAGGCGCAGATCATCGCCGAAGCCGGCCGCCCGGGCGTGGTGACGATCGCCACCAACATGGCCGGCCGCGGGACCGACATCGTTCTGGGCGGGAACCTCGAAGCCGAACTGAAGGGACTGGGCGACGAAGCCCCGGACAACGAAAAGGGTGCCCTCAGGGAAGACTGGAAGGGACGCAACCGGCGAGTGATCGAAGCCGGCGGGCTGCGCATCGTGGGCACCGAGCGCCACGAATCCCGGCGCATAGACAATCAGCTGCGCGGGCGTTCCGGGCGCCAGGGCGATCCCGGCGCGTCACGTTTCTATATCTCGCTGGAAGACAGCCTGATGCGGATCTTCGGCGACCCGAAACGCACCCAGGGAATGCTCTCGTCGGTGGGTATGCGCGAAGGCGAGGCGATCGAGAGCAAGCTCCTTTCGCGTCAGATCGAGCGCGCCCAGCGCAAGGTCGAGGCGCATAACTTCGACGTCCGCAAGCAGTTGCTGGAATACGACGATGTCGCCAACGACCAGCGCCGCGTCGTGTACGAGCGGCGCGACGAACTGCTGGGCACGGGCGACGTCAGCGACATTGTCGCGGGCATGCGCGACGAGATGGTGCAGGACCTGGTGGCGCAACATATGCCCGAGGACGCCGCCGACGAGGATTGGGACCCTGCCTCGCTGGAAAAGGCGCTGTCGCTTGAACTGGGCGCCGATGCGCCGGTCACCGAATGGCTCAGCGCCAGCCCCGAACTGTCGCCGGACGCGGTGGGTGGGCGGGTCACCGGCGAACTGGACCGGCTCTACAGGGAGAAGACCGCGTCCGTCGCGCCCGATGTCATGCGCCATATCGAGCGAGTGATCCTGCTGCAGCAACTGGACCATCACTGGAAGGAACACCTGGCGGCGATGGACTACCTGCGCCAGGGAATTCATCTGCGGGGCTATGCGCAGAGGAATCCCAAGCAGGAATACAAGCGCGAAGCCTTCGAGATGTTCACCGAAATGCTGGGCATGGTGGCCAGGCAGGTCACGGTGACGCTGTGCCGGGCGCAATTCTCGGCTGCGGAAAGGCCCGTCGCGCAAGCCCCCGCGCCAGGCAGGAAGCTGAAATTGCAGCACGATGCAGCCTCGGCGCTGGCCGCTCCCGCAACCCGCGCCGCGGCAGGCCCGCCGGCCCGGGAGACGCGTGCGAAACCCCGCAGGCCGGCGCGCGCCGCGGCCCCGGTGCAAACCTACCGCCGGGCCCGGCCCCGGGTCGGCCGCAACGAGCCCTGCCCATGCGGTTCGGGCAAGAAATACAAGCGTTGCCACGGCGCCGCGGGAGTCGGCGCCTGAATCGGAGTGAAGCCCTGCAAGTAGTGCGCTGATTGCCTGTTATCGGATCGCTGCATGTACGCCGGCAAGCTTTCTGACCGCCCCCGGGATTCGGAATAAACGCATAGCGATCCCCGCAGGACAGAGGACTGTCAAGGTAGGCATATGGTAGTCTCGATGGCGTCATTTACCATGAGGGTGGTTCAATTAGCAAGAAAAAACTACATAGGCGCTTTTTCCAGTCAGGTTGCGGAAGCGTTGCTGCGCTATCGTCCGGGGAAGGATCCGCGGAAGCCCGCGAAAGCACTGGGGCAGAAACGTAATGGAGCGTAGGTTCGCCATGACGGACATCCTGATACGGCGGTTGCTGGGGTATTCCCTTGAGGACTTGCTCCCGTGGCAAAAGCTCACGAAGACCCAAGGTGCTGCGCGGTTCGCCCGCGCATGGCGGGAATACAACAAGCACGCGATTGCGCGCGTTGTGGAGCGGGCCAGCGACGGCGATCCGCACGCCATGCGGTGGGTGGAGGAACGGCTCGCGAAGATCGAGGCCGGCGAGAGCCGGGGATGGCAAAGGTCGGTCCTCAGCGAGCATGAGGACGCCAGCGACGAGCTACCGATGACCGAAGCGTAGTCAGCTTCAGGCAGCCAGCTTCAGGCTGTAAATCCGGCTACACAAATATATTAGGCGTAATCCAATACGGGCATCAGCCAGAATCGGCTTGGCCGGGAAATCGGCATGTCGTCCAGCGCCGTAATTGAAATCGTCCACGGCAAACATTCGATTACCGTGAATTGCTGAAAAAACACCTAAGGAGACAACAGCGCGAAGGCGATGCCGATCAATGGCAGTTCGACGCGCACGGGAGGTGTTGCGATTACCAAGGTTGCTGAGTTGCACGAGCGGTGGAGTCAGGACGCCGACTACCGTGAGGCGTATGAAAGGCTGGGGCCGGAGTTTGAGGTGGCGCGCGCGCTGATCAAGGCGCGCACACGCGCGGGTTTCACTCAGGCGGAGTTGGCGGTACGAATGAAGACCACGCAATCAGCAGTGGCGAGAATGGAAAGTGGTAGGGCGCCGCCGTCCATGCGGACGCTGGAAAAGGTCGCGCAAGCCACAGGCACTCGCTTGCGAATAAACTTCGAGCAGGGATGAGGCGGTCCTGCTCGCCATCCACATCATCCGGCGGAAAAACCTCCGGCACTCTCGAATGATGAAACCTTGATTTCCCCCGCCCGCATCCGGGTCTTGGCGATATCGTAGCTGTTCTGCATCCGCATCAGGGTGTCCATCGACACGCCAAATGCCTTCTCGACCCGCAATGCGATCTCTGGAGAAAGGCGGGCACGCTCATTTAGAACGGCCGACAGCGCCGGCCGAGTCACGCCTGGCACGGTGGCTGCCTCTGTCACCGTGAGATTGAGGGCCTCAATCACTTCATGCTTAACAAATCCGCAAAGCCATCTCCACCCTTCCGCGACGAGCAGATTATGCCGCCTTGCGTCTGGGGCGATGCCTTCAGTCACCTTTACGGAGCAGTTCCCAGAATGCCCGCGGCGTCAGTACCCGGACGCTCCTGCCACGACTTGAATCGACCAGTTCCTTGTCGCCACTAATCAAGACGTCCGCAGAGCCGGCAAGCGCCGAGGCAACGATCCAGCGATCGGAGGGATCGCCCTCGGGCCAGTCGGCGGGATGCTCCGGTGCAACCAGCTGCGCGTGTTCCGCAACAAATGCGACGATCTCATCAATCCGGTCTGCTGGTATTCGCAGCTTATCCAGCAGCACGCGCTCAAGTTCGCCGAGAATCGGAGGGCTGGTCAGCAGTTGATGCTCGGCAAGCACGATCCGAAACACGTCGTTGCACACACCGCGGGCAACGAACGCGGCGATCAGGACATTGGTGTCAAGCAGGATTTTCAGCGTCCAGGACCGCAGTCTTGGACGCCTGACGCCGATTCCCGAAGATGCCTTCGTAAGGAAACGTCAGGAGATATCTTTGAAGACATCTTCGTCCGTGAGCCAGCCTCGGGCCTCGGCGAAAGGCGCCAAACGCCGGCGAATGTCTTCGAAACGCGCGACCGCGAGTTGCCGCCTCAACGCTTCCCGCGCGAATTCGCTCTTGCCTCTCCCCGTCCGTTCTACAAACCGGCGTAATGCAGCGTCGAGTTTGGGGTCGAGCCGTATCGTCAGAGTCGTCATGTAGGACAATGTACTACAGGAGTCCTGTGATGAGCAAGGCATCAGCCACGCAGGCAGTCGCCCTTGTTTTGATTAAATCCACTGCCGGCTCACGCTATTGCCGTACGGGCTTGAGCGGTAAACCACTCAGCGCTTTCGTCGCATTCTCTGTTTCGTGCTTGTGGTCAGCGGTGCGCGCATTTTTTCGTAGAGGGCGAAGAGGCGTTCGACGCGCTCGCGTTCTGACGTGAAGCCGCCTCGCCGGTAGAGCCGGTCCACGGCGCGGTCGAGCGCCCGGTGAGCCTTGCGCAGGATCGGCGGCATGAGGTCGGGATCGTAGAGGTTGGCCAAGGTCGCGTCCGGATGCGCAGAGCGGGCATCAAGCACAGCTTGCGCCAGCGGCTCCAGTTTCGATACGTCCAAATCTCCGCTGGCGAAGCCCGTCGGCGTCGGGAAGGTGTTGTAAACGAGGCCGATGGAATAGCGGTAGTCACTCTTCAATCGTCCGCCGACATGTCGCAGCCATGCCATGTGCATGGAAGATGTCAGCAGCGCGAAATCCCCCAGCGTGGCGTTTTCGAGAACGCGCACAAGATTGCTTGGAATCACCGGCGGTTCCAGCCAGCCGATGGGCGCGTATTCGCGGCGCTCCGAACTGACCTCTGGAATCACCAGAAACGACTCCCTGGGAAGCACGTTCACGTGATAGAGCGTCGGCATTTCGGCCAGCTTGATCGTGGGTTTGCTCTTACTGGCTTGCCTGTAGGCGCGAACGGCTGCAACCCGTTCACGCACAAGCGGCAATTCGGCAAGTATGTGCGGAGGCGCGTCATGCAGCGCGAGAATCCAACGTACCCCGCCTTGCAGGTACTCGCGTGCCCCTACGAACGGGCGCAAAAAAGAGGCGGCGTCCGGTTCTTTCTGAAGAAATTTCTCTCTTTCTTCCGAGTTGAATATGTAATGGCCGCCGTCAATAGGTTTGGAGCCGATAATCAGTTTCGGCATGCCGTTGATCGGCTGGCTTTCCCCGCGAACGGTCAGATGCGGGTCGGTCAATCCGGCGGCATTGAAAAGATAGGGCGATAGAGCCTTGTGTCGTGATTCCTCCGGCTCGCCCAGAATGTCGGGATAGCTGAACAAGCGTTTCTCCGCACCCGCCCGATCACTCCGGTCGAGGCTCAGAATCGCTACGTGCACATGTGCCTTGCCACGTGCATCCGATCCCCATGCGAAGGTGCGATGAGCGAAGGCGATTTCCAGCTTGCAGCGGTCGAAAAGGATGGGCCAGAGTTGCGCGACTTGCTCGCCCTGGGTGATGGAATTGGTGGCGACGAAGCCGATTCGGGCGGAGCCTTCCTGCAAATACTCGCCGGCCTTGATGAACCATGCAGTCACGTAGTCGAGTGTGCCGCCGCTCTTGCCAAGTGCAGCGATTCGGCGCACCTGCGCGCGTTGCTCCGGCGTCTGATACTTCGCGCCTACGAACGGGGGATTACCGAACACGAACGAGCATTCTTCGGGTGGCAGAACTTCCCGCCAATCCATCTCCAGCGCGTCGCCGTGGACTATGTGGGGCGAGGTTTCCAGCGGGATTCGCGCGTAGGTCTGGCCGAATTCCAAGCTCAGCCGGTTGTTCATGATGTGGTCCATCATCCACATTGCGGTTTCAGCGATTCGGGCGGGAAACTCGCCGAGTTCGATGCCGTAGAACTGATCCACGTTGATCAGCGACAGCGTGGCTACGTCAAGCTCTTCTTGCCCGAGTCGGGCGGCCGCGCTTCGTAGTTCGCGGATCACTTCGAGTTCCAATAGCCGCAGTTCGCGGTACGCGATGATGAGGAAGTTGCCACAGCCGCAGGCGGGGTCGAAGAAGCACATTCCGCCCAGCTTTTCCTGAAAACGCCGAAGGTCCGCGCGGCGGCGGCTGTCCTTGCGGGACTTGAGGCGCGCGAGTTCCGCCCTCAGGTCGTCCATGAACAGCGGCTCGATCACCTTGAGGATGTTCTTCTCGGTGGTGTAGTGCGCGCCCTGGGCGCGGCGTTGCTCCGGCTCCATGACGGATTGGAACAGGGCCCCAAAGATGGCGGGCGATATGTTCGACCAGTCGAAACGGCACACGTCCAGCAGCGCTTCGCGCATGGAAGCGTTGAAAGACGGAATCCGCAGCGGTTCGCGGAACAGATCGCCGTTGACGTAAGGGAAGCGCGCCAGATCTTCGTCGAGTGTTGCGGCGCGTTTGTCTTCCGGTGTGTCCAGCACCTGAAACAGTTGCGCCAGCCACGGCCCCAGGTCGGCGCCGTCCTCGCTGGTGCGGGTTTCGATGAACTCCAGGAAGATGT
>JAPOWV010000060.1 GCA_026707445.1 Gammaproteobacteria bacterium
AAAACCACCGCTTACCCGTAAACGCACCCGAAATGCCCCACAGCGCAAACGCCTGGGTGCGGTGGGGTATTGACTGCTTCCGTAGAATAGCCGCGCAGATGGACCAGACTGTTCTGCTTCTTGCGGTTTACTGCCCCGCGATCTTCGCCGCCGCGATCCTCGGCGGACGCCTGTCCGTTCTCGGCGCACTTACGCATACGCGCACGCAGGTCATCATGAGCCTTGTTGCGGGCTTTATCCTGGGAATTGCCCTGTATCACCTGCTCCCGCATGGACTGGAGCTGATACCCGGCCCCGAGAATATTGAGCACGGCATGCTCTGGACCGCGCTGGGCATTATTTTCATGGTCGCCCTGCAGCGTATTTTCCAGTTTCACCAGCACGATTTCAGCAGTGAAGCGCAGGCCCTGCAGGATCGTCAGGGACACTCCACTGCGGCGGTCGGCGCCAGTAGCGTGGCCGGAATCGCATTCGGCCTTGCCGTCCACACGATCACCGAGGGCGTCGCCCTGGGAGCCAGCGTCCAGGAGAGCGTGCACACTACGACAATCGGGGCCCTGCCGGGGCTCGGCGTTTTCCTGGCAATCCTGCTGCACAAGCCCCTGGACGCCTATTCGATTCTCAGCGTCATGCGCTCGGCCGGCTACCGGCGCAAAACCCGCAATATCGTGAACATCGCTTTTGCGCTGCTCTGCCCGGTAGTGGCTCTCGGCACTTTCTGGCTGGGCACGCAGTTGGGGCCCACGGGAGGAGGCGAACTGGCGGGTTACGCGCTGTGTTTTGCCGCCGGTGCCTTCCTGTGTGTGGCGCTAAGCGACGTGTTGCCTGAAATTCACTTTCATACCCACGACCGCTTCAAGCTGATCATCGTCTTCCTAGTGGGAATCGGCCTCGCCTACGCGCTGCACTTCGTGGAGGCCGGCGCGATGCACGAAGGCCATTAGCCCGCGATTCGCAGGCTGACCCGCCGTCCGGAAGCGGTAGGCCGTACGACGTAACACGGCGGCCCGTGCGGGCGACGGGCCATCGCGTCGATGAACTGGAGAATCAGCCGCCGGCTGTAGCGTTCCAGGCGTCCAGGACCTGCTTGCAGCCGACCAGCGCGATGGTGTTGCCGTCGTCGTCCAGGAAGTTCAGCGGACCCAGGAAGGTCATGTAGAACTCGCTGTCCTCGGGGAACTCGGTGTGGTCGTGCTGGGCGTTGCAGGCTTCGTAGCCATAGCCTGGCGCCACCGCCGTGTCGCCGCCCTCCGCGGTGCCGCCGCGCACGTTCATGCGACCCTTGGTCAGGAAGTACTCGCCCGGGCCCATGTGAATGTGCTTGGCGAACGACGACCCGGCCTTGCAATCGAAGATCGCGGTCCAGGCGCCTGCCTCCGGCGAGACATGCAGCAGCTTCCACTTGATATCGCCTGCGCACAGTCCCTGGGGGAACGGCACCCAGTCCACGGCGTCCATCTGGACGTAACTGCCGGTTGGTGAGTTATCAGCCATTTTCTTGCTCCTCGTCTGCCGCCGCAACCGAACCCCTCGGAGCGCGCGGCAGCCTCCCAAAAGGGGGCATCAATCCTAACCACGAAAAGAGTACGGGTCAATTTCCCACCGAACCAACCTGTCGCCAGCGCCTTGTCGAGGTTGACCCGGGGCTGCCCCATGCGGAACGTCGTTTCCCGGTAGGGTTCGGGCTTGTCCGCCTCCCGGGGCGTGTGTGGGGTGCTCGGCTCGGTCGCGCCGGTTTTACGCAAGCTTGATGGTCATGTTTGGTTCGGCGGGCGGCGTATCGTCGAACCATCGGGCCATGACGGTCTTGGTCTCCGTATAGAACTTCACCGCCTGCTTTCCGTAGGCGTGCTGATCGCCGAAGAATGACTGCCGCCAGCCGGTAAAACTGAAAAACGGCAAAGGCACCGGGATAGGAATATTGATGCCTACCTGGCCAACGTCGATTTCGTGCTGAAACCTGCGCGCAGCGGCGCCGGACGAAGTGAAGATGGAAACTCCGTTTCCAAACGGGTTCGCATTGATCATCCGGATGGCCTCATCGAGGCTTGAGACTTGCGCGCACAGCAGCACAGGGCCGAATATCTCCTCACGGTAAATCGTCATTTCCTGAGAGACATTGTTGAACAGCGTGGGACCCACCCAGTTCCCGTCCGGATATCCCTCCACCGTGCACTGCGAGCCGTCCAGCAGGCATTCAGCCCCTTCCTGCTTCCCGGTGGCGATAAGCTCAAGAATGCGTTTCCTTGCCTGCGGCGTGATTTGCGGACCGTAGGAAGCGTTCTCGTCGTCCCAGCCGCCGGGACGCATTACAGCCATTGCGTCGCGGACCTGCGGGATCCAATGGGAGCTTTCACCCACGAAAACGGCTACGCTGATGGCCATGCAGCGTTGCCCGGCGGCGCCGCAGGAAGCGCCGGCCAGATTCCTGACCACCTGGTCCCTGTTGGCGTCGGGCATCACTACCATGTGATTTTTCGCGCCGGACATCGCCTGGACCCGCTTGAGCCGGTGCGTGCCCGTGCGGTACACATGACGGGCCACGGGCAACGACCCCACGAAAGAAACGGCGCGGATATCCGGATGAAGGAGCAGCGCCTCCACCTGATCCTTGCCGCCGTGAACAAGCTGCAGCAGGCCCTCCGGCGCTCCAGCCTCCACAAACAGCTCCGCCAGCCGGTTCGGCGTCATCGGATCCTGCTCCGATGGCTTGAGCACGAAGGTGTTGCCGCAGGCGATGGCGAGCGGAAACATCCACAAGGGAATCATGGCCGGAAAATTGAACGGTGTGATGCCGGCGCAAACGCCAAGAGGCTGAATGTAGCTGTGAGTGTCGATCCCGCCCGCCACGTTTTCGGCGGTCTCGCCCATCATGAAGCTGGCTATATTGCAGGCGTGCTCCACCACTTCGATTCCCCTCCAAACGTCCCCCTGGGCGTCCGAAAAAATCTTGCCTGTCTCCAGGCTCAGAATACGGGCGATTTCGTCCTGGTGCTGTTTGAGCAGATTCTGGTAGCGCAGCATCAGGCGCACCCTTTCCGGTAGTGGAGTCTCCCGCCATTCTGCGAAAGCGGCTTTTGCGCTCGCCACCGCGCGGTCAATTTCCGCGCGCGTGGCGAAGGGTACGTGGGTCAGCACCTCCTGCGTGGCCGGGTTGATGACGGGTAGAACTTCATCGCTGGTGCCGACAACGAACTTACCGTCAATAAAAAGGGGCAGCCGGTCAGGCATGGGGTTTCTCCTGAGGTTATCGCCTGGCCGATGCAGGCACGGCAAGCCGGCAGAACGATGCGTATGCGGCCAACGCAACGATCGCTGCGAAGACATACAGGGTTGCAAAGGAGCCGCGGGCTACGAGTTGGCCGGCCAAAGCGGGGCCTGCCATGCTGCCGAACGCGAAACAGGCGGCGACCAGCGACGTTGCACGGCCACTGGAGTCAGCGGCCGATATGATGGAGGCCATGTAAGGCAATGCGAACAGCCAGGCCAACATGAACAAGCTGGCAGCCGCGCCGAAGAGCCAGGGATCCCGCCCCGCAAAGAAAAGAATGAGGGACGCCGCATGAATCAGGGCCGTCGCGGCCAGCGGCCCCAGTTGTCCCAAGCGGTTCGACAACCAGGCCGCGGCGAGAGAGCCGAGGCCGCCAGCGACAGCTGCGGCAGACAGGGCAAACCCGATGGCTTCACTATCGATCCCTTCAAAGGAGGCGCGGCGTTCGGCAAACGACCAAACGGCGCTTTGTCCGATAGTGAACGCGAAGAGCGCGGCCAAGCCGGCTATGGCTCTGCGCGGCAAGCGGCCGCCGCCTCCCAAGCCAGGTGCGTTCGCCCGCGCCGGCGCGTTGCTGGCGATGTACGGAGCGCTTAGCGTTCCACACACAGCCAAGGCGGCGAAGACGGCTAGCATGCCGCCAAGACCGTAGTGGGGCAGTATGAAAACGGGAACCACGGCAAGCACCGCCGCGCCCAGCAAGACCTCGCCCAGAAGCTTGAGGCCGAAAGCCCGCGTGGGGTTCGGCCTTTCACCCGTGATCACGAAAGACAGGCTGTAGAGGGCTCCGAAACTGAATCCAACCCCAACGAGCAGCAGTGTGAATAACAACCGGCTGTCCGTGCCGGACGCCACCGCCAGGAGCAGAGCCGAGCTCAAAAACAGAACCAGGCCGAGCCGGGGGCGATTCACCCGCGCGATCAGCCAGGCCGCCGCCACTGACGACAAGCCAAAACCGCCGAGATACAGAGTCCCCAGCCATCCCGCTCCCTGACTGCCGAGTTGGTATTCGTCCGCCGCAACGCCCAGAAACAAAGGCAGGGTATTGAAGATCATCGCCGCGCAGGCGCCCGTTGCTATGATCGCGGCAAAACCGGATATTGCGGGTCTTGATGGTTGCGTATTGGCCATCACTCGATCTCGCCCAGGCACAGGTACTTGATCTCAAGATAGTCATCCAAACCGTACCTGGAACCCTCGCGCCCGTAGCCTGACTCCTTGACGCCGCCGAAAGGCGCGGCCGCATTGGAAATGATTCCTTCATTGACGCCGACAATGCCGAACTCCAGACCTTCGCCGACGCGGTAAATCCGCCCTACATCCCTGGCATAGAAATACGCCGCCAGACCAAAGGGCGTGTCGTTGGCCAGTTGAATCGCTTCTTCTTCGGTGTCGAAGCGCAGCAGCGGCGCGGCTGGACCGAAGATCTCCTCGCGGCAGATCCGCATGTCCGGCGTAACCTCCGCGAGTACGGTTGGGCCAATGAAGGTTTCGCTTTCCATAGCGTGGCCCGGTTCGGCCAATAGAACGGCACCCTCCGATACGGCCTCGCGGATCATTTTGCGAACGCCGCTGGCAGCCGAAGCGTCTATCAAAGGACCCATTTCGATCCCGGCTTCCATGCCGTCGCCGAGCTTGAGGCTCCGGGCCGCGGTCGTGAAGCGCTCGGCAAACGCATCGAAGATGCCGGACTGCACCAGTATCCGATTGGCCGACACGCAGGTCTGGCCGGCGTTGCGATACTTGCAGGCTATCGCGCCTTGCACCGCAGTCTCAAGGTTGGCGTCGTCAAACACGATAAACGGCGCGTTGCCGCCCAACTCCATGGACACGCGCTTGACTGTATCGGCGCAAGCGCGAATCAACGACTTGCCCACCGCCGTCGATCCGGTGAACGTGAGTTTGCGCACAGCCGGATGACCGGTCAGTTCGGCGCCGATCGCCCGCGTGTCGCCAACCACGACATTAACGACTCCGGGAGGAACGCCGACCTCTTCCGCCAGGGCGGCGATAGCCAGCGCCGAAAGCGGCGTGGCCGTCGCAGGTTTGCAGACCACGGCGCAGCCGACCGCCAGCGCCGGCGCGATCTTGCGGGACAGCATCGCGTTGGGAAAGTTCCAGGGCGTAATGCAGGCAACGACGCCCACCGGCTGCTTGATTGTGACAATGCGCTTGTCGGCGCTCGGCGCCGGAATCGTATCGCCATAGATTCGCCTGGCCTCCTCGGCAAACCACTCGAAGTAACTCGCGCCGTAGGCGATCTCCACCCTGGCTTCGGCCAGCGGCTTGCCCTGCTCGGCGGTCAGAATCCGCGCCAGGTCTTCCTGATGCGCCATCATCGCCTCGTATATCCGGCGTAAGGCGTCCGCTCTTTCCTTTGCCGACCGACGGCGCCAATCCAATTGAGCCCGCTCGGCGGCCAGAATGGCTCGCCGTGTCTCGGCCGCCGAACACCGGGCGACTTCCGCCACGACGGCGTCGTTGGCCGGGTTGATAACGGCTATCCGCTCGCCGCTGTCGGCTTCCATCCACACGCCATCCACGTAGGCCTGCGTGCGCAAAAGGCTGCTGTTGCTCAGTTGCATCGACATCTGCTCGCGGAGCCCCGCTCAGAGAGCCGTTCCTCTCACACGTTCGTTCCAGCTCTGGCGCCGGGTGTCCACACTGACCTCGCGCATCGTGATGCAGCCGGGCACCGGGCAGACCAGTTCGCAAAGGTTGCAGCCTATACACTCGGCCTCGTCCACCCAGGGAACGCGGGCGTCGCTTTGCGCCGGGGCCTCGTGTTCGACCGGATTGGCGACTCGCGCGCGAACACCTTGGCCGTGGTCCGGTTCGCCATGCCAGGCATGGCATGGCGCCTGGTTGATGTGGATGCACTGATGGGCGCCGTCCAGGCACGCCGTATAGCACAGCTGGCAGCCGATACAGGCATCCGCGTCTATGTCCGCGACCACCCGGTAATTGAGATCCAGGTCTCCCCATTCGAGAAAGTTCGGCGTTGCCCGGCCCGACAGTTCGCCGACCGAGGCCATGCCATTGGCGTCCAAAAACTCGCTCAAGCCCTCTACAAGGTCTTCGATGATCCGATAGCCCTTGTGCATCACGGCGGTGCAAACCTGAATGCTCGCGGCGCCGAGTGCAAGGAATTCCGCAGCGTCCCGCCAGGTGGTGACGCCGCCGATGGCGGATAGCGGGGCGGCAATGCGCGCATCACGCGACAGGGCGCCAACCATATGCAGCGCGATGGGTTTGACTGCCGGACCGCAGTAACCGCCGTGGGTGCCCTCTCCACTCACTGCCGGCAAAGGCGTCATTCGTTCAAGATCCACGCCGATCACGCTCTTGATCGTGTTGATCAGCGACAGTCCGTCGGCGCCCGAACCTACCGCAGCCAATCCAGGCTCCAGTATGTCCCCAACATTGGGCGTCAGCTTCACCAGAACCGGGATGGACGAAAATTCCCTGGCCCAGCTCGTGATCTCGGCCAGCACGCGCGGTTCCTGGCCGACCGCGCTGCCCATGCCCCGCTCGCACATTCCGTGGGGGCAGCCGAAGTTCAGTTCGATGCCGTCGCAGCCGGCATCTTCGGAGCGGCGAATAATCTCGCGCCACTCACTGCGGCTTTCCACCATCAGGCTGGCGATCAGCGCCCGGTCCGGGTAACGCTTCTTTACCGCGGCCATCTCCTCGAAGTTGACGGCCAGGGGACGGTCCGTGATCAGTTCGATGTTGGTGAAGCCCGCAACTTTGGCTCCAGCTATGTCCATGGCGCCGAAACGGCTGTTGACGTTAACGATCGGGTCGCCCAGCGTTTTCCAGACCGCGCCGCCCCAGCCCGCATCAAAAGCCCGCATGACCTGCTCCCCGCTGTTGGTGGGCGGACCGGAGGCCAGCCAATAGGGATTGGGGCTTTCAATTCCGCAGAAGTTGATGCGCAGGTCAGCCACCGTTTTTCTCCGCCTTCCACTCCGCCAGCATGGCGTTGGCGGCTATGCGTCCATCGGCGGCGGCGTCAACCACTTCACGGCCACCGTTGATGCAATCGCCGCCCGCGTAAACGCGGCCAACGGAGGTGCGGCGGGTGGTCGGATCCACCCATACGGTCCCGTTTGCGTTCTGCCGCACTCCGGCTTCCATGGCCTGCATTCCCACGTCCTGTCCGACGGCGAGCGCAAGGAGATCACAGGCCAATTCGATTTCCCGGCCGCTGTCTGTTTCCTCAAAGCGAGCCGCATAGAGCGCGCCATCACGATGCACAACAGCGAGCGGACGCAGATTTTCCCGGAGTAAGACGCCGTAGCTCCGGGCGCCCACCCACTCATGAGCGTAGGCGCTCATCTCCGCCTCGCGGCGCCGAAAGGCCACAGTCACTTTCTTCACGCCAAGCATGGCCAGTTCGCGCGCGATGTCCATTGCGGTATTGCCGCCGCCGATCACGACCGCCCGGCGGACCCCCGGCGGCAACGCGAACCTCTGTTCCGTCTTGATGGCCCGGATCAGATCCGTGGCCGCCCAGACGCCCGGCCCGTCCAGATCCAGGGTTCTGACTTCAGCCAGTCCAACTCCAATGAACACGGCGTCATATTCGTCAAGCAGCGAAGCAAAGCTGATATCAGTTCCCACCGCCACTCCCGCGATTAACCGGGCTCCGTGGCTGAGCAGCCACTCGGCTTCGGCCAGACTGGATTCGGCCTTCATCTTGTATGGCGCCACGCCCGTCGTATTCAGGCCGCCGGGCACGCCGTCGCGTTCGTAGATGTCGGCCTGCGCACCTGCAAGCGCCAGATGGGCCGCGCACGCGAGGCTGGCGGGGCCCGCGCCAACCAGGGCCACCTTGCGGCCGATGGGCGCAGCCGGGGTGAACAGTCGGCGCCCGGTCGCGCGTTCGTCGGCGCAAGCCTCGTCGGTCGCGTGGCGCTGCAGGCGGCCTATCGCGATGGGCTGATCGTTGAATCCCTGATACACGCACGCGCCCACGCACATTTCCTCCACCGGACAGACTCGGGCGCAGGATGCGCCAAGCATGTTCTGTTCGAAGATCGTTGTGGCGGCGCCTCGCGTGTTGCCGGAGGCGATCTGGCCAATGAACTTGGGAATATCTATTTCCGTCGGACAGTGCTTCACGCAAGGAGCATCATGACAATTCAGACAGCGCTGCGCTTCAATTCGAGCCTCGGCGTACGAGTAGGCCGGTTTGGCGTCCTCGAAGAAGCGCTCCAGCCGGTTCGGCGCAAGACGGGGTGAGACGGTGGATTTGGTCATTGGCGCTGGCGCTCTATCCCGCGGGTCGGACTAAATCAGAGAAGCGAGGGCGTTCTCGACGGCCGTCAAAGCCTCATCAACTTCGTCGGCTGACACTGTCAGGGGGGGCGCGATTCGGACGACGTTGGCGTAGAGGCCACCCCGGCCGAGCAGCAGGCCGTTGCGGCGCGCCGCTTCGATAAAGTCGGCCGTGAGCTCCGGGTTGGGCGTGCGATCCCCCGCCGTCTCATCCATGACGAATTCGATGGCTTGCATGAGACCGATGCCCCGAACGTCGCCGACCATGGCCGGAAAACGATGCCTGATGCGGGTCAGACCGTCACGCAGACGCTCTCCCATAACCGCGGCGCGTTCTGTCAGCCGCTCCTCTTCGAGCACATCGAGCACGGCGTTGGCCGCGGCGCAGCTAACGGGATTCCCACCGAAGGTGGACAGGGTGGATTTCTCGAAAGAATCGGCGACCGGTCCGGTAGTCACAAGAGCGCCGAGCGGCATGCCGTTGGCGATGCCTTTCGCCATGGTCATGAGATCCGGCTCAAGCCCATAGTGCTCAATGCCCCAACGTTTTCCCGTGCGCCCAAAACCCGTTTGCACCTCATCCGCAATCAGCACTCCGCCGTATTCGCGAACAATTTCCGTGACGATGGCGAAGTACTCGGGCGGCGGCGTGATAAAGCCTCCTACGCCCAGTACGGGTTCCGCCAGCATGCCGGCCACTCGTCCGCTGGTCGTGGTTTCGATGAGTTCCTTGACATCCCGGGCGCAGGCGACCCCGCACTTGGGATAGGTGAGCTGGAACGGACAGCGGTAACAGTACGGCGCCGGCGCGTGCCGCACGCCCGGCGCGAGATGCGCATGGCCTCGCCAGGCGGCGTTCCCGGTAAGGCTCTGGGCCAGCAGGGTACGGCCGGAGTAGCCATGCCGCAAGGCGATGATCTCGCTGTTGCCGGTATAGCTTTGCGCCATCATTACGGCCATTTCGTCCGCTTCGCTTCCGGACGCGGTAAAAAAGCACTTTTCCAGCGCGCCTGGAGTAATGCGGGCAAGACGCTCGGCCAACTCCCCCATCGGAAGGGTCGGGTACAGGCTGGAAACGTGGGTCAGACGCTGGACCTGAGCGATGATTGCGTCGGTGACCCTGTCGTTGCAGTGCCCGACGGAAATCGTGAGAATGCCGCCGAAGAAGTCGAGGTACGAGGCGCCGTCCATATCGCGGACCCTGCAGCCCTTGCCCTGGGTGACGACTACCGGCTCCGCATGAATGCTCTTGACCTGGGGGAAAACGTGGTTCCGGTACTGACGAAGAACCGCTTCGCGACCGCAGCTTTGCCGCTCTTCGCTCTGCTTGCCGTTCACGCCGACTTCCTCAGGGGGCGCTAGGGCGCCACAATCTCAGCGTAGGCGTCGGGACGCCGATCACGGTAAAACTGCCAGGTGGACCGAACGGACTCGATCATGCGGAGGTCAAGGTCGACCACCAGCAGTTCGTCACCGTCGCCGGAAGCCTGGGCGATGATCCGGCCGGTGGGGTCCACGAAGTAACTGCTTCCGTAAAACCTGCCCAGGTTCCAGGGCGCCTCCGTTCCCACCCTGTTCACGCAGCCCATGAAATAGCCGTTGGCCACCGCGTGGGCGGGCTGTTCGAGCACCCAGAGATGGTCGGAAAGTCCCTCAACCGTGGCGGAAGGGTTATAGACGACCTCCGCGCCACCGAGACCCAGCGCCCGGGCGCCTTCCGGAAAGTGGCGGTCATAGCAGATGTAAACGCCGATCTTCGCGTAAGTCGTTTCGAATACCGGATAGCCGAGGTTGCCTGGACGAAAAAAGTACTTCTCCCAGAAGCCGGCGGTCTGCGGGATGTGCGTCTTGCGGTACTTGCCGAGGTAGCGGCCGTCGGCGTCGATTACCGCCGCCGTGTTGTAGTAGAGTCCGGCGCGCTCTTTTTCGTACAGGGGCGCGACGATCACCATGGAGTATTGGCGGGCGTACGCGGCCATGCGCTCCGTAGTGGGCCCCGGCACGGGTTCTGCGGCCGCGATCCACGCGGCATCCTGACTGGGGCAGAAGTACGGCGTATTGAATATCTCCTGAAGGCACAGGATCTGAACGCCTCGCCGGCCTGCTTCCTCGATGAGCGGAAGGTGTTTGGCCAGCATTCCCTCGGTGATTTCCCGGACATCTCCTTCCGCGCCGCCTTCAGGCAAAGCCATCTGAATGAGGCCCGATCTCACCGTTCCAGCAGAACCGCCGGCATCAGGCGCACCCATCAAATGACCCCCGCTTCAAGAAATTTCCCCGACCCGAGTCGCCGCGCCAGACGCCGTCAGCCACCACCACCCGGCCACGGCTGATGACTGTTTCACTCACCCCCTGCACCTCCATGCCTTCGTAGGCGTTGTAGTCCACGTTCATGTGATGGGTGTGCGGATCAGCAACGCTGATGGTCTCCTTGCGCTTCGGATCGAAGATCACCAGATCGGCGTCGCTGCCTACTGCGATCGTGCCCTTTTTCGGAAACAGGCCAAAGAGCTTGGCTGCGGCGGTGGAAGTCAACTCGACGAACTTGTTCGGAGAAATGCGCCCCGCCGCCACGCCGCCGTTGTACACCAGGCTCATCCGATTCTCGACGCCGGGCGCGCCGTTGGGAATCTTGCTGAAGTCGTCGATTCCCAGAACCTTTTGGTCCTTGAAACAAAACGGGCAATGATCGGTGGCGATGCTGTGCAGATCGCCGAATGCCAGCCCGCGCCACAGATGATCCTGGTTCCAGCGCTCGCGCAACGGCGGCGTCATCACGTACTTGGCGCCCTCAAAACCGTCCTGCTCGTAGCGGCCGATATCAAGGAACAGGTACTGCGGGCAGGTTTCCGCGTAAACAGGCGCGCCGCGGTCGCGCGCCAGCGTGATCTGCTCCAGCGCGTCCGCGCAACTCAAGTGGACGATATACACGGGCGCGTCGGCCACTTCCGCGATGGCGATCGCCCGATGCACGCCTTCTGCTTCCATGCGTGTGGGACGTGTGAGGGCATGGTACCGGGGTGATGTCTTTCCTTCGGCCAGAGAGCGCTTCACGATTTCGTCGATGACAATGCCGTTCTCCGCGTGCATGCACACAAGAGTTCCATCGTCGGCCGCCTTGCGCATGGCGCGGAACAGCGTGCCATCATCTACATACAACACGCCGGGATAGGCCATGAACATCTTGTAGGAAGTTACACCTTCGTCGCACAGCCGGCGCATTTCCCAAAGACGATCATCTTCCATATCGGTAACGATCATGTGGAAGCCGTAATCGATGCAGGCCTTGCCCTCGGCTTTCGCGTGCCAGGTCTCCAGGGCCTCAAGCGTCGAATGTCCCTTCTGCTGCATGGCGAAATCGATGATCGTGGTCGTGCCGCCGAATGCTGCCGCCCGCGTGCCCGTTTCAAAGTCATCGGCGCTCGTTGTGCCGCCGAACGGCATGTCCATATGGGTGTGGGGATCGACCCCGCCGGGAATGACCAGCTTGTCCTTTGCGTCGATGATTTCATCGGCCTGCATATCCAGCTCAAGGCCGATTTGGGTGATGGTTTCATCCTCGATGAAGACATCGGCCCGATAGTCATCGACCGCAGTGACGATACGGCCGTTACGAATGAGTAGCGACATTTGCTCTGTTTCCCGGCGCGCAAAGTCCGTAAACGACGAAGGCAACCAGGCAGCCGGAGAACCATGATCCTGTGTACAGCCACTCCAGCATGGGCACGAAGTAGCCAACGAGAGCCGCTGCCACGCCCAGCCCAAGGGCCAGCGTTGCGGCGGGATTGACGCCGCGCCGATAAGCGTAGGCGCCCACGGGGTTGAAAAGATCCCGCACCGAAATAACTCCGCGGCGGACCCAGAAGTAGTCGGCGAGCATCACGCCGAGCACCGGACCCAGCAGGCCGCTAACAAACACCAGCAGATCGCTGATGCGGTCAAACAGCCACCAGGGTGCAATCAGGACACCGATGATCCCGGTGATGAGGCCGCCGAGGCGAAAGTCGATCCGTCTTGGCAGGAGGTTGGCGAAAACGTTGGCCGGAGCGATCACATTGGCCGCGACGTTCGTCGTGACCGTTGCAACTAGGAGAGCGAGTTGCGCCGCCACCACGAGAACCGGATTGTCGAACTGCGCCAACAGGGTCACGGGGTCCCACGGCGCGTCCTCGGCAATGAGTATCCGGTCAAAACCGATCAGCGCTGCCGAGGTAACGAATATGCTGATGAAGCTGTAGAGAAGCATGGCTCCGGGAAGGCCAAGAAGCTGGCCGGCTACCTGCGCCGCCTGCGAGCGGCTGTAGCGGGTAATGTCGGCGATGCTGATGGACATGGTGGCCCAGAAACCGACCATTGCCGTGGTCCAGAACAGCCAGACGGCGAAACGCGGCGGTGATGGGCCCCTGGCGCCGACATCGATTGCTGATGAAATTTCACCATCGCGCCGGAACTGGACGGCGAGTGAAGCGTTCGGCAGTTCAGCCGCAGCGAGGCGCTCTCCGTACGCGGCCAAGGGCCGCCATGGCGCATCGGCCAGGGCCTCCGGCGCGCCAATGCGAAACTGCTGCGCCTTGATAATACCCCTGGCGTCGCGCAACGGCGCGAGCACTACGCCGCCATCGGCTTCGTAGGCGGCGGTGGGCCGGTCGAGCTGGTCGCCCTGCCGCAACACGGGGGAAAAGCCCCCGCCAGCCGCTGTGCCCCACGCCATCATGCACAGACCCACCGCCAGCAATAGCGGCGCCGCCCATATTTCCACCCGCCGAATGGAATCGACCCCGCGCCAGATGATGATCAGATTCAGGGAAAGCGACAACGCGAATCCGGCGAACTTCCCCGGCGTCAGACCAGCCTCCACCGGAACCCCGCCCAACGCACAGGCGATGGCGTGAATGGCGAGACCGCCGATCCAGGTCTGCACGCCAAACCAGCCGCAGGCGACCAGCGCCCGGACCATGGCCGGTCCATGCACGCCGGCAACGCCGAAGGCGGCGCGTCCCAGTACGGCGAACGGCAGCCGGTAGCGCGCGCCGGCATGGCCGTTCAGAATCATCGGCACGGTGACGATCAGGTTGCCGACGAAGATAATGACAAGCGCCTCGGTCCAATCCAGGCCGCTGCGAATCATGTAGCTCGCCAGTAGCCAGGTCGGAATGCACACTGCCATCCCCACCCAAATGGCGGCGTAGCTCCAGAGATCCCAGGTACACCGGGACTCCGGCGCCGGCGCGAGATCGGCCGAGTAGAGAGGGGATTCCTCCATGACGCCGTCCCGCCGGATTTTATTGGAGAACAGTCGAACTAGAAGTTAATGCGGGCTTCCAGGCCGATCTCACGGCGGTCGGTGTTCCATAGCGCGAAGCCGAGAAACCCAGGGTAGTAGTTTCGCACCCGTGTGTAGGTCCTGTCCGCCAGATTGATGCCGTACAGCCCCAGACGCCAGCGTTCCCCGCTACTTACATACTCAATGCGCGCATTAACCAAGCCGTAACCATCTTCCAACTCGAAAGGAGAGTTGGCGATCTGGCCATAAAACTCGTCGCGGTAAGAATAATCGGCGCGAAGCAGAACCTCGGCGCCGTTATCCAACGGCCATTGCAGGCGCGGCGATATGCTGAAGGTGTACTTGCTGACATAAGGCAAACGCGAGCCCGCCATGAAGTTGGCTTCAAGCGAGGGGTCAAGGTCTACCTCTGTAATTTGCGCGTCGGTGTAGCCGAAAGTGGCGTCAATGCGCACGGTTCGGGAAAGGGCGGCGGTCAGTTCCAGTTCGAAGCCGTCTATTTCCGCTTCCGCCGCGTTCAGAACCCGTGTGTCGAATGCGTCGCCGACGCGGTTTACCTGCACCTGGTAATCCTCATAATCGCTGGTGTAGGCGGAAACATTCAGGCGCAGACGATCCTGCAGCGCCTGAATCTTGATGCCCGCTTCCACCATGTTCACGTACTCGGGGTCGTACACACCGACACTGGACGGGCGGCTTGGGCGCGCGGCGAAACCGCCGCTGCGGAAACCGCGTGAGTAGGTAGCATAGAGCATGACGCTGTCCGACACCTGAAACTTGCCGTTCAGCGTGCCCGATACAGCGTCCCAAGAGTCGCCAAGCGAAGTCGGCGTCACAAGATAGACGGGTTGTCCACTCTCATCAAGCGCCTGGGCGCCCGTGGCGTCCAGGCGCCGGTACACCACGTCGTAATCCTTGTCCTCTTCGGTGTAGCGAAGACCCCCCGTGAGGCTGAACCGTTCCGAGAGATCCGCCGTCGCCTGCCCGAACAGGGCGTAGCTGCTCGTTTCCACCGCCGACCGGCGCTGGTCCAGATTGCCGAACTGAAGATCGTCCTGCAGGTTGTAGCCGTCCTCCGTGAAGTAGTACAGGCCAGCGATCCAGTTCAAGGTTGCCGCGTCGTTGGCGCCGAGCAACTGAACCTCTTGGGAAAACTGATCCGACTCTCCGCTTTCCAGATAGTGGACGACTACCTGCGGCGCGCCATCAAACTCCAGGTTTCCGACGTACGCCATATCGCGGTAGGCGGTAATGGATTTGAATGTCATTAAATCGGACAGATTCCACTGCCAGGTTGCGGACACGCCAAACAGGTCCTGCTCGGTATCGAGGTCGTCCAGTGAATAGCTGTCGAAGGGGTCGGTCGCGGTGCCCGCCGGACACGGCGCGTACTCGCCCGCCCCGCTGCTGCTAAAGCAGGGGGCGGCGCCAAAGAAAGCGACCATCCAGTCGGCGAACTCGTAAAAGCTGTGCGGCACGGCTGCCTGGCGGGCCCGACTGGCGTCAGCCACCAGCGAAAGTTCGGAAACGGCGCCGCTCCAAAGGAGTTGAACCCTACCGCTTACGCTGCTTTCATCACCGGTTTCCTCGCCGGTGAACACCTGCTCACCCACGCCATCGCGGTTACGGCTCAGCACGCTGCCGCGCACGGCCAGGTTTTCGCTGACGCCAAACTCTCCGGATGCCTGTACATTCAGGCGTCCTTCCTGTCCAACGGTGGCGCCAAGGTGACCGCCGGGCTCGCCCGACGGCCGGGCGCTGACCACATTGACCGCGCCGCCAATCGTGTTCTTGCCGAACAGCGTGCCTTGGGGGCCCCGCAGAACCTCAATCCGCTCAAGGTCCAGCAGATCCAGAGCCGCGCCCTGATTGCGGCCCACATAAACACCATCGATATACAGGCCGACGCCGGGATCGGTGGTCACCATGTGATCGGATTGGCCGATTCCCCGCAGGAAGATCGCGCCTGCCTCGGCGCTGCCCATGCCGTAGGAGGTGAACGACATGCCCGGCGTAAACTTGCCGATGTCGCGCAGATCAATCATGTTGGCTTCCTCAAGATCGATGCGCGAAAACGCCGTAATGGAAATTGGCGTTTCCTGCAACGATTCCTGGCGCTTCCGGGCCGTAACGATGACCTCCTCGATGACTCCCGCCACCTGACGTGCCTGGTCCTGCGCCGCCAGCGGGGCGTACGGAAAAGAAATCAAAGCGGCCGTGCAAAAAACCGCAAAACTGCCCCCAACCGTGAAAAATGCTTTATCCCTAACGCACGAAAGCCAACCGATCATTCGGCATTTTCTCTTGAACTCCATAGCAGGCTCCGCAATCCGCGATGCTGCCGACACTACCGGATTCTGACATTAGTGTCAAACTATATATGCGTTTTATGTTTGACACATGTGTCAATAGCGGATAGATTCCTGCAACCGGGCCGAAACCCGGGACCGCAAGCGCGGAGCCGAAACTAAATGAGCGAAAATGAAAGCGGGGGCGGGACGAACCTAGGGCTTGAATCCGGCGCCCTTGAATACGATGTGCAGGATGGTGTCCACGCCGTCTTTGAAGTGGGCTTTGGTCAAACGGGGGGCCTCGAGAATACTGCGTATCTGCTGTTCAAAATCGGCATAGTACTGCGTGGCGCCCCACACCAGAAAAAGAAAGTGGCGCGGGTCCATACGGTCCATCTTTCCTTCATCCATCCATTTGCGAAGCACGGCGCACTTCTCCGCCGTAAGCGCCCGAATCCCCTCGTTTTCTTCCGGGGTCAACATATCCGACCCGCGTATGACCTCTTTTGCGAATACCTTGGACGCCACCGGGTGTCTGCGGGAATATTCCATCTTGGCCTGAATGTAGTCACGGATCGCCACGTCCGGCTCCCGGCCGGGCGCGATATGTGCAAAGGCTTTCTCCCAATCCGCCCGCAACTGGGTGATGATGCGCCGGTAGATTTGCCGCTTGGAGGAGAAGTAGTAATACAGATTTGGTCGCGGCAGCCGCGCCGCCCTGGCGATGTCTTCCATGCGGGTGCCGTGCAGCCCGCGCGACGCGAGAAGCTTTTCCGCCGCCCGCAGAATCTGCGCTTCCTTCTTGTCGCGAGGATTCAATGCCGGGGCCATGAAGCGGGCTTTCCTGACGGCATAACCGCTTCGCCAACGCACGACCGGTCTACACCTGCCTGCATGGCGCTTCGCCGCCAAGTCTGGCCGGATCATAGCACACGTCTCATTTCGCCCGCTCCAGAGAGGGAGCCTATGCGGAGAGCCTCCTGATGCCCCTGCGCCTCGCGACGGTAATGGAGGAATGGCTCGCCGACTGGCGCTCTGATCTGACCCCGGTGTGGCGAGAAGTGTTTGCCGAACTCGAACTTCCGCTCAGCGCCATCGATCCCGCGCTGACGATAGAGACATCGGAACCCGTCTATCCTTCACGCCGCCGCGAAACCCTGCCCGGAGCGCCGGAAGGCGCGCATTTATTTCGCGCCTTCGACGAGCTGAAACCGCAGGATGTACGCTGTGTGCTGTTGGGCCAGGATCCCTACCCGGATCTCCGATTCGCCACCGGCCGCGCCTTTGAGGCCGGCGCGTTTTCCTGCTGGAGCGGACTCGACAGCATGCCTTCGCACAGCATGCGCAGCCTGATCCAGTGCGTTTATGCAGCGCGTCTTGACGACTCCAGCTACGCCGTGGATACCGCTCAGTGGCCGCGCACCCTGGCGGCTATATCCGATCCCGCCAACGGATTCGCAAGTCCGCAACAGCTAGCCCAGGAATGGGTGGATCAGGGCGTGCTGCTGCTGAACGCCAGCTTGACAATCAGCCGCTTCTCGGTAAACGGTCATCAACATCAGGTGCACGGACACATTCCGCTATGGCGGCCGTTCGTGGCGCGCATCATTCGTCATTTGGCCGGCAGTGGCCGGCCGGTCATCTTCGGGCTGTTCGGGGAAGCGGCATGGGCAGCTGCGGCCGAGGGCGGTTTGACGGTGAGCTCCAATGGCGGCAGCCAATTGCCGGTTGTCGCCACCCTACATCCGGCGGCAGGCGATGACTTTCTTGGCCGTCCCAACCCGTTTGTTGAATGCAATCGTCAACTTGCGGCTCTGGGTGAACCGCCGATTCACTGGTAGCCGGAGAATCCTTATGGAAGTCGAATATGACTACATCATCATAGGCGCCGGTTCCTCCGGCTGTGTGCTCGCCAACCGCCTGACGGCCAGCGGAGATCATCGGGTGTTGCTGCTTGAAGCCGGCAGCCGGGATCGCAATTACCTCTTTCGCCTGCCGATGCTGATGGGCAAGCTAATGCACTCGGGCATCTACAACTGGGGGTATCAGACCGAGCCCGAGGAGCGCCTGAACGGGCGGGAGGTGTACTGGCCCCGGGGCAAGGTGCTGGGCGGAAGCTCCACAATCAACGGAATGATCTATGTGCGCGGGAACACGGCCGACTATGACAGTTGGGCGGCGGAGGGCAATCCGGGCTGGTCGTATGACGATGTACTGCCCCTGTTCAAGCGCTCCGAGCGTCATGACGACAGGAACGGCCAATATCACAGCCAACGGGGAGAGTTGACGGTGCGCAGGGCCCGGGGCGACAACCCCATGTTCGATGCCTATATCGAGGCCGGTCAACAGGCCGGCTATCCGTTTACGGACGATTTCAACGGCGAGTCGCAGGAAGGTTTCGGGCGTTATGACTTCACGATCGAGAACGGCAAACGCTGCAGTTCTGCGCGCGCGTTCCTGTATCCGGCGCAAAAGCGCCCCAATCTCACGGTCATTACCCATGCGCTGGCCCACCGGTTGATACTTGATGGCCAGCGCGTCGCCGGGGTGGTATTCGCCGCACGGGGACGTTTGCACACAGTTCGGGCAGAGCGGGAAGTGCTGGTGTCGGGTGGCGTGGTCAATTCTCCGCAGCTACTCATGCTGTCCGGCATCGGCGACAGCGACGAGCTCGAAAGCCATGGAATCCCAACAGTCCACCACCTGCCGGGGGTGGGAAAGAACGTGCAGGATCACGTGGATTGCTGCCTGGTTTACTCCTGCCGGGCGCCGGTCTCCATACGCCGCAACCTGCGGGTGGACCGCGTAGCCCTAAGCGTCGCTCAGGCGACGCTGTTCGGCACGGGGTTTGTGACCTCCTTCCCTTACGAGGCGGGTTCGTTCATGAGGAGTTCGTCGGCCCTTGAGGTTCCCGACATTCAAACTCACTTCATGCCGGCGACGGAAGACACCGCCAATCTGCACTGGTCGGTGTTCTCAATGGGCGGCGCCGACCGCATCGCCCAACAGCACGGTTTCACCATCCGCATCGGGCCGGTGCAGTTGTCAAGCCGCGGGCGCATCGGCCTGCGCTCAGCCAACCCGGAGGACGCTCCGCGCATTTTCGCCAACTATCTTTCCGACGAACACGATGCCGAGACCATGATCGCCGGCGTGCAAATGATGCGGGAAGTGATGGCCTCGCGGGCCTTCCGGCAGGTCATCGGCAAGGAAATCGCGCCCGGACCCGAGTTCGGCACGCGGGCGCAACTGCGCGAGTGGCTGATCGACGCTGCAATGACAACGCTCCACCCGGTAGGCTCATGCAGGATGGGGCGGGGGAAGGACGCCGTGGTGGATGCGGAACTGCGTGTGCACGGAATCGAGGGGCTCCGCGTGGTGGATGCCTCCATCATGCCGACCATCACTCGGGGCAACACCAATGCTCCGGCAATCATGATCGCCGAGAAAGCCAGCGACATGATCCTCCAATCAACGTAACAGACCAGGGAGCAAGACCATGATCGTCGATCATAGAACTTACACCTTCCGTCCCGGGACCGTGCAACGCTGGTTGAACAAGTACGAGAGCGAGGGGCTGCCCATACAGAAGGAATACCTCGGCAAGTTTCTCGGCCTGTTCACCACCGAGGTAGGAAACCTTCACCAGGTGGTGTTCATGTGGGGCTACGAGAGCCTGGGCGACCGCGAAACGCGCCGGGCGGCAATGGAAACCGATCCGCGATGGGACAAGTTCATCAGCGAGATATGGGAGCTCGGCGCGATTCAGGAACAGAACATCAAGATGCTCCGTCCCGCCAGCTTCTCACCCATTCAATAGCCGCGCTTATTCGGCGGTTCCGCGCCGAAACGCGACGCAGTGCGTTTGAAGCGGCGCCACAATGTAGTCACAGGGACAGAGGTTGCTTACCACCCACGGACGTCTGTCCGGCCATCCTCTGGCAATGGCGACGGCGGAAGTGAGTTAAGCGGCGATTCCCATTTCCGGAGCGTTTCACTCGCCGGTGAATTCGGGCGGGCGCTTTTCGAAGAACGCCGCCAACGCCTCTTCGTGGTCCCGGGTGCGCTGCAGGATTCCCTGCAGGTTCGCCGACATCTCCATGACAGACTCGAACCGGTCCTGCCTGCCGGCGCGCAGCAGTTGCTTGGCCATGCGCAGCGGCACAGGCGGCTGCTTCGCGATCTCGCCGGCCAGTTCACGGGCCCGGGGCAGCAACTCTTCCGGCGAAGTGACTTCGCTGATCAGCCCCCAGTCCCGGGCCGTTTCGGCATTGATGAGCTGGCCGGTAAGCAATAGCTGCGCGGCGCGCGAATAGCCGATCAGTTGCTGGAGGATCCATGCGCCGCCATCGCCCGGAATCAGGCCCAGCTTGAGAAAGGTCTGTCCGAACAGCGCCTTCTCCGAGGCCAGGCGGATATCGGCAAGACAGGCCACGTCGTTGCCGAGACCGATTGCGGGTCCGTTGACCGCCGCGATCAGCGGCACGTCCAGGTTCCACAGGGCGCGGATCATGCGGTGTATCTCGTTACGGTAGCTCTCGCGCAATTCCGCGGACCCGCCTTCGAACGCTCCGCTGCGGTCGCGCATGGCCTTGACGTCGCCTCCGGACGAGAATGCGCGGCCCGCGCCGGTGAGGATGGCGCAACGCACTTCGGAATCCGCCTGTATTCGATCGGCCGCCTCCTCGAACAACGCGCCGTCGCCGATGCGGCCGAGCAGGTTACGTTCGTCGGGCCGATTGATCGTCAGCAGGACCACGGCCCCGTCCTTCTCGTACAGCAGCGCGTCACTCATTGCAATTGTTTCCCGAAACGATAGCCTTTCCTCGCTCCCATTGTGCCGGGAGTATAAGAGCCAGTGGGCGCCGATGACCCGGCGCTCACAGCGGATCAAGCCCCATGGATGGGTTTATGCGTCTCCCGGCACAATGGGAGCGAGGAAAGGCGGGCTATGCGGACTCGAGCGCGACCGTTTCGCAGACGGCGGCGCACAGTTGCCTGAGGTCCCGCACGGACATCACGTAGGCCGGCATCAGGTAAACCAGCCTGCCGAACGGCCGCGCCCATACCCCCCGTTCCACCAGCCGGCTCTGGATGCGGGCGACGTCCACGGGTTTGTGCGTCTCGACCACGCCGATGGCGCCAAGCACGCGCACGTCGGCCACCTGAGCCAACTCGCGGCAAGGCGCGAGGCCCCGGCGCAGCTCCCGCTCGACCCGGGCCACGCGTTTTCTCCACGGCGAATCCAGCAACAGCTCCACACTGGCATTGGCGATGGCGCAGGCCAGCGGATTGGCCATGAAGGTCGGGCCGTGCATCAGCACTCCGGCCGCGCCGGCGGCCGAGGCAATCGCTTCCGCGACATGCGCGCGGGCCAGTGTCGCCGCCAGGCTCATGTAGCCACCCGTCAGCGCCTTCCCGACGCACATGATGTCGGGAACCACGTCGGCATGCTCGCAGGCGAACAGTTCGCCGCTGCGCCCGAACCCGGTAGCAATTTCGTCGGCGATCAGCAGAAGTCCCAAGCGATCGCACAGTTCGCGGGCGCCCTTGAGGTACTCGGGATGGTAGAAACGCATTCCGCCGGCGCCCTGCACGATCGGCTCCATGATCACGGCGGCGATCTCGTCGCGATGCCGCTCGGCCAATTCGCGAAGGGGGTCCAGGTCCGGCGGATCCCAGTTTCCGCCGTACGGCACGCGTGGCGCGCCCGCGAAATACTGTTGCTGCACAACCCCGGAGAACAGGTGATGCATGCCGGTCACCGGATCGCAGACCGACATGGCCTGGAAGGTGTCGCCGTAATAGCCTTGCCGTATGGTCAGCAGCCGGGTCCGGCCCTCCACGCGGCGGGCGCGCCAGTACTGCAAGGCCATCTTGATCGCCACTTCCACCGCCACGGACCCGGAATCGGAGAAAAAGACCCGGTCCAGGTCGCCCGGAGTCAACTCGACCAGCCGTTGCGCCAGTCGGATCGCCGGGGCATGCGTCAGCCCCCCGAACATCACGTGCGGCATGCGCGATATCTGCTCGCGCGCCGCGCGGTTCAGCGCCGGGTGGTTGTAGCCGTGGATTACCGACCACCACGACGACATCCCGTCGATCAGTTCCCGCCCGTCGGCCAGCGTCAGGCGCACGCCGCGCGCGGAGGCCACCGGATAGACCGGCGTCGGATTCCGCATGGATTCGTAGGGATGCCAGATGTGCCGCCGGTCGAAATCCAGGTCGGCAGCGGACAGGCGCTCGTTCACAGGTCGATTCTCGCCGCGTAGGCTTTCACATGCCCGGGGCTCACCGGCTGGCGCAGGTTGGGGAGATCGAGAAGGCACTTCAGCCCGGTCCGGCGAAGGATCACGCCGCGGGAATGGTCGTTCCGCTCGCCGTTGAATACGATACCGGCCAGCGGCAGATCACGCGACCTGAGCGCCTCGGCCGTAAGCAGCGTGTGATTGATGCTGCCCAGGTAGTAGCTGGAAACAACGACCACCGGCAGGTTCCAGTATTTCAGGAGATCGACATTGAGCAGGTCATCGGCCACCGGCGCCAGCACCCCGCCGGCCGGTTCCACGATCAGCGGTCCGTCCACTTCCGGCAGGTTCAGGTCTTCCTTGCGTATGGTGATGCCTTCGTTGGCCGCCGCGGCGTCCGGCGCCATCGCCGCCTGCAGGCTGTAGGCCTCGGGCAGGAAGCGGGCGCGGCCGAGCGTGACCAGCCGCCGGACCTCCTCGGTGTCCGTATGCACCAGGCCGCCGGCCTGTATGGGTTTCCAGTAGCTGGCTCCGAGGCGCTCCACCAGCAGCGCGGACACCAGGGTCTTGCCTACGCTGGTTCCGATGCCCGCAACTGCGCAGCGCTCCATCGATTACCGCCTGCGCCGGACCGCCTCCGATCGATGCGGCGGCGCGGCGCCACCGCATCCGGATACGTATCGGCGCGGCTACCGGCCGGCTGACGAAGCCGGCGACTCGCGTTTCTCGACGCCCAGGCTCGCCAGAATCGCGGCGGTTTCCTCGGCAGCGCCCCGGGCGTCAACCTCACGGTCCACCGCCAGGATCACGCCATCGGTCCCGATATAGAACGTTTCGCGCCTCGGCACGCCATACTGCCCGATCACCTGGTATGCGTTCGCCACTTCCTTGCTTTCGTCAGAGAGGATCGGGAAGTCCGCGTCGTATTTGCTCGCGAACTCGGTGTTGTCGCCGATGGGATCCACGCTGGCCATGAAGTAGCTGACCTTGTATTCGCGGATCATGTCCCCGTTTTGCGCCAGGGACTTGCACTGGGCCGTGCAGCCCGGCGTAAAGGCCTTGGGAAACCAGGCCAGCACCACCGGGCCTTCCTTAAGCAGGTCCGCAAGGGCATAGGTGTTTCCGTCGGAGCCGGGCAAGGTCCAGTCGGGCGCCTGCATGCCCTCCGCCAGGGTGGGCGCTGGCGCCTCGTCGGCGAGAACGGCGGCGGAAAAGGCAAGCGTTGCTAAGGCCATCAGGTTTTTCATGGGGCATTACCGGTGTTGGCTGGGGGGCGCAAAATTATATCCACTTGCCTTCCCACCCGGGCACTAACGCAGGGCTTCGTCCACGGCGTTGAACAGGAGCTCGATTTCCTCCCTCGTGTTATGGGCGTGCAGACACACCCGGATTCGCTCCTTGCCCGCCGGAACGGTGGGCGCGCGAATCGGCAGGGCGGCGAGCCCCCGACTGCGAAGAACGCCGCTCACTCGCGTTATGCGCCGGGCGCCGGGTACGCGCAGGCACTGTATCCAGGACTCGCTCGGCAGCCAGGGCTGCGCCGACTCCGCCGCGCGCTCGCGAAAACGCGAGACGTTATCCAGCAATAGCTCCCGCTCCGCATTCAGGTCCGGAAGCATTTCGTAGACGGTTTGCACGCTCGCCGCCCACAGTGGGGAGACTCCGGTGGAGAACACGAACGAGCGGGCGAAATTCACGAGGTACTCGCGCAGCTCCTGCGAGCACAGCACGGCGCCGCCCTGAAGCCCCAGCGCCTTGCCGAAAGTCACCACCCGGGCCAGCACCCGATCCTGCAGTCCGGCGGCGACCACGCCCCCGCGTCCCGCAGGCCCCAGCACCCCGTTAGCGTGCGCCTCGTCCACCACGACCGCAGCATCGTATCGGTCGGCCAGATTCGCTATTTCCTCGAGCGGCGCGAAGTCGCCATCCATTGAATAAACCGTTTCCACCACGATCGCGGCGGTCCTACCGGACTTCAGTTCGCCCAGCCTGGCGTCGAGGTCGCGCATGTCGTTGTGCGCAAAGATGAGCCGCTGCGCTCCGCTGAGACGGCCGCCGTCGATGGCGCTGGCGTGCAGCAGGCGGTCGCAAACCAGCGTCTTCACCACTCCTCCCAGGCTTGCCAGCAGTCCCAGGTTGGCTGCGAAGCCGCTTGAAAAAACCAGCGCCGCCTCGGACGAGTAGAACCCGGCGAGCTGCGCCTCCAGCGCCTCGATTGCAGGATGGTTCCCGGAAATCAGCCGGGAACCGGTCGCCCCCTGCGGCGCGGCGCTCTCGGCAGCGAGCGCGGCGATCCTTCCGCGCAGGCGCCGGTCGCGGGCCAGTCCCAGGTAGTCGTTGGAACAGAAGTCGATGCCGCCGGGCGCGGTCTCCAGGTTGCGGAGCAGGCCCGCCTTTTCACGCTCGGCGAGCGCCTCCCGTATGGCGCGCCGTACCGCCGCGCTCATGCAGACACGTGAGTATCCTGCTGCCGGTACGGTTCTCTGGCGGTAAGTCCCAACAACTCGAGCAGTCCCTCGTCGCTGTCGAACGAGGGGTTCGGCGTTGTGAGCAGCTTTTCGCCGGTGAAGATCGAATTGGCGCCGGCCAGAAAACACAGGGCCTGCTGCTCGGCGCTCATGCGCGAGCGGCCGGCGGACAGGCGCACCATCGCTTTCGGCATGAGCACGCGCGCGCTCGCAATCATCCGGACCATTTCCCAGGTCGAGACCGGCGGGCAGTCCTCCAGGGGCGTTCCGGGCACCGGCACCAGCGCGTTCACCGGAACCGATTCCGGCGGACTGGGCAGGGTGGCCAGCGTGTGCAGCAGGTCGATGCGCTGATCGACCGTCTCGCCCATCCCGATGATGCCGCCGCAACACACCGACAGGCCGGCCTTGTGCACATTGGCCAGCGTCTCGAGGCGATCGTCGTAGGTGCGCGTGCCGATGATCTCGGGATAGAACTCGCGGCTGGAATCGAGGTTGTGGTTGTAGGCATAAAGGCCCGCTTCCTTGAGGCGCTCTGCCTGCGATTCGGTAAGCATGCCCAGCGTGCAGCAGACCTCGAGGCCCAGGTCGCGGACGCCGGAAACCATCTCCAGCACCTCGTCAAAATGACGGTTGTCGCGTACCTCGCGCCAGGCGGCGCCCATGCAGAAGCGGGTGCTGCCCGCTTCCCTGGCTTCACGCGCGGCTTCCAGAACGACGTCGAGTTTCAGCAGACCGTGGCGGTCGATGCCTGTGTGGTAGCGGGCCGCCTGCGGGCAATAGGCGCAATCCTCGGGGCAGCCGCCGGTCTTGACCGAAAGCAGCGTGCAGAGTTGCACTTCGCCGGGCACATGGTGCTCGCGGTGCACCGACGCCGCCCTGTAGATGAGGTCGAGCAGCGGGGAATGGTAGATCGCCGCGACGTCCGCCCTTGTCATTTCCGGCATGCTCGCCTCCCGGTCTAGTGCCGTATCACAGGTGTATCCCGCCGCCCGAGCACGGACGGCGCCAGCAATTCATCGTAGCGCCGGCGCCCCAGCATCGCCTCCGGGCTGCGGTCCGCCAGCGATACTACAACGATTACCAGCGCCGCGGCCGGTATCGAGAACAGTCCGGGGTAAATCCACGGGAACGGTGCGTTCTCCAGCCCCAGGGCGCCTTCCCAGACGGCCGGACTCAGCGCCAGCAATACCACCGAGACGACCATCCCCACCCAGCCCCCGAGGATCAGGCCGCGCGCGCTGGCTCCGCGCCAGAACAGCGCCGCAACCAGCGCCGGCGTATTCACGCTGGCGGCCACGGTAAAGGCGAGCGCGGTCAGATAGGCCACGTTCTGTCCCTGGAACTGAATTCCCAGCGCCACGGCCAGCACGCCCAGCGCCACGACGCTGATCCGCGAGGCCCGGACCTCGGTCCTGTCGTCGACGCGGCCACGCTTGTAGACCCCGCTGTAGAGATCGTGCGCCAGCGCCGCGGCGGCCGCCAGCACCAGTCCGCAAACCACCGCCAGGAGCGTCGCGAAAGCCACCGAAGCCATGAATCCCAGCATCACATTGCCGCCGATGATTCGCGCCGCATGCATGATCGCCATATTGGTGCTGCCGATTATTTCGCCCTGGTCGTCCAGTATCTCCGTGTTTCCGGCCAGCAGCACGACGATTCCGAGCCCGGTAATCCACAGCAGCAGCGAAAAGGTCACGATGTAGCCGGTGGCGAAGACCGCGGACCGGCGGGCCTGCCGTGCGTCGGGAACGGTAAAGAAACGCATCAGCAGATGCGGCAGCCCGACCATGCCGACGATACCGGTGAGGACAAACGCAAAGATCGAGACCCGGTCCGGCAGGAATTGTCCCGGGCTAAGCCACTCCTCGCCCCGCTGATGCACGCGCGCCGCCGACTCCAGCAGCGACAACGGTCCCTCGCCCAGGTTCAGCATGAGCAGGGCGAGCAGCACCAGGATCGAGAACATGAGCAAGACGGCCTTGGTCATCTGCACCCAGGTGGTCGCCAGCATTCCGCCCACGCTTACGTAGAGCACGGTCAGGCCGCCCACCATCGCGACGGCCCAGGGATAGGGAATGCCGAACAGCACCTCGAACAGCGCCCCGCCCGCCACCATCTGCGATATCAGGTACAGGACCGCGGCCACCAGCGTCCCGGTGGCGGCCAGCACGCGGATCGATGCCTGGCGAAAGCGCGCCGACAACACGTCCACGAAGGTGTAGCTGCCCAGGTTTCGCAGCCGTTCCGCGAGCAGGCACATCAACAGCGGGTAGCCGACCGCCCCGCCCGTCATGTAGATCAGGCCGTCGTAGCCGTCGGTGTAGATGACGGCGGTCACTCCGAGCAGCGTTCCGGCCGAGAGGTGGTCTCCCGCGATCGCCAGCCCGTTGCTGAAGCCGCCCACCGAGTGCGAAGCCGCGTAGAACTCCGAAGACGAACGCGTCCGCCTTCCCGCCTGCCATGTAATCAGGAGCGACGCCCCGAGGATCAGGACGAAAGTGAGGATGGACGTGAGGTTAGGCGCCATCGGGACTGTTCCACCCGTGGCGTTCCCTCACCCGGGCGCGCAACGGCGTCAGCCGGCGCGTGCTGAGCGCCGCGTAGGTGGCCGTGGCGGCAAACCAGCCGATCAGGCCCAGCACGTTCCAGATCAGCCCGACGGTAATCCAGCGCCCCGGCACCAGGCGGATGTCGAGCACTTCCGGCCAGTAGGCCATGACCACGCCCAGACTGGCGTAGAACACCACCACGCTGCCGGCAATGGTGAAAGCATAGCGCCGCTGGAGGCGGCGCAGCCGGATGAAGTCCGGGTCCTGTGAGAGTTTCGCTGCGGTATTCAACGTTGCCCCAGGAAGGAGGGCGTCTCGCCCTCCTCGAGGTCGGGACGACCTCGCTCCCAGGCTACGATTGCAGGATGCAATAGAGCACGATCAGGTGGCCGTCGTGATCGAGCATGCCGATCTCGCGCCCAACGCGGCCGTCGTGCGTGCGCAGCGTTTCTTCCGGAAAGACATGCAGGCCTTCGGCGCCCGCGGCCTCCACGACGCCGTCGATATCGTCCACTTCCAGCACCAGTGCGTGGCTGCTGGGCAGGTTGGGCTCGGGCAGTTCCACGCCCTTGATCTCGGTGAGGGCCAGGCTGCGCGGCTGGTCTTTGGAACTGAGCGCGGCGAACCCGGTCGTGGCTTCCCGCGGAATCTGAAACACCGTAAACGAGTACGACGTGGGGCGGTGCCCCAAGGTGAAATCCAGCTTGAAGCCCAGGATGTCCCGGTAGACGCGATAAGCGCGCTCCAGGTCCGCAACGACGAGATTGGTGCGTTGCACCCGCACCGGAAGGTCACTGGTCATGGTTCATTTCCCCATCTTGAGCATCGGAAAATCGGTGAGCGGAATACTCACGGTCTTGGGTTCGGTGAAGAACTCGAGGCTGCCCCTGGCGCCGTCGCGGCCGATGCCGGACTGCTTGTAGCCGCCGAAGGGCGCCCTGAGTTCGCGATAGATCGGCGTGTTCACCCAGATCGTGCCGGCGCGCAGCTCGCGCGCCGCCCGCATCGTCACGTTGAGGTCCTGCGACCAGAGGTAGGCCACCAGGCCGAACTCCGAGTCGTTGGCGATGCGTAGCGCCTCGTCCAGGTCTTCGTAGACCAGGAAAGTCGCGAACGGGCCGAAGATCTCTTCCTGGCAGATGCGCGCGGAGTTGTCGCCGGCAAGGACCGCCGTCGGCTCCACGAACCAACCCTGCTCCATGCTTTCGGGGCGACCGCCTCCGGTCAGCACCTTGGCGCCTTCCTCGCGCGCCAGGCTCGCGTAATTCAATACCCGGTTCATGTGGTTTTCGTAGCACAGCGGTCCGATTTCTGTATCCGTCTTGAGCGGGTCGCCGATGCGAAGCCTGCGGGCCCGCTCCACGAAACGCTCGATGAACTCGTCGGCAATCGATTTCTGCACCAGGATGCGGGAACCGGCCAGGCACTGCTGGCCATTGCTGGAGAATATCCCGATCAGCGCGCCGTCCAGCGCGCGGTCGAGGTCGGCGCTCTCGTGCACGATGTTGGCGGACTTTCCGCCGAGCTCCAGCAGCACCGGCTTGAGCGACTTGCCGGCCTCCGACATGATGATCTTTCCTGTTTCCGATCCGCCGGTGAAGCCCACCATGTCCACTTCGGGATGCGTCACCAGAGCCGTGCCGGTGACCGGCCCACGGCCGTTCACGAGGTTCACGACGCCCGGCGGCAGCCCCGCCTCGTGGAAGATTTCCACCATTCGCTCCATCGAGTGGGGCGTGTATTCGGACGGCTTGAGCACGCAGGTGTTGCCGAAGGCGATGCAGGTGGCCACGCGCATGGATGCCAGCGGAACCGGTGCATTCCATGGCGCCATCATGGCGCCCACTCCGACAGGCTCGCGGGTCACGTAGGTCAGGTAGTTGGGGTTCTGCGTATAGACCTCGCCCGATTCCTGGCTCAGGACCTCACCGAAGAACTCGAAGTTGTAGGCGGCGCGCGCCACGTGCATTGCGCGGACCTGGCTGATCGGCACGCCGGTGTCGAGGCTGTCCAGAAACTCCAGTTCGTCGCGGTGCCTGTGCAGCGCCTCGTGCATGGAGCGGAAGATCGCCTTGCGTTCGTCGGCGCCCATGCGCGGCCACGGGCCGCTCTCGAAGGCCTTGCGCGCCGAGCGCACGGCCGCGTCCACCTCGTCGGCGTCGGCTTCCCGCAGAACCCCGTTGGGCTCCTCGCTGGTCGGATTGATAATCGGAAAATCCACCCCGCGCCGCGCCGGGCCCACCGGCTCGCCGTCGATGATGCTGGTGACGCGTTCGCGTACGTCAAATGCTACGTCGTTCATGGCGGGCGAGCATAAAGAATCGGCGGCGGCTAATCAATCTGCGCGACCGCCCTGACGGCCGCCTCCCACAACAAACGCACGCTTCCGTAGCCATCCACCAGGTGCGTCAGGGCGCGCCAATCGGACGGATGAACGCGGCCCCTGGCGGCGCCCAGGAGCACGCGGCCCTGTCCACTGTCGAGATCGTGATGGCCGATCACGACGGCAAGGTCGAACAGCGGGTCCCCCGGGGCGGCGAACTCCCAGTCGATCAGACGCAGTGACGGACCGCGAAGAATGTTCTGCGCGACCGGGTCGTTGTGGCACAGCGCCGCTTTCCTTCGATGACCGGCGGCCTTGAGGGAACGGCAGGCTTCACGCGCCGATCTTCGCGCCCGGACGCCGACGACGAGCGATGCATAGCGGTGGACGGAACGGGCCAGGTCCAGCGGCGCAAGGTTCGGCGGCGCGGGGACCGTTTCGTGCAGGCGCCGGAAAGTTGCTCCCAGGTTGCGCAAGAGCCATGGATTGCGCATTCCGCCGGGCGTGCAGGCCCGGCCCGGCAGCCAGCGGGTCACGAACACTCCGCCTCGCATGTCCGAAAAAACGAGTTCGGGGCCGAGCACGGCGCGCCGAATCGAACGCAGCACGGCCGTCTCTCCCGCCCGATCCAGGCCCAGCGCGCGAACGGCGGGCGTGTCCAAGCGAACGACAAACCGCTCCTCGCCCCGCGCGGCCAGCCAGGTCTCGTTCCATCCCCCGCCGCCGGAAAGCCGACGGATGTATCCGAGGCGCCCGAGTCCGGGAATTTCCGGGGGCGGCCGGGCGGGATTCACGCCGGCAGGGCCTTGCGCCAGGAGCGGTAGCCCACCCATGCCAATGCGAAGTAGCTGGCGTACAGCACGGCGGTGAAGTAGAGGCCCCGCTCCAGGTACAGGGCCACGTAAGTCGTGTCCAGCACCATCCACCAGATCCAGTTGCCGATGTACTTGCGCGCCTGCATGAAGGTGGCCAGCGGCGCCGCAAGCGCGGTGACCACGTCGATGAAGAACAGCGACGACTCGCTGTATTGCGCGCCGAAGATCGTGATCGGTATCGAGACCGCCAGCAGCGCGGCCACCGCGATCAGGTTGTTGCGCCAGCCCCAGTAGCCGAGCGTCGCCGGGTTCTTCGCTCCCCTTCGCCACTTGCGGTAGCCGTACACGGCCATCACCATGTAGAAGACCTGCAGCCAGGGCTGGAAGATCAGCCCGGCATCGAGAAATACGACCACGAACAGGCCGGAAGCGACGTACGACGCCAGCCAGCAGGAGATATGGCGGCGTATCGCCAGCACCACGTAGACGAAGCCGAGGACGACGCCCGCGATCTCCAGGACCGACATCAGGTCCATGCGTAACAGGGCGTTAAAGCTGCGGGGGCGAGTCGATGGGCAGGTCGGCGTTCAGGTACTTGGCCACCAGCACCACCCGGTCGCCGGATTCCATGACCGCCTTCATGCACGCGTCCACGGCCCGCTGAACGTCCTCCAGCTCGCCGCGAAGCTGGGTGCTCATCTGGTTGGTGAGTACCTCGACGCCGGGCTGCTCGCGCAACTCCCGGATAAAACCGGTAATGCGCGCTATCGGCTCCTCGCTGGCCAGCGGGTAAAGGCTGAGTTCGGCGGTGATGCGCATGGTCCCCTGCTCTAGAAACGCCGCCGTATGGTAACGCCGAAGTGCCGGGGATCGCCCTGCTGGCGGAACTCCTGTTCGGGCCAGTCCGGGGGCACGTTGGAGAAGTAGAAACCGCGAACTGCGTAATACTCGTCCAGCAGGTTGCGCGCCCAGGCGAACGCCTCCCAGCCGTTCCAGGCCCGCCCGGCGCGCAGGTTCAACAGTGTGTAAGCGCGCGACTTGCGATCGTGGCTGTTGGAAAAATAGAAGCCGTCCCTGCCGGTGAGTTCGCCGCCGGCGAACCAGCCCTGCGGATGGCGCCACTGCGCGCCGAGCGCATAACCGTAGCCCGGCGCGTGCGGCTGCTCGCGGCCCTCAAGTTCCGGACGGCCCGGGTAGCGGGTGATTTCCGTGTCCAGCAGTCCGAGCGCCGCGCTCATGCGCCACGCTTCGCCGGGCCGGTACTCCAGGGTCAACTCGATGCCGCGGTTGACTCCGCGCCCGACGTTCCGGGTGTAGAAGAGGAAAGTATTCGGGTCCTGGGGATCCACCTGCCGGGACGTGTCCACCTGCACGTCGATGCGTTGCGAATGAAACACGGCCAGTTCGCCGCGCAGCCGACCGTCCAGCCACAGGCCCTTGGCGCCAATCTCGTAGTTCCAGAGGAATTCAGGCTCGTACAGGAGTTCGTCGCTGGTCAGTCCCCGGCCTCCCAGGCCCAGGTTGAACCCGCCGGCCTTGTAGCCGCGCGCGATCCGCGCATAAATGTTTGCGTCCTCGCCGAAGGGCCGCGACACACTCAGATGGCCGCCCAGCATGTCGTCCGACGGCGAGAACCGCTCGCCATTCGAGTCACCGTAGTCGGAGTCGCGCTGCTCCCAGCGCAGGCCCGCCGTTACAAGCCATTGGTCCGCGAACGCGCGCGACAGTTCGCCGAACAGCGCCAGGCTGTCGGCGCCGTAGCCGGAATCGAACCGATCCTCGCTGGGTCCGGGCGCGTAGCCGGGCTCGGCGTACAGGCCCGTGTCGACGCGGTCGTTGTCTTCATCCAGATTCAGATACCAGACGCCCAGCACATAGCCCGTCTCGCTTTCAGCCGGCGACAAAAGGCGCAGTTCCTGGCTGAAATCGGAGCGCTCGCGCAAGGTGCGCGAAGTGTAGTCGTAGCGCATCTCGAAGCCGGCAATCTCCGACCAGTAGCCGTCTTCCCCCCAGTCGGCGTCGTAGCTGTGCTCGATGTCCGAATTCGCCGCGCCGGTAATGCTGACCAGGCTGTGGCCGCCGGAAAGCTCCAGGTCGGCGCGCACCGAAGCGCCCGTTGACGTCTGTGAATCCCGCCCCGGCCGGTCCGACCAGGTGGTCAGTTCGTTGTCGATCGACCACCCGTCGTAACCGTTGTCCAGGTCGATATGCAGCAGCGTCAGGCGCAGCGCCAGTTCCGGCGAAGGCTGGTAGTTAAGCCCGGCCCTCAGGCTCAGCTCCCGACGGCCGTTGGTGTCGTCGCGATCCAGCGTGGCGTTGCGCCGGAAACCGTTGGACCGATACTGATGCGCCGAAAACCGCCCAGCGGCCGACGGGCCCAGCGGACCGCTCAATGCCAGCCCCCCGGCGCGCATCTCGTCATTGCCCAGGGAAATCTCGGCCTCGGCCTCCCGCTCCCGGGTCGGCTCCCTCGAGCGCGCGTAAATGAGGCCCGCCAGCGCGTTGGCGCCGTAGCGCGTGCCCTGAGGCCCCCGCAATATCTCCACGCTGCCCAGGTCGAAACGGGTAGCCACGCCGCCGAGGGCCGAGAAGTCGATGTCATCGAGAATAAACCCCACCGAAGGATTCGGCGCACCCTCATACTGGGAGCGCTCGCCGATGCCGCGCACCTGGAAATAGCGGGCCCGCGACGATCCGCCGGCCCAGTGCAGGTTGGGCGTGAGCTGGGCCAGCTCCTCGAAATGCTGCACCGCCGAATTGCGGATGGTCTGCGCATCCAGCACGGTGACGCTGGAGGGCAGGTCCAGGCTCCGCACCTCCTTCAGCGACGCCGTCACCACCACCTCCTCCAGGGGGCCCAGAGCCGATTCCACCCCGGATTCCTGCGCGTAAGCCGCCGACGCCAGAAAGGCAACTGCCGTAAGAAAAAGACTGCGCGAATTGAAATGCCGCATACCTCGTTCCTCCGCCGGTACTAACCGGATCAGGTTCAAGGGGTTCCCCTCAACAAGGGTCTCAGGCCGGAATGCCGCCCCCCAGGTAAGCGAAGAGTATAAGGCTTGCGTCCGGCTGCCCTTCATAGTCATCGGAAAGCGCTTGGAGGATAATTGCCGCCGGAAGTACGGAGGCGGCGAATGACCGAACCCAATCAGGATTACCGGGCGATCGACGCGGTCGTCAATATCTGGACGCCGGAGGCGCTGTCCCACCGGCCCGGCTGGCAGGGCGACTTCTTCGTCGGCAAGATGAAGGCGGAGAGCCCGCTCATGGCGGGCCTTTCGCTGGAGCAGATGATCGAGCGGCTGGACGCCGCCGGCATCGAGCGGGCGTTCCTGATCGCCCCGCGGACCGGCCAGGTGGGGCTGCCCGGCTGCTACCACCTGCCCTACGAGGTGGTGGCGCAAGCCTGCGAGCAGTATCCCGAGCGCTTCAGCGGACTGGCCGGCATCGACCCCACGCAGGGCATGGAAGGCGTACGAATGTTCGAGGACGCCGTGAAAAACATGGGATTCATCGGCGCGCACCTCTATCCGCACTGGTTCGAACTGGCGCCGGACCACGCGCGCTACTACCCGTTCTACGCCAAGTGCTGCGAGCTGGACGTGCCCATACAGATGCAGGTGGGCCAGTCGATGATCTACGCCAAGGACGCGCCGCGCCGCAGCGTGGGCCGCCCGATCACGCTGGACGCGGTAGCCTGCGACTTCCCGGAATTGAAGTTGATCGGCATCCACGTGGGCATTCCCTGGCACGAAGAGATGATTGCCATGTCGTGGAAGCACGACAACGTGTTCATCGGCAGCGACGCGCACCGGCCGAAGTACTGGCCGGACAGCTTCCGCCACTACATCAATTCCTTCGGTCAGGACAAGGTCATATTCGGCACCGACTTCCCGGTGCTGGGCTTTCAGCGAACGGTGGACGATATCGACGCGCTGGACCTGCGCCCGCAGGCGCGCCGCAAGCTGATGCGCGACAACGTCGTGCGTATCTACGGCCTGGACTAGTCCAGTGGCGATCGCGCGGTTTTTTTAGCGCGAATCGAGCAAGATAAAGTAGTGTAAAAGGTTGATTCCATTCGTAATCCATGCTATAGTTCGGATACTTCAACGGACTGACACGGAGCCTCGAAATGGACTTTCACTTCACCTCCTCCCACGCCCCTGTTCGCGATGCCGAGCCTCTTCCGGCAGACGCTTTTGAGCGTCCCGCTGCCGGCGCTGCACAGTTTGCCCATCCGGACGCCGATGTGCGCATGGCCGAGCGGCAGCGGGAAGAAAAGGCGCTTGGCGCACTAGAGACGCAGATCACGGAATTGTGGGGCCAGATCAACGCGGCCACCGCGCACTTCCTGACCCTCGTCGCGGAGTTCGACCGCAGGGAGGGCTGGGCCCAGCACGGCCTGGCGAGTTGCGCCCAGTGGCTGGGCTGGCAATGCGGCATCGGCGCGGTAGCGGCGAGAGAGAAGGTGCGCACGGCGCGGGCCCTGGAATCGCTGCCGAAGATCTCCGCGGCCTTTGGCGAAGGCCGGCTGTCGTATTCGAAGGTGCGCGCGCTCACGCGGGCGGCGACGGCAGAGACGGAGGACACGCTGCTGCACATTGCGCTGAACGGTACGGCGGCGCACGTGGAACGCACGGTGCGGGGTTTCCGGCGGGTCAAGCGTGATCTCGAGCGTGACGAAGCCGAGGCGATGCAGGAGCAGCGCCACCTGTTGTGCTGGCGGGAGAGTGACGGCAGCGTCACGCTTAACGCCCGCCTGACGCCGGAGGCGGGCGAGTTGCTGTTCAAGGCGCTGGACGCGGCGCAAGCGCAACTGGAAGAGCGGAGTGAGGAGTCGCTGAAGACCGAGCCTCCGATTCCGGTCGATGGAGATGTTTCCGCGGAAACACCTTATCCAAGCGTCGGTCAGCGGCGTGCGGATGCCCTTGAGCACTTGGTCCAGCGGTTTCTTGCCGGGGGCGGTTCACGTTCCACCGCAGGCGCGCATGAAGTAGTGGTGCATATCGCCCACGACGCGCTGTGTGATGTGCCGGAGAGCAGCGGCGCGGAATTCGACAACGGCCGTCCCGTGGCGGTGGAGACGGCAAGGCGGCTGGGTTGCGACGGCGCCCTGGTCGGCGTGGTGGAAGGCGCCAAGGGCGAACCGCTGGCGGTCGGTCGCAGGACACGCGCCGTCCCGCCGGCGATCCGGCGCGCACTGCGCGTTCGCGACGGCGGCTGCCGCTTTCCGGGATGTGATCGTTCCCGCTTCGTGCACGCGCACCATATCAAGCATTGGGCCGATGGGGGAGAGACTGCCCTTAACAACCTCGTGACCTTGTGTTCGTTTCATCACCGGCAGGTGCATGAAGGAGGTTATGCGGTTCATGTGGACGAGGGCGAGATCCGGTTCACGCGCCCGGATGGCGGGGTGATCCCGCTGGCGGGGAAGACGTACAGGGGGTGTTTCCGCGGAAACATTTGTGCAAAGCCCGAAAACGCCTCCGCAGGCAACGGCGCGCGGTGTTTGGCAGCGTTCAACGCGGCACGCGGCCTGCAGATTGACGCCGGAACCGCCCGTTGCCGATGGCGTGGCGAGCGTATGGACTACGACATCGCGATCGACGGGCTGTGCCGGAAGGCGGTATATACCTGAATAGCTGGCGAGGCTTCCCGGAAACCGTGCGTTAAGAGCGTCCAAGTAGCCATGTTCGCGCTGGCCCCACGGTGTTGAACGAACCTGTCACCACCACCCGATAGCCCGCGCCAGACAATTCCGCTGCCTGTCCGCAGGCCTCCGCCACCGAATCGCATCGCATCAACTTCGCATGCGGGCGGGCGGCTACAGCCCGGGCCAATTCTTCGATAGAGCAGGCCTTCGGCGAGTCCGCCCGGGTAACGATGACCAAGTCTTCCGCATTCAGCGACAAAGCCTGCACGAACCCGGCGACGTCCTTGTCGCTGTGCATGCCCAGCACCCAGATTGCCGGACGCGGCGGCAGGGCGTTGAGACTCTTCCTCAGGCACGCTCCAGCATCGGGATTGTGCGCCACGTCAAGCACCCACTCCGCGCTGGCGAATTCCATGCGCTCGAACCGTCCCGGCAAACAGCCGACCTCATAGATCGCCGAATAATCGCCGACTTCGGGCACCCAATCGGCGTTGAGGGTTTCCAGCACCGCAAACGCCAGGCTGGCGTTCGGCAGTTCCGCCGCATTGACGGGATCGGCAACCGCCAGGCCCTCGCGGCGGACGGTCCGGCCGCGCCAGTCCCAGCACTTGCTCTGCCGCTCGAAGTCGAAATCGATGCCTGCCTGGTAAAGCGGCGCCTCAAGTTCCGCCGCGCGGGCCGCAATCGGTGCCGGCGCGACCCCCGCTCCGTAAAAAGCGGGACGGCCGGCGCGCAGGATCCCCGCCTTTTCGGCCGCCACCGAGTCCAGCGTGTCGCCCAGCCAGTCCTGGTGATCCATGGCGATCCGCGTGATCACGCTCACGTCCGGGTCGATCGCGTTGACCGCGTCCAGCCGTCCGCCCAGGCCCACCTCCAGCACCCAGGCGTCGCACTCCTCCCGGCTGAAAAGGCTGAAGGCCGCCAGGGTGACGAACTCGAACTCGGTGAGCCGGACATCGCCGCGCGCCGCCTCCACCCGCTCGAACTCTCGGCTGAGGCTCTCCGGGTCGGCGTGCACGCCGCCGATCTGCACCCGCTCCCCGAAGTCCTGCAGATAGGGCGAGAGATACAAGGCTGTATGCAGCCCTCCCCTCAAGCGCAGCGCCACGTCGATCAGCGCCGCGGTACTGCCCTTGCCATTGGTGCCGGCCACCGTCACCACACGGCCGGGAGGCGGCTTCAGTTCCAGCTTGCCGATGACTTCGGCGATCCGCTCAAGCCCCAGGTCGATCTCGCTGGGGTGCAGCCGGGCCGCATGGCGCAGCCACTCGTCCAGACGCTTCGGGGCTGCGCTTGCCATGGCCGCGAATTTTAGTAGCCGCCGCCCTGGTAGCGAGGGCGTCCCGCCCTCGGCGCAGCGGCCGGCACATTACAATGCGCGCACTTTTCCGGAGTCACACCATGCGCAACACAGCCTTACCGATTCTCGCCGCCGCTTCCCTCGCTGCCGCCCTGACCGCCCCCGCATCGCACGCCGAAATCGCCGCCAGCGCCGAAGAGACCCAACCCCTGCCTGCCGGCGTCGCAGCGCCCTCGTTCACGGCCCGAAACGCCGACGGCAGCGACTTCGTTTTCGATCCCGGTGCGCTCGAACGCCCGGCCATGCTGATCTTCTATCGCGGCGGCTGGTGCCCGTACTGCAACCGGCACCTGGCCGAATTGCGGCACGTCGTACCGGAACTGGAGCAACGCGGCATGGACGTCTATTTCCTGAGCGCGGACAGTCCCGCCAACCTCGCCTCGGCACTGCACGGCGACGCCGAGGGCCTGGACTACACGCTCCTGTCCGACGCAAGGCTGGGCGCCGCCGAAGCCTTCGGGCTCGCCTTCCGCGTCTCCGACGACTACTACCGGCAGGCCAAGGAATACGGCCTGGATCTCGAGGAAGCCTCCGGCGAAACCCATCACGCCCTGCCCATTCCCGCCGCCTACCTGATCGACAGAGAAGGCACGATCCGCTTCGGCCACACCAACACCGACTACACCGTACGCCTCAGCGCCGACGAACTCCGTGCAGGAGTGGACAGCGTGCTGGAAGACGGATCAGGCGCCGGCGATGCTTAGGTCTTCGATGAGGATCGAACCGGTGTAGATGCCGCCGCGCCGGTCCACGTCGGAACCGATGGCGGCGATGTTGCGGAACATTTCCTTCAGGTTGCCGGCCACGGTGATCTCGTGGACGGCGTGCTCGACCGCGCCGTCGCGCACCCAGTATCCGGCCGCGCCGCGCGAGTAGTCGCCGGTCACGGTGTTGGCGCCCTGCCCCATCATTTCGGTCACCACCAGGCCCTCGCCCACTTCCGCCAGCAGTTCCTCGTAGGACTGACCGGTGCTTTCGAGAAAAAGGTTATGCGCGCCGCCGGCGTTCCCGGTGGTCTCCATGCCGAGCTTGCGCGCCGAGTAGCTGCCCAGGAAGTAGCCCTTCAGGATGCCGCCGCACACCAGGTCTCGATCGGCGGTCGCCACGCCCTCGCCGTCGTAGGCCCGGCTGGCCAGTCCGCGCGGAATGTGGGGGCGTTCGTTCAGGTTGACGCGGTCCGCGAAAACCGGCTTGTCCAGGCTGTCGATCAGAAAGCTGGCGCGGTTGTACAGCGCCCGGCCGCTGACCGCCGCGCAGAAGTGTCCGACCAGGCTCCGCGCGACCCGCGGCGTGAACAAGACCGGCGCCCTGGTGCTCCTGATCTTGCGCGCTCCGAGGCGCCTGATCGTCCGTTCGGCGGCGCTCTCTCCCACTTCCTTCACAGGCGTCAGTTCCTCGGGCGCCCGGGCCACGCTGAAATCGTAGTCGCGCTCCATCTGCCCGTCCTGCTCGCCAAGCACGACGCAGGACAGCGAGTGGCTGCTCGACCGGCCGCTCTGCAGAAACCCGTGCGAGTTTCCGTAAGCGAAGGCGGATTCGCCGGTATCGACGCCGGCGCCCTCCGAGTTGCTGATTCGCGGGTCCGAATCCAGCGCGGCGGCTTCGCACTCCAGCGCCAGCTCCATCGCCTGTTCTGCTTCCAGGTCCCAGGGATGATGCAGATCGAGGTCCGGGAACCGCGTCGCCATGCGATCGGCGTCGGCCAGGCCCGCGTATTCGTCCTCGGCCGCGAACCGGGCCAGACTCAGGGCCTTGTCGACGGTTTCGCGAACGGCCCCGGACGACAGATCGGAGGTGCTGGCGGAGCCGCGCCGCTGCCCCCGGTACACGGTCACGCCCAGCGAATGGTCCTGGTGGCTCTCCAGCGTTTCCACCTCGCGCATCCTCACGCGCAGCGTGAGTCCCGTGTTGTTGGACGCCGAGGCTTCCGCCTGGCTGGCGCCCCGCTTGCGGGCGTAGCTCAGGGCGTCGGCAACCCGCTCGCTGAGTTCATTGGGTGACATCGCTGCCCCGGACCGCTTCCGCCGTCTGGGCGGCCCGAAAAGCCTTGAGCGCGTCGCGCACGTCGGCATCGCTCAGGGCCAGGATGGCGGTCGCCATCAGGGCGGCATTCACGGCGCCGTGACGGCCAACTCCCAGCGTTCCCACCGGCACGCCGGCCGGCATCTGCGCCATGGACAACATCGCGTCGGCGCCGCCAAAAGCGGCGGTCGCCATCGGAACGCCCAGCACCGGCAGCGAAGTGAGCGCCGCCACGGTGCCCGGAAGAGCCGCAGCCAGCCCGGCGCCGGCGATGACCACCCTGATCCCGCGCTCCTCGGCCTGCTCGCAGTACTCGGCGAGCTCGCGGGGCGCGCGGTGGGCCGAAAGCGCCCGCGCTTCCCAGCCAATGCCCAGTGAATCCAGCGTATTGGCCGCGTTCTCCATGATTTTCCAATCCGAACGCGAACCCATGAGAATGGCTACTTGTGTCATTTGGTGTTCCTGAATGGTGTGAAATTCTCTGCTTCGTGGAGGTCAGGCGGTGCCTCCCACGGTGATGCCGTCCACGCGGACGGTGGGCATGCCGACGCCTACCGGCACGGTCTGCCCGTCCTTGCCGCAGACGCCCACGCCGGGATCCAGCGCCAGGTCGCTTCCGACCATGGACACGCGCGTCAGCACCGTGGGACCGTCGCCGATCAGCGTTGCGTCGCGCAGCGGCGCGCCCAGCCGGCCGTCCTCGATCCGGTAGGCCTCGCTGGCGGAAAAGACGAACTTTCCGGACGTGATGTCCACCTGCCCGCCGCCGAAATTCTTTGCGTACACGCCCTTCTTCACCGAGCGGATGATCTCTTCGGGATCATGCGGACCGGGCATCATGAAGGTGTTGGTCATGCGCGGCATCGGCAGGTGCGCGTACGACTCGCGTCGGCCGTTGCCGGTGGGCCTGACGCCCATCAGGCCGGCATTCAGACGGTCCTGCATGTAGCCCGCCAGCACACCGTTCTCGATCAGCACCGTGCGGCCGGTAGGCGTGCCCTCATCGTCGATCTCGAGCGACCCGCGACGGCCCGGCATGCTGCCGTCGTCCACCACCGTGCACTGGTCCGTGGCGACGGCTTCGCCGATGCGCCCGGCAAAGGCGGACACCCCCTTGCGGTTGAAGTCGCCCTCCAGACCGTGGCCGACCGCTTCATGCAACAGCACGCCCGGCCAGCCCGGACCCAGCACGACGATTTCCTCGCCGGCGGGCGCGGGCCTGGCGTCCAGGTTGACCACCGCCTGGCGTACGGCCTCGCGCGCGTATTCGCCGGCCGAATCGGCCGCGACCAGGTCGGCCAGCGGCAAACGCCCGCCCCAGCCGGCGACGCCGTGGCGCACTTCTCCGTTCTGCTCCAGCAATACCGTCACCCCCAGCCGGACCAGCGGGCGATCGTCCGCGGCAAGCCGGCCGTCGGACGAACAGACCAGCATCAGGTTGCGGGCGATGGACAGGCTGGCGATCACCTGGCGCACGCGGGTGTCGGCGGCGCGCGCCTCGCGGTCCAGGGCGTGCAGCAGTTCCACCCTGGACGTATCGGAATAGCCCTCGCCGGGATCGCCGGCTGCGTAGAGGCGGCGGCTCGCGCCTTCGCGGCGCAGCTCGATCCGTCCCCGGCCGCCGCCGCGGGCAATGGCGCCGGCGGTCCTGGCCGCGCTCAGCAGGGTCGCGGGGTCCAGGTCGTCGGAATAGGCGAATCCGGACTTTTCGCCGCTCACGGCGCGGGCGCTCATGCCGCGCCCGCGGTCGTGGCTGGCGGTCTTGACGATGCCGTCCTCCAGCACCCAGGACTCGCCGGAATACTCCGAGAAATACAGTTCGCCCCAGTCCACGCCGGGCCGCAGCAACGCGCCCATGGCCCGGTCGAGCTGAGGGTCGCCGAGATCCGCCGACTCCAGCAGGCTGCCGCGGGCCAGGGCCAGGGCCTGCTGCTGAACCTCGAAGGTGGAAGGATCGGGAGACTTGCTCATGAACTCCCCGACGTCAGCCGGCGATGATCGAGCGCGGGAAAGACGCCGCGCAGCCGGTCGAGATTGTCCAGCGCCACGTCGTGGCAGAGCACGCCGTCGCCCTGCTTGCATTCCGTCACGACCTGCCCCCAGGGCTCGACCAGCATCGAGTGTCCGTAGCTCTCGCGCCCGCCGGGATGGCTTCCATGCTGCGCCGACGCCAGCATGTAGCAAAGGTTCTCGACAGCGCGGGCGCGAACCAGCACGTACCAGTGGGCTTCTCCGGTCGGGCGGGTAAAGGCGGCCGGAAGCGCGACCATCTCGGCGCCCTGCTCGCCCATGGCGCGAAACAGCTCCGGGAAGCGCAGGTCGTAGCACACCGCGAGTCCCAGCCGGCCGAACGGGGTTTCCGCCACGACCGGTTCGCTGCCCGCCGTGGTCGTGGCGGACTCGCGGTAGGACTCCTTGCGCCCGGGCAGGGACACGTCGAACAGATGCATCTTGTCGTATCGCGCCGCCAAGGTTCCGGAACCGTCGAACAGGCAGCAGGCCGATGCAGGGCGTCGCGGGTCCTCCGCGCTCATGGGGATGGTTCCGGCGACAATCCACATCCCCAGCCGTTGGGCCTGTTCGGCCGCAAATTCCTGCCAGGGCCCATCACCCGGGCGCTCCGCGTGCTCGGCGCGCATGCGCTCGGCGTCCCTGGACATCAGGGCGAAGTTCTCCGGCAACACGGCCAGCGCCGCTCCCTGGTCGGCGGCCCGGTGAAGCAAAGCCGCGGCGCGCTTGAGGTTGGCGCCGGGCTCGTCACCCGAACACATCTGTATGACCGCAACCTTGCTCATGGCGCGTCCGGGCCGGAATCTGCAGCCGGCTCGCCCGGGGCGATGTCCCGGCCGTCCAAACCGTCGGCCTGCTGCGGCAGCACTTCCTCTTGCGCCTCGCTCAGCAGCGCATCCCAATCCACTTCAGGCATATCGGTCAATTGCTCCTCCAGGTAGCGGGCGCAATCGTCAAACGCGCCCAGGTCAATTTCCTCCCGCAGCACCTGCTCAACCAGCGGCTCCTCCCAGCTGCCGCCGAGCCGGTAATAGTTCGCCGAGATCGCCTGCAGAGGTTCGCGGAAAGCCTGCGACAGCAACAGCATCGTTGCGCCCAGGCCGGTCCCGCCCACTATCACACCGCCTAGCGAGAGTAAATCCGGCAGATTGGGGGATACTACGGCAACCTGGTCGTAACTGCGATCCTGCAGGCCGATGCGGCCGAACAGCGCCAAATCGGCCACACCGCCCTGCAGGCCCATATTGCAGGTGTAAGCCTGACCCTCGCGAAGGCTGAAATCGCCCGCCAGCCGGTCGAAGGGCAGTCCCTCCTCCGTCACTTCACGGAAATCCAGCGCCAGGCGGCGCGGCAGGCGCGCCAGGCTGAGCACGCCCAGCATCCGCCCGCCGCCGGGATCCAGGGCCGCCACTTCGCCCAACTCCGCCTCCAGGCGGACCGTTCCGTTGGACCGTCCGAGAAAGCCCCTCGAAGGCGGCCCGTCCCAGCTCGCGGAAAGGGTCATCTCCCCCCGCTGGCCGGAGATGCCGGGCGCGTAGCCCAACCGGTCCAGCGCCGCGGCGACATCGGAGCTCTCCAGAACCATATCGAGCCGCCCCAGTTGCTCCGCCCCTTCATCGTCCGTGACCAGCCAGGCCGCGGTGCCCTCCGACGAGAAGGCCGCCGACTCGGTTCGAAACCAGTTCACGGCCAGTCCACCCGCAGTCTTCTCGTAGCGGGCCCGCACGTCCCCCAGTCGCATGGGTCCGATCGCAAGATCGCTCAACATGACCTTGCCGGCCGGCAGGCGGCGCGGGTTAGCCGGTGGTTGCGGCTCCGGGTCCCGCAGCGTCAGCCTGAGCCGGTTCAGGTCCGCCAGCAACTGCCCGTTCCCGGCCCCCGCGCGGGGCCAGAACAGGCGCCCGTCGGCGAAATCACCGTCAAGCTCCACCAGCCATCCGTCGGAGCGTGGACGCACGCGGATCGACTGGTCCCTGAGGGTGTTGCCCATCGTGTAGACCTCGCCCGCGGTCAGGTCCAGCGCCCACGGCAGGTCAAGCGAATTGGCTTCGTCTGCCAGCACCTCGGCCCATCGAGCAGGACGCAGCCGGTTGACGTGCCCGTCCACTACCAGCCCCGGGCCTTCCGGCAGGCGCGGCAACGAATCTCCGAAGTGCAGGCGCCCGCGCCTGATCCGCCATCCGTCGTCATCGTCGGCAAACTCCAGGGCGACGCCCGGCCCCAGGCCCAGCCTGCCCGCCAGTCGAGGCGGTTCCTCGGACCCCCATCGAAGTTCCAGCCGTGTGGGCCCGGGTTCTTCCGCCGGCTTGTTCATGGGATACGGCAAGGCGCTGCCCAGTCCGACCAGGTCGGTCTCCAGGCGCACTCGGACGGGACGCGCCGCGACCGCTTCCATCGCAGGCACCAGTACGCTGCCGTCCCATGCGAACTCTCCGTCGAGCCGATCCAGCGCACAGCAGGCAAACAGTTCCTCAAGCGCGGCTGCGGTTGCCGATCCGTCCAGGTTCACCCGATATCCATAGCCGGTCATTCCCGCGGGCGCCCTGTCCACGTCGATCAGCAGCGGCTGGTCCAGAAAGCGCCCCTGCAACTCCCGGGCGCGCACTCCGGCCCGTGTAAAGCGTATGCTGCCCCTCAAGTTGGTGACCGCGGGTATCAGGGCGTTCAGCTTCAATTCGCCGCCGTCCAGTTCGGTTTCGGTGTATATCTCCCAGGCGCCCCTGTCCGCAACAGGCAGCCTGAACTCCACTCGCGTTCCGGCCGCGCCGGAGGTCTCGGCATCGAGCAGCATGGGATGAATCCGATCGGCCATCGGAATACGCGCCAGACCGGCGAGCTGCGCCGGCAGGGGATCGTCGCTCTCGCCGTTGACCTCCACTACGGGATTGGTCAGGTCGCGGACATCGGTGCGCACGTCCCGCCAGCGCACGCCTGCAAGCTCGCCCGCCGCGTCGAGAATGACCAAAGTGGACCCGTTCAGCACCATATCGCCCGACAGGTCCGCCACGTCGGGCCACGCCTCGTGCACCGTAAGCACCCCTTCGCTCAGGGCCATCTCGACCCGCAGGACCGCGCCGCCGAACGGAAATGAATCGAGCGGTCCGCTGAGCTGCATGTTCCAGCCGTCGGCGCGGCCGGCATGCAGGGCCCTGCTCAGCCAGCCGAAAGGAAGACCGCGCGTGTTCTTCCAGGGCAGAAGCCCCAGCGCGGCCGGCAGGTCCTCGATACTGTCGCCGCCGCCGCTCAGGTCGAGCACCGGAGAGCTTCCGCCTTCGGGCAGGGCCAGGGAAAAACGGCCGGCGAAGTCCATCCCCTCGGCGCCGATTCTGAGATTGCTGCCGTCAATCGACCAGCTTTCCAGGCCGGTCCGCCAGCTCAATTCGGCCTGCGCCCCGGTGAGATTGACGGACCCGTCCAGCCAGGACGCAGCGAAATCACCGGCCCCTGAAATCGAGAGATCGGCATTGCCTGCGCCGGATTCGTGCCGCAGGCTGCCGTCAACTCCCGCCAGCGTCAGGCCGCGGTCCGGCCATTGAAGAGACAAGCCGGAAAACCCGGCGCGGATTTCCGGCGGAAACGGACTTCCCGACTCCCAACTCAGGCTCAGATCGCTGACATCGCCGGCAACCGGCACCAGCGCAGGCGACACTCCCGCGGCGCGCGCGATTCCGAGCAACGGCGGAATCGCGTCTTCCAGGCGCACGAAGCCGGCCTCCAGCCGCAATGCGGCGAGTTCTCCGCCGGTTCCCAGCGTCCAGCTTGCGCTGACCTCGGTGCCCCGCCAGTCCTTCCCGTTTCGCGCCGCCGCAAGCCGCGCGGCGGTCAACTCGGCGGCGTTCCCGTCGCGCTGCCATTCGAACTGGCCCGCAAGCCGGTCAAAAACATGGTCGCGCGGGCCGCGCGCAAACCACAGGTCGGCAAAGTCGAGTTCGCCGAAAAGCTGTTCGATTTCGGCGCCGTCGAGGTCCACGAAGACGTTGAAATCGCCCGAGCCGATAAACGGCAGGTCGGCGGCTTCGGTGACCAGTTCCGGTATCCTCGCCAGGTTCACGGACCGGCCCTCCAGGTGCAGCCGCCAGCGCCCGGCCGGCAGAAAGGCGCGAGTCCATTGCGCAAGTTCGATGTCTGCGCCCACGCCCAGCCAGTCGCCGTATTCGTCCGGCAGTACCAGGCGCCCGTCCAGCACGATCCGACCGTCCGCTATGGTCACCGACAGCCGCTCCAGCCACAGGTTCTCGCGCACACTCCGCGCCGGTTCCTCGAAATCGATCCAGACATCGCGCAGTTGCAGCTCGGGAGGAACAAAAGCCAGCAGACGCGCGGGACCGCCCGGATAGTAGGCAGGATCGCGCCCCTGCACGGAGAAGGTGTCCGGGCCCAGCCGCTTGAGGGACAGCCGGGCGCCGACAATCGACATGCGGTCCAGGGGGAGGCCGGGCCCGGGCAACAGCGTCAGGAGATTGATGCCCACCAGGATCTCGTCGGCCAGCAACAGCGGTCCGCCGCCGCGCTCGGACATGACCCGCACCCCCCGCAGACGGAATTCGGGCCCGGTAAAGCCCCAGGACGGTTCGATCCGGGCGAACTCCACCGGATACCCCAGGGCGTCACTGGTCCATTCGGCGATCTCCTCCTGGAACGTCGGCACCAGGGGCATTAGCACGCGCAGCACGCCCAGCAGCAGCGCCACGACGAGCAACGCCACGCAGACCGCGCCGACCAGCCAGCGCAGGGCCTTCTTCAGCGAGGAAGGCACGGCGCTAGGTTCCCGCGGCGGCGCTGTCAAACTCCCACAAGTCCTCCAGCTTGTAGAAGTCCCGCGTCTCCCGCCGCATGAGGTGGACTACCAGGTCGCCCAGATCGATCAGCACCCATTCGCCCCATTGCAGGCCTTCCACGCCCAGGACGCGGTGCCCGGCCTTCTTGCCTCGTTCGATCAGGCGATCGGCCAGGGCCCGGATGTGACGCGCATTGCGGCCGGTTGCGATCAGCATGAAATCGGTCATCCCCGTTTGCGAGCGCACGTCCATAAGGCGCACTTCGGAGGCCTGCAATTCGTCCAGGATGCCTTCGGCCAAGCGCACCAGGGCCATGTCCGGCACGATGGAGCGAGCGCTCAATTCTCACCTCCGGCGTAGGCGCCGGAATCCGTGATGATTCGCGCGACCGGGGCCGGAGTCAGGTCCTGCGCAAGGTCCCCCGACCGGGCCGCGCGCCGCACACGGCTGGAAGAAACCGCCGCCACCGGCTTCCGGCAGATCATGATGCGGCCGGCGGGCGAAGACCTCAGCTCCCGATAATCCGCAACCGATCGCGACTCGACTTCCGCCTTGAGGGCCGCGGGCAACCCGGCCTGATGGCCGGCGCGCGCTCCGACCAGGAGGTGCGCCAGGCCGAAGATCGACCGCCAGCGGCTCCAGGTCGGCAGGGTCAGGAACGAATCGAAACCCATCATCCAGCAGAGCGTGCGCCCGGGGTTCGCGCGCTTCAGAGTCTCGAGAGTGTCCACCGTATAGCCTGTGGCGGAAGGACCCAGCTCGCACTCTTCCACCGAGAAACCGGGGATGCCCTCGACCGCCGCCATGAGCATGCGCAGCCTGAGCGGCGCCGAAGCCACCAGGGCGGTGCGGTGCGGCGGGGCGGAAGCAATGACGAAACGTACCTCGGACAGCCTCGCTGCGTCGGCGAGCTGGCGCGCCAGGGCGACATGCCCCATGTGCACCGGGTCAAAACTGCCTCCCAGCAGCCCCAGTCCCCGCCACTCGCTCATTGATCCGCGCCCATGCGATGGGGCTCGGCCAGGCCGAAGGCCAGCAACTGAAGTTCCGTCCAGGGCTCTCCCGGCCGGGCGCCCTTGATGACCTGGTCGGCCCTCGCCGAGCGAGCGAGCAGCCCGCGGATGGAACGGGCGCCGTGGCGCTTCAGCGCCGAGCGAAACTCGGCCTTGCGGCTCGACCAGACCCTGAGCGCCCCCATGGCCGAGGGCAGGCTGTCGCCCCGCGCCGTTCGCCAGTAAAGGTCCGCCAGCGTCGTGATGTCGCGAACCAGGACCCAGAGGATCAGGGTCAGGGGCGCACGTTCGCGCCTGAGTCCGGCAAGAATGCGAGCGGTCCGACGCAGGTCCTGGCCCAGGGCGGCCGACCCGAGCTGAAATACGTCGAACCGGCTGGCGTCCGCGATGGCCTCCATAACCGCGTCCACGGACAGTGGTCCGGGGTCGTGGGCGAGCGCCAGCTTGTCGATCTGCTGCCGGGCGGACAGCAGGTTGCCCTCGGTGCGCTCGGCCAGCAGCGTGACGGCCGCTTCGTCTGGCTGGAACCCTTCGCCGGCCAGACGGTCTTTGATCCAGCCGCGCTGCTCGCGGGCCGACAGCAGGGGCGCATCGACCCAGGCCCCGGCCTTCTCCAGCGCGCCCACCCAGGCGCTCCGGCGGGCGTTGCGATCGAGCGCTCCGGCCACCACCATGACCAGATTGTCCTCGGGCACCGCGGCGGACAGCTCCTTCAGCACCTTCGCGCCGGCGGCGCCCGGCTTGCCGCCCGGCATCCGCACCTCGACCAGCCGCCGGCTGGCGAACAGCGACCGGCTGCATGCGTCGGCATGCAACTCGTTCCAGTTGAAACGCGCGTCGGCCAGGTGGAGCGAGCGTTCGGAGAAACCGCCGGCGCGCGCCGCGGCCCGGACCCGGTCAACCGCTTCGTCCAGCAGCAGCGGCTCCGCCCCGGACAGGAGGTACATCGCCGCCAACCCTCGCTCGAGGGCGGCCGGCAGTTCGTTCGGGGTCAGGCGCACGTATCGGCGAGCGCAACAGCTTCCTCGACCAGCAGGACCGGAATGCCTTCATGCACCGGATAGAGCCAGCGGCCGCATTCGGAGACCAGTGCGCCTTCCATCGCCTGCGTGAGTTTCTGTCCGGCGGCGTTGCTCAGCCTCCCTTCCCCCACGCCGTCGTTGTATCCCGCCAGCTCCGCCGCCCCGGCAAGGCGCAGTTCGCCCCCCGTCCTGGGGCAACGCAAGAGCGACAGAAAGGATTCGTCCACGCTACGGCCTGTCGACCTTGACGGGCGGCACCGGATCCCACCCCGAGGGACCCAGCGGGTGGCAGCGCAACAGGCGGCGCAGGGACATCCCGAAACCGCGCGGCAGGCCGTGAGTTTCGATGGCTTCCCTGGCGTACTGGGAGCAGGTCGGCTGAAAGCGGCAGCGAGGACCCAGGAAAGGAGACACGCAAAGCTGGTACGCGCGGATCAGCGCAATGGCGATAGCTTTCACTCCAGACATTTTACGGCCCGCTGCCGGATTTCGTTCACCATGGAATGCAGGCCGTTGCTGCGGGTCGGGCTCAGGTGCCGGTCCAGACCGGCCCCGGCGATGAACTCCGGCGGCGTTTCCACGATTTCCTTCGGGCGCCGTCCGCTGTACACGCGCATCAGGATCGCCGCCAGCCCGGAAACGATGGCGGAATCGCTGATCGCGAGAAAGAAAAGGCGTCCTTCGTCCTGCCAGGACTTCAGCCAAACCTGCGACTGGCAGCCGCGCAGGCGGTTGTCCTCGATCCGCCACTCTTCGGGGAAGTCGGGCGCATTGCGGCCGAGTTCGATAATGTGCTGATAGCGCTCCATCCAGCTGTCGAAGAAGCCCAGTTCCTCAAGCAGCTCTTCCTGGGCGTCCCGCAAGGTTCCCGGGGACGGGGGCTCGACGCTCACAGGCGGGTGGGGTTTTCCTGCCCGGCGTAGACCTGCTCCGGATCGAACACCTTGTCGTTCTCGGTGAATTCCAGCTCGACCGGCCCGCCGCCCGAAGTCAGCGGGACCCGGCGATAGAAGCAGGACCGGTAACCCACGTGGCAACTCGCGCCGCCGGTCAACTCCACCCGCAGCCATACGCAGTCCTGGTCGTCGTCGATCAGCAGTTCGCGCACCCGCTGCCTGAGCCCGCTGGTTTCCCCCTTCCGCCAGAGCTTTTTCCGGCTGCGGCTGAAATAATGCGCCTCGCCCGTGGTGATGGTGAGTTCGAGCGCCTCGCGGTTCATGTAGGCGTGCATCAGCAGTTCCCCGCTGCCGTGGTCCGTGACCACGGCCGGGATAAGGCCGTTGGCGTCGAATTTCGGCGCCAGCTCGGCGCTCTCTTCCACCTGGACGACGGTCCGCCGGGGTGCAAACAGCTTGCTCATGGGCCAATCATAGCGCCGTCCGGCGCCAGGTCGTACCTTGCGGGCCGTCTTCCAGGATCACGCCGCGTTCGCCGAGCTCTTTGCGGATGCGATCGGCCGCGGCATAGTCGCCGGCCTCACGCTGCCGGGCCCGCTCGCCGATGCGCGCTTCGATTTCCTCCGCACCCAATTCCGGCCCGCTCTCCGCGGCTGTAAACCACTCCCCGGGATCGGTCTGAAGAATGCCCAGAAGGAAGCCGCCGGCCTTGAGCGACGCCGCCCCCGCGGCCGGCTCCACGGTTCCGGCCCGCAGCTCGCGCGCCTCCCGGGCCAACACGCCCAGGGCCGCCGGCGTATTGAGGTCGTCCTCCAGCGCCTGAACGAGTTCGACTGACGGCTCCACTGCCTGCGCAAGCCCTTCCTCCCGGGATTCCGCGGCGCAGTCGAGCAGTACGCGATAGAGCCGGTCCAGGCGCTGCCGGGACGCCGCAATCAGTTCGTCGGTCCACTCCAGCGGGTCCCGGTAACGAGCGCTCAGCAGGGCCAGCCGCAATACCTCGCCCGGGACTTTCTCGCGCAACTCGCGGATCGTCAGGATATTGCCCACGGACCGCGCCATCTTCGACTTGCCCATGCGGATCATCCCGTTGTGCATCCAGTAGCGGGCCAGCGGGGCGCCATGCGCGCAACAGCTCTGGGCGATCTCGTTCTCATGGTGCGGGAAGATCAGGTCCCTCCCTCCACCGTGTATGTCGATCGTCTCTCCCAGGTGTTCCCGGGCCATGGCCGAGCATTCGAGGTGCCAGCCGGGGCGCCCGCGTCCCCAGGGGCTTTCCCAGCCGGGCAGTTCGTCGGAAGACGGCTTCCAGAGCACGAAGTCGGCCGGGTCTTCCTTGTACGGCGCCACTTCCACGCGGGCGCCGGCAATCTGCTCGTCGCGATTGCGCCCGGAAAGCTCGCCGTACGCGGCATACGCACCCACCCGGAACAGCACATGGCCCTCCGCCTCGTAGGCATGCCCCGACTTCAGCAGGCTCTTGACCAGGCCGATCATCTGCGGCACGTGTTCCGTCGCGAGAGGTTGCCGGTCCGGCGCCAGCACGCCCAGCCCGGCTATGTCTTCCCGCCAGGTCCGGATCCAACGCTGCGCGACCGTTGCGATCGGCACACCTTTTTCGGCGGCCGCCTGGTTGATCTTGTCGTCCACGTCGGTGATGTTGCTGGCATAGACCAGCCTGTAGCGGCGGCGCAAGAGGCGGGCCAGCACATCGAAGACCACCGCCGGGCGGGCATTGCCGATATGGGCGGGACCGTAGACCGTCGGTCCGCACACGTACATGGTCACGCGATCGGCATCGCCGGGAACGAAGGGCTGGCGTTCGCCGCCCAGGGTGTTGTAGAGGCTGATCATGACGCGCCGGCGGCGGGAGGAGTAAGCGTGGCCAGGTCGCGGAGTATCTGCCAGGCCAGTTCCTCGGCCAGGGCGTCGCGCAGGACCTCGGTTTCGCGCTCCATTCCGAGCACCCGGAACTCGTCCTGAACGCGGGTGTGGTTCACTTCGCGCTCGCGGTCTTCGATCAGCCGTGCCGGGCCGAGCCGTAGCGAGTACCGCACGCGGTAGCTGATTTCGGTGACCGTGGGCAGATTGTTCGCGGAAATCGCCACGAGGCTCTCCTCGCTCTCGTCATCCAGCAGACGGAGGATCGCAACGCCCTCCCCGGGCTCGGCGTGCACCGTCACCTCGGCCAGGCGCAATTGTTCGTTCAGGGCGCGCCGAAGCGGCGTCGAACCGTGGGCGCTTTGCAGCCAGATGCCCCCGGACAGCGCCGGGAACTCGAGCGGCCCCTGAAACTGAAAACCGCATGCCCCCAGCATGAGCGAAAGCGCGCACGCCGCCGCGACGCGGCCTGGCAGGAAAGTCCGCATGAGAATCACACTACGAAATTCACGACCCGGCCCGGCACATACACTTCCCGCAGGATCGGGATCTCCGCCAGGTGAGCGGCCACCCGCTCGTTGCCGCGCGCAGCGGCCAGCACGTCGTCGCGTTCGGCGCCGGCCGCCACCCGGATGCTGGCGCGCAGCTTGCCGTTGATCTGAACCGCGATCTCCACGGTCTCCTCCCTGAGCCATTCCTCGCGGGCCTCCGGCCAGGGCGCATTGGCCAGCGACTCGGCGTGGCCCAGCCGCTCCCACAGTTCTTCGCCCACGTGCGGCGCGAAGGGGCTGACCAGCAGCACCAGCGGCTCGGCTACTGCGCGCGGCAGTTCGTCCCGGCGGGTTGCCGCATTGACCAGCTCCATCAATGCCGCGATGGCCGTGTTGAGCCGCAGCGTCCTGATGTCCTCGGTGACCTTCGCGATGGTGCGATGCAAAAGCCGCATCTGCTCCGCGTCCGGTTCCGTTTCGACCACACCGCGCTCCAGCAGCGCCCACAGCCGGTTGAGGAACCGGTGCGGACCCTCCACCCCGCGGGTGCTCCAGGGCTTGGACTTCTCCAGCGGTCCCAGGAACATTTCGTAGAGGCGGAACGCGTCGGCGCCGCAGTGGCTCAGGACGTCGTCGGGATTGACCACGTTGCCGCGCGACTTGGACATCTTGTGGGCGCGCGATTCGAGGACGACGGATGAATCGTCGGCCAGGACAAAATTCTCCCCGCTCTTCAGCACGTCGTCCTCGCTCACGGCCACGGGCTCGAGGTCCTCGCCGCTGTCTTTCTCCACATAGGCCGCCGGTTGCGAGCCGCTCACGCGGCGCGCGCGCTCCGCCGACACGAGGTCCCCGCCGCCGTCCCGGTAGGCGGTGAATTCGCGCTCGCCGAGAATCACGCCCTGATGCACGACCTTGCGGAAAGGCTCGTCGCAGGACACCAGGCCCGCGTCGTACAGCACCTTGTGCCAGAACCTCGCGTAAAGAAGATGCAGCACCGCGTGTTCGGCGCCGCCGATATACAGATCCACGGGCATCCAGTAGCGCTCCAGTTCCGGATCCACCAGGCGGCCCGGATTGTGGGGATCGATGAAGCGCAGGTAGTACCAGCACGAGCCCGCCCATTGCGGCATGGTGTTGGTCTCGCGGCGCGCCGGCCTGCCGGTGGACGGATCGATCGTGTCCAGCCAGTCCGCGGCCTTGGCCAGCGGCCCCTCCGGAGAACCGCTGGGCCGGAAGTCCTCCAGCTCCGGAAGCGTCAGCGGCAGTTCGGTTTCCGGCAAGGGGCGCGCGACGCCGTCCACGAACACGACCGGAAACGGCTCGCCCCAGTAACGTTGGCGGCTGAAAAGCCAGTCGCGCAAGCGGTAGGCGATCCTCGGCCGGCCCCGGCCGCGCCGATCAAGCCAGTCCACCGCGGCCTGTTTGGCCCCCTCCATGCGCATGCCGTTCAGGAAATCGCTGTTGATGACCACACCCTCGCCGCTGAAGGCCGCGTCCTCGTAACCCTCCGGAGGTTGAACGGTGCGCACGATCTTCAGTGAATGCTCGAGGGCGAACTCCCAGTCGCGCTGGTCCTCGCCGGGAACGCCCATGATCGCTCCGGTGCCGTAGCCCATCAGAACGTAGTCGGCCACCCAGACCGGCACTTCCTCGCCGGTGACCGGATGCCGGGCCCGCGCTCCGGTGTCCACGCCGCTGCGGTCGTGCGCCTCGGCTGCGCGTGCGCGCTGGCTCTTGCGCGCCGCCTCGCGGCAATAGCGCCGCACCCCGTCCACGCGCTCGGCCGTAGCAAGCTTCTCGACCAGCGGATGCTCCGGCGACAGGGCGAGGAAAGTGGCGCCGAAGATCGTGTCGGGGCGGGTGCTGAACACCTGTATTTTTTCCTCACGCCCGATCAGCTCGAAGTCGATCTCCGCACCCACCGAGCGGCCGATCCAGTTGCGCTGCATCTCCAGCGTGGATTCCGGCCAGTCCAGGCCGTCGAGCCCCTCCAGCAGGCGCTCCGCGTACTCGGTGATCCTGAGCATCCACTGCCTCAGGGGCCGGCGTTCGCAGGCGAAGCCGCCCACCTCCGAGCGTCCTTCCACGACTTCCTCGTTGGCCAGGGTGGTGCCCAGTTCGGGGCACCACCACACCGGCTGCTCGTCCTGGTAGGCGAGCCCGCGCTCGTGGAGCTTGAGGAATATCCACTGCGTCCAGCGGTAATAGTCCGGGTCGGCGGTGCTGAACTCGCGCGACCAGTCGTACGAGAACCCCAGCGACTTCAGTTGCGTGCGAAACCGGTCGATGTTGCGGCGCGTGGTCACCCGCGGATGCGTGTTGGTGCGCACGGCGTACTGCTCGGCCGGCAGCCCGAAGGCGTCCCAGCCGATCGGGTGCAGGACGTTGTAGCCGCGCATCCGCTTGAAGCGGGCAACGATGTCGGTCGCCGTGTAGCCCTCCGGGTGGCCGACATGCAGGCCGGCGCCGCTGGGATAGGGAAACATGTCGAGGATGTAGGCCTTGGGCCGCGAATGATCGGGCCGGACCGGCGTCCTGAAGGTTCCTTCACGCTCCCAGCGCGCTTGCCACTTCGGTTCGATTTCCGCAAATGGGTACGACGTCATGGCGGTGAATTGTACGGGCCACCAGCACGCCCATTCGCCTGTATCCGGTGCGCCGGCTCAGGCCCGCACGCGCAGGCGGTCTAGCGCGTGAGGGCCGCCCAGGTCGCGCCCGGACCCGCAGCGATGGCGCGCCTGCCGACGGCCTCGGCCCAATCGGCGTCCCGGCCGTACTCGGCGCGCCAGCGCCATAGCGGAAGACTGAAGTATTGCAGCCCCATCTCCTCGGTAAAACCGATCGCTCCGTGTACCCCATGCGCGATCTGCGTGACCGGATGCACGAGTTCCGAGCAGCGGCACTTGGCGACGGCGATCGCCAGCCACGCGACGCTCTCCTCCGACTCCGGCATGCCGTGCTCCTGCACGGCCGCGAAGGCCTGCTGCGACGCCGCCTGCATGCACCCCGCGTATCCCGCGAGTTCCGCCATTTGCTGCTGCACGGCCTGGAACTTTGCTATCGGGCGCCCGAACTGCCTGCGCTCCGAACAATACGCAGCCGTGCGCTCCACCAGGCCCTGCGCGGCGCCCGCCATCTGCGCCGAGCGGAGCAGCGCCCCGGCCGGCATCGGCAACGGCGATGCGCCGTCCTCAGCCCGGTCTGCGCCGTGGCCGAGCCAGCGCCGGATCATGATTTCGGGCAATGCGCCGGGCGCGGCGTAGCGCCCGCAGGCCTCGGCGATGACGAACGCGTCCGGCCATCCCCCGCCATACCCCCCTTGTTCCTGCGGCACCAGAACCATATCCAGGCCCATCTCGCGGGCCAGCGCCGTGAACCCGGCGCCACCGGACCGGTGCGCTTCGGAGAGATTCTCCGGCGCCAGGTTTTCGGCGAACATGCGCTCCACCGTTTCCACCAGCAGCGGGTCGGCGCGCATCAGCGAAGACCCAGGCCGCGCGCGATGATGCCGCGCAGGATTTCACCGCTGCCCCCGCGCAGCGAGAACGACGGCGCCAGGACCGTCATCAGGTGCAGCGCCTGCTGGTACGGCAGCGCGTCCTCCGCGCCGTCCGGCGGCAGATCGACGATCTCCTGGGCCAGCCTCGGCAGGGACTGCTCGAAGCGGGTGCCCATGTCCTTGACCATGGCCGCTTCCAGGGCCGGCGACTCACCGTCCTCGAGCATCGCCGCAACCGAAAGGGACATGGCGCGCAGGGCCCCCAGTTGCGCCACTATTCGGCCCACGGCCACGGCCGCCGAATCGCCCGCTCCCCGCTCGCCGAGTATCGGCAGCAGCTCGTTGAACAAGGCCTGGCAGGAAAGATAGCGCTCGGGGCCGGAACGCTCCAGGGCCAGTTCCTCGGTCACCTGCGCCCAACCCTCGTTCTCGACGCCGATTAATGCGTCTTCGGCCAGCAAGGCGTCCTCGAAATGAACCTCGTTGAAGTGTTCGCGCCCGGCGATGTCCCGGATCGGTGCGATGCGTATGCCGGGCGTGTTGCGCAGGTCCACGAGGAACTGCGACAGCCCTTCGTTCCGGCGCTGGCCCTCGCCGGTGCGGAACAGCGCGATCATGTAGTGCGCGCGATGCGCGTTGGTGGTCCAGATCTTCGTTCCGTTGACGCGCCAGCCCGATGAAGTCCTCGCCGCCCGGGTGCGCAGCGAGGCCAGGTCCGATCCCGAGTCGGGCTCGCTCATGCCGATGCAGAAACACAGTTCCCCGCGGCAGATGAGCGGGATGATTCTGCGCTTGAGTTCCTCGCTGCCGTAGCGCAGGATCAGCGGGCCGCTCTGCCGGTCGGCGAACCAGTGAAAGCCGGTAGGCGCGCCGGCGGCCAGGCATTCCTCCAGTACGACGAAACGCTCGAGCTGGGTGCGGCCGCCGCCGCCGTACTCGACCGGAAAACTCAGGCCGATGAAGCCGGCTTCTCCCATGCGGCGGCTGAAATCCGGGTTGCAGGCGTCCCAGGAGAGGGCCCGCTCGCTCAGCGGCACGTCACGCAGGGCGTCGTCGAGGAAGGCGCGCACTTCCCGGCGCAGGGACTGCGCCCCCTCGGGCATTTCCGGCGGAGAAAAATCAGCCCGCATATTGCGCGTTGACGCGGCGCATGCCGGCGAAGCCCCTTACTCTTCGGGGGCGATGGTGAGGGTAAGGCCGTCCAGCTCCTCGGAGAACCTGAGCTGGCAGGTCAGCCGCGAATTCTCCCTGAAGTACTCCAGCTCCGACAACAACTCTTCCTCTTCCGGCGAGCGGGGCGGCAACCTGTCGCGCCAGGAGGAATCGATGTGGCAGTGGCAGGTCGCGCAGGAGCACATGCCGCCGCACAGCGCCTCGACCCCGTTGTCCAGTTCACGCAGCGTCTCCATGACGCTGGCGCCGGTACGGCCTTCGACTACAAACGATTCGCCTGCCCGGTCCGTTACGTGAATCCGCGCCATTTGCGAGCTCGCAACGCGCCGGCTCAGGCCGTGCCGGCGTTACGGTCCAGGGGCGTGTGGAAGTACTCGCTCTCCTCGCAGTGCTGCTTGACCTCCTCCTTGAGGCGGGCCAGCCGCTGCTCGGCGGTGGATACCGAGGCGCAGGACTCGCACAGCGGATCGCTGCAGGGCTGGCGCGAAAACAGCCAGAAATGGACTGCGCCGGCCAGCAGGCCCGAGGCCACGTCCCAGGCGTCCGGCTCGTCGTTGGATTCCAGCAGTCTGTTGCCGCCGTTGATGACGGCGTCTATCGCTTCCTGGAAACCTTCGGGATACTCTTCTTCGCCGGTGAAGTAGTCGTCCGGCAGCAGATTGTCGGTACTCATGCGCTTACCCGCAAATTTGCTTACGCCGCCCCTATATGGTACCACCGACGGCGTCAGAAACGGTAACTCACGCGGAAGTAAACGAACCCGCCGTTGTAGTCGTACGGGGAACTCTCGGGCTGTGTGTTTCCCTGGCCCGACGACTCTTCCTCAACGCCGCCGGGCGACGTATCGAACAGGTTCTGCACCCCGGCGCTCGCCGTGTATCCGCCGGCGAAGTCATAGCTCAGCTCCGCGTCCACCAGGAAATCGCCGCCCCAGGAATCGAGGTTGGCGCAGCCGGCGCTCTGGAAACGGCAGGCATCCCAGCCGGCGAAGTAACTGCCGCGGGCCAGCAGGCGCCAGGCGCCCCAGGCGTGGTCCCAGGTGGCCGCGACGCGGTGCGCGGGATTCATGTCTTCCAGTTCGGTGCGGCGGCGCATCGACAGCAGGCTGACGGTCTGGACCTCGTCAAGCTGTGTCCCAAGGACTTCGCTGACCGTGAACGGAGGCGAGAAGTCGTCCAGTTCGGTCCGGGTCCAGTTCCACGCCAGCGTGAGTTCGCTGCTTCCCCCAAAGGATGCGAAAGCGTAGTTCAGGGATACGTCGAGCCCGGTGGTCGTGGTGCCGAAATCGTTGGTCAGGAAGTTGATGGTCGTCACCTCGCTGCCCGCCGCCAGGCCGCTTTGCTCCAGCAGCAGCGCAATCTGGTCGGTAATCCGGATATCGCCGGTCGGCGAAATACGGTCGTCGATTTCGATGCGGAAGAAGTCGGCCTTGATACGGGCGGCAGCGGAAAAATCGTAGGTCAGACCGATCGAAAAGCCGACCGAGGTTTCCTCCTTCAGCGGTTCGCCGCCCAGCGCCCGGGCCACGGGATTGGTGGGCGGGACTTTGCCGACTTCCCGCAATCCTCCGAGACCGCCGAATGTCGTCGAAAGCACCGAAACATTCGCCTGCCCAGGCGATGGGGCGCGAAAACCGGTGCTGGCCGTTGCGCGCAGGGCGAGATCGTCGGACGCTCGCCAAAGCGCCGAAAGCTTTCCGTTGATCGTGGTGCCGAAATCGTCGTAAAAGTCCTCGTAACGCAGCGCGAAGCCCATGGTCAGGTCGGCCGTCAAGTCGGCTTCCAGATCGACGTAGGCCGCATAGTTAGGGCGGTCCCACTTGCCCGCGTTCCTGGGGTTAAGACCCTGGAATCCGTTCGAACCGATGCTGAAGGAACTCGCGATGCGTCCGTCGGCGTACGGCCCGACCCGGTACGAATCCGGATCGCCGGCAACCGTTTCGAATTCCTCGTTTCGCCATTCCAGTCCCGCGGCTACGTTCAGCGGCGAATGGAAGGCGCCGACCTCGAGCGGATAAACGGCGTCCAGATTCACATTGGTCTCGTTCTGGATGTATTCGCGCGGCTTGAAGTCGGTGGGCGTTTCGGGCCCCAGCGACGCGTTGATCGTGTTGCGCATGAAGAACGCGACCTGGCTCTCGGCGCTAGAAACGCTCAGGTCCCAGCTCAGTCCGTTCAGGAATTCACCGCGCAGACCCCCGGTAAGGCTGACGTCGGTGATGTCGGCCCCGAAACGGGGCGTAAACCCGCCGGGGAAACGCTCGTTGAAGAGAAAACAGGCCCCCTGCGTGGACTGCACGAAAGTGCTCACGGCGCTGAAGTCGGCCTCCAGCCCCGGAACCGTTGCCTGACAATCGATCGCGTCATCGGTGTTCAGGTCCGCGACCAGGCGCCGCGAGCCGGTGCGGAAAACGCCGTTGCGCGCCGCGCTGCCCCCGGGAGCGCGGAAGAAGAAACCGCCTTCCGTCGTGCGCGTCGAATAGTTGCCGAAGGAGTAGAGCTCGATCCCGGACGGCAATTCGGCGGCCATGTTGTAGAACGTGGTGATCGCATCGTCGATGACCGGGTTGCCCCAGATCTGGGCCGGCTCGGCAACCGGGTAGCCCTGCGCCGCCAGCGCCGAGACGTTGGCCCGCTGGACGGCTCGGATCGTCGGGTCCAGCGTCTTGTACTCGGCGCTCAGATTGAGGAAACCGGCGCCGCCCAGCGGCAGCCCGACGTTGCCCGCCACCTGCGTCAATCCGCCATCGCCCTCGTAGTACTCGCCGTAGCGAGCCTCCAGCATTCCGTCTTCCGAACTGTTCCTGAGCTGAAAATTGATTACGCCGGCAATCGCGTCGGACCCGTACTGGGCCGAGGCGCCGTCGCGCAGAATCTCGACACGGTCGATCGCGATGGCCGGGATCACGAACAGGTCCGGCCCCTGCGAGCCTGAATTGAGCGAACTGCCGAGAAACGCGATCACCCCGGAGCGGTGGCGGCGCTTCTCGTTCACCAGGACCAGCGCCGAATCGGGCGGCAGGCCGCGCAAGGTAGCGGGCCGCACCAGGGTCGCTTCGTCGTCGATGCCGTGCCGCTGCACGTTGTAGGAAAGCGTCGTGCTTCGCAGCAGATCGTCAAGATCGGTTGCGCCCTGGTTCATCAGGTCCTCACCCGACACCACGTCGACGGGAACCGGCACGTTTTCCAGGCTCGCGTCCTTTCGTCGGGTCCCGACCACGACGATTTCTTCAAGGACGGGCGTTTCCGCCTCCTGCTCGACGGATGCCGGCACCTGAGCGGCGGCCCCGGCCGAGCCCAGTGCCGCCGCTGCAAGGAGAACGGTGCGTATACAGGTATTCATTGCGCTGCCCCCGCTTTGAAGCGTCGGCGCATCGTACCAGACGCCGGGTTGCCGGAGAGCGAGGGAATGTCCCTCGCGGCGTATCGTCTTCGCGGAGGGCGGGACGCCCTCGCGCCCACGGTCAGGTCGCGGTTTGCGGGATGCCGTACTCGCGCAGCGTCGCCTCCATCGTGGGCCGGCCCAGCCGAATCCGGCTGTCGCTCAGGAGGTAGGAAAACACGAAGCCGGCGCCGAGCATCATCACGCCGATCAGGAAGCAGTAGAGCACGGCCCGGTCGGGATAGACGTCCTTCAGGTAGCCCACGTACACCGGCCCGGCAATGCCGGCCGCCGCCCAGGCCGTGAGGACGGCGCCGTAGATGGTGGACATCTTCTTCGGACCGAAAACGTCCAGGACGAAAGACGGCATGGTGGCGAATCCGCCGCCGAAACACAGCAGCACGTAACAGACCAGCGCGGAAAACACGATGGGATTGGTTTCGGTCATCAGAATGCCGAAGACCACCATCTGGCTGGCCAGCAGGATCCGGAACACGGCCACCCGTCCGATGCGATCGGACAACAATCCCCAGAACAGGCGTCCCACGCCGTTGCACAGGGAGCTCACGGCAATCAGCGTTGCGCCGTATTCGGCAAGTATTGCCGGTTCGAGCGAAGGATCGGACAGCCCCCAGACCTCCTGCAGCAACTCCGACTGGAAACTGATCACGGAGATGCCCGCGGCGATATTGAAGAAGAAAACGATCCAGAGAATGACGAAAGCCGGGGACCTGATGTACGGCCACACCGACTCCGGCCCGCCGGCGGCGGATGCCTGCGGCGCGGACGGAGTTCCGGGCGCCGGCTCCGTTTCCGGGGGATTGCTCAGAAAGAGGCTGCAGGGAATCAGTACGCAGGCGAAAATCACACCCAGCCAGACAAACACCAGCGACAGGTCCTGTCCCGCCTGCAATACGAGCAGGGGCGCCAGACCCTTGCTCAGCAGAAAGGCGCCCACGCCGAATCCCATCACCACGATGCCCGTCACCAGTCCCTTGCGGTCGGGGAACCATTTCGCGACGGTGGCGACCGGCGTCACGTATCCCATCCCGATGCCCGCGCCGCCGATCACTCCGTAGCCCAGGTAGAACAGCGGAATCCAGTCCAGGTGCAGCGCGAGGCCGCCGATCAGGTATCCGATGGAGAACAGTGCGCTGCCCAGAAGGGCCAGCCGCCTCGGCCCCTGCCGCGGCAGCGCCTGCCCGGCCCATGCCGCCGAGACGCCGAGCGTAAAAATCGTGATGCTGAATGCCCATGCGGACTGGGTAAACGTCCAACCCGATTGCCTTACCAGGATCGTCTGAAAGAAGCTCCAGGCGTAGACCGTGCCCAGGCACACCTGCAGCGTCGTGCAGAAAAGCGCGATGACGGTCCGCGGCAAGCGTATGGTTTTCATTTCTACGCCAGCGGCGCGGCCTTCAGGGACTCGGGTTTGGGCCCGTTCCGGGCCACGTACAGGAACAGGCGGGCCAGGTGGCCCGCTTCATCGTCCCGGGCCAGTATTTCCCTGTCCGACACCGCGCCTTCGTCCTCATCCCTGGCGAGATCCACCGCGTAGGCCAGCAATTCGCCGAGCGGCCGCGCCGCCAGGTTTACGAGCCAGATAGCGGCCAGCACACCGAATACCAGGATCCCGGCAACAAGATATATCTGCTGCCCGATGGCCCGCTGGATCTTGAGCGCCACCACGTCCAGATCCATGCCCACATGAACGGTCCCGGCCACCCCGGCCAGGATCGGGCTGCCGACTTCCACGAAATAGCCCATTCCCGGAATCTCCCGCTCCACGGGTTCGGTGCTGCGGTGATCGCTTTCGAGAATGGCCTCGGGTATGCCCGGCACAAAGGTATGCGCGAGGTATTCGCCGGTTTCGCTGGTGATGTAGATGTAACGGATCCCCTGAATTTCGATGAACTGGTCCACCAGCGACTGCAGGGTGGCCATGTCGCGGTTCAGGAGAATGTCCACGCTGGAGTCCGCCACGGTCTTGGCGATGTTCCTGCTGTTGATCTCGTACTCGGCCGACAGCTGCGTATTGACCGTATAGACGCAGAGGGCGGACGTCGAAAAAACGATCACGCCGAAAATGGCGAATATGCCGAATCGCGTGCGCCGGAATAGTTTCTCGATTTTCATGTCATGCAAATTTGGCTTGCCAATCCTCCAAGGCTACGAAACGGCCGTCCTCGACGACCGTGTAGTAAACAGTCTGCAGTCCCTGGCGCCGGTCCGGCCCGAAAGAAACCGCCTCGCCGACGCCGAGATCGAAATCCCGCACCGAAAACACCGCTTCCTCCAGCCTTGCCCGATCGACCTCGCCGTCCAGCCGGCGGAGTATTTCCGCCAGGAGCTTGGCGTTGAGGAAGCCCTCCAGGCTGCCGAAACTGTGCGGGAAGGGCGCGTACTCCTCCTTGACCAGTTCGGGCGGAACCTGCGGATCGTAGCGGGCCATGAGATCGCGGTATTCGCGCACCGACGGCAGCGACAGGTCCTCGTAACTCGGAACGACCTGGGAATTGACCAGCAGCCGGGTGTAGGCCTCGCTGTCCTCGCGTCCCTCGGTCAGCAGCTTGAGCATGTTCTCGCTGCCCACGAAGGACAGGTTGGCGATGGGAACCTCGAGTCCGAGGTCGACGGCGTCGCGGGCAAACGCGGCGCAGGCCGCGTAGGCCCCGATGCAGACAACCGCGTCCGGCTCGGCCGCCTTGAGGATTTCGACCTGGCGGCGCATGGTGCCGGTGTATGGCGCTCCGCGGCTGTAGGTAGCTTCGCCGGCGATGCGCAGCCCGTGCGGGGCCAGTGCCGCCCTGACGCCGGCCCAGCCGCTGCGGCCGTAGGCGTCCGCCTGGTAGAAGACGGCGATGCGCTCCTTGCCGATGCCCACGAAGTTGTTGACCAGGCCCGCGGTTTCCTGGGCGTAGGAGGCCCTGAGGTTGAAGGCGAAATCGCCGTACGGCGGCTGCCTCTGCGGCTGGGCGCCGGTGAACGGAAAGAACATGAAGATGTTCTCGTCCTGGAATTTCTTGAGCAGCGGCAATACGCGCGTGACGGTAGGGGTGCCCACGTAGCCGAACAGCAGGAAGACCTGGTCCTCCAGCATCAGTTTCATCGTGTTTTCCACGCAGGGATCGGGCTGGTAGCCGTCGTCGTACATCTTCAGCACGATCCTGCGGCCGTTGATGCCGCCGTTCTCGTTAACCCGGCTGAAGTAGGCGCTTGCGCCGCGGTAGAGTTCGGTGCCCAGCCCCCGGGATGGCCCGGAAAACGCGGCCGATACGCCAAGCACGATCTCGCCGGCATGCAGTGGGCCGCCGGCGCCGGTGTCCGCCGGGTCGGTGTCTGCCTGAAGGAAACGGCTCGCCGCCCCGCCGAGCGCCCTTCCCCACGGCGCCAGCACAGCGGCCGCGAGTCCGTAACGGATAAGCTCCTTTCTCGTCAGCATGAGCGAATCCGGCGACTGCGCTGTCAGGAAACTCCCGGTTTCCGCTTAGGGAACATCAAGTCTGTTTCACGGTCCGGTCGCGAGCCGCTCTGCGCGTATTGAGGAATTCCTCCGCTTCCCTGAGCCGCCTTGCATCGGGGTTGATTCGCTTGCCATGCTCTATGTCCTCGGCCGACTTGCTCAGGTTCCCGGTCAGTGCATAAAGCACAGCGCGATTGGAGTAGGCATGCCAGTTGTTCGGCTTCAGCCGCAGGGCCTCGTTGCAGTGCTCCAGCGCCTCCTGGAATCTACCGCCCATCACGTAGCCCGCGCACAGGTTGTTGTGCGCGGAAGAGCGCGTGCGAATGCTGTGTGCCGATCCCGCCGGCGCCCGCAATCCTTCCAGGGTCAGCCGGATGCCTTCCTCGAAGTCGCCCAGGCGCAAGGCCAGGGCCCCGTCGGTGAGATTCGGGTCGGCCCCGAACACCGACTGCGAACGGGAACTCTGGGCTGCCGCCGGGGCCGATGCAAGGAGCATGGCGCCTGTCAGGCAGACGAGACATGCGCGTATCGATACCGACATACGTATATCTTACGCTGCCTTCGGGTAAATCTCCGACAACGGCCGGCTGCGGCCGTCCGGCTGAACGATCCGGCAGTGCTCGCGGCGCAGCAGCCGGGGCTCGGCCACCCCGCAGGAGTGCGCGATGATCTTGAGTTCCTCCTCGATCCGGCGCTGGTAGTTGGCCACGCTCACCGCCTTGGTCGGGGGATCGAGACCGCGTTGCAGCCGCCGGTTGTGGGTGGTGATGCCCGTGGGGCAGGTGTTCTTGTTGCAGCGCATCGCCTGTATGCAGCCGAGGGCGAACATGAAACCCCTGGCGGATACCGCAAAGTCCGCCCCGGCGCACAGCGCCCAGGCAACCTCCGTGGGCGTGATCAGCTTGCCGCTGGCCACCACCCGTACGCGTTTGCGAAGACCGTGCCGTTCAAGCGCGTCCACGAGCATGATCAGGCTCTCCCGCAGCACCATGCCCACGTTGTCCATCAGCGGCATCGGGGCCGCGCCCGTGCCGCCGTCGCCGGAGTCCACGGTGATGAAATCGGGCGCCGTGTCCGGCCCGCGCCGGTTGATCAGTTCGAACAGGTCATCCAGCCATTGCGGGTTGCCGATCACGGCCTTGTAGCCGGTCGGCTTGCCCCCGATGTCGCGCACCCGGTTGATCAGGTCCAGCAGCTCCCCGTTGTTGCTCACCTCACGATGGCGGTTCGGGCTTACGGCGTCCTCGCCGGGACGGATACCGCGGATGCGGGCGATCTCTCCGGTCACCTTCGCTCCCGGCAGGATCCCGCCCTTGCCGGGCTTGGCGCCCTGGCTGAGCTTGATCTCGATCATCTTCACCTGCGGGTTCGAGCCGACTTCCCTCAGGCGCTCCTCGCTGAGCGCGCCACCGGGAGTGCGCACGCCGTTCTTGGCCGTTCCGAACTGAAACACGACGTCGTTGCCGGCCTCCAGGTGCCAGGGGGTGAGCCCGCCCTCGCCGGTGTTGATCCAGCATCCGGCCATCGCCGCGCCCTTCCCGAGCGCCGTGACCGCCGGCCTGGATATGGCCCCGAAACTCATCCCGGAAATGTGAAAGATGCGGTGGGTGGTGTAGGGGTTGGGCCCGTCCCCGCCCACCGTCACCTGCGAAGTGTCGCGGCACTCCTCTTCCAGCAAACCGAACGGCGCGTTGGCGAAGATGGCCGTGCCCGGCCAGCGCGTCTCGCGGGTCGAGCCAAAAGCCACGGTCATGGAGCCGGCGCTGGAAGCCCGTCCGACCCAGTTGCGCTGCGCCCGGTTGAACGGCATTTCCTCCCGGTCCATCGCGAACATGTACTGCCGCATGAACTCGCCCATGACCTCGAAAATCCGGCGGAAACGGCCGATGACCGGGTAATTTCGGCGAACGGCGTTGGCGGTCTGCGCAAGGTCCACGATCAGCAGCACAAACAGCGCCAGCAGCGTGGTCCCGACCGCAAGAAGAAACAGGCGCGTCAGGAGTTCGACGGCTTGATCAACGAATTCCATCATGCTCAACTCCCAATGCGGCCACCCGGTTTCGCAAGGAGCGGCCTGGTGTGCTGTCCGACAGCACGCAGTGGGCCTGGCAGGACTCGAACCTGCGACCAAGTGGTTATGAGCCACCTGCTCTTACCACTGAGCTACAGGCCCTCCGAAGGCCCGAAGTATAGCCGTTCTGCCCGTTTTCCCTACGCTTGGCGTGTTACCTCTTGCGTCTCCCGCCGGCGGCGGGCGGGGGCTTTTTCGTGATCGGGTACGAATGCGGCAGCACCGCCAGACGGGCGATCTGGTGGCGACGCGGGTCGTCGGATTCGGCAGCGCGGATCAGGTCCAACCACAGCTTGGGCCGGTCGGCGAAGCGGGCGTTGAGTATCATGTCTGCGTAGGGCGCCAGCTTCTGTATGTCATCGAAATTCAATTCGCGCAGCGGTTCGCCCTCGCCGCCTTCCGTGCCCAGCCAAAGCGATGCCAGACTGTGGTGCTGCTGGGCGTCCTGGGTGAGCCAGGTCATGAGCGCCGCGGTGAAAACCTGCTCCGCAACCTCTTTCTTGTCGTAGATTCGAGGCGGTTCATTTTCCATGTCACGCACATTGCCCGCCTGCTCCACTGCGCGGCGGGTAGCCGTGACGAGCAACAAGGGCACGCTGGCCAGGACATCGAGTTGGGAAGCGCCAAGTTCTCGAATGCGTGCGCACAGGTCCGCCGATAGCCCATATTTTCCGACACGTTCGTGGGCCGTATGCATCACGATCAATTCGAGGAAGTGACGATTGATTTCATAGATCTCTTCAAGTCTTTTGCGTTCTTCTAACTCAACTGCCATCAGTTTCTCCTTACGCTATCTTTACGTTGCCAATCCTCCCGATTCCCTTTTTCGCCAACCATATATCATCATCGGCGGCGCCCGCATCCGTGCCAATTGCGCCAATAACTATTCAGTCAAACACCACCTGCGTATTCAACCCGGAAAATGTGGCTAAATCGCTGCTATTTGTTATTGCAATATGCAACAGGATTCGTTAGAAAGCCTGCCCCATGCGGGTGACCCAAAGCCGTTACGACGGGGAGTTGGATCAGTTCCATCTCGCCATACGCATGCTCGCTCTTCAGGCGCGAACCAGCACAATCGGCCGATATACGGGGCTCTCAAACGATCGCATACGAAAGGCTTATGTCAGCTATGTGGCCGAGCATGGAAAGAAAAAGCTGCCTAAACGAAAGCGCGGGCGGCCTCCCAGCCGGGTCACGCGCTTTGTCAAGACACTCGATCAGCATTGCGAATCGACGGTGCTGATGTCGCTGTTCATGCACGCCGGATTGCTGGTCGTCGACGGCCCGAGGAACTGCACCGTTTCGAGAACAATAAACATGCTGACTCGCGGACACCGCCTTTGCGACGCCTACGAAATGCACCGGTACCTCGTCCCCGGCGGAGACATGTCGCTGGAACTCGCCGCGGCGCTGCTTCGTGCGCTCGGCGAAACTCACGAACTCGTCATTTCCCGCTGCGAAGCCTGCGGCGCACTATACGTCCAGGACGCCTACGCTCTGGATTACGGCCACGGTCCGTTCTGCGACGAATTCAAACTGGGGCACTGACGGCGATGCGCCAAGCCGCAGAAAGCCGGGCAATGGCGATTCATCGTAAACTATGCCGTATGCGGTCCGGGAGTCGCATGGGAGTTCGAAAAACCCTGTCAGTAGCGGTACTGGGCCTTCTTAAGGATATTGATCAAAAGTGAGCGACAAAACCCTACAGGCGAGTTCATCCGATTATGCCCAGGCTGCGCTCTTCGAGCGTCGCGCGCTGGCTGATCCGCCCGCAGGGAATCAATCGCCGCAACCTCATGTTCGAGTTGACAGCCTGGACAGAATGCCGTTCGAGGCCATTACTCGCCCAATGGTGATTTGTGGCGACGCCACGCAAGCACTGAAGTTACTTCCCGACAGATCCGTTCAAACGGTTGTCACGTCGCCGCCCTATTGGTCATTGCGCGATTACGGCGTTGAGAACCAGATCGGACGGGACGACAGCCTGAGCGGCTATGTCAATAGCGTCGTAGGCGCCTTCGAGCAGATAAAGCGTGTCCTGCGCGACGACGGTACTGTCTGGTTAAACGTTGGCGACTCCTACACATCGGGAAATCGGCGATATCGCGCGCCTGATCGGAAAAACCGTGCACGCGCCATGGCGGTGCGGCCGCCAACGCCGGAAGGGCTTAAGCCGAAAGACTTGATAGGCGTTCCGTGGAGACTGGCATTCGCTCTGCAGGACGCGGGTTGGTGGATCCGCAGTGAAGTTATCTGGCACAAGCCGAATGCTCATCCGGAATCCGTTCGAGACCGCCCAACCAAGGCCCATGAGACAGTTTTTCTCCTGTCAAAGGACAAGGACTACTACTACGACCATGAAATCGTCAAAGGGCCACGCGAACGGCGCCTGAGAACAGTTTGGGAAATTCCCACCGAGCCGGTAAAGCGCGTGAATGGAACAGCGGACGATCATCCGGCGATGATGCCTCTTTCGCTGGCGCGATGCTGTGTCGCAATCACAAGCCGCGATGACAGCATAGTGCTCGACCCCTATGCAGGTTCGGGTACAACGCTTCTCGCGGCGCGTGCACTCGGACGGCGCTGGGTTGGCATAGAAATCAAGCCCGCTTTCGTGGACTTGATCGAGCGGCGGCTGCGCTTGGCATGACGCTCGATGAACTCAAGGCGACTCTCGATTCGTTTTCGCCGGTCAAGATCGAATTCGTTGCAAGGGTTATGGAGTCCCTGGCGAATCCTCCGAGCGCCAACATTCGATCCAGAGGAACATGGCTGACGAGCGAACCGGACTGGATCGAATATTTCGGTCTCGCTTTGTCGGTCCACCATGCAGCCACAACCGAGCCGCTGGGACTTTCGTCGTTCGAGACGGTGTTCAGAAACGCTTGTGAACACCTTCACTGGCCGATTGATCCTCCCGGTTCCCGTACTCAGCGCTTCGTTGACCTGGTCGTTCGTTCCCGATCGGGTAAGCGTCGGAGATTGTCGCTAAAGTCCACTGCCGCCAGGAACTTGTCCAGGTCGGCCTTGCATATCTCCAAACTGACGGAGGCCGCCTGGATTCAGGACGTCCGAACGGCCAGAGACCGCCGGGCCCGCACGCTCGAATTGTTTCGGCAATATCGAGAAGCCGTGACTCAGATAGTCATGCTTCGAGCGTTTCGGCAAGACGTTGGAAGCATCCCGCACAAGTATCAGCTTGTTGAGGTCCCCGTGAGCGTTTTCGACTCCATTCAGCAGGCGCCGCTACGGGCTTTTGAGCGGGACGCTCCAGTAATCGAATGCGCCGTTGGAGATCAGATAGCGGCGGCGGTGGCCATTGACCGGTCCGATGCAAAGATTACGGTTCGGCGAGTTCAGCTATCCGCCTGCACTGTTCATGCGGAATGGGACAGGGCGTGATCAGGGACACCGGAGCCCCCAAGCCCGCCACCGAATGCGGATTTCTTTGACTTAGCCGGCCAGTTCTGCCACGAAAGCGTCGAAGCTGCGAAGGGGGTGGCCGACGGCCTCCTGCGACGCGGCGACCTCGGCTTCGCTGGCCGCCGGGCCATGCGCCTGCTGGGCCAGGAACATCTTCTTCAGCGAGTCGAGCAGCCAGGGCGCGAGAAAGGCCTTGACCGACTCGCCCCATTTCTCCACGTCGTCGCCGCCGTAGAAGACCTCGCGCCCGAAGTGCCTGGCGTAAACGGCCGCGGCCCCGGGTCCGCTGATCGTGTCCGGCCCATGCAGGTCGTATTCCGCGCCGTTATGCCCGTCTTCCGTCAGTGCGCGCACGGCGCAATCGGCGATGTCGCGGGTGTCCACGCGGTTCTGGCCGATCGTCCCGATGGGCATCGGATAGACGCCGAAGTCCTTGACGACGCGCACCACGGACAGATCGGTCTGGTTGAAGTAACTCGGGCGCAGGATCGTGAACTCGGCGCCACTTTCCCTGATCGCCGCCTCGATGGGCAGTTTGCTGCGGCTGTGCGGAATCGGGGGCTCCTGGTCCGGGTTGTGCACCGACAGGTAGACAATCCTTCCGACGCCGGCCGCCTTGGCGGCGTTGACGGCGTTCAGGCCGCGCTGCGTCTCCGTTTCGCCGTTGGCGGTGATCAGGAAGAACCGGTCCACGCCGTCGAAAGCCGCATCCAGGCCGCTACCGGATTCCAGGTCCGCCACGGCACCTTCGGCGCCGTCCGGAAGGTCGCCGAACTTGTCTTCCGAGCGGCTCAGCGCGCGCACCGTCTCACCCGAGGAAAGCAGGGCCGCCACCGTCGGGCGGCCGACATTGCCGGTCGCGCCGGCTACGAGAATGGTCATATGAAGAGGTTCCGTCTGACTACAGGAAATCGCGCGGTACATGTTATAAACACCGCCGAAGCATCGCAAGGAATGAGCACCCTGACCGACATTGAAAACCGGGCCGGCCTCGCCCGCATCACCTGCGGCTGGAAGAAGCCGGAACTGCCGCTTTCCTGGGTGCGCCGCTACTGGCGGGACGTCCACAGCCCCGCCATTTCACGCCGCGCCGGAATATTCGATTACCGACACTACCAGTACGACGGGGTCGATCCCGCCCTGCTGGGCGCGGTCGGGAGCATCGAGCTGGAATGCCCTCCCGGCGAGCGGCTCATGTGGAATTCGGACGTCCGCTACCTGGACGAGGCCGGCCTGGCGGCTTTCGATGCCACGCCGCCGCCCGGAGTGAAGCCGCACCTGCTTGGCGACATCGAACTCATCGTGGACAGGAGCACGACCTATCGCGCCTTGGGTTCGAACGCGCACACCTACGTCGACCGCACGGCCGACGCCACGCCCCAGGGTCCGCCGGCCACACCGGCTTACGCGCTGTTCATGCGCCGGCGGGCGGAAGAATCCTCGTTCCGGGAGTGCGTCCGGGCCCTGGCCCGGCGCTGGTCGGAGTTCGATGGCGTGCTGCGGGTACGCATGAGCCTGTTCGAAGTCCCGGACATGGAGGCGGAGCGCAAGGCCGGTTACCCGATCAAGACGCATCCGGTGGAGCAGCAATACCAGGCCACCGTGGAACTCGTGCTGAGCGACCGCGACGTCGGCGGGGAGTTGCTTGGCGATCGGGTGGACGTGGACTGGGCCGGCGCGATCCGCACGATTCACGCCTATCCGGTAGC
>JAPOWV010000054.1 GCA_026707445.1 Gammaproteobacteria bacterium
TGTCCTGCCCGATAAATGCATTTATATAACTGCGCCGGCCTCCGCAAGAGCCTCTCGAGCCCGGTGGATCTTGGCCAGCGTCTTCGCGCCGTCCGCCTTCCACCGGTACGGCTTCGGGTTCTCGTTCCGATGCGCGAGGTAGGCCATGATCTCCTCGACCAGTTCCGAGACGCTTCTGAAGCTCCCCGCCCGGACGCAATCCTGCGTCAGGTCGGCGAAGAAGCGCTCCACCATGTTCATCCAGGAACTCGACGTCGGAGTGAAGTGCATGTGGAACCTCGGGCGCTTCTCCAACCACCTCACGACCTTCTCGTGCTTGTGCGTGCTGTAGTTGTCGGCGATCAGGTGGAGGTCCACGTCGGCGGGCGTCTCGCGGTCGATCTGCTTGAGGAAACGCAGCCACTCCACGTGGGTGTGCTGCTGCTCGGTCCGGTAGATCAGCTTGCCCTCCAAGTAGCTCAGAGCAGCGAACAACGTGATCGTGCCGTGCCGGGTGTAATCGTGCGTTCGCGTCCGGATGCGGCCACGGCCCAGCGGCAGGCCCCGCTGCGTGCGCTCCAGCGCCTGGCATTGCGTCTTCTCGTCGCAGCACAACACCAGCGACCTTTCGGGTGGATCCAGGTAGAGCCCCACCACGTCCCAGAACTTCTCTTCGAACTTCTTGTCCTGCGAAACCTTGAACGTCCGCAGACGGTGCGGCTTGAGCCCTTGGCGCTGCCAGATGCGCGCCACGCTGTGGGCCGAAATCCCAAGCTCCCGAGCCAGCGAACGGGTGCTCCACCGTTGCCGGCCGGGCGGCGCTTGGCCCGCCTCCTCCACGACCCGCTGGACCGTGGCCAGCGGGATCGACGGCTTGGCGCCGCGCCCCGGCTTGTCCCGGAGGCCGTCGAGCCCTTCTCGGTCGAAACGTTGCGACCATTTGCTCACGCTCGGGGCGCTCACGCCCAGGCGCGACGCCACCTCCTGCTGGCCGACGCCCTCGCTCCGCAGCAGAACGATGTGCGCTCGGACGCAGTCCCGTGCCGGCGTCGTCGAGGCCCCGACCCGACGTTCCAGTTCCCGTTTCTCCTCGGGGGTCACATCGAGAACCGAGATCGGACGTGCCACCGTGTTCCTCCCACCGGAGAGGCTGACACAGCCGGCTCGTTATGTAAAGGCATTTCTCAGGCAGGACACTAGAGGACTTGAACGCGTTCCTGGACCGCTGTGATGCGGCGCAGTTCTTCGATTTTCTGGAATTGACCTTCAAAGCGGACGGCACCCGCTTCGTAATGCGCGATGAGAATGAAGTTGTTGACACCGTCAACGAGCTTTTCCGGGTTGAGCGAGCCCCCTATCAGCTGACGCAGATGGTGAGGGTGCACGAGCAGGACCGCGATGGTGCGGGCATGATACCGGGTGCCACGTACATTCGCACCGTTGCATATCCGCGAGTGATCAGAGTCGACGAGACAATCACCCACGCCGAAGCGGTCGAACCAGCGCTCGACGTTCTCGGTGCGCCTCACTTCGAGGTCCCCAACCTGGAATTGCGCGCAGCCTTGGAAGAATACCGTCGAGGCCGTTATGGGGACTGCTTGACAAAGTGCGGGAGTGCGTTCGAGAGTGTGTTGAAGGTGCTCTCTGGGACAACCTCATCACCGTCGCGTGTGGGGGAGTCGGTCGCATCGCTCCTGAAGAGGGTGATCGCCGACTCACCGCTCGACTCCTTCTTCGAGCAGCCGTTGCTGCTCATCGCGACGATGAGGAACCGGCTGAGCAGCTCCCACGGAGGAGGAACCGTCCAGCGGGCTCCGAGCCGGTACGTGGCTCAGTACGCCATCACCAGCACCGCCGCAGCCATCGTGTTGCTCGTGCGCGCAAGCGAACGGTGAAGTGGGTCCGCGATTTTCGGTCGTTCGCGTTTTACCCATGACTCTAGAGGCCCACCTGGCGATTCCAATCGGCAATGTACATTTCCACGCGTTGAAACTCCCCGGGTTGCAGGAGTCGATTGTGAGCTATGAAGTTACGAGCCTTCTCGATCTCGTCGAATCGCTGCTTCAACCAATGTTGCGTCGGTACCAAATCGGCGAAATCGTCCCAGTTGTTCGTGATTAGGTCGGCGAGATGGCCGAAGTCGACGAAGCCGAGCACATCTTGCTTTTGTCCTTCGAGCCATGATGTGGACCGAGCTTCCTTCTGGCGGGATTCGGCGGCTTCCTTGATCTTCTTGGGAGCTTTATCAGCCCACCACGAGCGCCCGTGACCTTCTTCGAGGCGCTCGCGTATGAGGGACCGAACGGAATTCTCAAAGCAGTAAAGCAGCGCGTACAGTCGTGTCATCCGGAGACCCTCGTTGCGAAGATCAACACTGAATGGGTCTAGGGTTTCGTCAAGTAGAGAGCGTTCTGTCCCGGACTCATCGGCACCCACACGAATCCCGGCAGAGCGGAACTGGTCAGCCTCTGCCTCGAACATCAAGCGGCGGAACATCCAATCGCGAACGTCCTTGCTGCTACTCATCGAGAAGATGCTCCTTCAGAGACCGGAAGATCGCGTTATACACCTCAATGTCCTTGGAAGCGGGGAGATGGATCTCGACATTGTAACGAAGATCTAAAGGTGGCGACACGATATCATTCTTAGTCTTCCTCGTGGGAACTTCAGATTCCTGGCTTGCTGGTTCCTTACGACCCACTTGAGACGGAGCACTTGGGGGTCCATCTAGATCGGCCAGACTAAGGAGTGCGAGGAATGTGGTCGCCGACAGCTGTGCGACTCTATCAGAAACGTTGTGTGAGGACTTGATCTTCCCCTGCATGGCTGCCCGGTTGCCCGGACCAGGTTTCTCGCTGATGTGAAACAGATCTTCATAGGCCTCCCGAAGCGCTTCAGCCATTACGGCGCGGGAGCGAGAAGCGTCCCGATAGGCGTGATATCGCGGTAATGGAGTCCCGTCGTCGGATAGGAAGCGAAGGTCCTTTAGGAGGGGCAGCACACTTTGGTCGCTGCTGCTCTTGAACCCGAGACTCTTCAGATGAGCAGTTGTGAACTTCTTGGGCGCCGTGCCTTCGACGATCTTACTCATGATCGCGGCTAAGTTCTTAGTGCTCGTTAGGTATCGCTTGGTTAGCATTTCTTGGCGCGTCTTGGTTTCTATCGGGTTGCGGAAGGTGACCATCGCCGGTCCGATGAGCGCAACGTAGACGAATTGTTTGTGTACGTCAAGTCGTGCGAGGGACGTCTGGTTATGGCGGAGGCGGCGCTCGTGTAGGCCGCGGTCGGCAGGAGGTGCTTCTTCCGCTCCTTGGCGACGTCAAGGTTCAGGTGACGGTGTGTCTTTAAGCCACCCTTCGTGGGTCTCGACGCACAGCGCCCGGATCAGGGGTAGGCAGCTCGCAGGATACTGTGGAGGATGGGGACGACGCGCGTGCGGCGCCTGGTTTCCTCGTTGAGCGGTCCGAAGATGTCCGGCGGTCGACGCCCAGTAGATGCAGCATGGTGATGTGCAGGTCGTGGTTGTGCACCGGGTTGCACACGATGCTGAAGGGAAGGTCGTCGGTGTCGCCGTAGGTCACCCCCGGCTTGATGCCGCCGCCGGCGAGTGAGATGGCGAAAGGGCGAGAGTGGTGGCCAAGGCCGTCGGGCTCGTGGGTCAGGGCTGGGCAGAAGATGGTGCGGCGGACTCACCGCCGAGGACGACCAAGGTGTCGTCCGGCATCCCCCGTTCCTTGAGCTCCATGAACGGGGCCGCCTCGGAAGGCGACGGCGACACCGCGCGGGTGCAGTGTCGCCGTCGCGTTTAGCGGTGGGCTACGCCAAGACCCCGTCGACCACCTCGCCGTGCACGTCCGTCAGACGGAAGTTCCTCCCCTGATACGGGTAGGTCAGCCTCGTGTGGTCGATGCCGAGCAGGTGCAGCATCGTCGCGTGCAGGTCGTGGATGTGCACCGGGTCGCGGACGATGTTGAAGGCGAATTCGTCGGTCTCGCCGTAGGTGGTGCCCGACTTGACGCCGCCGCCGGCCATCCAGATGGTGAACGCGCGCGGATGGTGGTCGCGGCCGTAGGTCTCCGCGGTCAGGCGGCCCTGGCAGAAGACGGTGCGGCCGAACTCGCCGCCCCAGACGACCAGCGTGTCGTCCAGCATGCCGCGGTCCTTGAGATCCTGGATCAACGCCGCCTGCGGCTGGTCGACGTCCTTGGCCTGGGTCTCGATGCGCTGCGGTAGCTGGGTGTGCATGTCCCAGCCGCGGTGGAAGAGCTCGATGAAGCGCACGTCGCGCTCCGCGAGGCGGCGGGCCAGGAGGCAGTTGGCCGCGAACGTGCCCGGCGTCTTCGCATCGGGGCCGTAGCGCTCGAAGGTCGACTCCGGCTCGTCGGACAGGTCCGTCAGCTCCGGCACGGAGGCCTGCATGCGGTAGGCCATCTCGTACTGGGCGATGCGGGTGGCCGTCTCCGGGTCGCCGAACTCGTCCTGGTCCTGCCGGTTGAGCGTGCCCAGCGCGTCCAGGAACCGCCGCCGCCCGCTGCGGTCGACGCCGCCGGGATTCGACAGGTAGAGGACCGGGTCGCCGGTGGAGAGGAACTTGACGCCCTGGTGCTCGGAGGGGAGGAACCCGTTGCCCCACAGCCGGTCGTACACCTGGTTGCCGCCGCGGCTCGAGACCATGACGACGAAGGTGGGCAGGTCCTGGTTCATGCTGCCGAGGCCGTACGAGAGCCAGGCGCCGACGCTGGGCCGGCCCGCCAACTGGGCGCCGGTCTGCAGGAACGTCATGCCCGGGTCGTGGTTGATGGCCTCCGTGTGCATCGTCTTGATGAAGCACAGCTCGTCGGCCAGCTTGGCGGTGTGCGGCATCAGCTCGCTGATCCACGCCCCCGACTTGCCGTGCTGGGCGAACTTGAACTTCGACGGGACGATGGGGAAGCCGGCCTGCGACGCCGTCATCGGGGTCAGGCGCTGCCCCTGGCGGACCGAGTCCGGCAGGTCCGTGCCGTACAGCTCCGCCAGCTTCGGCTTGTAGTCCCACAGCTCGTGCTGCGAGGGCGCGCCGCCCTGGAACAGGTAGATGACGCGCTTGGCCTTGGGGGCGAAGTGGGGCAGCCCCGGCAGCCCGCCCGCCTCGGGAGCGGCGGCGGCCGCCAGGGCCAGCAGGTCCTGGCGAAACAGCGTGGCCAGCGCGGCCGTGCCGAGCCCGGTGCTGGTGCGATTCAGAAACCGCCGGCGCGAGAGCAGCGTCTGCATGTCGGTTTGCGGCTTCATCGGTCAGTCCTTTGTGATGGTCCGATCGAGGTTCAGAATCATGCTGGCCACCATCTGGTAGGAAGCCAGCTCCGCAACGTCCAGCGTCTCGTCGCGGGGCGTATCGCCCACGTCGACGAACTCGAGCGCCGCCGCCCGATCGGCCTGGTAGTCGCCCAGGAAGTCGTCGAAGGTCTCGCGCAGGACCGCCTCTGCGTCCGGCGAAGGCCGATGCCCCGTCGCGAGGCGGTAGGCCCAGGAGATCCGGTCGTCCGGTGTCGTGCCGCCTTCGGTGATCATGCGCTCGCCCAGCCTGCGAGCCGCCTCCACGTAGGTGACGTCGTTCATCAGGTTCAGGGCCTGCAACGGCGTATTCGTCCGGCTGAGGCGGACGATGCAGGTCTCGCGCGTCGATGAATCGAACGCCAGCATCGACGGCGGCGCGAGCGTGCGCTTCCAGTAGGTGTAGAGGCTGCGCCGGAACAGGTCGTCGCCCGTGGACTGCCTGTACTCCTGGCTGCTCTGCTCTTCCCAGAGGCCCTCGGGCTGATACGGCCTGACCGACGGCCCGCCGAGCCGGGGGACGAGCAGATCGGCAATCGAGAGCGCCTGGTCGCGGATCATCTGCGCCGTCATGCGCTGGCGCGGTCCGCGCGCCAGAAGACGGTTCTCCGGGTCCTCCTCGAGTACCTCCGGCGTCAGATTGGACGCTTGGCGGTAGGTCGAGCTGGTCACAATGGCCCGCTGCAGCGCCTTGACGTCCCACCCGGAGTCGATGAAGGTGGTCGCCAGCCAGTCGAGCAGCTCGGGATGGCTGGGGTACTCCCCTTGCAGCCCGAAGTTCTCCGACGTCTTGACCAGGCCGGTCCCGAAGTACATCTGCCAGAAGCGGTTCACCGCCACGCGGGCGGTCAGCGGATGGTCGGGCTGGACGAGCCAGCGCGCGAACCCCAGGCGATCGTTCGGCGCATCGTCCGGCATCGGGGGCAGCACCGCCGGCACGCCGGGATCCACCCGCTCGCCCGGCACGTCGTAGGCGCCTCGAATCAGCCGGAACGTGTCGCGCCGCGGCTCCATCTCCTCCATCACCATGACGGTGGGGAAGCTCTCCCACAGCGCCGCGCGCTCGCGCTCGAGGTCCTTGACGTTCTGCCACGCGTCGCGCACCTCCGGCGCCGCGTACTGGTCGAGGAAGGCGAGCCGCAGCTTCCCGGCCTGCCCGGCCGTCCGGTTGGCCGGCGCGATGCGGGCGATCTCGGTCAGCGTCTCGCCGGTCGCCACGACGGCCGCCTGCTCGGGCGTCAGGGCCTCCATGTAGATGCGGACGTCATCGATCATGCCCTGGAACCGGGGCCTCGAATCGGTGGCGCCGGAGTTCTCCGGAGCGGATCCGCTGGCCCCGATGCGCAGCGGCTCGCGCGTCCGCATGGGGTTGTTGATGCCGTCGAGCAGCGGGTTGATCTCCCGCGACTCGCCGTTGACGTAGATGCGGAAGCTCTCCGGCACGCGCATGCCGTCGTAGGTCACCAGCACGTGCTGCCACTCGTTGAGCGGCAGCGTGTCCACGCACTCGATCCGCAGCCCGTCGTCCGCGTAGCGCT
>JAPOWV010000043.1 GCA_026707445.1 Gammaproteobacteria bacterium
GAACACCGCCAGTTCCCGTCCGGCGAACGCGTGTTGCAGCGCATCGCCCCAGGCCGGCCCCGCCACGACTGCCGTGCGCTGCATGACGACGGCCGGTCCGTCCAGGCTGTGGCCGAGCGATGCACTCGTCATGCCTATGGGCCGCGTGGCCTTCTCGACGTCCAGCAGCCCCTGTCCGTAAATATTACGGTCCGCGTAAATCCCGGACTTGTCCGCCGCCGCGAACAGCCGGCTCACCATCTCGGTGGAACCCAGTTGCCCGCGGAAGGCCTGCTCCATAAGCGCGAGCGCGCCCGCTACCTGGGGTGCGGCGAAGGATGTTCCTGATCCGTTCCCATACTGGTCCGTACTGCCGGCAGCAGGCACGTATATTCCCGAACCCGGCGCGGCAATGCAGTAATCCGCCGCCACTCCGCAGCGGTTGGAGTAACCGGCAATCTCGCCGTCCCGGCCGGTGGCCACGACCGAAATGAAATGTCCTCTCAACTCCGGGAAATAGTGGGGGGTAGCGGCGGTCAGACTCGGTGAGGAAGCATCGGCCAGGTTCCCCCGGGCATCGCGCCTGCCGTTGGAGTTGCCAGCCGCCCAAACCAGGATGATCTTTTCCGAGTCCGGTGTGCCGGCTTGTATCAGGCTGTCCACGGTGCGCCCGAGAGCGGCCCGGTACTCGGCGGCCGTGTAATCAGTAACCACGCCCTCATAGCCGATACTGTGATTGACGATTCGCGTGGCGCTGCCGATTCTCCGGTACAGGCCCTGACCCTGCTCGTCCAGGCTGCGGAAGGAGGCCGCGTTGCTCAAATCTATGGGACTGTACACGGGCCGGGACTCCCCGAGCTGAATCCCCAGCGCCAATAATTGCGCGTCGTAGGCGACGCCATGCATGCGACTGCCGGTCCTGGCGGCGGCGATGACACCGCCCACGGCAGTCCCGTGCCGCCCGGTGTCGCGAATCGGGCTGAAGGAGCAGAAGCCGCCGCTGCAATTCCGGGAAGCCACGCCGGAGCTTGGGTGGAGCTTTCCGGCGAATGCGCTGTGGTTGGGATCGACGCCCGAGTCGATGATCCCGACGGTCACGCCGGCGCCGGTATAGCCGCGGGCATATGCGTAGTCGGCCTTGATTTCCGAAAGGCTCCATTGGCTGGTGAACTCGGGAGAACCGGAGATTGCCATGCGCTCCGTTTCCTGCGCCGCGGTCAGCCCCGGGTCTTCCGGAAAGCTGGTCGGGTCCGGCCGGTCGGGCTGCGGCGGCGTTACCGCAGGAGGCGGGGGAGTCTGGTTTCCGCCGCTGCTTCCGCAGGCGGACAGCAGGAGCGCCGAGAGGAGGAGCAGGGGGGCTATACGTTCACTTTCGATCATTTTCCGTATCCGTCAAACGACCTCACCCACCCCGACATATCATTCGCCCGCTAGTATAGCAATCGGCCGATTTCGCCCCGAGATCGGCCGTCCGGCCCACAAACGAGAGACGTTTTCCTATGCATGCAATCACCTTGAAGCGCGTGGCGCTGACCCTGAGTCTGATCTGTTTGTCTGCGTCGGCAATGGGCGACGAGGAGCCCGCGGCCTATAAGACAGCGTGGGGCCCGCACGGCGTTCACGTCATCGAGAACCACGTGCTGCCTGCCGAGCCCGGACAGCGCAGCCTGCGCGCGAGGATCGTGTATCCCGACGCCGGGGGTCCGTTTCCGCTGGTGGTGTATTCGCACGGTTTCGGTTGCTATCGCGAGAGCTATGCCGGGCTCACCGATCACTGGGCCTCGCACGGCTACGCGGTGGTGTTGCCGGAGCATCCCGACTGCCCCACCTCGGAAACCAGGCTTAGCCCCGAAGATGCCCGCAACCTCCTGTATATCCGTATATCCGACGTGGGGCGGGTATTGGATGCGCTTTTTGCGTCGGGCCAGGAAATTCCCGGGCTGACGGGCAGGATCGACTACGGCCGCAAGGCGATTGCCGGTCACTCTTTCGGCGGGATGATCGCCCAGGTCATCTGGGGCCAGCCCCTGAAGGATCTGCACAGTACGGAGAGCGTCAGTTACGCCCTCGGTTTCGATGCCGCCATCGTCATGAGCGGCGTCGGCGAGATGCCGCAGATGGCCGACGGCTCCTTCGACCGGGTGCCGGGGCCGGTGCTGGTTACCGGCGGTACGCTGGATACAGGCAACATCGGCGGACCGACGATTTATCCTTGGGAGTGGCGGATGTCGGCCTACGACCTGAGTCCGCCCGGCGACAAGTATTCCGTTGTGCTGGAGGAAGGCGATCACTACCTCGGAGGTCTGATCTGCCGGGAGGACCGCGGTGGGCCGGACAATCGCGGCGGCGCGCACGATGCGGGCGGGCTTGAGATCCTGGCCGGCGTCACCACGGCGTTCCTGGACGCCTGGCTGAACGGCGATTCAGCCGCGAAGCAGTTCTTCGAGGACTTCGAGGCCAACGCCGGCATCACCGCCGGCCGCGCCCGCTTCGCCCAGAAATAACCCTCCCGTCAGGATTGGCCCAGGGCGACGCTGTCGCGCCAGGCCTCGATCATGCTGGTGCGAAGCAGGAAGGCGCGCGCCCGCTCCGGATCGGCGGCGATGCGCATGAACTCCGCCTGTCGCTTGCGCTGCGCGTCCGGATCCAGCGACTCAATGCGCTCCTTGTTCTCGATCGTCTGCTTCTGAACGAACTCGCTGGCGATGGTCCGGCGCTGATGGTCGTAAACGTCCAACAGGTCGTCGCTTGCGCCTTCGCGCAGGATCGCGACCAGCTTCTCCGCGAGCACGATCGAGTCGTGTATGCCGCCGTTCATTCCCATGCCGCCCAGAGGGTTGTTGATGTGGGCGGCGTCGCCCGCGATCAGCAGGTTTCCGAGCCGGTAGGTCTCGGCAACCCGCTGGTGCACCCAGTACAGCGTGCGGTGCACCACTTCGTACGGCTCATCCCGCGGGACTATGGCATTCAGCCGTTCCTCCGCATAGTCCGGCGCCAGGAACTTGTCGTCCGGCTCGCCGGGGACAGTGGGCAGAAGCACGCGCCACAGGTCGGCGGTCCTCAGCAGCACGCACCACTCGTCGGGGTCGGCCACGTAGTTGACGTTGCTCAACTGGTCCATGTGGGCGGCGAAATCGAACGGCGTGCTCAGGACCAGAAATTTTTCCGGGTAGGTGAAACCCTCGTAACGCACCGTCATGCTCTTGCGCACGCAACTGTTGGCGCCGTCCGCCCCGATCAGGTAGCGGCCCGTATACAGCTCTTCCTGTTCGCCGGTGAAGCACAGCATCCGAACGCCGTCGCCGTCCTGCCTCGCGCCGATCACCTCCCGCCCGAACAGGACCTGGGCGTTGGGGTAGTCCTTGAGCATTTCGCATACGACCTGCGTGAGCTTGTATTGCTCGCACTGCAGGCGGTAGGGGTGCCCGGTGTCGCCGGACAGCAGTCCCAGGTCGAATATCGCCGCCTCGCCCGTCGTCCGGTCGCGGTACTGATAGTCGCGCGTGACCAGCCCGAGAGGAATCAGACGATGGGTGAGATCCAGATCCTCCAGCAGGTCCAGCGTGGGCGGATGGAAGGTCGAGGCCCGCAGTTCCAGCGGCAGGGTATCGCAGCCTTCCACCATGATGACGGAGACTCCGGCGCGCGCCAGCGCCAGGGCCGCCGTGCAGCCTACCGGTCCGGCGCCGGCAATCAGTACTTCGGCGTGTCGCTCGGGCATGGCGCGCGTATCTTACCCGCTTATGTTTCCGGCATTGGGGGCATAATGCCCGGTGTTTTTCGCCGGGTTCCGGTTTATGTTCATTATCTTTGCACTTGTGCTGCTGGGCGCGATGGGCTTCAGCATCGTGCTGCCGTCCATCATGTTCGTGGCCGAGGACTTCGGCGGGGGCGAGGCCATGGCCGGCTGGATCGTCGCCAGCTACGCGATAGGCCAGCTCATAGCGACGCCCATCTGGGGGAGACTGAGCGACCGCTACGGCCGCAAACTGATTCTGGCCCTTTGCGCGGCCAGCACCATGATTGCCTTTCTTGGCCTGGCCTTCGCCTACGACGCCCTGACGCTGTTCGTGTCGCGTCTCGTCGGCGGTCTTGCCGGCGGACTGTTTTCCGTGAGCCAGGCCTGGGTGGCCGATACGACCACGCCCAAGAATCGCGCCAAGGGAATGGGAATCATGGGGGCCGGAATCAGCCTGGGTTTCATCCTCGGACCGTTCGTCGGCGGAATCCTGGGAGGCGAGACCGCGGACACCGCCACCCTGCTGGAGCCCGGACTCCTGGGTGCGGCGCTGGCGGGGCTGCTGCTGGTGGTCATCCTCCTGTTCATGCGCGAAAGCCTGCCGCCCGAGAAGCGCGTGGCCTCCCAGCCCCTGGGCGCCGAGTTGCGGCAATGGGGCGAGGTGAGCGCGCGCCCGGTGGTCAAACGGCTGCTGATTCTCGGGCTTCTCTGGATGACGGCGGCCGGCATGTTCGAAGTGATGATGCCCCTGTGGGTCGGAGAGACTCTCGGCTGGGGGCCGCGTCACGTGGGCGTCCAGTTCCTCTTCCTCGGGCTCTGGGTCGCCGTGGTCCAGGGCCTGATCGCAGGGAGGCTCTCGATACGGTTCGGCGAGGTACCGGTCATCGCCGCCGGCATCGTGCTGTACGCCGTGGGAATGTTGCTGCTCGCCTGGTTCGGCGCAGTGCCGGGGCCGCAGTGGTCGCAGATCGGCACCGGCGTGCTGGCGGACTTTACCGGCCAACCCTGGCTGGTGCTCGGTCTGGGGCTCCTGGCCAGCGGCAGCGCCCTGCTGGTGCCCAACATCTCCAGCCTGGTTTCCAAATACGCGTCGGTGACCGAACGGGGCACCGTGCTGGGCCTGTTCCAGTCTTCCAACTGGCTGGGCAGGACCATATCGCCTCCCATCGGAGGCATGCTGTTCCAGTCCGAAGGCGCCAACGCGCCGCTGTTCGGTTCGGTTGTAATACTGGTTCCCTGCCTTGCGGGACTGCTTGTATGGTTTGGCGGCTCGCGGGCGCAGCCGCATAAGGAGGTCGAAGCATGAGTGATGGCAACGTAACGATTACCCGGCACTTCGTCAGCATCCGCGGGAGGTACGGCGAGCGCCAGGTGCACTACCGGCGCGCGGGCGACGGACCGTCGCTGGTGCTGCTGCACCAGTCGCCGCAGTCGTCGCTTGAATACGTGCCGCTGATGAAGGAGTGGGGCCGGCATTTCACCGTGATCGCGCCGGACACGCCCGGCTACGGAGCATCGGACCCACCCGAGGGAGATGACCTGACCATGGCCGATTTCGCCGACTGCGTGGCGGAATTCATCCGTGCTCTCGGCATCACGAAGACGGGCCTGTACGGCTTCCATACCGGCGCCGCGATGTCGGCCGAGACGGCGGCCCGGCATCCGGACCTCGTGACCGCGGTGGCGGTCAACGGCTACGGCGCCTTCAACGAAGAGGAACAGGCGGAACTGCTGGCCAACTACCTGCCGGCTTTCGTTCCGGCCTGGGACGGCTCCCACCTCACCTGGCTGTGGAGCCGCCTGCGCCAGCAATTGATGTTCTTCCCCTGGTACGACCTGCGCGCCGCCTCCCGGATGTCATACGATCTGCCGTCCGCCGACCATCTGCAGAACGAGGTCCTGGAATTCCTGCGCGCCGGCGACAACTACCGCAAGGCCTACGGCTGCGCGTTCTCGCACGACGGCGCGGAAGCCGTGGTGGAACTGAGGGTACCCGGACTCATCACCGCCTGGGTCGGCGACGTCCTGGCGTCCCAGCTCGAACGCATACCGCCGCCGCCCGACGGAGTCGAGGTGTATGCAAGCCCGACCCCTCAGGCGGCGCGTGACAATTGCTTCGAACTGCTGGCCGCCCATCCCGCTCCGGTCCCGCCGGCCTCGCCGCCAGCGCAGGCGCTGCAAGGACGCCTGTGGAGCGAGATGGTCTCGATTCCCGGCGGCCAGGTTCGCGTTTTTCGCAACACCGACGCCGACGGCACGACGGTGGTCGTGCAGCATGATGCGGCCGGTTCCGGGCGTACGGTGCAGGGACTGGCCGAGTCCCTGATCGGATCGCACCCGGTGCTCGCGGTGGAACTGCCGGGGCACGCCGATTCGGACAACACCATCGGCGAAGGCGACGTGAGCGTTGCCGATTACCGCAATGCGCTGGCGCAGGTTCTGGACGCGCTGGGCCTCGAGCAGGTGAATGGTTACGGCGTCTGGGGCGGCGGCTCGGTGCTGCTCGATCTGGCCATCGAGAATCCCGGCCGGGTAGGGCGGCTGGTCATCACCGGACTGATCGATCACACGCCGGAGGAGCAGGCCGATCTGCTGGCGAACTACACGCCGGAAATCGTGCCCCGGTGGCACGGCGGGCACCTGCTGGAAGCCTGGCACATGATGCGCGACCAGGGCATCTACTTCCCCTGGTACGCGCGCACGGCGGAGTCGATGCTGAAAGGCGAGCCATACCTGGACCCGGACATGGTGCACCGCCGCGTGGTCGAGGTGCTGCGGGCGCCGGTCATGTGGCGCAAGGCGTACCACGCGCACTTCAGGTATCGCGCCGGGCAGCGTCTGGCGGACGCGGAGATCCCGGTACTGCTGGCCACGGCCAAGTGGGATGTCGCCCGCGACTTGAGCGAACGCCTCGCCGGCCAGCACGCGCATTGCGACTCGCAGCTGTTGCCCGACAACCCGGCGCAATGGGGCGAGTCGGTCACGCCATTTCTGAAAGGAGCCGCAGCATGAACACAGAATCGACCAATCAGCCCTTCAGCCCGGGCGACGTGTTCGTCGGCGCCACGCTTCTCAACGATCCGGAGGACGATCACGCCGGACCGGGACGCATCATCCAGTACGACGCCGGCCTGAACGAAAAGGGCGTGCTCTGGATCGATGACAGCACCCACCTGGTGGGTGGTCTGAAGTTCGATCCGGACGGCATCCTGTGGGCCTTCGACAGCAACGCCCACCTGGTGATCCGGGTGGGCCCCGACGGGCAGCGATTGCCGCAGATGGAATTCGCCAAGCGCTCGTTCTCGAACGTGAATTTCGGCCCTGAAGGGCAGATTTACCTGGCCGAACACATGGTCGGTTCGGAGATTCGCTATCCGCTCAAGACCGTTCTCACGCGGATGCCCGGGACCGAAAGCCTGGGCGACGGCCACGTATTCGAATACAACGCCGACGGCCGGCTGGTTGCGGAGCACGCCACCGAAACGACCGGCGGGATGGGCGGGTTCCTCGGGGTCACGCATTCCACGCTGGCGCCGGACGGCAGGACGCTCGTGTACGTGTCGGAGACCGGCAAGCGGATCATGCGCTTCGACCTCGAGGCTTCCGGGCAATTGCCCGACGTGCTGAATCTGCCGGAGGAAGACCGCGCTGCGATGTGTTTCGCGGTGGGATACGCACACGACGGCGCGCTGCTTCACATGCGCGGGAACGCCGTGGAAGTCTTAAGCGAACAGGGCCAGCGGCTGCGGGAACTGCCCATGCCCGGATTCGGCTGGGCGTCGATGTGCGTGTCGGCGGACGGGGAGCATGTGCTCGGCGGCAATTTCTTTACCGGCGAGGTCGTACGGATGAGCCTGGAGTCTGGCGAGATCACGGCCAGCGCAAACGTGGGCGTCGAGCGCTCGCTGGCCGGAATCGCCGAGTTCGCCGGCGCCTGACCATCGCCGCGCCGCTCGCCTCGGAGTAGGTCATGAGCATGATGGACCGGCATGTCGCGGTTGCCGGCGGCGGAGCGGGGATCGGCGAGGCGCTGTGCCGGTCGTTCATCCGCCAGGGCGCGCAAGTGCTCGTGGTCGACAAGCTGGACGCCAAAAGCCTGGAGTTCGGCTACGCGCCTCTGGAAGACGCGGACGCCGGGCAGTTGCGTTACCGGCAGTGCGACGTCACCTGCGGCGAACAGGTCCGGGAACTGGCCGGGGAAGTGCAGGACTTCTTCGGCGGAAAAATCGACGTGTTCATCAACTGCGTGGGTATCAGCATGCAACAGTCGCTGCTCAAGCTGGACGAAGAAGACTGGGACCGGGTCATGGACACCAACGTGAAGGGCGCCTTCCTGCTGGCTTCGGCGGTCGCGCCGATGATGAAATCCGGCGGCGCGATGGTGTTTCTGTCCAGCGCCACCGCTCTGCAGCCCGGAAGGGTCGATGCCGCCTATGCCCTGAGCAAGATGACGCTGAACCGCCTGACCACGCTGCTGGCCGCGGAGGTCGCCGAGCGCGGGATCCGGCTGAACGCCGTCTGCCCGGGCCCCATCATGTCCGACCGGGTGATGGACGAGCGTCTGATCGATCCCATCACTTCCGAGCATCGCACCGCCGATGAGGTCAGGGAAGAAATCCTGAGCGAAATGCCGCTCGCGCGATTCCACCAGACCATACCGCCGGTCGAGTCCGTCGTGGATGCCGTCAACTTCCTGATCAGCGACGAGGCCCGCTTCATCACCGGCGCCGTCCTGCCCGTGGACGCCGGCAAGTCACTGTCGGGAATCTGAGGCGCTTCGATTCGCCGTATTACGGGGCCGTCAGAAAACCCAGGAGAGTTGAACCGTTGCGAAAGTACTGCTTTCGCCGCTTCCGCCTCTGCCTGTCGTGTAGTCGCTGTCGCGCCCCCACTCCACGGCAAGCGTGAACGGCTCGGCGAGTTGCACGGAAACTATGGCAATCAGGCGCCGGGCGGGCAGTTCCAGCGCGAGCGCTTCCCGGGTCGCCTGGTAGCCGAGCGCCGCAGTGGCGTTCTTGCCGCCTGCTTCGAAGTCGTAGGCCGCTTCCAGCAGCCAGCTTGCCGGCTGGGCTCCGCGCCCGGCAAACTCCATTTCCCGGAAGGCGTAGGAATCGAGCGCGCCCACGTATTCCGCGATCAGCGTGGCGGCGCCGTAGCGCAGGGCGGCATGCGCCGACAGGCCGGCGATCCGGTCGGCGGGTCCCTCATTTGCGGTCGTGTACGCAAGCACGCCCAGCGCGTTCGCGGAATAGCTCAAATCGCTGGTAAGCGCCAGGTTCAGGGCCAGGCCGGTTTTCTCGCGCTCGGACGAAAAGGAAACGGCCGCTCCATAGCCGGCGACGCCGCTGTCCGATCCGAGATCGTCGTTCTTGCCGAAGCCGAACAGGGTCGTCGTTAGCCCGCCGGAACTCCACCCGAGGCTAACGGCAATCTCATTGGTCTCGCCGAGCTCAAGCGTCAGCGGTTCCGAAAACATGCGCGTGTCGAAAACGCCGAACGGAAGAAACTGCTGGCCCGCGGAAACAGACCACGGCCCTTCCGGGGGGCCGAAGCGGAGGGTTGCGGTTTCCAGGAACGTTGCTTCGCTGCCGGGCACATTCTCCCTGTCGCTCAGGTCGGTGTGCTCGTAAAGGAAGCCCGCCTCCACCGCAGCCCAGTCGGTAATCGTCGCCGCCAGGCTCAAACCGACCTCCGATATGCCGGTATTGCTATATCCGTCCTCGTCTTCCGGGCGCGTATGCACCGAGTCCAGGTCGACATGGCCCCCGATTTCCAGCCATTCCGCGCCGGCCCGTTCGGACGTAACGCCCGACGCGTCCGCGCCCTGGGCAGCGCCATGGCAAAGCAGCAAACCAAGACAGGCCAGGCCAGGGTGCTTCAACTTCGTCGCCTCCGCGTCACGAACTCGCGCGCTTGCGGGCGTGCAGATCAATCAGGTCTTTCAGCCGCTGCAGCCTTGGCTTGTCATGAGGTGAAGGAGTGACTCGTGGCGCGCGTGGGCCTGCATTCGCTCTCGGTGGTACTTGCCCCACCAGCGCGGGGGCCCGCCATCGCTGGGAGGCAATAAATTTACGTAACTGAAATCGCCTCCCAGATCAATGGTCTCGTACCGGGCACCTCCGCCGGCCACTACACGGCCGCGCCTGCGCTTGTCTTGCGCATACACTTCCAACGCCTGCCGGGACCCGGAGAGTTCCGCGCGCAAGGCGCCGCAACCGTAGTCGGCGTAATCGTCGAGAAAGCCGGCCTGGTATTCGGCGTAAGCGCAGCCGCCAAGGACAAGGGCGGCGAACACTGTCAGATACTTCTTCATATCCGGTCTCGGAGTGGCCGAAGGGTATTGGCCGGAAATTTGGGGGATCTCTTCCGGCGCCGAAAAATGCTAACACGCCGGCGGGGCAGGGGATAAAATTCGCGCTCCGATTGGGAGCTTGCCGGGAGACGGGCTATGGCGATACGCATGCGGAACGTGGAATACGGCCACGGGGACAAGGTTTTCGAGGCGCGGATGTACTGGGACGACGCGCGCGGGCCGGCGCCGGCGGTGGCGGTGGCGCATGCCTGGAGCGGGCGCGCCGAGCACGAATGCGAGGCGGCGGAAAAGCTGGCCGGCGAAGGCTACGTGGGGATTGCGCTGGATGTCTACGGCAAGGGCGTTCTCGGACAGAGCGTCGAAGAGAACATGGCGCTGATGAACCCGCTGATCGAGGACCGGGCGCTTCTGCAGGCCCGCCTGCTGGCCGGGCTGGAATGCGCCGCGGCGCAGCCGGAAGTGGACGGCGGGAACATGGCCGCGATCGGCTATTGCTTCGGGGGCCTTTGCGTGCTGGACCTGGCGCGGGTTGGCGCTCCGGTGAAGGGGGTGGTCAGCCTGCACGGGCTGTTCAACCCGCCGGGGAACACCGAGGGCAATTCGATCAGTTCCAGGGTGCTGGTGCTGCACGGCTGGGCCGATCCCATGGTCCCGCCCGACACGGTATTGGGACTGGCCACGGAAATGACGGAAGCGGGCGCGGACTGGCAGATCCATGCCTACGGACATGCCCTGCACGGCTTTACCCATGATTCGCCTGCGCTGGCCGACGGGATCGGCTACAGCGAGTCGGCGGACCGGCGGTCGTGGCAATCGGTGCTGAACTTCATGGCGGAACTGTTCGATTGAGGGCATGGCTTCTTATTCGACCAACGAGTTCAAGTCCGGGCTTAAGGTCATGCTGGGCGATGAGCCCTGCGCGATCCTCGGGACCGAATTCGTCAAGCCCGGCAAGGGCCAGGCGTTTACCCGCGTCAAGCTCCGTTATCTCCGCACCGGCCGCGTGATCGAACGCAACTTCCGCTCCGGCGAATCGATTCCCGCGGCCGACGTGGTCGACCGCGAAATGGACTACCTGTACAGCACCGGGGACGAATGGGTGTTCATGGACGCGGAGACGTACGAGCAGTACGAAGCGAACGAAGCGGCCATGGGGGGCTGCGAACGCTGGCTGGTGGATCAGAGCCGCTGCCGCGTCACGCTGTTCAACGGCGCTCCGTTGACGGTCACGCCGCCGAATTTCGTCGAATTGAAGGTCACGCAGTCCGACCCCGGAATGAAGGGCGACACCGCCACCGGGGGCGTCAAGCCGGCGACCCTGGAGACCGGGGCCGTCGTGCGCGTGCCGTTGTTCGTGGAAGCAGGCGCGGTGATCAAGGTGGACACGCGCACCGGGGAGTACATCGGCCGCGCCTGACGCGGGTCAGACTTCGGCGGGCAACCGTTGTCCCAGGGCCTGACCGCAGCGGACCTCTTCCACGGCTTTGCGCTCGGGCAGCCAGGCAAGCAGGTCCCGCGTCGCCGCCAGCACCACCGTGGAGCCGAGATTGAAGTGTGCGAGGTAGTCGCCGCGTTCGCACTTCGCCCCGCGCGGGCCGGGGAACCTCCAGCGGGTCGGCACCGGCGGAATGCTTGCGTCGGTGCGGATATCGAATGCGGTGCTGATGGAGCCGACATTGAGCGCGCCGATCATGACCACGCAGAACTTCCCTGCGCCGGTGTCGAAGTGCAGCGCCACCCGCTCGTTGGTCGCCAGCACCGCGGGCGCCGCATCGATGATTGCGGGGTTGACCGACAGCCGCCTTCCGGGCAGGTACACCACTTCGCGCAACTGGCCGCCAAGTGGCATGCGCACCCTGTGATAATCCGACGGCCGTAGGTAGATGACCGCCACATGACCGTCCTCGTAAGGCCCGGCGCAATTCGCGCCGCCCAGCAAATCCTCCATGGAGTACCCGACTCCCTTTGCCTGCGTGCCTGACGTGCCGTTGACCTCCCCGATTTGCGTCAGCAGGCCGTCGGCGGGACAAACGACGCATTCCTCGCCGTTTTCCGGAATTCGGGCGCCAGCCTTAAGTTCGCGAGAGAAGAAATCGGCAAGGCTGGCATATCCATGGGGCACTGGCCTGGCGGCCTCGTCCCGGTTGATGGAAAAGAGCCAGGCAAAGGTCCGAATCAGCACGCCCCCCGGTCCCCTGAATCGCGAAACGCGCGCCGCCAGGCGGCTCAGCGTCAGCAGCGGCAGAATGAAGTGCAGGCGTACAAGCAGTCGGGCAAGCAAGGTCGATCGCCTCAAGCGGGACCGCCGATTGTAGCCTTGGCGAGCCGATATCCTTCGAAGATTTCGTTGTCCAACGATGCGCTTTTGTGACCTTGTCGATGAGTTGGCCGCCCGCCTGGCGGGCGGGCGGGTTCATTTCGGCCACGGCATGGGCAGTGCCGAGGAGGAGGCCCTGGCGCTCGCGAACTTCGTTTGCCGGTCGGGCTTGTGGCAGCGCCGCCCGCTGCTCGGGCGGCGCGTGTCGGCGGCCGCCCGGATGCGGGCGCGGGCATTGGTCTTTGCGCGCGTGTCGCGCCGTCTGCCGCTGGCCTACCTGACCCGCGAGGCCTGGTTTGCGGGGATGCGCTTTTATGTCGACAAGCGCGTCTGCATTCCGCGCTCGCCGCTGGCCGAACTGATCGAGGCCGGTTTTGCGCCCTGGCTGAATCCGGGCCGAGTGCGCCGGATCATCGATCTCTGTACCGGTTCGGGCTGCATCGCCGCTGCCTGCGCGTTCGCCTTTCCGGAAGCCGAAGTCGTGGCCACCGATCTGTCGCCGGCATCCCTGTCGGTGGCCGAGCGCAATGTGCGCCGGCTTGGCCTGGCAGGCCGCGTCGAGCTTCGCATGGGAGACCTTTTCGCCGACGCTCAGGGGAAGTTTGATCTCATCATCGCCAATCCGCCCTATGTGCCTGCCGGCGCGTACGGTTCCCTGCCGCGTGAGTATCGTCATGAGCCGCGCATGGCGCTGGCGGCCGGCGCCGACGGGCTGGCGGTGGCATCCCGCATCCTCGAGGAAATGCCGGCTTATCTCGCCGAGGGCGGCCTGCTTGCGCTGGAGGTCGGAGAGGTGGCGGACGAGCTCGCGGCGTTGCACCCCGAACTACCGTTCCTCTGGCCTTCGCTGGAAAGAGGCGGGGAGGGCGTACTGCTGCTTCGCGCGTAGGGTTATTCGGGGGGTGGTTTATTGAGCAGCTTGGCCAGCAGCCGGGCGATCTCCAGGCGCATCACGCGCCGGTCCAGGATCATGTCCAGGGCGCCATGCTCGAGAAGGAACTCGGCGCGCTGAAATCCTTCGGGGAGGTCTTCGCGGACTGTTTGCTTGATTACGCGCGGGCCGGCAAAACCGATCAGCGCGCCGGGCTCGGCGATCACGATATCGCCCTGCATCGCCAGGCTTGCGGACACGCCGCCCATCGTGGGATTGGTGAGAATCGAAATATAGGGGAGGCCGGACTGCGCAAGCGCATGCAGCGCGGCGGTCACCTTGGACAACTGCATCAGCGAGAAAAGGGCCTCCTGCATGCGCGCGCCCCCGGAGGCGGAAAAGTTCACCAGGGGCATGCGATGTTCGCGGCAATAGTTTGCGGCGCGGACGAATTTTTCGCCTACCACCGAACCCATGGAACCGCCCATGAAGGCGAACTCGAACGCGCTGGCCACCAGCGGCTGCCCGTACAGCTTGCCGGTCATGGTCACCAGTGCTTCAAGCTCGCCACTGCTGTCCCTGGCCTGCGCGACCCGATCAGGGTAACGCTTGGTGTCCCTGAACTTCAGCGGGTCCTTGGGCTGAAGCCGGGGGGTAAGCTCTCTGGCCGAGTTGCTGTCCAGGAACAACTCGAGCCTTCGCCTGGCTCCGAGGCGCATGTGATGCTCGCACTTGGGACACACATGCTGAATTCGCTCCACCTCGGTTCGGTAAAGCTGCGTTCCGCAAGCATCGCACTTGACCCAAACGCCTTCCGGCACGGTCTTCTTGGGCCGTCGCGTCGTGATCCGCGACGGCATTAATCTCCGTAGCCAGGAAATCGCCATAAGACTTTGATTTTAGCCTAAATATCTTTCGTTATTCGGGAAAGCGTTTCGAGACCAGCCGGGTTTCGTTCGGGCAACAGCTCCGGTGGATACTCGATCCGTTGAAGGTACAGGCCCTGGGGAGGCGCGGCCGGTCCCGCTGCTTCGCGGCTGCGCGCCTCGAGGATCCGGGCAAACCAGGCGGCCGTCTCGCGGCCGCGCCCGACGAGCGCCAGCGATCCGGCGATGTTCCTCACCATCCGCTGCAGGAAGCCGTTTGCCCGGCAAACGACCCAAACGCGTTGTCCTTCGCGGCGCACCCATATGTCCATGACCCTGCGCACCGGCGACCGCGCCTGGCAGTGGGCGGCCCGGAACGAGCTGAAATTGTGTTCGCCGGCCAGCACCTGCGCCGCACGGTCCATCGCCTTGTCGTCCAGCGGGTCGCGGATCAGCCAGGCCCGATTGCGCTCGAGAGCCGAGCGTACGCTGCGGTTCAGGATCAGGTAGGCGTACGTGCGCGAGAGCGCCGAGTGGCGCGCATGGAATTCGCCCGCCACTTCACGAACCCAGAGCAGGTTGATGTCGTCGGGCAGGTAGGTATTCGCGCCGAACAGCCAGTCGCGCCGGCTCCGCCGGGCACTCGTCTCGAAGTGCGCGACCTGCTCGATAGCGTGAACTCCTGCGTCGGTACGCCCGGCGCCCATGCATCGCACCTGTTCATCGGCCACCCGGCTGAGCGCCCGGTTGACGGCATCCTGAACATTGGGACTGGCGCTTTGCGACTGCCAGCCGTGTAAGCCGCTGCCGTCGTATTCCAGCCCCACGGCGAGCCGTGCGCGGCTCATGCTCCCCCGGAATTCTCCGGCCCGAGTCTTTGGCGCATCCGGCGCAGCGCCTCGGCGAGTTCCTCGGCGTTCTCGCCCTCGCGGGCTTCGACGATATGGGCGAGGACCTCAAGCGTGTCGGCGTCCCGGCCCATTTCTTCAAGCGCCCGCGCCAGGTCCATGTAGTTCTCGGGATCGAGTTCGCTCATCGCGTCCGCCAGGGCGGCATCGGGCCCCACCGTGATTTCGTCGTCGGCTGGTTCCGGCTTCTCTGATTCCGCCTTCCCGCCATGCTGACCCTGCGCAGCATCATCGTTTTTCCCGGAACCGGCGCCGGAGAATCCCCGGACCAGGCGCCGTGGGCCGAAAATGATCACTGCAAGAACCGTAAAGACCAGCGCGGCGGTAAGCAGCGGCACGCCCCAGAGGACCCACGGAGAGAACAGTCCTTCCTGCGGAACCGCGGGCGAGATCAGGAGCGCAATGAACAGCGAAACGGCCAGTGTTGCGATTCTGCCTTTCATGGCGGGGCCTGCTAACCCGATGCGTCGTCCCGAATCAGGAGCTCCGCGATCTGCACGGCGTTGAGCGCGGCCCCCTTGCGCACGTTGTCCGCCACAACCCAGAAACTGAGGCCCTGTTCATGCGAGATGTCCTTGCGCACCCTGCCCACGAACACGGCGTCCGAGCGGCTCGCGTCGATGCCGGGAGTGGGATAACCGCCGGCGCGGTCCTGGCTCATGACGACCACCCCTCGTGCGGCCCGAAACAGCCTGAGCGCCTCGTCGACGGCGACCCTGCGCTTCAGCTCCACGGTGACGGCCTCGGAATGTCCGAAGAAAACGGGCACGCGCACCGCCGTGGCGCTGATGCGCAGGTCGTCGTCGCCCAGGATCTTGCGGGTCTCCCAGACCATCTTCATTTCTTCCTTCGTATAGCCGTTGGCCTGAAAATCGTCGATATGCGGCACCGCGTTGAAGGCCGCGCTGGGCGCCGACGCCGCGGGAAGCTGCCCCCCGTTTGCGGGCGGTTCCGCCTCCCCGTCTTCAGCCGGTTCTTCCGGGCGGCCCTTGCCGGCCATCATGTCGGCCGTGTGCCTGACCAGGTCCTCCATCGCCTGGCGGCCGGCACCGGAAACCGCCTGGTAGGTGGCCACGCTGATCCTGTCGATGCCGATCGCGTCGTACAGGGGCTTCAGCGCAACGACGAGCTGGATCGTCGAGCAATTGGGGTTGGCCACGATGCCGCGTTCGCGGCATTCGGCCAGGGCCGAGGGATTGACCTCGGGCACGACCAGCGGCACGTCGTCGTCATAGCGAAAGGCCGACGAGTTGTCGATCACGATCGCTCCCCGGGCGGCGGCGCGCGGTGCATGCTCGATCGCGGTTCCCGCGCCGGCCGAGAACAGCGCGAAGTGCACGCCGGAGAAGTCGAAGTCGTTCAGCGCCTGAACCGCAACCTGGCGTTCGCCGAATTCCACGGTCTTGCCGACCGACCGTTCGCTGGCGACCGCGTGTAGCTGGTCCACGGGAAACTCGCGCTGCGCGAGGATCTGCATCATGGTCTCGCCCACGAGCCCTGTGGCGCCGACCACAGCGACGTTGTAGCCGTTCATGTCAGCCCCGCGCGGTCCGCGCCGCGGCGGCCGGGCGAGCGCCCGCGGCAGCCTGCCGGTCGACGTCGCCGCATTGCGCGCGGTCGCGGAGGTAATGGTCCATGAGCGTGATCGCCAGCATCGCTTCGGCGATCGGCGTGGCGCGCAGTCCCACGCAGGGATCGTGCCTCCCGCCGGTGCTGATCTCGGTGGCCGCGCCGCCGCGGGTGACCGTGGCGCCCTTCTTGCGGATGCTGGAGGTGGGCTTCATCGCGATGCTTACCAGCAGGTCCTGTCCGGACGAAATGCCGCCCAGCGTGCCCCCGGCGTCGTTCTTGAGGAAGCCGCCGGGCGCAATCTCGTCGCGATGCTCCGAACCGCGCTGTTCCACTGCCGCGAAGCCGGCGCCGAATTCCACGCCCTTGACCGCGTTGATGCTCATCAGCGCGTGCGCGATCACGGCCTCGAGCTTGTCGAACACGGGTTCGCCGAGCCCGGGCGGCACTCCGCGGGCGCACACGTTGATCCGCGCGCCGATCGAGTCGCCCGCCAGCCTCAGTTCGTCCATGAATGACTCCAGTTCCTTCAGGCGGGCGGGGTCGCCGCAGAAGAACGGGTTGTCGTTGATGATCTCGGGGTTCGGGCACTCCAGCCGGATCGGTCCGAGTTGCGCCACGTAGCCGAAGATCGTGATGCCCGCCCGCTCGCTCAAGTACTTGCGTGCAATCGCTCCGCCGGCGACCCGCATGGCCGTCTCGCGGGCTGAGGCGCGTCCCCCTCCGCGGTAGTCGCGGAGGCCGTACTTCTGCTGGTAGCTGAAATCGGCGTGCCCGGGACGGAACTTGTCTTTGATGGCCGAGTAATCGCGGGGCCGCTGATCGGTGTTCTCGATCATCAGCCCGATCGGCGTGCCGGTGGTCACGCCCTCGAAGACCCCCGACAGGATCCGCACCTGGTCCGCCTCCTTGCGTTGCGAAGTATGGCGCGAGCGCCCGGGACGCCGCCGGTCCAGGTCGCCCTGTATGTCCGCTTCGCATAATTCCATGCCGGGCGGGCAGCCGTCCACGATGGCGCCCAGCGCCGGGCCGTGGCTCTCGCCGTAAGTCGTGACGCTGAACAGGCGTCCTATGGTGTTGCCGGACATGCCGTAATCTGCAGGATGTGGGCGAAAAACCTTATTTTACGCCCGCGCCTCCCGCCCGGCGCCCGCATATAATTCACTGCAATGCAATCACCGGTGCTTGAGCGGCTGGTGGGCGGGGCGGTCCTTGTGGCCTTGCTCCTGTTGCTGGCCCTGGTAATCGGCCCGCGGGAAGGGGTCCGCATGCCGGACGAAGAGGGTTCTGAAAGCCCTGTGGCCCACGTCGCACCTCAATCCGCCGAACCGGGTATCGCCGCAGTGCCGGACGATAGCCGCCGGGAACCCGGTCCGCGCACCGTCGCCCAATGGGTGCCTCCGGGTTCGGTGCCCCACGCGCCGCAGCCCGCCAGGGCATCCGGCACGCCACCGGAAACGACGGAAGAAGACACGCCCTCGTCGAGTCCCCGCGAAACTGTGGAAACCCCCGCAGTTCAGGCCGTGCCTCAGTGGGCCGTGCAGGTCGGCAGTTTCTCCTCGCGCGCGAATGCCGACCGGCTGTCCGAATGGTGCCGCGAACAGGGATACGGCGTGAGGGTCGTGACCGGGCAGGACGGCGGCCGGACCTTGCATAAGGTACGCGTCGGCCCCTATGCCTCGAGGGCCAACGCGCGTACGGCGGTCGCCGAGCTGGCTCTTCTGGGACGTGACGGTTTTGTCTCGGATTGGGAGAACGCGTCGCCGTGACCCTGTTCGACTGGATCGTCCTGGTGATATTCGTGTCCGCCGCCTGGCTTGGAATGAAACGCGGTTTCCTTTCCGCCGCCCTGAACCTTGCGACCTGGGTTGCGGGCGTGTTTCTGGCCTTTGCCCTGGGCGACGTTGTCGTGGCCACGCTGCTGTCCGCTTGGCCGGCGAAAATCGAGGCCTGGCTTGCGAGCAATCCGCTCGCCGGAGCGATTTTTCGAGGTCCGACCGTTGCCGAATCCGTGGCCCTCTGGGCGGCCCGGCTGGGCGTGCTGGTGGTCGTACTCGTGATCGGTTCGACCCTGGCGGGACTGGTGTCTCGAGCGGTGGAAAACAGCGTCCTGGCTTCCGCAAATAGCGCCTTGGGCGTATTATTGGGTGCCGCCAAAGGCTGGCTGATTGCAGGTGGACTTCTGCTCTTATGCACACACGTGGGGCCCGAGACCTGGGTGCAGGGTTCGATGAGCCTGCCTTTCCTTGAACCGGTAAGCGACGCCCTGAGCCTGCTGCTCAAGGCGCTGGGTGGCCGCTGATGTGCGGAATCGTCGGCCTGATGAGCCACGGCGCGGCGGCGCCGGAGATTTACGACGCGCTCATCATGCTCCAGCACCGGGGGCAAGACGCGGCCGGCATCATGACCGACGACGAAGGCATGTGCCGCAAACGCCGCGCGCGCGGACTCGTGCGCGAGACGTTCCGCACCCGCCACATGCAGAACCTGCGGGGTTCCGCCGGCCTGGGCCATGTGCGCTATCCGACCGCCGGTTCCGACAAGAACTCCGAAACCCAGCCGTTCTTCGTCAACAGCCCGTACGGGATCGCCCTGGCGCACAACGGCAATCTGACCAACGCGCACGAGCTGGCAGGCGAGATGCGCCAGCGCGACCGCCGCTATCTCAATACCGATTCCGACAGCGAACTGCTGCTGAACGTTTTCGCCCACGAGCTGCTGCGCACGTCGCGCCGGTCGATGGACACCGACGCCGTGTTCCGCGCGGTGCGCGGCGTCCACAAGCGCTGCAAGGGCGCCTACTCGGTCGTGTGCCTGATTCTGGGCTTCGGACTGGTCGCTTTCCGCGATCCCTACGGCATCCGGCCGATGGTGGTCGGGCGGCGGGAAAGCAAGAAGGGGCCGGAATACCTGGTGGCTTCGGAAAGCGTCGCGCTGCAGCAGCTCGGCTTCGAACTGGAGCGGGACGTGATGCCCGGCGAGGCCTGGGTCTTTCCCTACGGCGAGGAGGCGGTGACCCACCAGTGCGCGACCCGCACGCAATACACGCCGTGCATCTTCGAATACGTCTATTTCGCCCGCCCGGATTCGCTGATGGACCGGATTTCGGTGCACAAGGCGCGCCTGAGAATGGGCGAGCGCCTGGTGGAGAAGATCCAGCGCGAGCACGACACCAGCGACGTGGACGTGGTGATTCCGATCCCCGACACCAGCCGCACCAGCGCCATGGAGGTGGCGAACCGGCTGAATGTCAAGTACCGCGAGGGCTTCATCAAGAACCGCTACATCGGCCGCACCTTCATCATGCCGGGCCAGGACGAGCGAAAACGCTCGGTGCGCCAGAAGCTCAATCCCATCAACCTGGAATTCCGCGGCAAGAATGTGCTGCTGGTGGACGATTCCATCGTGCGCGGCACCACTTCGCGGCAGATCGTCGAGATGTCCCGCGAGGCGGGCGCGCGGAAGGTGTACTTCGCTTCGGCCGCCCCGCCTGTCCGTTACCAGAACGTCTACGGGATCGACATGCCGGCGCCGGACGAGCTGATCGCGGCCAATCGCACGGTGGAGGAGGTCGAGGAAAGAATCGGCGCCGACTGGCTGGTTTACCAGGACCTGGGCGACCTGATCTCCGCGGTCAATTTCCGGCGTGCGGAGATCACCGGTTTCGACGTTTCCTGCTTCAACGGCCAGTACGTGACCGGCGGCGTGGACCGCAAACTGCTCCGCCGGATCGCCAGGGAACGTGCGGACGCCGTGCGGGCCAAGCGCCGGGCGCGAAAGCGGAAAGCCAGGAAAAAGGCCGCGCGGGTGGCCGCCGCCGAGCCGGTGGCCGCCGCCCAGCCGCCGAAGTTGGCCGAGTTGCCCGCCCTCGAAGTCGAACGCGGCTAGAGATCGAACGCCTCCAGCCGAAACCTCTTGCCGTCGTATTCCAGCGCCCAGCCGCGCTCGAACCAGTCGCCCAGAACGATCCGCGTGGCGGGGCCGCCGTCCAGTTCGAATTCGTGCACGTCGGGACGGTGCGTGTGGCCGTGAATGAACCGCCGCACTCCGTTCGCGCGCATGACATCGGCCACCGCGGCCGTGTTGACGTCCATGATCTCCATCGGCTTGCCGCCGGTTGAAATCCGGCTGGCGTCACGCGCCTGAGCGGCCAGCGCACGCCTAGCCGTCAGCGGCAGGGCCAGGAACTGCGCCTGCCACTTCGGATCGCGGACCATGGTGCGAAACTCCTGATAGTCATGGTCGTCGGTGCACAGGCTGTCGCCATGCATCAGAAGCACGTTTTCCCCGCCCAGGTCCACGACGCTGGTTTCCGGAAGCAGCGTTACGCCTGTTCGGCCGGAAAAGCCGTCCCCGATCAGGAAGTCCCGGTTGCCGTGCACGAACCACGCCGGAACCCCGCCTGAAGTCAGTTCCGCCAGCGCGTCCATAATCTCGCCGGCGTGGGGATCGTCGTCGTCGTCGCCCACCCAGGCTTCGAAGAGATCACCCAGGATATAGAGCGCCTCGGCTTCGGCGGCGCGACGCCTCAGGAATTCGTGGAAAGCTTGGGTTGCGGCGGGTCGGGTGGCGTCCAGATGGAGATCGGAGATGAAAAGGGTGCTCATTCAGTCACGCGCAGGACCCGTTCGATGATCACCGGCGCCGCCGGCACGTCGCTGCCGAAGGGACCGCCCGGACCGGTGGCGCGGTTTCCGATCTCGTCCACGACCTCCATACCGCTGACTACTTGTCCGAACACGGCGTATCCCCAGCGTCCCGGCCGCGGGTTCAGCGCCACGTTGTCCTGAAGATTGATGTAGAACTGGTTCTTCGCCGAATGCGGATCGCCGGTGCGCGCCATGGCGATGGTGCCGCGCAGATTGGAGCGGCCGTTGCCGGACTCGTTGGGCAATGTTTCATCGATCAGGCGCTCCTGGAAATCGACCGACCATCCGCCGCCCTGGATCACGAAGTCCTTGACCACGCGGTGGAAGATTGTGCCCTCGTAGAAGCGGCTGCCGGCCAGAAGCAGGAACTGCTTTACCGTGAGCGGGGCGTCGTTGGCGAACAGTTCCAGCGTGAAGGCGCCGGCGGTCGTTTCCACCCGCACGCGCGGGAAGGGATCCATTTCTTCTTCTGCTTCGACCGGTTCCTGCGCGGCAGCGGCGCCGGCGCCCAGCGCCAGCACGCATAGCGCTGCTAACCAGCACTGGAAACGAGGGCTGCCTTGAAGTCTCGTGTTTCTCATTTCGGTTTGTCCTGCGAATTCGTCGTGTTGTAAATGGCGGCATCCAGCGTGTTCTGCAACAGCATGGCGACGGTCATCGGACCCACTCCGCCCGGCACCGGCGCAATCCAGGCCGCACGTTTGCGCGCCTCCTCGAATTCTACGTCGCCGCGCAGCTTCCCGTCGCTCATTCTGGTAATGCCGATGTCCATCACAACGGCGCCCTCGCGTATCCAGGCGCCCGGAATGAGCCCCGGCTTGCCCACGGCGCTGCAGAGGATTTCCGCCTGCCGGACATGCTGCTCGAGATTGGTCGTGAACCGGTGGCAGACCGTGACCGTGGCGCCGGCCAGAAGCAGCTCCAGCGCCAGCGGGCGCCCCACCAGGTTCGATGCGCCCACCACCACGCAATGCTTGCCCTTAGGCTTGACGCCGATCTTCTCCAGCATGCGGATCACCCCCACCGCGGTGCAGGGCCGCAACCTGGGCGTGCGCAGCGCCAGCAGTCCGAAGGTCAGCGGATGAAAACCGTCCACGTCCTTGCCCGGGTCAATGCGCTGGATGACGTTCAGCGAGTTGATGCGCTCGGGCAGGGGCAGCTGCACCAGGATGCCGTCCACGTTTCCGTCCCGGTTGAATTCGTCGATCAACGCCAGCAGCGTCGGCTCGTCCGTTTCCGCCGGGAGGTTGTGATCCAGCGATGCGATGCCGGCCGTAGCGCAGGCCCGCCGCTTGTTCCGCACGTAAACCTGCGAGGCCGGGTCCGCCCCCACCAGCACCGTGGCCAGCGCCGGCGCCCGGTGGCCTTCGGCAAGCCGCTCCTGGACCGTCTGCCGGATTTCCTCACGGATCGCGGAAGCTATGGCCTTGCCGTCAATCAGTCGCGCGGTCATAGAGAAAACGATATTATCCGACTGCGCCGCCCCTTCACCAGCTTGTTTGGCACACAATCCTACCCAGGTCCTGATCAGATTCCTTAATAATTCCCCGATATGACCGCGCCCAACTGGAAGAACCGGACCCTGTTCCACGGGGACAACCTGGAATTCCTCAGGTCCATGAATTCCGAAAGTGTGGACCTTATAGCAACCGATCCCCCGTTCAACAAGGGGAAGGATTTTCATGCGACTCCGGACAGTTTAGCCGCCGGGGCGAAATTCCAAGACCGATGGAGTTGGGAAAAGGATGTTCATGAGGAATGGACTGACCAGATCAAGGACGATCATCCGAAGCTCTTGGAGGCGATTGAGAGTGCTCGTTACGCTCACAGCGACGGAATGGGCGCTTACGTGTGCTTCATGGCCGTCAGGCTATTGGCGATGCGACGGGTATTGAAGCCGACAGGATCAATCTATCTACATTGTGATCCCACGGCGAGCCACTACCTGAAAGCCGTTATGGACGCGATATTTGGGTGGAGAAATTTTCGGAATGAGATAATTTGGGGTTACAAGACAGGAGGGGTGCCGAGAGAGTCGGGCCGGTTCGCGAGGAAGCACGATGTGGTTCTGTTCTATTGCAAGAATGAAAAGACGGTTGAGTTCAATCAGTTCAAGGAAATCAGCTATACGCGGACGTTGCCTGAACCGCACACGGCAAGCGGCAGGCGCTTGGGTGTGGGGAGGGATGAGTTTGGCAAGTTTCGCCATGTGGCGATGCGTGATTGGTGGGTGGAATACGGGATTAATTCAGAGGCGGACATAACGCCCTTGTACAGGAACAACACTGAGAGGGTGGGGTGGCCCACCCAGAAGCCTCTGGCTCTTTACGAACGTATCGTCAAAGCTTCCAGCAATGAAGGAGATTTCGTGCTTGACCCCTTCGCAGGATGCGCCACGACATGCGTGGCAGCCGAGCGGCTAGGCAGGCAGTGGGCCGGAATAGACATCTGGGAAGAGGCGCATGAAGTAGTCCTGGACCGCCTCAAGCGCGAAGTGGGACTGTTCGGCGATGTCACGTTCACCGACCGATTGCCGGAACGAACAGATGAAGGGGAAACGGCGTCTGTCGCCTTGGAGACGATCAACCGGAGGCAGCTTGCCGCATGGCAAAAGCTGTCGCACAAGCAGATGGTGGAAATCCTCACGAAGGCCCAGGCGGATTCTGGCAATCCCCAATTGGTGGTCTGCGCCGGATGCGGCCGGAGGCTTGAGCCGGAATTCATGGAGCTGGATCACTTGACGCCCAAATCAGAACCCCACAGTACCAACGATCTGTCCAACAGGATTCTGCTTTGCCGTCCTTGCAACGGAAGGAAGAGCGACAGGCACGCCATGAAAGGCTTGTGGAGGGAGAACGGGAAGGTCGGCTGGATGACGGACAGGACCTTGGCGGAAAACGCGCTCAAACAGGCATACAACGCCTACAGGCGCGAGGAGAGGAGATCAGAATAGGGCTTTGGGTAGGATTGGATCGTAATTCCCCTTGCTTGGACCGTGTTTGCTTTGATGCGGACAACCTCTTGTGGCTTGCATTTGGGGACCCAAGAAGCGCGATCCGGGTTCGGTCTGCTTGGTCGGTAAACGTGGTTGCCGCCCGGGTTACTGTTTCAGCATACGGAAAGTCAGCGATAGCCTGCGGCGGCGAAGTTCTTTTTTGTTGGTGTCCGGGTTAGTCTCGTACTTCCGCTTGGGTATTTCGTGTTTCCATTTGTATCGGGCGTCTCCGCTCATGATCAGCGCACTCCGCTGTTCCAACCTTTGGGTGCGTTTGTCTTTTCCCAATCGGAAATTCATTTCCCAAGACGCGAGCAGGCTGACGGTGGCGATTCCGTCGGCAAACGACGGCGCATCGGCGTGCCACGTGATGCCTTGGTTCCCGTGGTAATCGTTTACGATCACTTGGTCCGGAATCTTGCCAAGCAGTCGGAGATCGACTAGCCGCTTGCCCAGTTCTTTTGCCCAGTTCGGAAGAGGACCGAGATACATTGACTTATCGACACGACGATCTCTATAACTGTATCGCCATCCGTAGTGCTGAACGCGTCGAGTCTTCAACTCGGCGCTCCAGGGAGAATTATCGATAACCGCAACTAAATCGCTTTCCTCACTATCGCTGAGGAAATCGGTTAGATAGTTGAGTCCCGGAATGCCCAGCATGTTTCGTTGAATTGAATCGGACGGTGCGATTTCCGCCTCTGCTGCCACGTCTGTCACGCGGCCCGTTTTTCCGATGTGCGCCTTCAGTTCCGTGGTAGGGGTCGCAGGCGGGTCGCTACGGATCACAGGCGGAGGCTCCTCCACACGGCCGGGCCCGACAGCAAGCCAATGCCGAAATTGCTCTGCGTCCAGCGTATCCTCAAACGTGACATCGGCGTGGGAACTGTCGTGCCGAAAGTGCAGCGCTGTCGGTCGAAGGATGCTAAGCGTCTTGCCATCGAACTGTAGATCTTCTTTTTCAGTCTCCAGTTGGCAGGGCTTTCGGAAAGAAATTTGCCACCGCAGACACGGCCACTTCAGGTGCTTCGCCAAGTCTGTTGCAGCGCGCCTCATATCCGGCGAATCCAGATCCGCATCGAGCCAGTTACTGCGGCTGTGCGCCGTCCATTGAGCCACTTCCCGTTCGCCCCACAGCAGCACGAAATTCTCTCCCCGCTTCGACCAGTTGGGCCTGCCGGAAACGGAAGGCCAGGAAATTGCCCCATTGCCGCCACACACGCGAAACACATGGATCGTTAGCGCTTCCTGCTGTGCTGCGCTGCCACGGAACTTGCTGTCCAGGCGCAGGTAACCCGTGAGCAGACCACAAAGGAGCGCAGCAGACCACCAGATCGCCGGCGGCAACTCCGGCATGTCGCTGAGCCACGTTATGAATCTCGCTGGCTTCGGGCGGGCGAGCACAAGCTGAATGGCAGTTTCCACAGGGCGGGTTTGCCATTGATCGAGCTCAATCGTGGATTCCGCACGCAGGATGCGCCGTGTGGACTCCAGCCATGCGGCGGTCTCCGGGCACGATCGCGCCTCCTCGGCAATCTCCTCAGCCAGTTCGCGGCCTGGCGCGTCCGCGCCTGCCGCCGCGAATACCTTGACCGTCGCCCGCCAAAGCAGGTTCTGCGAGTCGCCGAGATCAGAAATTCGTTGCTTGGCGTCCTGCGTCCAGGGTGGCGCCGCGCACCAGGGCGCATCGACCTTATCAGCGGCCGTCTGGAGTTTTTCATCGCCGTCGAGGCTTGCCACGAGAAGATCCAGCCAAGGCGCCATTCGTGGCACTGCCCAGATCGCCATGGACATCGCGCCTTGCTGCGCGTCCACGGTGTCGGGAATCCCCGGTTCGGGCGGTTGTTCAGACCTTAGCCTTTTATACTTCGGCTGCCCGTGCGCCCCGGGAGTATCGGATTCGGGCAGTCGTTCAGGCTCGAATCCGTTCGGATCAATGCAGCGATCGGATGTCGTAACGGTCGGTTCGGCAGGCAATTCAATGTTCGAGAAGCTTGCCGCAAGGCTGGTTAGGCGAACCCTTTCTTCCTCTGTCTTGACGGCAAGTTCGGAGATCGCAAAGGTGGGGATTGCGCCCGGGCAGAACAAAATGCGGGGGCGACGGCGACGAATGCGCATTTCTGGCAATTTCGCCGCCTTAAGTTTGACGCGCAATCGAATCGGATAAGAACCTGCGGCATCGTCCGGCTCGCGAAGGAATGCACGTTCGGCGAGCAGGTGGCCTGCTTGCGATGCGCGCGGTTGCAGCCAGCCGCTCTGCAGAGCATCAAGCAGCCGCCGATGGCTGATCTCCATACCCAGCCAGCGATCCGTATCTCGTAAGGGGGACTTTGCAGCGTGCCCGCGTGACGGCCTAGCCGGCGCATTGTCTTCAAGCAGCGAGGGTTGGTTCGGATGATCGCTGGCCATCACGGCTCCAGCAGGTCGAGACCCGGCAAAGCGGCAGCCGCTGCGGGCGATAGCTGGCGGTGGTGAATGAGAAACAACATGTCACGTGCCCGGGTGCAGAGCATATACATTACTCTTTTCTGCGTGGCTGTGCGGCACGGAACGAAGCGCTCAAGTTCCAGTATGAAAACGGCATCGAACTCCTGACCTTTCGCGGACTTCGCGTTCAGTATGGTTATTCCTTCTTCAAGCATATTGACGGAGTCCTCATTTCGCTGCTCATGCGAGTAGAGGTTGACCCGTCTCGACTTCAGCTTTTCTGCGAGTTGCTGATGAAGCTTGCGCCCCGTGTCATTGGCATGAACGACGATACCGATACTCCCGCCGCGGGTGCGAATCCAGTTGGACACACGTTCTATGGTTTCCGGCAGTCCGCATTGGATCAAGCGGGGCCGGTCACCGGTAGGCATGCGCTTCACTTCGGCCGCGGGGAGGCGACCGCTGTGGAAATGCTCGGCAAGGCGAGCTATCTCGGGTGTGTTCCGGTGATTCCGGCTCAGGAGCATCGGGTCATCTAGGCCGACTGCGTTCTTGATTTCTTCTAATGTCGTTCTTTGATCATCAAGCGTCTGATCCTCGTCCGCAAAGATCGACATCGTTCTGGCGCAGCACCGTGACGCATACCGAAAGAAGCCTGCCGGTAGGCTCTGAGCTTCATCCACGACGAGGTGCTGCAGGTTAGGTTGCCGTTCCATTTCTGCCATGCGTTTAAGCATATCGCTCCATCGAAAATCATATGGGTCTTGTGGAGTTCCGGGCGGCTCGCGCCCCGTCGCGTTCGTGTAGTGCCGATAAACGAAACTATGCATGGTTCTGGGCTGGACACGTGGATCGTCCTTTATCAGCGAGAGCAGCCGTCGCAGCATACGGTTATAAGTTACAAGCGGCGCCGGTTGTTTGTGCAACCGCGCCGCGTCACTAGCTCGTGTCACTGCGAGAACCGTTTTCCCGGACCCCGGTGGGCCGGCGACAAACAGGGAACGGTCACGGGGATACTCCAGCACATCGAGTTGTTCTGGTTCGCGGCGGAATTCCTCGTAAGTCGGCAGCTTCATTTCGCCTCCTGAAGCGGCAACGTGGTCTGGCGTGCACGGTATAGCAATCCGTATCGAAGCCGCCTGTTCACGCCAGTGCGTTCGGGGCGGAGGTGTCCACGACCGTGCGCAAGTTCATCAAAATCCAGTTCACGCAGGCTGTCACGGAACGCCGGGTAATTCCGATTGACATTGTCTCTAGGCGAGTTGGTGTAAAGCACCGTCACCTCGCCATAACTGAGTCTATTGAGCAATTCTCCTATATCTTCAACAAGCCGGGTAACACGCTCGCGCTCAACGAGCGTCGGGCTCGCGAGCAGATAGGAAACGATAACAATTACCGGACGCCACCCGCGGGTGTTAGGCCAAGTGAATGTCGGCAGGTCGTCAGTCCAATACCTGCGGACCGATGGCATGCTCTCGCTGAAATCCCGAGTTGCCGCCTCCGCCAAGTTTTCACCGAACTGCCGCATCGTCTTCGATCGATCCATGCCGATATAGTCGAAGCGCGCCTCCGGTCCCAGAACACCTGCAAACGCGAGTCCGCCGGTGAACGGGCCGCATCCCAGATCGATGACGATAGGCTCGCCATCCGGTGGCTGGCTTGTGAAGATTTGGCTGAATGCCTCGGTGAGCTCCTCCAGATGTCCGAGTTGGTTCAGGTAACAATAGAGTAATACGCGATCTTCGGGCGACAAGTCGCGCCAGGGTTCATCGAAACACGCCTGTCCTCCGCCGATGGCCTCAAAGGCCTCGTCGCTAGACCATCCAAGGAGAGAAGATCCTGTCGAACGCGAATCCTGCTGCACTACATCCACAACCAGCCTTTTGCGTAGTTGCCGCAGCCAGTCAGGTAGTTGGGTTGTCGTGTCGGTAGTAGCCATCGATTCGGCAGTATATGTTGTGTCCAGCGTCATACGCTGGATTCCGGAGTCAATAATCTCAGATGACGGGAGACGGGAAGGTTGTTATGATCCCGTGCTTTCTTATCTGTCTTGAAGTTTCTTCGGCCGGGAGAGGACTACATGCGATTTTCGATCATTCTCTGGGCAATGGTGCAGGCATTGCGGTTCACCAGGCTCCGCTACGCCGAGTTCAGGAACCGCCTGAAGGAAAGAAACGTCATTGCGCAATTCAAGCTGCTGGACAACTCCGCCGGCCGCTGGGTCCAGATCGAAAACGGCAGGATCCGCTCAGGCAAGGGCATTCATGAGAACCCCGATTTTGCGGTGATCTTCAAGAACAGGGCGATCGCCGAAGAATTCCTGACGCCTCCTTTCGACCAATTGGTGCGCGTGGACGCCGCCAAGAACTTCAAGCTGACCGTGGAAGGATCGGACGAGGCGTCCGTCTGGTTCATGATCACGCTGAACCGCATGCAGTCCATCCGCTGGAAGATCGGCACCGACATGGGCGACGGCGTGACCCGCTACACCAACGGCACCAACGGCGGGCCGATCTTCGTCTATGTGAAGGAAGGCAAGATCATCCGCATTACCCCCGTGGACTTCGACAAGGACGACGCGCCTTCATGGACCATCAGGGCCCGGGGCAAGGAATTCACGCCGCCGCGGCGCACCACGCTGGCCGCCCACGGCCTCTGTCAGAAGTCCATGGTCTATTCGAAGAACCGGATCCTTCATCCGATGAAGCGGGTGGACTTCGATGTCGACGGCGAGCGCAACATCCAGAACCGCGGCAAGTCGGAGTTCGTGCGGATCAGCTGGGACGAGGCGCTGGACATCGTGGTCAAGGAAATCAAGCGCTCCAAGAAGCACGGCCCCGGCGCGGTGCTGGTCACGCACGGCTCGCACCACCAGTGGGGCAACCTGGGGCACTACCTGAGCGCCTTCAACCGCTTCTGGAACCTGATCGGCTGCTCCAAGCTGCACAACAACCCCGATAGCTGGGAGGGCTGGTACTGGGGCGCCATGCACCACTGGGGCAACAGCCTGAGGCTGGGCACCCCGGAGTTCTACGGCACCGTGGAGGACTGCCTGAAGGAAGCGGAGCTGATGGTGTTCTGGTCGAGCGACCCGGACGCCAGCTACGGCTACGAGGGCACCGTCCGGCGCGAGTGGGCCAGGGAGCTGGGCATCCCCATGGTCCACATCGACCCGTTTTTGAACCACACGGCCGCGCATCTGGGCGGCAAGTGGATCTCGCCCAAGCCGGGCACCGATTCCGCGCTGGCCCAGGCGCTTTGCTACGTCTGGATCACCGAGGACCTCTACGACAAGGAGTTCGTCGAGAAGCGCACCACCGGCTTCGGCGAATGGAAGGCCTACGTCCTCGGCGAGTCCGACGGTACGCCGAAGACGCCCGAATGGCAGGAAGCGGAGACTCGGGTGCCGGCGCGCGAGGTCCGGGCGCTAGCCCGCCAATGGGGCAGCAAGAAGACCTATCTGGGCGCCGGCGGCTGGGGCTGCGGCCTGGGCGGCGCCGGACGCGGCCCCATGGGCGTTCAGTGGGCGCGGATGATGACCATCCTGGGCGCGATGCAGGGCTTCGGCCGGGCAGGCGTGAACTTCGGCAACCTCCAGTTCGGGGCCCCGCTGGACTTCTCCTTCTACTTCCCCGGCTATGCCGAAGGCAGCATGTCGGGCGAGCTGACCTACAGCGCCAACGCGGCCAACAACTACCAGCGCATGCCGCACGTCGTGACGATGAACTCGTCGCGCCAGAACATTCCCAAGATCCGCCTACCGGAGGCGATCATGGAAGGCAGCGCGATAGGCTTCCTCACCGACGTCTCCTCCGTGCGCGGCCAGTTCCTGCGCTTCGGCTACCCGGCGCCCGGTCACGCCAAGATCCAGATGATGTACAAGTACGGCAGCCCCAACTTCGGCACGATGGTCGATTCGAACCGCTGGGTGCAGATGTACCAGTCGGAGAACCTGCCGTTCGTCGTCAACCAGTCGATCTGGTGGGAGGGCGAGACGCCGTACTCGGACGTCATTCTTCCGGCCTGCACCGTATTCGAGCGCTGGGACATCGGCGAGTACTACAACGTCGGCGCGGGCTACGTGCACCACATGTTCTCGATGGTCAATCACCGCGTGGTGTCGCTGCAGCACAAGTGCATCGAGCCGCTGGGCGAGTCGAAGTCCGACTACGACATCTTCCTGGCCGTGATCGAGCGCCTGGGCCTGGGCGCGATGTACTCGGAGGGCGGCAACACCGAACTGGACTGGTGCAAGCGCGTGTTCGATTCGTCCGACGTGGCCAAGCACACCACCTGGCAGGAGTTCCTGAAGAAGGGCTATTTCGTCGTGCCGGCGGACCCGGCGGACGCGCGCGCTCCCACCGCCAACCGCTGGTACTACGAAGGCCGGAAGAAGGACACGCCCGAGCCCTATCCGCTGCCGGCGGACTACGTGGGCGAGTTCGGCGAAGGACTGCAGACGACGTCCGGCAAGTTCGAGTTCCTGCCCGAGACGCTGAACCAGATCGACGACCCGGCGCGGCCGCCGCTCAACAAGTACCAGAAGAGCTACGAGAACGCCGAGGCCGAACCGGCCCTGGCGGACTTTCCGTTGCAACTGCTGACGCCGCACACGCGGTATCCGTTCCACATCATGGGTGACGACGAGGGCTGCACGCTGCAGGACATCCGCGAGCACCGCGTCACGGTGAACGGCCATTCCTACCTGGTGGCGCGCGTCAACCGCGAGGACGCGGAGGCCAGAGGGGTCGAGGACGACGACCTCATACGCCTGTGGAACCTCAGGGGCTCGGTGGTCTGCGCCGCCCAGGTCACGGACCGGCTGCGTCCGGGCGTGGTCAGCGCCTGCACCGGGTCGGCCCAGTACCGGCCTGTCGGGGAGCCCGGCAACTCGACCGACCTGGGCGGCTGCGTGAACATGCTCAATCCCAAGAAAACCATTACCGAGCAGGCCAGCGGCATGGCGCCCAACACGTCGCTGATCCAGTTCGAGAAATGGACCGGCGTCGATACCTGGCAACGGGCGGAGGCGGCGTGATGGCGAAGAAATGGAACATGATCGTCGATATCGAGCGCTGCGATAACTGCCGCAACTGCTTCTTGGCGACGAAGGACGAGCACATCGGCAACGAGTTCCCCGGCTATTCGGCCCCGCAGCCGGATCGCGGGCACAGCTGGGTGGACATCAAGCGCCACGAGCGCGGCGCCTGGCCGGCGGTCGAGGCGCACTTCATGCCGGTCATGTGCAACCACTGCGACGACGCGCCGTGCATGAAGGTGGCGAAGGACGGCGCCATCACCAAGCGCTCCGACGGCATCGTGCTGATCGATCCGGAGAAATCGAAGGGACAGAAGGAGATCGTGGACGCCTGCCCGTACGGCGCGATCTTCTGGAACGAGGAGGAGCAGGTACCGCAAGCCTGGTTCTTCGACGCGCACCTGCTCGATGGGGGCTGGGACAAGACCCGCGTGGAGCAGGCCTGCCCCACCAACGTGTTTCGCTCGCTCAAGGTCGAGGACAAGGAGATGCAGCGCATCGCCGAGGAGGAGGACCTGGAGGTCCTGAAGCCCGAGTTGGGTTCACGGCCGCGCGTGTATTACAAGAACATGCACCTGATGACCCAGTGCTTCGTGGCCGGGTCGGTCGTGGTCGATGTGAACGGCGTCGAGGAGTGCGCCGGCGACGTCGAAGTCGTGCTCAGCCGGGACGGCTCGGAGGTGGCGCGAACGGCCACCGACATGTTCGGCGACTTCCGCTTCGACAGGCTGGAAACGGACAGCGGTTCGTACCAACTGGAATTCAAGGCGGATTCAGGCGCCGCATCCGCGCAGTTCGAACTGGGCGAGGAAAGCCTTTATCTCGGCGCCATAGCACTGGCCGGCGCCTGAATCCCGGCCGCCTGCGTCAGGTCAGCGCAAAGCCGGCGTAACCCTCTTCGACGACCTGCCCGCATCGCTCCACGTAGGCCGGGAAGCCGCCCACGTACGGTAGGAAGCCGCCCGGTTTGCCGGGGATATTGGCGCCCGTGTACCAGGACGCGCAATTGCCGCGTATCGAGCGCTGCGCGACCTCGTCGTTGTGGACCGCCCAGGCGTCCTCGTGTTGTGCCTCGGCTTCGATCGCATCCAGTCCGCGCTCGCGCATGTGCACGAGGCAATCGGCGATCCAGTCCACGTGCTGCTCCACGCCCGTGACCATGTTGATCAGCACCGACGGACTGCCCGGGCCGTTCACCATGAACAGGTTGGGGAAGCCGTGGGTCGCCAGGCCGAGATAAACGCGCGGGCCGTCCGTCCACTTCTCGCGCAGTAACAGGCCGTTGCGGCCGCGCAGGTCCATGGCCAGCAGCGCGCCGGTGATCGCGTCGTAGCCGGTGGCGAACACGATGGCGTCCACCGAGTGCACGGTTTCGCCAACGCGAATGCCCTCCGGCACGATGTCGGCAATCGGATCCCTGCTGATGTCCACCAGGGTCACGTTGTCGCGGTTGTAGGTGGGGTAGTAATCCGTGTCCACGCACATGCGCTTGCAGCCCAGCGGGAAGTCGGGCGTCAGAAGTTCGGCTACCTTCTCGTCGTCCACGAGTTCGCCGATCTTGCGGCGCACGAAGTCGGACGCGGTCCGGTTGGCTTCCGCGTCGAACAACACATCGGCGAACGCGCCCTGGAACGCCAGCCCGAAGTCCCCCCACCAGCGCTCGTACACATCCTCGCGCTCCCGGTCGGAAACGGCCAGCGCGGAGCGGCCCGCGGGTTTGAACGGCAGCGCGGTGAAGCCCTTCATCGATTCAGCCCGAATCTCGCCGTAACGGGATTTGACCTCGTTCAATTCATTCGGATCGAGCGGCCGGTTGCCGGCCGGAACGGCGTAATTGGGCGTGCGCTGGAACACGGTGACATGCCCGGCCTGCGCCGCGATCAGCGGGATGCACTGGATGCCGGACGACCCCGTCCCGATCACGGCCACCTTCAGGCCCGTGAAATCGACTTCCTCATGCGGCCACTGGCCGGTGTGATACGTGTCGCCGGCGAACGTGTCGCGCCCGGGAATGTCCGGGAGGTTGGGCGTCGACAGCACGCCGCTCGCCATGACGCAGAAGCGCGCCCTGTGCGTTTGCCCGTCGTCGGTCGTGACCGTCCAGTGCGATGGGGTCTGATCGGAAGCCTCCTCAAACGTGGCCGCCGTGACGCGCGTGTTGAACTGAATGTCGCGGCGCAGGTCGAACCGGTCGGCCACGTGCCGGATATACGACAGGATTTCCGGCTGCGACGCATACCGCTCCGTCCATTTCCACTCCTGCTGAAGATCGTCGTCGAACTGGTACGAGTAATAGATGCTCTCGATATCGCAGCGGCACCCCGGATAGCGGTTCCAGTACCAGGTTCCGCCCACGTCGCCGCCCGCTTCGAAGGCCCGCACGGAAAAACCCTGCCGGCGGAACTTGTACAGTGCGTAAACGCCGGCGAACCCGGCGCCGACGACGATCACGTCCAGCAGCGCGCCGGGCGAACCGCTGCCCGCGGCCCGCTCAGGCACTTCGCTCACGATTCCGGGTGTGTGCGTGTCCGCACGGCGCATTCCACCTGGTTGGGGAAGGGTTGATGGTCTTCACGATAGAGCGGCACGATATCTTCTTTCCGGTTGACTTGCACCACGTCCTCGAACGCGAAAGGGAGTCCCTTGGCTTCATCCGGCAATTCGGCGCAAACGAAATGAGCGCCGACGGCGAACCGGCAGTCGTCCGGCAAGGCGCCGGAAAAGCCTTCGCGGTTGCCGCTGCGCAGACGCCCGTCTACGTAGGTGGCCATCACGTCCTGCGCCGTCGCGCGCAATAGGTCGTCGAAGGGATCGTCGGACTGCTTTCGGAACACCATGATGTCGGCCGCCAGCCCCGCGGCCAGCTTGCCCGTGACTGCCTCGATTCCCAGCGCGTAGGCGCCGTTGCCGGTCGCCATCCGCCACAAGGCTGCCGAAGACAGCGCCGAACTGTCCGACCCGCTACCGTAGAGCTTCGCCGCGCATCGCAGTTCCTCGAGCATGTTGTACGACCCCGACACCGACCAGTCCGTGCCGATCGCAATCCGCACGTTCTCCCGAAGCAACGCGGGAATATCCACCGTTTCGCCGTACAGCGCGAGGTTGGAGCGGGGCGACCAGACCAGCGTCACGTCTAGTTCGCCCAGCCTTCCGATGTCGCCGGAATCCAGGCCCACCCCGTGGATCAGCGAAAAGCGCCGAACGGACTTGCGCGTCGCGACATAGTCAAGAAAGAACCGGCCTTCGAATCGGGCTACGAGGTCCGTGCCCTCCGCCACGTGCGGGACGTATGGAGTACGCGCGGGAAAGTCGTCCGTCAGCTCCGGACGAAAGGCTTCCGTGCCGTCGTAGGGAAAGGACCGCAACCGGCGGATGCGTTGCATTACGTTCGGGCCGAAGGGAAACGTCCTCATGTCGGCGGCATACTCGTATGCCGGGCGCCGCCGAAAGCCGGCATTCTTCGTTAGCCCCGGGACCGCGCCCGACCCGGCGATCAGCGTCGTGCCGGCAAGCAGGTGCCGAAGCTCGATCCAGAAGAGCGTCTTCGCATCATCGGTGCCGTCCTTGTACCGAATCTTGTCCGCGCCGTCCCCAAAGCCGGACTCGGGAATCCATTCGTCGCGATGCGCATAGACGGGCAGCCTCTCCCGGTCCTGCGCCGTCAGCATCTGGAAGCTGTAGCGCGTGTGCTCGTGCGGATTGATCAGCCCGGGGGACACATAGTTCCTTCCGCAGTCGAAAACCGCGGCATCTCCCGTTATGGACTCGATTCCGTCTTCGGGCACCAACTCGAGGATCCTGCCCCCGGAAATCAGGACCGCACCGTACTGTGCGCCGCCCATACCCGTAAGCAGGTTGCCGATGATGAGCGTCCTCTCCGGTCCGGACCCACCCGCCGTGAACCGGCACATCCCCGCCGACGCAGCGATTACGGGATCGTTCGAATCGGACTTCTGAGTGGCCGAAGAATCCGTCGCCGCGCCCACTAGCATCGTACAAAAAAGCAACGTTGCCGCCAGCGAAGGAGTCGCTGGAACACCTTCGGCCCAGATCTTTGATCCATTCATGACGATGCTGTGTTGGTTTGCGCGCGCAATAGTGCGCCAGGCGCCGGCAACGATCAAGATGCCCCAGGCAATCTTCGGTACACTCCGGCAAGTGCGCAAGCCAGCGCTGATGGAGGCCGCAAATGCCTGAAGGGTCTGCACCCGGTTCCTGGGCATCCCTGTATCGCGACCATATCGCGGAGTGGGAAAAGCGAGTCGCCAGTGCGTGCGGCGCATGCGGAGTCGACGGGGTCGTCGTGTTCTCGGGCGCGGCGAAGTATCGCCACCGGGACGATCTGGAGTATCCGTTCTTCGCCGATCCCTATTTCAAGGTTTGGGCGCCGAATGCGCATCCCGACTCCGCCCTCAAGATCGTTCCGGGCGAAACCCCGGTCCTGGTCTGGCTGCAGCATGAAGACTTCTGGCACATGCCGGCGCCGGAACCTTCCGGATTCTGGGCTCAATACCTGGATATTCGCAGCGTTTCGAAAAAGGAAGACCTGCTGAAGGAATTGGGCGGGGTGTCGCGGTTGGCCGGCATCGGCGAGGAAGCGCAGGAAGCAATGGGATTAGACAGCGTCAACGACAGGAAGCTGCTGACGCACCTGGATTACCACCGCGCTTACAAGACGCGTTACGAGGTCGCATGCATAGAGGAAGCGAACCGCGTGGCGGCGCCGGGACATGCCGCCACCAGCGACGCGCTGACGGGGCAGCCGTCGGAATTCGAACTCAACGGCATCTATTGCCGCTCGTCGGGACAGCGCGAGTCGTCGCTGCCGTATCAGAGCATTGTCGCCCTGAACCGGCACGCGGCGATCCTGCACTACCAGAACCTCGACCCGCAACCGCCCGAGCGATTCCGCTCGTTTCTGCTGGACGCCGGGGCCTGTCACAACGGCTACGCCTCGGACATCACCCGCACCTGGACGTCCCCGGACGATCCGTTCGCCGACCTGATCGCGTCACTGGATGTCCTCCAGCAGACGATATGCGAGGAGGCACGTTCCGGAACGAGCTTCATCTCGCTGCATGATCGGACGCATCGATTGCTGGCCGAAGTGCTTGCGGACCATGGAATCATCCGTTGCTCCGCGGATGAAGGTTACGAACGGGGCCTCACCCGCGTCTTTCTGCCGCACGGACTCGGTCACCTGCTGGGTCTGCAGGTCCACGATGCCGGCGGCCGCCTGGAGTCGCCCGACGGAGCCGAGCGCAGTCCCCCGTCCGAGCACCCGTTCCTGCGCCTGACCCGGCCGCTGGAGCCAGGGTTCGTCGTTACCATCGAACCGGGCCTGTACTTCATACCCGCCTTGCTGAACGAGGTCCGCAACGGGCCCCTCCGCAATTCCGTCAACTGGGAAACCGTCGATCGGTGGCAGTCCTATGGGGGAATTCGGATTGAGGACGATGTGCTGGTAACCGAGAACGGCAGCCGGAATCTGACCCGGCCCGCATTGGAGCGCTGCGGCATCGCCTAGCGGATCCAGGCCTTCGGGAACCGGCGTATCCGCTCCCGATCCTGTCGTAGAGCACGGTTCAGGAGCCGAAGCTGCGCCGCAGAGTCAGCCGCCAGTTTCGCTCCGGTCGCGCCAGTACGACCATGTCGCCGAATATCTGCGGGAAATTGCCCTGGAAATAGCGTTCGTCGAGCGTGTTGTTGACTCCCAGGATAGCGGTCCAGCGGCGGATGGTCCACGAAACCGATGCGTTCGCCAGCGTATACGCAGGAAGCCGCACGGTGCGCGCCACTCCGGACCAGGCGGGACCTACACGGCTGACGCTTAGCGTGAGCGCCAGGTCGCGCGCCATCTGCCAGGTTCCACCGGCGCTGACCACGAATTCCGGCAGGGCGCCGCGTTCGCGAAACCGCGTGTCTCCCGCTGGCAGGACGGTCACCACGTGACCGCCGTGCTGGTCTTCGGGGGCCAGGCCGGTGATCGCCGTTGGCGCGAAAATGAACCGTCCGGTAAGCGGTTCGCGGTAGATGCGCGAGCGCGTGGCGGAAAACAGCAGTCCGAGACGTTCGCTCACGGCGGCGCGCACATCCAGCTCCAGTCCCCGGCCCAGCACCGCCAGATTGGCGTCGGCGAACGCCGAATAGTCGACGCGTTTCTGCTCGTACCAGGCCAGGGCCGCCTGCAGACGCCCGCCCAATCCGGCAAATTTCAGCCCCGCCTCCCGAAGCCTTGAGGTTCCCAGCGGCCCCTCCCTGACGTTGCGCACGGAAATCTCTCCGGATTGTCCGCCCAGGGACAGGGCCTGCTCGGCAACGGTGACGTACGGACGCCAGCCGCCCAGCGTCACGCTGACCGACACGCTCCACGAAAGCTTGCTTTGCACGGTGGACGCCGAGGCGTTCGGCGTGGCCGTCACGAGTGGCCCGGGGCCGTTGGTCGAAGTCAGGTCGTATCGGTCCCAGCGGACGCCGGCCAGCACCGACCAGCGTTCCATAAAAGTCACGTCCGCCAGCGCCGCCACGCCCAGGTTCAGCCAATCCGTCGCGACATCGGCAGTGTGGGCTTCCTCGCCTGGACTGGCGAAGGCCGAGTCGCGCAGGTCGAGCGGGGACGGCGGCTTGCTGATGTCCCTGCGGTTGAAGAACTCGTAGGAAAAGTCCTGGCGGGCCCGCGTGTCGTAATAGCGCAGATTGGGCGCGAGAACCAGATCGGCGGTGAGCATCCGGCCCAGTTCCAGACCGCGGAATACGGCTTCCAGACGCTCCTCAACCAGCACCGTGCGGTGCTGCTGCGAAAACCCGTAGCTGGACACGATGTGCCGGTCGGCGTAATCGAGGAACAGCTTCTGGCGCAACGTCACCCGGCCCAATTCCGCGAATACGTCGAAGTAGGCCGCCAGGGACTCGGCCGCGCCGCTGTCCGACAGCGCGCAAAGGCAATGTTCGGCGCCGATCGGCACGTGCCGCAACGTGTCCGGGTTGAGCCGCAGCGCCTGAAGTTCGGCCTCGCTGGCGAACGTCAGGCCGCTCTGCCCGTAAGGCTGGAACACGGCCAGCCGATTGCGCGGGCTGACGGCGAGCACTTCGCGCTGGCTGATCCGTCCGTCGCGGTCGCTGTCCAGGTTCACCAGCGGCTCGCCGGACAGGTACAGACCCTCGTCGATGAGCGTCTGATCGACGCGGTTCCAGCCGGCGTTCTCCGCGCCGCGCCAACTCTGGTACTGGTGCCCCGTTTCGATCCAGACGTCGCCGCGCAGGTCCACCACAAGGGTGCCCTGCAGCATGAGCTGCCGCTGTCCCGGATGTTCCCGGTAGTAACTTCCGGCGTCCTCCCAGAGGCCGAACACGTGATAGCCGGCCGGTTTTCCGAACAGGCGCGCCGGACCGCCGCGCTGTCCTTCGAAGGCACGGCGGTTCCAGGAGGCGACCGTGACGGCCACGTCGCCTCTGGGCGCCTCGATGAATCGATCCTCGTCGGCGCGGGCGGTCTTGGGCACCAGGTTGATGTAGCCGGAAATGGATCCCGCACCGTGGATGGGCGAGGCCGGCCCGCGCACGACGTCCACCCGGTTTGCGGCCCGAATGAGCGATTGCCATCCTCCGGCGCTGACCAGCCGGCGCATGCCTCGAAAGTGCGTGTCCGCGAGCGCGCCCCGCAGGTCGATGCTGGCCGCCAGCCCGAAGAACGAGGCCGTATGGGCGCCGGGGATGATCTGCGAGAAGTCCTCCACCGTCTCGACCCCGTGCCGCACCAGCAGCTCTTCGCTCAGGGACGCGGTGGAGCGGGGCGTTTCCCACGCCGTCTTGTCCAGCCCGAAAACCGTATCGCCGGGGGTGGCATCCATCACCCCGAACGGGTCGGCCGCTCCTTCGGGCGGCCGCTCCCCCTCAACGACGAGTTGCTCGATTTCCGGGTCTTCAGGCTGCGCGCCGGACGCTTGTCCCGCCTTCACGTAAGCCGGCAGGCAAAGCACTGCCGCTGCCAGGACTGCGACAGCGGATATTCGCGCTTCGACCGCCCTCGGACCCTCTTCGCGCATCTGAGCCGTTACGGCCGTCCGGCTATTCGCTGGCGGCTTGTTCTGCGGCCTCGGCGCTCCAGGCTTCCCTTACCGCGCGCCCGCGCTCAAGCAGGGGCGTGAATTTCTCGTAATCCACCTCCTTCTCCCTGAGCTTGTCGATATAGGCCGTGGGTGTCAGGGGCGACTCCGCCCAATGGATAAACCGCCATCCCTCGGGCTTCTTGCGCAAGACCGCGCTCATCCGGATTTCCTCGCCCAGGGCGCTCCTCCCTCGCATCTTCATTTCGAAATGCATGTACCAGACGGCGATGGCCAGATCGTCGGCGATGAGCTTGACCGAAATGTCATACATTTCCTCGCGCAGCGCCTCCAGCACCGGGTTCGGCAGGGGCGGAGCCAGATAGGCCCGGAGCGGCTCCCAACCGAGGAACCAGCGTTCCTGTTCCTCGGCCAGGTAGAAGGGCACCTCTTCGTCCTGGTCCCAGAGGTCCAGCACCTTGCGGAAATCCTGGGTGTTCCAGACTTCCGCGGTGTGGTGAATAAAGGCCTTTATGGCTTCGATTTCGTCCTGCTCGGCAGCCTGGGCCGAATCGATCGAATGTGCAGTCATGGTCAATGCCACTCCCAATAGAAAAGTCGCCCGCAGCGACGCAAACACAGTGATACGCACAATTTTCCCCTTGCCGACGCCAAAACGGCAATCGTATACGGTTTCCGCGGCCAACAGACGCGTCAGGCGCCGGCTATGAGCAGGCGGTAGCCGATGTCGAGTTCCGTTTCGTTCAGAAGCGCTCCGTACTTGCGTTGCCAGTGCCCGGATTCGAGGTCGGCGCTCAGTTGCGCCAGCCCGGTCTCCGTTTCCGACAGCTTGGAGAACGTGGACATTGCGCCGCGCACCCGCTCGTCGAGATAGTCGTCGGGGCGTCGCCAGCAGGAGCCGAGAAAGCCGTCGGTGCAATCGTGCGGAACGGGCACTGTCCGCACAGTCACGGATCCGAGTTCGCGCTCGAAGTCGCGGACCGACGGAAATATCCGACGATCGATCTCGAAGAGTTCCGGGAAATAGTCGGTCAACCAGAATCCCCGTGATTCGGGGTCGCATGTCAGCACAACGACACGGTCGCGCGCAACGCGCCTTAGTTCCCGGAGCCCTTTCGCCCGGTCGCGCCAGTGATGCACGGACAGGATCGCCATCGCCGCGTCGAAACTGTCATTCCCGAACGGCAAGGAGTCCGCCGTAGCCTGGATCGCGGCGGCGCTGCCCTCCGGCCGTTGCGCGATCATCGTCAGCGAAGGCTCCACCGCCACGACGTGCCGGTCGGTCGGCTCATACGAGCCCGCTCCCGCGCCGACGTTGATAACGGACCGAGCGTCACCCAGCGCTCCCCATACCGCCGTCTCGATGCGCGGATCGGGCCTTCGAAAGTCCGCGTATCCGCGCCCGATCCTGTCGTAGAGCGCCGTCATCACGGCAGGATAACAGGCGCCCTGAGGCGGCGCCCGGCGGTTATTTGGCCGGGAGGCTTGCGGCGAACGCGGCTGCTTCTTCCACCCAGATTTTGAGGTCCGGCTCGGACTCTATTCCGGCCGCCTCGACCAGCGCCCATCCCTTCATGACGCGGCCCGTGATGTTGGCCGGCTGCGTGTGCGGCCGGGCAAGCGTTTCCTCGTGCTTGTCCTTCCCCAGACGAACGATCAGCGAGCCCTTCCATGTTCCGAGGCACATGTTGCCGTTGATCAGGAAGCTAACGCCCCCGAACATCCTCTTCTCGGAAAAACCCGCGCGCCCGTCAAACAACGGACGGATTCGCTCAATCAATACTTCGTCTTCAGTCACATTTCCTCCCTCCAAGAGTTCTCGAACTCTACACCCTTGAGCCGAATAAGAGGCCTATTCGAATCACATAAAGAGAAAATTAGCCGATTTATGATTCGAAAAGAGGTATTATTCAGATCATATCAATCGAACCGGAACGGAAGGATCCGTCATGCCCTACATCTGGGAACTCAAGGACTGGCCGCATTTCACCTGGAATGCGGAGGTTGTCCAAGACAACAGCTATCGCTACGCGCTGGCCGTCAACCGGCTTGCCCGCGAGGTGCAGCCGCTTTCCGAGCAGGAGCGCACCAACTCAATGATCGATCTGATGGTCGTAGAGGCTCAGAAGACGTCGCGGATCGAGGGCGAGATTATTGATCCCGAGGCCATTCGGTCTTCCGTTCTCAAGCAACTGGGTCTGGCCGCAGAGGATCGACGGCAGGATCTTGATGCTCGCGGAATCGCTCGTCTGGTGGTTCAGTCCCGTCAGGAATTCGCCAAGCCGCTGGCCGTTGAAACCTTGTGCTCCTGGCATCGCGATTTCCTGGGCGAACGGATGCTTAACGCGGGAAGCTGGCGCACGGAGCCAGTCTGGATCGTTTCCGGCGTTGCCGGGAAGGAAAAAGTTCACTTTGAGGGCCCTTCGGCTTCCAGAGTTGCCGGCGAAATGGAAACCTTCGTCGAATGGTTCAACGCCAGCGGTTCATTGCCGGGCCCGGTGCGCTCCGGCGTCGCCCATTTGTATTTCGAGACCATACATCCTTATGCGGACGGAAACGGGCGCATGGGGCGGGCAATTGCCGAGATCGCGCTGTCCCAGGAATTGGGTTACCCGGTATTACTGAGCCTGTCGGCTACCATCGATCGGCAACGCAAGGAATACTATCGGATGCTCAACCAGGCCAGCCGGCAAAGCAGTATGGACATTACCGGCTGGCTGGAATGGTGGACACAGTGCGTCCTGAATTCCCAGGAGCAGGCCAGGGAGCTGATCGCGTTCGTGATTCGCAAGGCGGCGTTCTGGCGCAGCTACGGGAACCGCGTCAACGCCCGACAGGAAAAGGTGTTGGCCCGCATGTTGCGCGAAGGTCCCGAGGGCTTCAAGGGCGGCATGACGGCGCGCAAGTACGTCGCGCTGACGGGTTGCTCAGGCCCAACGGCCACCCGGGACCTGTCCTATCTCACGAAAATCGGGGCGCTTGAGCGGCTGCCCGCCGGCGGGCGTAGCACAAGCTATGACTTGCGCTTGCCGGGATGACGCCCGACCGGTTGGATTAGTGGCACCGTGTCGTGGGTCCAGGTGGTGGGGTTGGATTGCCGGGCGGGGGAGGGGATCGCGCAGTAGCGGTGGCCGCGGTCCACCTCTTCCAGCGCTGCCAGGTCGATCTGACAGCCTTTGTCTCTCAGCCGCCCGAGGATCTCCCAATACCCCTTGAGCATGGTGTCGTCCGGATCGATGACGAGGTCGCGATCGCTCGGCGGTAAGGGTCCGTTCTTCGGTAACTGGGTTTCGGCAAGTGCGCGATCCTCGTTGACGTTTTTCATATTGCGCTTCAGAAACCCTTCGTCATGCTCGGGTTCGGCCATGAAATTGCGGGTAAACAGGTAGCGCATGGCGGTCGTTTGCGAGTCGATGGGCGTGGACATTTCGTAGAACGTAATGAATACGCCCGACCCTTCGCCGCCGATCTCAAGGTGTCCCTTGAACGTGAATCCGGAAACAAAGAACGTAAGCGTCGAGGCGATGTGCTTGTCTTCTTCGCGTATCTCGCTCCAATCGCCCTTGGGCTGCTCGAACGGCGTTCGTATGTGCGATGAAATGCTGTAGTCATTCGGACAAGAGATGTTCTCCTTCGGCGTAAAGCTGCCGATGAATTCCTGCCCGTGCACGATGGGAACGTGAACGAGATCGATGTTCGCGAACTTCGCCCAGTGGTAGTTCGCGTTCCAGACTTCGCCGAATTCAACCGTGCGCCAGCCGTCAGTTTCGATCTCCGGCATGTCGGGTATGGGCGGGGCGGTTTCCGGCTTGTCCCCCAGGAAAGTCCAGATCAACCCGTGCCGTTCCTCGGTCGGGTAGGAGTCCACCCTGGCTCCGGGCGGCATTTCGAAACCGTCGCCCTGGGACGGGATGGAAGTGCAGAGGCCGTCGCCGGCAAACCGCCAGCCATGCTGCGGACATTGCAGAGTGCCGTCTTCGAAGCACTTGCCCTGGGCCAGACTCACCCCCCTGTGGGGGCACACGTTGCTCAGGCAGTGCGCTTTTCCGTCGGCGTCCCGGAAGAGGACAAGGTCCCGGTTCAGCATTCGCACTTTCACCGGTTCGTCCTTCAGTTCGCTGCTGAACGACGCGACGTACCAGAGATTGATGTACATGGTTGGAACTCCCTTTGGTTCCGATGCGCAGCTAAGGCGCCGAGGTGGCCATTCTCCTGACAATCAGTGCCCAGGCAATAACGACAAGGTTGGCCACCATCATCATGACAAACGGCGCGGTTGCGCCGATACTGTCGAAAATCCGGCCGCCTGCGAAGATCCATAAGGCGATGCCGATGCCGCCGAACACACCCAGGAACCCGAGCACCGCGCCGCGCGACGGCTCGGGCGCCTGTTCTCCGGCCAGGGCATTGTTGGTCACGACGATGCTGATCTCGCCGGCAGCCAGAATGACCACGCCTGCGAAAGCAAGAAGCGCAAACGGATCTCCGACCGCCCACAGGACGCCGTATCCGATCGTGGCCAGAACAAAGGCGAGGACCATTACGCTGACCTTGTTGAACCTGTCGTTGAGGGAGCCCGCCACGAATGCCCAGGCCACGACGGCAACCTGGTGAACGGCCAGCAACGTGCCCGCCCGCAGGGTCGCTTCTCCCATCGACATGCCGGCGTCCAGTGCGGAGCGCGTAACCCACAGCGGAAGGAACATGCCGATTATGGCCAGGTCGCCGCGGCCGATGAACGCGGCCCCGTAGGTGAGGGCCAAGGTGCGGTTGCGCAGCCCCAGTTTGAGCGCCGTAACGGCGGAGGTGAGCGGGCCGGCCTCGGCCGGTTCGTCTCGTGCCGATTTCTTCTTGAGGCCGAGCCCCAGGACGATGGCCGAAAAAAAGCACAGGCCCGCAGTGATCCAGAATACCGTGCGGCCGGCCGCCGCTCCGTCGTATCCGGCGTTCTCCAGCATGGAGGGCAGTCGGGACATCACGACGGTCATGATCATCACGCCGAGCCCGGCAGTGACATTGAGGGCGCCGATCAGCTTGCCCCGCGACTCGCCCCGGCTGTAGTCGACGGCGACGATCGTGAACATCACCAGCGCAGTGCTGGTGCCGATTGCGAAAATGGCGCGAAAGAGCGTCAGTTGCGTCACGGAGTCCGCAAGCGGATAAAGCAGATATCCGAGGCCCATCATGAAAAACCCGACGGCGTAGAAGGCCCGCCGGCCCCATCGGTCGGACAGCCCGCCGATCAGACACATCGTGACGATCGCCACGCCTTCGTGCACCGCACCCAGGCGTCCCGTCACGGATCCGATTTCCGACGCTGGCAGCTCCAGGATGTTTATCAACAGATACGGCTGGATGAGATTGATATAGACCAGGAGACTGATGGTCGTCAGGCTGGCATACACGGCCGCCAACGCGTGCCGACGCGTGACGCCCCGGGCCAGACGAATAGACCCGATCGACGTCATTTGGCGCCCCGATAGATCAGGCCGAGCACGAGCGCGAACAGGCCGAACTGCAAGACGAGATACGCGGTTTCCATCACGATGAAGCCGACCGCGTTCGGCACGCTCTGTTTCGCGACCAGGGCCAGGACATGCGACGTCCAGAAAAACAGCCCCATGAGGCCTGCATATTGAAAGGCCCGGGCAAAGCCGGCCCGGCCCGAACGAAATAGCGGATAGATCACCGCCAGGACAAGGCCCTGAATGGCAATCGCCGCCAGGCCTGCCAGGACATTCGGCTCCCCGTCGAAATAGCCGAAGGCCTGATACTGCTCTTCGAAGAGCCCAAGATGCCAACCCAATGCGAGCGGGAAAACGATCACGACATAGGCTGCCGCCGCCAGGAGCATTTTTGTCATTGCTCGATCCTTACAGACACTTTATAGAACCTATTGAATCCATTTGGCACTAGAATCTAGAATCAACTTGCCCAAAAGCGTTGTTCCGGAAGAGTTTTTTCTCAAGGAACATTCCCGGGAGGGTTGATTTGGTCTGGTCAACAATCCTGATAGTAATCGCAAGCGCCGTAGCGCTGGTCTTTCTTGTGAGAGTTTTTGGCTACCTGATCGAGCAGCGCAACCTGAAGCGCCAGCGCGAGCGCAACCGAGACCGCCTGAAGTTCTACAGAAGCCAGGAGTGGGAGGACTAGGATCGGCGACCGGACAACTTGAGTTGCCGGTTAGAGTCCTTCGCTTAACTCCACCAATTCGTAATAGGTCTGCATGTATCCGTCGACCTGACCCTTGAGAAACACGTAGTCACCGTCGTTTGTGGTCCATACGTTGTAGATCGGGTGTTCTTCGGGCAGGCCCCCGACCGCCACGAATTGAAAGTGATGCGCCGTAAACGAGCCTGCACCCACCGTGATGTCCTCATCCCCGCGATAGATCACCGTAGGCCGGGCTGTCGCAATGGTCGGCCCTGTCGCACCGCGATGATCGGTGGACGACAAAAAATGTTCAAACGTCTGCGGTTCACCGGGTTTGGATAAATCCACACCGGCGCAGACCCAGCCGTCATTCTGAATGGCATGGCCGCCGAAGACGGGGCAAATACCCGAGTACGGCACACGTTGAGACAACCGGCCTTCCGTGGTTGTGACCGTCTCGCACTCGGCAACCCCATTGGCAAAGCGAAACCAGCCCGAGCCGCGGAATTCATCCCCGATGGTGATGCGGACAAAGGCGTCAATAGGTGAAAAGCCGCTGTCGACGGTGAGCTGGACAAAACGCAATACACTGGGCCGGTCATCGATTTCACCGTGAGACATCAACGACCGGCGGCCATCGGAATGCCGTGTCAGGGTCCACACTTCCCGGCCCCGTTCCTCACCCATGCGGTCCGGCTTCCTGGAGGTGTATAGCAGGCGCCCCTTGCGTGTCACATGGTCGCGCTGGTGGTACTCCTTGATCATGAATGAACTCCCCTGGCTGTCAGTCTTATTATCCAAGAGTTTTTTCGTATTCCACCAGTTCGTAATGGGTCTGCATGTACCCGGCGACTCCACCTTTGAGGAAAGTGTATTCCCCGTCTGTCGATGTATACACCTCATAGGGCGGGTGTTCTTCGGGGAGGTCGGTGTTGGTCGGCACCTGGAAGTGATGGGCATCAAACGTGCCGGCGCCGACGGTGATTTTTTCGTCACCCACATACACCAGGTCCAGACGCAGGGGGTAAAGCATCGGGCCGGTCGCACCTCTGTGGTCGGGCGAGCACAGCAGCAACTCGTCGATGCTTTGCTGGCCGGGACCCTTGCTCAGGTCGTAGTGGGAAAAGTGCCAGCTATCGCAGGCGATGGCATGGTTCTGAAAAGACTTCAATGGGCCGTGTTTGTGGTCCATACGCTGGGACACCCGGCCTTCCAATGCGGTGTACGTCTCACACTCCGTATAGTCGTCATGGAATTTAAACCACCCCGTGCCCATGAACTTGTCGCCGACGGTAAGCCGGACGAAACAATCCTGGGGCATCCAGTTTTCGTCCACTGTGTAAGTGGCATCGCGCATAACGGAGGGGCGGTCGTCGATTTCCGTATGAACGCCAATGGTGCGGCCACCCCAACCGTATTTGGTGATGGTGAAGAACTCCCGGCCGCGTTCTTGATCCAACCGTTCAGGTTTTTTCGACGTATAGGCGATCACACCCCGGACGACCGTGTGATCGATTTGGGTAACCGGCAGGCCCGTGCTCGCATCGTTCATGTGGGTCCCTCCCGAAACCGGTTCCGACCGGTTCCTGTCATTGTTTGTTGCCCCGCGCCATCATACGCTGGCCGGTGCGGTTGTCTACGGACCCCATGCACGCACGGGATACTATCTCTCCGAACGGTCTGCGATTGTGGCGCTCGGGCAACGCCCTGGTGTCATCCTTAGGTTGCAGCGTCACTGCCCAGCTGTGATTGGGCGGCGGATAGAACCAAACGAAGGTCCAATGCTTGCAAAACCTTGAGTACTGTGGCGAATCCCGGGTTGCCGTCCGCCGAAAGCGCCTTGTAGAGGCTCTCCCGGCCAAGTCCTGTCTTTGCCGCGATTTTCGTCATGCCGTGCGACCGGGCCACGTCGCCTAGCGCAGCTGCTATTAACTGAGGGTCGCCGTCCTCGAACGCCGCATCGAGGTAGGCGGCGATGTCCAATTCATCCTGCAAATGAACCGCCGCGTCCCAGGGGCGGGTATTGATTGGTTTAGCGGTCATCTTTTCTGACGGATGGTGGGCACTTTCGGATCGTATCCGAGAGGATACAACCAAGCAAGTTTGTTCGCCGTTGTGGTGATCGACCCGCCGGCCCGACTCCGAACTACTAATTTGACATGAATTAGTATTTAATTTACATTTGGCGACACGAACTACTAATTTGACATGAATTAGTAGCAAATTGACATTTGGCTTGCCTCCCAACCCGGACCTATTCTTAATGAAAATGCCTACCCCTCTCCCGTCCCTACGGGATATGGACTCTCCTGAGCAGGTAAGGAAAATCCTGAATCTGGTTTCCTCCGGAGTAGGAAATATTCCGAATGACCGATATGTACATTGGTCAAAACTTAAGTACATGCGGCCGCCTGAGGAGATCTCAAACGAAGATTGGTGGCTGGCAATAAAGTTCGCTAGAGCTTCGATAAGACACGAGCTTCCGCTTGTTGACAAGAATGGACGTCAATTTTCGTTCAGCGACTCAGGGTATTTGAATCGGATGCTTCACCAGATAGATCGAGATGCCAGCGGCCGCATCGAATTGCCGGCGGACGTTGTGAATCCTCAATCGCGGAATCGCTACCTGGTGAGTTCACTGATCGAAGAAGCGATTACTTCAAGTCAACTGGAGGGTGCAGCCACAACTCGGCGCGTTGCCAAGGAGATGTTGCGAACCGGGCGTAATCCCCAGACCAGGGGCGAACGGATGATTGTCAACAATTACCGCGCCATGGATTTCTTGCGGGAACTCGGTGAGGAGAATCTGTCTGTGCCCTTGCTGCTTCGGCTTCAGAGCATTCTCACCGAGGCCGCAGTGGAGGATGAAGGCATTGTTGGCCGATTCAGGCGGACCGAGGATGACGTGCTTGTCGTTGACAGCCGGGACAACGAGGTGTTGCACGTCCCACCGAATGCCTCCCACCTCGAAGAACGCCTGGATAACCTTTTCCGTTTTGCCAATACTACGGACGAAACCTCGTTCATCCATCCAGTCATAAGAGCCATACTGCTTCACTTCATGATCGGTTACGAGCATCCGTTTGTTGACGGTAACGGGCGGACCGCTCGCGCTCTTTTCTACTGGGCCATGGCGCGCGCCGGGTACTGGATGACGGAGTACCTTTCAATCTCAACCATCATTCGCATAGCACCAGCACAGTATGCAAGGTCGTATGTTTTTTCGGAAACCGACGACAATGATGTCACCTACTTCATTGACTACAACCTTCGCGTAATTCTTCGCGCCATTAAGCTGCTCCATAAGTACCTGGCGCGGAAGTCAAGAGAAATTTCTGAGGTTCAGCGTCTCCTTGCCGGGTCAGCGCTTAGGACTATTCTTAATCACCGTCAGATGGCGCTGTTGATTTCCATGCGAAAACACCCCGATCAACTGTATACGATCCACAGCCACCGGACTTCACACAACGTCACGTATCAGACCGCTCGAACCGACCTGCTTAAGTTGACTGACCTCGGCTTGCTGCAAATTACTAAACTCGGACGTTCATTTACCTTCCGTCCTGCGAAAAATATCGAAGACCAGCTGCGAGAGTTGGGCCAAACCTGGAATGCAGGATGAAGATCAGGCAGTCCCCAAATACTAATTAGACATGAATTAGTAGTAAATTGACATTTCGCATACTGGGCGATATTTTTCCGGCTAACTACCCTTGTGGTTTCGACCGCAAGGTGCGGGCCTCTTCGGAGGCCCTTGCTTTTTTGGGCCCAGGTCCATTCCCAATGGCGGATCGGACCGCGGCGGAACCTACTGGTTCAATCGAAAGAGTTGCCCTTCTCATGTAGCATTGGCGGCGAAGGAGGATTGCACTCATGAATGAACTTTTGCTCGGCATGATGGGTGTGGTGCTTGGCTGCAGCTTTGGTCTTGCGGGCATATTCCTCGGTGTGCGTTACAGCAATGCCCGATCCTTTGGCCGACTGTCCAAGCGAATTTATCTGGGAATTGCCTCAGGCGTGATGTTCGTTGTCGTGTTTCCGACATTCATGTTCCGCCTCGTGTTTCCAGATGCGGCCTGGGTAAACACAAGGCTGTGGATCGCGTTAGCTGCCCTTGCGCTGGTATTCCTGATGCCTATCGGCTTCCATTGGTGGGCGTCTCGAAAAAACTGATCTAAGCAGAAAGAATCGAGCAGGCTACCTGCTGAGGAGAATTCGCAGGCCCACGGCGCCGAGCACAGCCGCGGCGGCGCGATCGATATAGATCTTTGCCTGCATGTAACGCTTCGCGACGGCTTGCGTGCTCATACCGAAGGCGAGCGCCGTATAGAAAGCGATTTCCACCAGGAAGTGGTTTGCGACGATGACGATACTGTCGGTCACACCAATACCGGCAGGGAAGACCGTAACCAATACAGCGGCGGCGAAAAGCACGGATTTCGGATTGAAGAGATTCACCAGAAACCCTTGCCGGAATGCGCGCCTGCCCGGCTTGATTACGGCCTTGGCTGGGACGCCGGCGCTCCTCCACATCCTGTATGCGATGTACAGAAGATAAGCAGCTCCTGCGGCTTTGGCGCCGACGTACAAGAAGGGAAAAAGTTCGAAGACCACGCCGAAACCGAGGAGCGCCATCATCGTCCAGATTGCGGCCATCAGACCGAGTCCTGCACCAACCGCGATTCCGGCAGTGCGGCCCGCACTCAAGGAGGTCTGGGTCGCCATCAGCATCGCTGGCCCGGGGCTCGCAATAGCGACTATCAGGACAACGTTGAAGGTTAAGAGTTGAGCCCAGGTCATGTTCTACTTGTTTGGCTTACCTCGATCGCTATTCCTCCCACATCGTGAGCGCCTCGGATCCACGGAAACGGTGGTCCCCTCCGCCATCCGACAGGAGCAAGCTCCTGTTCTTCACTGTTCGATGCAGAATCTTTCTATTTCTTGTTAGGAGGCGGAGGCGGGGGATTGGGTTTTCCACCGCCGGGGGGCTTGGGAGATACACCCCGCTCTTGTGTTTTGGGTTCCCTCGGGGGGCTGGGCCGAGGCGGTTTATCGTGTGACTTCAAGTAGCTACTTCTTCTTGGGCGGGGGTGGGGGCGGCTCCGGCTTTGTTGCCTTTTCTGGTTTGGGAGAAACACCATCCTGAACGGTTACTCGAGTCTCGCGCGGCGGTGGAGCGGTCTGTGGACGGGGCGGATTTGGCGGCTGTTTCATGCGGTCAGTCCTCGTTGTCAGTTTCCGTCGCCATGGGCAGAAATTCTATCATTTCCACTTCCGAGGCCGGAATCAGCATATGTGAAACACCGTCGATCGAGCTGCGACCTTTTTCTTCCAGCCATTCGCATTCTTCTATCAGGAAGTGCTGATCGTCTGGCCGGCTCGGCCATTCTCTCGGCCACCCGAACAGTCGCCGTTCTCCCTTAAGGTGCAAGACTACGTAGCAATCGGTATGAAACGCAAAGGCGGAGTACTGGGCCGAACGATAGGAACTCTGGCGCGTTAGTTTCCAACTGCGAAGCCAACTGTGCGGCAAATCTTTGTTCCAGAGCCATGCCGCAGATAACCCGGCGATGATTGCGATTAAGACCGATACAGCAATCCCGGTCGTATCGTCGGCCACCGTCGTAGTGAGTTCGGTATCTCTTTTCCACAAAACCAGCCGCGTGGCAACCTGCACGATCACGGTGAAGATAAAGACTTGCGCCAGCGAATCAAATCCACTGGGTTTCGGATTTGAAATTAGTGTTCGAAAAAGGCCTGTCGCCACAAAGCCTGGCAGCAAAAACCAGAGCACTGCTATCGCTTCGCTACTTGCCCAAGACATAAGTCGGACTCCTTCCTCGGATACTCATTCAACAATAGCCTCGTTAGCGCGGTGGGGCCACTCCAATCCCGTGTAGAAAAATCGGGACGTACGGGAATTTAGTATGTTAGAGGGACCATTTGGAAGTGGCAAAGTGTGTGCGTTTTGCAGGATTCGCCGCAGCTGCCAATGAGCTTGCTATTTCTGGTAAAGCATAGCTGCTTTTCCATACCGGCAGCCCAAACCGTTCTTGCTGCTATAGCAGGAAAGTTACGAGAGTTTGACAAACTCAACGATGATTGTCCGGCGACAATCCGGATCCTGCAAACCATCCTGCAAACGCATCCGAAATTCGTGGAGGAAAGGGCTGATCTGGATGAAGAAGAGCGCGATGAAGTGATGCTTGTCTATGCTTTTGGCCGCGCGAGACGGCTCCGCCACTGACCGATCCGTCGTCGCGTCAACCCCACTCGGCCAACAACATCCACATCGCAATTGGCCTTACTATTTCCGCTCTCTTAGGACCCGGTCGAACTGTTTGTGCAGCCGACTTGCAGCGCCTGGGTTGTATTGGTTCAAATGGTTAAGTCGTCCTCTGATTGATTGAATCGCCTTCGATACTTCACTGGCGGGTAGGTTGCGCAGTTGATGGATGGCAGCCCTTATTCGATCGCGCTTCTCCTGAGAAACGCTTGGGCCATCAGGAGAATTCACGTTTAAGCCAGTAATTTCTTGTCGGCGGGATGCCGGCATGATCTTCAATTTCTTACGTTTTCTCCAGACGCTCAACCCGACCCGCGACGCCGCTTGTGCCGTACCATTAATTAGTAAGGTGGCCCGTGCGCCAGAGATTCCGAAATCGTCCACAAAGCGGGTTAACGCGACCTGACTCTCTTGTGCGAGATTCTCCATCTTTTTATCTACCGTGGTCGCTAGCACAATATTTGCTATGGCAGTGCTGGTAGGTGTTCCTTGCGGCAAGCACCCATCGATCGTCGTCAATCGTGTCAAGAGCCACCTTGCTTCACGTCCGCAACCGAATTCACGCTGGAACATTTTGGCGACCTGGTGGTGGCTAACGCTCGGGAAAAAGTTGCGGATATCCATCGAGACCACGAGTGTCTTACCACAATGCTGAGCGGCATTAGTTCTTGGGGATTTTCCCTTGACGCCTCCATGCGCGACATCCGGCAGTGGGTATGGATCGAGGATTCGACGTAACACGCGACGCTGCACAAGCTTAAGCTTGTGATCGGGCACCTTGAGCTTGCGTGTCTTGCCTTTTTCTTCATCAATATAATCCCGTTGCCTGTAGTGTTTCGTGATTTCCTTGGCAAGCTTCCGTAGTTGGGGAAGCGGTACCCCAAGCCGGTGTGAAAGGTAGCGGGCAGACAGGATTCGCTTCATTTATGACGTTTTCAGCCGCAGAGCACGTTGTTTCTCTTCTGATGCGCTAACGAGCAAGCGCAAGAGCACGGTTGCAAGACTGGTTATATCTTTGTCGGCGACCTCGTCGGGATCAGCCGCCAAAAGCATGATCAGCGATGTTGGCACCCCAAGGGCCTCGCCCAGATTGGTGATAACCCTTAGGCTAGGTTGCCGCTTACCCTTCTCTATTAGAGAAAGCTGGCTCGCGCTTATGCCTATGCGCGGCGCGAGCTCAGCTTGCTGCAAACCGTATGCAGCGCGAATTACGCGGAATGCCTTTGCAATATCTGTTTTCATTTTGTGTAAATTTCTGAATCACCTTGACCGACGCTCTACGACTTTACCTTCGACAACTTCTAACAACACATTTCCTATGGCTTGGATCGCCAGAATCATTCGACGTCCATCCAGTTTGCCCGATTGGGCGACTTTGTCCAGTTGTCTCTTAGCCCTTCGTAGTTGATCGCGTTGATCCGAACCTATTCCAGGTTTTGCATGCACTTTGGTGATCAATCGCCGTGCTGCTTTCAGACCTTTACTTTTCATTGGAGTTCTCCTGTCATCGAGGCAACATTGCCCCTGGCGTATTAGCAGCTGCTTCGATTAAGGCCTGGAACAGGCTCAGTGATTCAGAACGTAGTAACGCCTATCCTGGCGTTGGGTTGTAGCGGTAGCTTTTCCACAAACACGCAAATTGCCGATAGCACGGAGTCGTATTCCAAAACGCCGCGAACGGAGTTCCGATTACAACTACGTATGCAGGAGGCTGCCCGAAACAAAATGCATCGCGCAATGCGACGCGGCCGACAGTTCAAGGCCGGCCGTAATGGGCAATCCGTCGCCCGTCAGCACAGCAGTGCTGCTTGAAGGCCACTTTTCTTACGCCTTCAACAAGGAGAAACCAATTCTTAAAGATCTGCGTATGCTGGGTATCCAGCGTCCGCCTCGAATTTTCACATGAATTGACTCTTTGTCAAGTGTATCGACTTAAGATTTGAGTATTACACGCTTATTTCGTTTGGTCTATGCCGGACGGACCCAGCATGTATATGCCGTAGGAGTTTCGTGTGGCCTGTTAGAATCCCGGCGGTTTGACTACGTGTCTAAAGGAGAAATGTATGGACAACTCAACGGCAAACGGGATATTGAGCACCCTTATGGGAATACTGTCCGAGCTAAAGAAGATTCGGGAGGAGCTTCGCCGGATCGCGTCGAAATAGCTATAGCCGCCACTCTCTCACGGAGCGCGATACGCCGCGGAGCGTAGCGCCGCCGGTTCGATTGCGCCCGCAGGATGCAAGCTCACCTCACGTCCTGCGGAAAGCCCGGAAATGATCAGGCGTAAGAGGCCGACCCAGGCGTGTATCGAAGATATTGAGGCGGGCTAAGAGTACTGCGTGACCGCAGCACGCGAATCCCTTTAGTCGTTACCCACGGAATCCAAATTCAATTTCCAACAGACCCCCACTTTTCCCAATCGTCAGACGGACCTTCGCGCAATAACTTGAACAAGGTCCTCCGTGCAAGATCGAAACCCGTCATAAACGCTGCGTCGTCCCTGAACGGGGATACCCTTTTCGAGTCACTGTGAACGATTTCCGAGCGAGCATCATAGGCTGTCCTGACAATCTCCGTGATCCTTTTCCGATCATTCGCGTCGGCGCCGAGAAAATTCGAAACCCTTCCCTGCAATGTGCGCGATTTTCCGTTCCTGGGCAGTTCGTACATGCCTTCGAGCGCGATCACCACATCCACGACCTTGTCGTGCATTGCGACCCGGCCATCTCGTGCAAGCGCCTCAGAAAGTCGCGTCACGTGGCGTGCGATCCTCCTAAAATCAGCTTCCTGGCGCATTCGGAAACCCTCCTGTGCATCCTCCAGCGCCGACGGACTCAGCGTCGGGCATTCAACGAATCCATCAAATCCGACCGCCGGCCGCTTCTGGATCACTCCTGCATCGTGTTTCTCCCAGCCCAACAAATGGGCAGCCGAGCGGTCGATACAGTCTTTAATCTTTGCTAACCGCACCATCGGTGTCGCGTGGCTTACCGCGAGCAGATCCAGCAATGTCTGCGCGCTAGAGAAAAACACTTCCGGAAGCGGCCTCGCCGGTCCGTTAACGCTCCCCGTGTGCCGGAAATACGGCCGCCAGCGGAACGGTCCAATAACTGCCCCGACCGAGCGCCAACTATGGTAGCCAGCGCCTGACGGAGCGAGTTCTGTCACCAATTCCCGATTCACGAATCGCTGGACTTCTCGGAATGGAATAATCGCCATACCGTCTTCGACCTCGATTCTTTCGGTGACAGTCAGGCCGTAGAACATCACCAAGTCGCAGCCCTCGTCGAGATCGCCCAGTACATCGGCCGCCGCGTTGTCCTCGGCACCCGACAAAATAGCGTTCAATTCCCTTGCCGCCGCCCCGAATCCCTTACCAGGTGACTCCGATGCCCGCGCCATCAACCCCGCAATCAGGTCCCCAGCCCAGATCGACATACCCTGGTCAAGGACCTCCATACAGAAGTCATTCTCACCGACAGCCCGCCCCGCCACCGCCACCCGCTCAAGTTCCGGGTGCGATAGCAAGGCATAGCGGGTGGGATCGAGCGCCGCGCGAAGAGGTGCGGATTCTGACCCCTTGCCAAACCTTTGACTATGGCGCGCCTCGGCGTACACCATGCGCAGGTCGTCCAACGGAAACGGCGTCTCGTCCCTTCCGTTAACGATCAGCCGCTCTCGCGGATATCGCTCCAAATACGCCTGTAGGTAGGGTTCTTGTACTTTCTCCAGTCCATCAAGAGCCGCTGCCAGCCGGTCTTCCCAAGCTGCGGTATCGAACGCCATAGCGGATTCGGTAGAACGGTTACGGCTTGGACCGCTTCAACCGCTTGAGATAGGGACGCAGTGCAGCGTCGAAGCGAATCATGTCGCGCACCAAGGCCGTATGAACTTCGGGCCAAGTAGATTCGTCCTTCCAGCCGCCTAAATGAATTCTCTTGGAGATTCGGCACGCTCTCTTGCTTTCCAGCCCGTCCCACTTTAGTTCGCCCCCGAAGGACTCCTCTATCTCAGCTCGATGAGAATTAAGTTGCTCAAAGATCCACAGGTTGTACTCCTCAGACCCTTGGCCGGCGTCAATGTAGATTTCGATTTGACTGTCATGACTGCGCACCGAATAGTTCAAGCCAACTCCCTTGGGGAGGCCTGCGGAAGTGCCTATCCAGTTATACGGCTGCGGTGAAATGTTCGAGTGGAGCTTCGTGTGTTTGTTGGAATGGTCCAATAGGTCGGTCCAGAACTGCTTTCGCAGAATCGCGCGTTGAGACAACTCCTTCTTCTTCTGCCCAGCCTCACGGGCTTCGGCACTTGGTCCCGCGATTAGTGTCAGGAGAGGGGCCGGTGGAGAATCACCGATCTTGATCGCTTCCAGCTTTACCAAATAAAACGCTGCGGGACTGCTCTCGTTGAGCCAAGAGATCGCCTGTACATGTTCAGGACGCGGAGTCTCGACAATCCAAACCGCCGCTTTGGCTCCTATAAACGTGAGATAGGTGATGAGTTTGCCTAAGTGATCGTGATCGCTCTTTTCCAGCTGGTTTTCGATTATGACTGTGTCACCGTTCTCATCTTCGGCGACCAAGTCCACGCTGAAGGCACCTGCTGACTGTTCTCGCTCGGCACCGGTCAGAGCCAGCCCCAATTGCTGATTCAGGACATCAATGTTCTCTTCCAGCCATGTCGTAAAGTCTGCGGCTTCATGCCGCCATACCTCACGTAAGCGAATTCGCTGAATTTTTCCAATCATCAATATTCTCGTTCGTCAATGTCATGCATGCCGGAAAGGGCATTGGTAGGTGCTACTCTTCCTGTTCGTTCAGGCCAGCGACAATATTTTCCTGCTTAACCAGCAGCAGCAACTTGGCCGCTATTCCTATCTCAGCTGCTGTATATCCAAAGATGCCCGCGTGACAGCAATAGCCTGTCTTTGGCTTGTGCAACACCTTCATTTGACGAGCAGGACGTAACTGTGCACCAAAGTTGATAATCTCACCCGCGTTCAAGATCGCATAACGCCCGCTTTCCGAAGTACCAAAGTTCTCTTCAAAAACGCTTCTGACCTGCTTCATTGCGAGCTCCTTGTCGCGCTCGCCAAAATACTCAAGCCAGCTTACTGACAAGTATTTCTCTTCCGGTCTTGTTGCCGTTGCCTTTCTTAAGAAAAAGACCGTTGCGGCGAGTTTCCCTTTGGGTACAGTAGCGGGTCGACAATACCTTGCTACATGATCGTCATTTGGAATGACCTGCTCATTCATCGGGGCTCAAGCCGCGAAAGGAAGGGTTGTATTGCCGCCAACATATGGCCTTTTGGCACTGTCCCTTCTAGGGTTTCAGTTTCTAGGTTTTCTTGAGGAGGTCTGGGAACAGCAACGAATTGAATTCGACCGGAAGGAAGAAAGTTCATCCCGAGCAGTCCGTCTGGAGCAATTTGCCATTCCATCCACACGTAGCCCTCTGGCGCAATGCTCACGAGAGGGTAGGGGAACTTACGCTCCGAAACGAGAAAGATTGCCGCGTGCCGTAGCGATTCCAAATTCAGCGGCAAGCTCTCGGGGTCGTCGTCCACCAAGACTTTAAGATCCCGGATATCGTTGGCAATGTCCTTCAATCCACAAAGTTCAAGAACTGTCGTGATTTCCGATGGATTGAGCGCGGCATTGAGCCGTATGCGCCACTGCGCGGCAAAAAATCCTGATACCGCTGGAGAAGGTTCCAAGACCCGCTCCAGCAGCCAAGAGTCCTGCTTGCGCACTTCGTAATTCGCATGAGCAATCCAAGCCCGATACCGTTGTGCCCTGGACCGGAGGTTTGCTGTTGGGCTAACTCGGACGTGCCAAATGGGCTTCCATCCAATCGGATCGGAGTCTGTTACCTTGGATTCTGCAACGGCTGATGCGGTGCCATGCCGATACATGTAACTCGCTAGACTCTCGTCGGTTGCGGCGACAGCGCCGGGCGCGACGGGAAATACGGATCCAATGTCACCAATCACATCGGTAGCGAAGTCTTGGTGTGCAGTTTGCATTTCCCCCAATGGATGGATGTCCTCAGCGTCGAGGAAGGCTAGCATCACCTGTGGATGGTGCTTCCTACTAGTTCTCCCGCCAATATACTTAGCTTTAGTCATCGCTGCGAACCCCGAAAGAGTGTTTTTAGCGCAGCGAGAACACCATTATGTTTTTCTTTCCATTGATCAATGGTTGCACACAACGCTTCGGCATCAAACGGTCCATCGTGGTGAAGGTTGCTGCTGGCTACGACGGCTGCTTGATTCATATTTTCCTCAGGATGGACTAGCCCAGGACTCATAGTTAGGTTACATATTGCGTTTCTTACAGGGAAAACAAACTTGGGTACCATCGCCAGCGATGCGTATTTTCCTTTGCGCCAGGGTCCAGGTTTCAAGTACCTCTGCGTAAGCCACTTGGCCGGATTATCTGTTGCAAGAGACAACACGCAGTTGAGACCAAGCCCTTGGTACGGCACGTGCGGGAGAGTTTTCACATATTCGGAAACTTGCCGATGCACATGAAACTCGCTTTGATCTGGATCGCAATTTTCCGTAACTGTGAGTGTCGTTTGATCCAAATTCCAAACAATGCCTTGCTTATAGGTCACTATGGATAGGGGTGGGGTTGTCACTGCTTCATCGACATCCCATTCTTTGGGAACGATTCTGTTCAGTTCAAGAAACCCTGGGTTAAGAACCGAGGGGTTGTGATACTTTGCCGTTACAACAACGCTCACATTGTGCAAGCAGAACTCTTGCGCGGTCATATGAAAATTACAGTTCGAAGCCACACAGCGCTCACTGCCAAGTGATCCGCGCAACTTCTCGCGCTGGGCCTCGATTGCAGATGACGCAACAGTCTTTCTGTCCGATAATGGTCGGCGGCGGAACGCACCATTGCTGGTTCCCTCGCGCGAAAAATTGTAACACCCCCGGACACTGCTGTCCCAACAAAGTTGGATTGACACTATATAAGATGTTGTTGTGACAAG
>JAPOWV010000048.1 GCA_026707445.1 Gammaproteobacteria bacterium
CCGACGCGCCAGGAAACAACGCAAAATCAACGCGATAAGAAGCTCAAACGCGCTTCGAGACGCGTGAAGTTCCGCTTAGACAGTCGTTGGTCCAGGCCGTCGCGATGTCGACCTCGGGATTCCCGTTTGTAGTCGCGCCTGAATCGGCGCGTCCGCTCAATCGCCCTCATTCAGATCGTCGAGAAGATCCTCGACGTTATCGAACCGCGCAAGATTGCCGGCGTGCGCCTCCTTCATGGCGGCAATGGTTTCTGCGTTGGGGATGAGCGGCGCGAAGGGCAGCGCTTTCTCTCGCGCCACCCGCGTCAGCAAAAGCCGAACTGCGTCGGAGAGAGAAAGGCCCATGGCGGCCAGAACGACGGAAGCCTCTTCCTTGATGTCCCCGTTAACGCGCGCCTGAACGAGTTGATTAGCCATATGGGTAAGCCGGTATGATTTGCAAACTGTACGACATTGTTATACAACAAGGGATGATCGTTCAAGACCCCCAACAGACCCCCAACAGACCCCCAACAGACCCCCAACAGACCTCCAGACGGTGCGTGGCGCCCACAATTCATCGCTACAATTGCGCTGAGATTTCGCGCCATGAGTATCGACACCACCTTTTTGAGGCGTTGCCTTGCGACACTGGAGCGCGCCATCGCGGAGCTTGAGCAAACCAGCCCCGATTCCGTCGCTTATGACATCTATCGAGCTGCCTGCGTCAAGGAATTTGAACTGATACTGGAGCAAAGCGGCAAGCTGCTCAGAAAGAAACTCGCTTTGTGGTTCGCCAGCAACCGGCAAGCCGACCGGCTTGCATTCAAGGACCTGTTCCGGCACGCCGCCAAACACGGTCTTATCGGCTCGGATGAAGCTGAACGCTGGATTCGTTATCGCATCAACCGTAACGAGACGGCGCATGATTATGGCGAGGGATTTGCCGAAACCACGCTGAAGCTATTGCCGGAATTCATTGCTGACGCCAAGGCCCTGGCCGATGTAATTTCCGGGCCTGAAGATGACTGACAGTCTGCATCTGCGGGATAGGCACCGGGCCATAATCGAGGCGCTCGTGCGCGAGCACCTGCCGGACGTAGAGGTGTGGGCTTACGGCAGTCGAGTGAACGGCCGCAGTCACGAGGGCAGCGACCTGGACTTGATATTGCGCGGCCCCGGCCTGAGAAAAATTCCCCGGGATCGCATTGCCGACTTCGCCGACGCATTGCGCGAATCCACCATTCCTTTTTTGGTGGAAGCCCGCGATTGGGCGCGTGTGCCGGAGCGATTCCACCGGCAGATCGAGCGCGAACACATCGTAATCATTGCGACCGGCGACTCATCAGAGTAATGAGTCCGCACAAAGCTCGCTGCATAGCCCTGACTTTGTGCATGCAGAGCCAAACATCCTCCACTGATCAAAAACCGCCGCGGGCGTTGAGGACGACTCCGTAAGCCGATTCTGCGTTGGGACCAGCACTGATGCGCTCGGCGACGATTTCCAAATTAATCGCCGACTCTGGAGCTTCCATCCGGGCAAGCTGCGTGCCGAGACGAAGGTTCGGCGGCCCCGCGTGGATTTTCCCCATCTCGCCGAACAGCGTGAGCAGGCCCTGGCCGTTGGGCAGGTTCAGCCCGTAGCCGACTCGCGTGTCGAGGTTTACGTCCTGTTCGGGCTCACCTGCCAAGAACGACTCCGCAACACGAGTGGTCTCCCACATCCCTTCGGCGCCGGTCGCCGGGGCGCCCCAGCTTGGCGCTAACGCGAAGAACAGGCCCTCGCCCCGCGGTCCCCAATCGAAGGTGACCGACAGGCTGGCGCCCCATTGCTCAAACTCGCTCTCCTCGTGCGTGAGCAGCATGTGCCCCCGCGCCTGGATGTCGATGCCGCCAGGGTGCTGGTACGCCAGACTGGCGCCCAGTTCCGCGCCCGTACCGGTCTCCGCGTCGCCCGCATCGGCCAGCGCGCCCAGTTCCAGTGTCCCGGTGATCATCGAGCCACCCTCAAAGGCAAAGCTGCGGCTGCTTTCCAGCGCCAGGCGCATGCGCGAGGTCTCGGCCGTGGCCGCCGGCAGATGTTCGTGTTCCTCGGATTCCATGCTGACCAAAAAGGCGTCGGCCTTGATCGCCAAATCGAAGCGGCCAATCGGCATGAGTTCGCGGCGCGCACCCAGCGCGGCCATGCTGAGGCTGATGCCGGTGTCCGCCGAGCCCTTCTCGTCGGTGAGCGTAGCGCCGCCACGGCCGAAACCGACGGAGCCCCATACCCCCAGGCCGTGGATCGGGGTCCAGTGCAGGTAGGGATGGGCGCTGGTAAGCGACATCTCGATATCGCCGTCATCGCCGACTGGACCGCTGAAGCGGTAGTCCACGCTACCGGTGGTCCGGCTGACGATCACGCCGGCCAGGATCGCTTCACTGAAGCGGTAGTCGAGCCCGATATGACCGGCGAACACTTCGCCGTCCATTGAGAAGCGGTCGTCGGGACGGCCGCCGAAGGCGTCCATGTCGCCGCCCACGCCCCAGAGCGTCCAATTGCCGGGCGCATGGTCGTCGCCGCCTATACCCACCTCGAATGAACTGCCTGTGAGCAGGTCGCGCGCGCTCGGCAGCAGGTCGAAGTTCAGGTAGCCGGACGAAACGCCGGTGGCCCGCGCCGCCTCCCAAGCGAGACCATCCTGGCTGTTCAAGTTGACGCCCAGCAATTCCATGACACTGCCCAGCCAACCGTAGTTGCTATCGGTTGCGCTCTCGCCGATGCCGAGCCCCGCTACATTCATGGGCCGACCGCCGAGTGCCAGATACGTTTCGGCGGGACCCGCCGCGTTCATCGCCGCGCGCTCGCCGATCATGTCCACCACATTGCCGCCCACCTCGCGGCCGAAGCCCGCCAGCGCGAACTTCATCGCCAGGGCGCGTGATTCGCGGTCCGGCTGGTCGTTATCGTCTGAAATCGCGCAGCCGGAGGCAGGGCAGATGTTGTAGGTAATGGTGTTTCCGGCGGCAACCTTTTCCTCGGCGCGGCCGAATATGGCGCCGACGTGCGCACGCGCTTCCGCTGAAGCGACGCCTCCGAATCGCAGCGACAGGTCCCCGACCGCATCGGCCGGCAATTGGGCCACCGATATAGTGAGCACCCCTACGAAGATGCTGCAGTTGCCGGCCTCGCCTGCGCACCAGGCGCCGCGCGGATTGGCCCGGAGATTGGTGGGATCGGACCAGAATGCGATCCAGCTGGTCTCGTTGTCCGCCTCTTCAGGAGGACCCAGCCAGCCGTCAGCAATAGGATCGAACGATGCGTTGGCCATGCGACGTTCCCATCCCTGGCCGCCGCGCAGCGACCGCACCACCGGGCCGATGTCGCTGGCATCCAGCGTCTGTCCGAAGAAATGAATGGCGCCGCTCAAAGACTCAAAGCCCAGGTGGCCGCTGTGCGCAAGTCCGTCACCATCGGCCATTACGGCGATATATAGACCCACCCGCAGCACCTCGTGCCGGGCCACTTCGACCGGCCCTGCCGGTAGCTCGTTGCCTTGGGTGTCGAGCCGCCTCAACTCGGGGGTGAACGTCCAGGTCGCTGCATGAGTGCCGACAGCCGGGACGATCGCAAGAAAAAGCGCCAGACAACTGGCAGCCACAGCGGATTTACGGACGGCTGGCATGTAATCCCTTTTCCCGGGGAACTCTATATACCACAGTTGGACATACATGAACTCCCCGGGAAGAAGGGAATCCGGCCTTCCACCACGGCTGGATGCCCTGGTCCTCTGAGGCGAATCAGCCGAACTCTTCCCGCAGCTTATGTGCCCTTTGCAGCATCGCCTTGAGATCCTCGTCGGTAGGGTTTGCCTTGTTGGCAAATGACGACAACAGCAATTGACGGAAGCGCGCCGTGCCGCCGGTGTTCCCATCTCCCAACAGGCTGGCGTTCGTATACGCGTAATACATAACGAACGCATCCGACTCATTGATCTCTCCATCCTCGTTCATGTCACCGCCAGCCGCAACGCCTGCTTCCTGCCAGACCAGGGCCTTGCGGATCATTTCCTTGAGCTCTCCGTCGGCCGGATTGACCTTCCCCGAATACCCAGCCAGCAGCGCTTGCCGCGAGGCTGCGGTGCCGCCCGTCTCGCCATCGCCCACCTGGGCCTCGGACGCAAACGCTTGATACATGATCAAGGCGTCGTTGCCGTCGAGCATGCCGTCGCCGTTGACATCGGGATTCGCGGACACCAGCGTGGCCGTGACTTCCTCCGACGACGCACCGTCGTCAGCGTTTTCCTTGGTCGCAATTACACGTACTGTGTATGCCGTATCAGTGGTCAGATCGATGATCGTGTGACCCGTCGTATCACCGCCCAACAATACGACCTGTCGATCTGCATCGTAATCCTCGCCGCCCGACTTCCATTGCACCTTGTAGCCGTCTGCATCGGACACGGCAGTCCACGATACGTTCAACTCCTCCACGCCAACTATGACCTCAACGCCGGTTACCTGCGCCGGTGGCTCCGGTTGCGTTGCGCCCGGTACCTGCTCCGGCGGTGTCGGTTGCGGTGCTCTGGTGACTTCGCTCGAAGGCGGACCGTCATCTGCGTTTTCCCTGGTCGCAATCACACGGACCGTGTACTCGAGGCTGGCCGTCAACTCCGTAATCGTGTGGGTCGTGGTATCACCGCCAACAATGACCGCCTGACGCTCTTCTGTGTACTCCTCATCGCCCAACCTCCACTGCACGTTGTAGCCGTCTGCATCCGAAACAGCCGTCCAGGACAAGACCAAACTCTCGATCCCTGGGACAATCCCAACACCCGTTACCTGGTCCAGTGCCGGCGCCTTCTGTCCGGACCCGAACAAAAGGGGCAAGGACTCGTCCTTGGCTAGAACATACCCTTGATGCCTATCGGGAGGATTGGGTAAAGCAGCGATATCGACCGTGACCGATTCATCCATTGCCGAATTCTGCCCTACCGACAAGGGCCCGCTCTCAACTGCGCCCGCTGGAATGGTCACCTTAGTGATAGCGGGATCGATTCCTTCGGCATCAGTAATGCTGATGGACAATTCCAGGTTGAACGGTGCCCCGCTGGGCACAGTCACCTTGTATTGATTCTCGCCCGCCTTCTTCAGGGAAACCGGCAGCGCCAGCGGCTCGATCAAGTTGTACGTTGTGTCCAGTGTCTCAAGATGCGCCAGGCCGGAAAAGACACCGGCCGGCAAACTTGCAAACAAGTTTTCGCTGAGGTCAAGCCACGTCAGAACTTCCAGTTTGGAAAAAACTCCGGTCGGCAAATATGCCAGCGAGTTGCCACGCAAGTGAAGTGCCTCAAGGGCGGGCAAATTGGCGAATTCCCCGGCGGAAAGAATTTCAAGCCGATTGCCGTAAAGGTCGAGATCCTTAAGAGTCGACAATCCGGAGAAGATTCCCTCAGGGAGAATACTCAACTGATTCCGGCCCAGATCAATGGAATAGAGCCGCGGCAGGCCGTGGAAGACTTCGAGGGGCAAACCAGTGAGCCTGTTGCCGTATAACCGCACCTTTCCTAAAGTTGGTAACGACGAAAACACACTGCTGGGAAGAGTCGTCAATCCAATCTCGCTCAAATCCAGCGAATCAATTGTAGAAAGGCCTGCGAAGGTGTCAGCCGAAATTTCACTTAAGGGGTTGCCGGCCAGCGAAAGATAACCAAGATTGGATATGTCGGAGAACAAATGAGGCGGGATAGTGCTGAGTCCGTTGTCTGTCAGTTCAAGTGCCAGGAGATTGGTCAGCCCCGCGAAATCGCCCAATTTCAAGGAATCGATATTCTTTCGGTTCAAATTTAGTCTGGTGATCTCCGACAATTGAGCCTCCGTCGCGTCGATGCAGGTTGCGGCATCCGGCATTGCTTCAACAATCGCGTCGCGAACTTGCGGCGTGCGCCCGCACACATTGATGGGCTTGTCGCGCGTCACGACAACGGTGTACGTGTTGGTTGAGAGGCTATCAACCGATGTGACCCTGATGTGGAAGGTGTTCTCGCCTTGATTGAGGTTGACCTGGTGGCCGTCAGCACTTGCGTCCGAATCGGGCAGCGCCGTGTCGGTTGCATCAAGTAACGACACACTTGCGTCTGCATTGCTTGGGATGGCATTGACCGAGACCGAGCTCATCGTATGGCCAACGATGGCGATGTAGTCGGTCTCTTCTGGGGAAAAGTGGGGCGTTAGCGTCGCGCCGCTTACCGACAGGCCTTCCAGGGTTGTATCGGAATCGCTGATCGATGGAAGAACCTGCAGCGGCAGGGACTCTTCCCTTAGCCCGAACTTCCAGAGTTGATTTGATCTAACGTATTGATATAGATATAGAACACGGATTTCTACGGGTGGGTTACTGGGAACGCTACTGTAGCCGCACGCTGAGCAACCGGAGCGCTTTGCGCTG
>JAPOWV010000001.1 GCA_026707445.1 Gammaproteobacteria bacterium
CAATCGTACCCACGTTCACGTGCGGCTTGGTACGCTCAAATTTCGCCTTGGCCATAAGTGATTCTCTCCTTGCAGTTCGGCTCTCAGCCGGTATGAGTAAGGTCCGCCGCCACCTTGGCGGGAACCGGAGTGTAACGGGAAAATTCCATCGAATAGGTCGCGCGGCCCTGCGACATCGACCGCAGCGTTGTGGCGTAGCCGAACATCTCCGCCAGCGGCGCCTCTCCGCGCACCACCTTGCCCGAGGGCGACTCCTCCATGCTGTGCAGCTCGCCGCGCCGGCGGGTCAGGTCGGCGCTCACGTCGCCCATGTAGTCGTCGGGCGTGACCACCTCGATCTTCATCGTGGGCTCCAGCAGGATCGGCCTGGCCCGCCTCATGCCCTCGCGGAAGGCCTGGGCCGCGGCCACGCGGAAGGCGACCTCGCTGGAGTCCACCTCGTGAAACGAACCGTCGTAGAGCGTCGCCTTGACGTCCACGACGGGGTAGCCGCCCAGTACGCCTTCGCCCATCTGCTGCTGCACGCCCTTGTTCACGGCCGGGATGAACTCCTTCGGCACCGAGCCGCCGACGATCTTGTCCTCGAACTCGTAGCCGCCTCCCGACGGCAGCGGCTCGAGGCGCAGGAACACGTGGCCGTACTGGCCCCGGCCGCCGGTCTGGCGCACGAACCGGCCCTCCTGCTCCACGGCCTGGCGGATCGTCTCGCGGTAGGACACGCGCGGGCGCCCCACGTTGGCCTCGACCTGGAACTCGCGGCGCATACGGTCCACGAGAATCTCCAGGTGCAGCTCGCCCATGCCGGCGATGATGGTCTGGCCGGACTCCTTGTCGGTGGACACCTTGAACGAGGGGTCCTCCTTGGCCAGCTTCTGAAGCGCCGTTGACATCTTCTCCTGGTCGGCGCGGGTGCGGGCCTCCACGGCCACATGGATGACCGGGTCGGGGATCGTGATGCGCTCCAGGGCGATGGGCTTGCCGACCTCGGTAAGGCTGTCGCCCGTGGTCACCTCCTTCAGGCCCACCGCGGCCACGATGTCGCCGGCTCTGATTTCCGAGACTTCGGCGCGGTCGTTGGCGTGCATCTGCAGCAGGCGTCCGATGCGCTCCTTCTTGCCGCGGGTGACGTTGAGCACCCGGTCGCCGGACTTGATGCGGCCGGAATACACGCGGATGAACGACAGGTTGCCCACGTACGGGTCGTTGGCGATCTTGAAGGCGAGCGCCGAGAACGGCGCCTCGTTGTTCGGCGCGCGCTCGGCCGTTTGTCCGGAACCGTTGATGCCGGTGATCGGCGGTTTTTCGGCCGGGGAAGGCAGGTAATGCACGACGCCGTCCAGCACCGCCTGCACGCCCTTGTTGCGGAAGGCGCTGCCGCACATGGCGGGAACGATTTCGTTGCGCAGCGTGCGCTCGCGCAGGCCCCGGCGGATCTCTTCGGTCGTGAGCGGTTCGCCGCCCACGTACTTCTCCATCAGCTCGTCGTCGCTCTCGGCCGCGGCCTCCACCATGCGCTCGCGCCATTCGGCGCACAGTTCGGCGAGTTCCTCCGGAATGTCGTCCTCGCGGTAGGTGGTGCCGAGGTCCGCCTCGCTCCAGTAGATGGCGCGTTCCTCGACCAGGTCCACTACGCCCGCGAAATCGCTTTCGCTGCCGATCGGGACCTGAATCGGCACGGCCTTGGCGCCCAGGCGGGACTCGATCTGGCCGACGACGCGGAAAAAGTCCGCGCCCACGCGGTCCATCTTGTTGATGAACGCCATCCGCGGCACGCCGTAGCGGTTGGCCTGGCGCCATACCGTCTCGGACTGGGGCTCGACGCCTCCCACCGCGCAGAACAACGCGACGGCGCTGTCCAGCACCCTCAGCGAGCGCTCGACTTCGATCGTGAAATCCACGTGCCCCGGCGTGTCCAGAATGTTGATGCGGTGCTCGGGGAACTGGCGGCGCATCCCGCTCCAGAAGCAGGTGGTGGCCGCCGAGGTGATCGTTATGCCGCGTTCCTGCTCCTGCTCCATCCAGTCCATGATGGCCGCGCCGTCATGGACCTCGCCCAGCTTGTGCGAAACGCCGGTGTAGAACAGGACCCGCTCCGTGGTCGTGGTCTTGCCGGCATCGATGTGGGCCATGATGCCGATGTTGCGGTAACGGCCGATGGGCGTAGCGCGCATGGTTCTATACCCGTACCGTGAAGGCCGAAGGACGCTTGGGCGAACAAGGATCTGGCGCCGGCGGCCGGCCTACCAGCGGTAATGCGCGAAAGCCTTGTTGGCCTCCGCCATTCGATGAGTTTCCTCGCGGCGGCGGGCCGCGGCCCCGGAGTTCTCCGAGGCTTCCATGAGTTCGCGCGCCAGGCGTTCGGCCATGGTCTTCTCGGTGCGCTTTCGGGCCGCGTCGATCATCCAGCGCATCGCCAGCGTCTCGCGGCGGGCGGTGCGCACTTCCACGGGCACCTGGTAGGTCGCGCCGCCGACCCGGCGGGAGCGGACCTCGACCGTGGGCTTGACGTTCTCCAGGCCCTCTTCCAGCAGTACCAGCGCCTCTTCGGGGGTCTGCTTGCGGATCCTGGAGATCACGTCGATGGCGCCGTACACGATGTTCTCCGCCACTGACTTCTTGCCGCTCTTCATGATCATGTTGATGAAGCGCGACAAAAGCTCGCTGCCGTACAGCGGGTCGGCCAGAACGGGCCGGCGGGGGGCGCGGGAGCGGCGGGACATGGTGTCAGCGCGGCCGCTTGGCGCCGTACTTGGAGCGGCCCTGGCGGCGGTCGGTTACGCCGGCGCAGTCGAGCGTGCCGCGGATCGTGTGGTAGCGGACGCCGGGAAGGTCCTTGACGCGGCCGCCCCGGATCAGCACAACCGAGTGCTCCTGCAGGTTGTGGCCTTCGCCGCCGATGTAGCTGGTGACCTCAAAGCCGTTTGTGAGACGTACCCGGGCCACCTTGCGCATCGCCGAGTTCGGCTTCTTGGGCGTGGTGGTGTACACGCGCGTGCAGACGCCGCGCTTCTGCGGACTGTTCTCCAACGCCGGAACGTTGGTCTTGGCCCGCCGCGGAGCGCGCGCCTTGCGCACAAGCTGATTCACCGTGGACATTGCTTTACGGCCTGCCCCTTGCCCTTGTTTTGATTGCGGAAAAAACGTGCCTGCGATATGCCTGAGGTTGCCGTTTCAGGCCACCCTCAGCCGCAAGCACGGAATCCGCGAATTATGCGGAATTCACCTGTCAAGTCAAGCCGCTGCCGCTGCCGCTGCCGCAGCGATGTAGCGCCAACTGCGACTTTTGAATGGTTCCGGTCCTGGTCCTTTTGAGGGTGGGAGTTCGCGAGGGACATGCCCGCCCGGGAGCAGGCGGGATCAGCCGAAGTCTTCGCGCAGCTTGTTGGCCCTTCGCAGCATGGCCTTCAAATCCTCGTCGGTGGGGTTGGCCTTGCCCGCCAAGGACGCCAGCAGCAGACTCCTGAAACGCGCCGTGCCACCGGTCTCGCCATTGCCCACCAGATTCTCGAATACATAGGCGTAATGCATCACGGAGGCATCGGATTCATTCAACTCGCCGTCCTCGTTGATGTCGCCGCCGGCATCGACGCCCACCTCCCGCCAGGCGTTGGCCTTGCGGATCATCTCCTTGAGATCTTCATCGCTCGGATTTTCCTTGCCCGAATAGCCCGCAAGCAGTGATTGCCGAGACTGCGCCGTACCCCCCGTCTCGCCATCGCCCAAACGGTCGGCCGCAGCATACGAGTGATACATGATCAGAGCGTCGTCGCCGTCCAGCTTACCGTCGGCGTTGACATCCGGATCCGCGGAAAGCGGCATGGCCGTGACTGCTTCGGAAGGCTCCCCGTCGTCGGCATTCTCCCTGGTCGCAATCACCCGGATCGTGTAGGCCGTATCGGCGCTCAGATCGATGATCGTGTAACTCGTCGTCTCACCGCCCAACAGCACCACCTGACGCTCTTCGTCGTAGCCCTCGCTACCCGACTTCCATTGCACCTTGTAGCCGTCGGCGTTGGAGACCGCATCCCAAGACACCGCCAGCTCCTCAACGCCGGGCTCCACGCCAACGCCAGTCACCCGCGCGGGAGGCTGAACCTTCGGAATGCCCGTCACTTCCTCCGAAGGCTCGCCGTCGTCCGCGTGCTCGCGTGTCGCAACGACGCGAACCGTGTATTCCGTCCCGGCGGCCAGCCCCACGATCGTGTAACCGATCGCGTCACCTCCCGTGAGCAGCGCCTGACGTGACTCGCTGTAGTCGTCCGCGCCCGACTTCCACTGCACCCAATAACCATCCGCATCAGAGACCGCATCCCAGGACACGTCCAAGCTCTCAACTCCCCCCACGGCTATCGCAACACCGGTAACCTGCGCCGGAGGTTCCGCCCGGGGAACGCCGGTGACTTCCGTGGAAGGCGGACCGTATTCGGCGTTTTGCTTCGTTGCGATCAGGCGCACCGTGTACTCGGCGCCGGCCGCTAACTTCGTAATCGTGTGGGTTGCGGTTTCGCCACCAACAATAACCGCCTGACGCTCCTCCCCGTATTCCTCGTCACCCGACTTCCATTGCACCTTGTAGCCGTCGGCATCGGAAACCGCATCCCAAGACACTTCAAGCTGCTTCAAGCCCGCCGTAACTTCAATTCCGGTAACCAGGCTCAGGGCGCCACTCAAGCGCGGGAAAGGAATCTCAAGCGGCAATGCCTCGGTCCTCCTGAGCTCGTAGCCCGAGTGTTCCTCAGGCAATTCCGGCACGGAATCGATATCTACTTCGACTGCTTCCGTAGTGCCTGTCACACGACTGACGCCCAGCGGTTCGCTTTCCAGGGTTCCGGCGAAAAGTTCCAGGGCTTGGACGCCACCGTCAAGGGAGCCCGCGCTACTGGCGCTGACTCTTATTTCCATAGTGAACGGCGAACCCGTCGGCGCGATCGCCTTGAATTGACTATCCCCTGCATTGGCAAGGGATAAAGGGATTGACAGCATGCCGCTGCGTTGGCGCAGAGAGAGACGCTGCAATCGAGTCAAACCGGAGAAGACGCCGTCGGGAAGACCGGTCAACTGATTGTCATCCAACCAAAGGTCTCGCAAAGACGACAGCCCGGAAAAAATGTCCGCAGGGAGGCTGGTAAACTGGTTGCCGACCAGGTTCAGTTCCAATAGTTCAGAAAGTCCGGCGAAGATATCAACCGGTAGATCGGCAAGCTCGTTACTGTTCATATCCAGCCGTTCGAGCGCGGGCGAGCCATCGAAAATACCGGACGCAAGGCCGGTCAATTGATTGCCGCCCAACCAGAGGGTTCTCAGTCCCGATAATTCACCAAACACATTGGACGGAAGGCCGTTCAATCGGTTGTATTGCAAAAGCAGACCCTGAAGCGCAGACAATCCGGAAAAGACGCCGTCAGGAAGAAGGGTCAACTGGTTGCCATTCAACCAAAGGTCCCTCAAAGACGACAGCCCGGAAAAAATGTCCTCGGGAAGACTGGCCAACTCGTTATCGTACAAGAACAGAACGCGCAACGCAGACAGACCGGAGAAAATATCGTTTGGCAATCGTTCCAATTCGTTCGTACTCAAGTCAAGCCTGATAAGTGAATTCAACCCTGCGAAATCGCCGGATTTCAACGCCGAAATATCCTTGCCTCGCAATCCGAGTTCGGAAACCCTCAGAAGATCTGCCGTCGTTACATCACTGCATGTCTCGACATCCTGCAAGGCCGTCATGATCGCCTGGGTTACCTCCGGGGTCCGGGTGCAGATACCAGACTCGCGAATAATCACCACGGTATAGGTCGCTGTCACGGTTCCGTCCTCGGACGTAACGATTATCTTGAACGTGTTGCGCCCCAGGCTCAGCCTGAGTTGCTGCCCGGCGCTTGCTGTATCCGCGTCGGCCAGTACAACATCGTTCAGGTCGAAAAAGCCCAGACTTGCGTTCTCGTTGGCGGGCTGCGCGGTCACGGTAACGGTTGATACCGATCGGGCCACGCTTGCTTCATAGCTGATGGCGTCCGTTGAAAATGGCGGGCTCAAGGTCCCATGGCTGAGCGATAGACCGATCAAGGCCGCATCCGCCGGATTCAGTGATTCCAGGATCCACAGCGGAAGCGATTCGTCCCGAAAAAACGCGTAGCCTTGATGATTCGCCGGCGGTCCCGGTAAAGCCCCAAGATCCACATTGACCGCGCCTTCCTGGCCTTCGACGCGTGAAACCGTCAGGGGTTCGCTCTCCACAGCGCCGGTGGAAACCGCCAGGAAGCTTGCCTCGCCTGATCCCGCGCTACTCACTTCAATCGGAAGTTCCAGCCGGAATGGGGCTCCAGACGGCACAATCGCCCTGAACCGGGCGTCAGCAACCTTTTCGAGAGAAATCGAAAGCTGCAAAGGATCGACAAGGTTGGTTCTTGCATCGAGAGACTTCAGATTGGCCAGCCCCGAAAAGATTCCATCCGGCAGCGACTTCAAACTGTTGTTGTCCAAGAAAAGGGCTTGAAGCGAATCAAGGCCGGAAAAAGCCCCAGCCGGCAGTATTTCCAATGAGTTGCTCGTGAGTTCCAGGGACACAAGCGCCGGCAAGCCGGCAAACGCTCCCGCGGAAAGGTTCCGGATTCTGTTCCCGCGCAGTGACAGCCTTTCCAGGCGCCAGGAACCCTGAGCGAATTGCGACGGGACCTCAGTGAACTCGTTGTAAGGCAACATCAATGACTTGAGACTCGGGAGATCCTTCAGCAGTTCCGAGGGCAGCATGCTCAATTCATTGCTGGAAAAATCCAGAGATTCCAGTCTGGAAAGACCGGCGAATGCACCGGCAGGCAAAAGGGTCATTTCCCCATTGAAGAAGCTCAGCTCCACCAGGTTGGAGAGATTTGAGAAAACTCCCTTCGACAGTGTCGCAAAGGGATTCCAGCCCAGACGCAACCCCTTCAGGTTGACAAGATCAGAGAACGCATCCGGTGGCAATTCCGTCAATTCATTACCGTAGAGATCCAGTTGTTCCAATTCGGACAGGCCGGCAAATGACTCGGCGGACAACCCGGTGATCCGGTTGCTGAGGAGGTTCAGTCGTTTCAACCCTGGCGAGCCTTCAAACAGTCCGCCGGGCAATTCCGTCAATTGATTGAAGAGCAACTCCAGGTTCTCCAGTTCAGAGAGATCCGCAAAAACACCTGCGGGTAGCCGAACCAGTTCGTTTTGGTCCAACCGCAATACCTGCAGCCTTGATAGCCCGCCAAATATGTCATTCGGCAATGTGGCCAATTGGTTGTTCCCCAAACCCAGATCTTCGAGGTTCCCCAGTCCGGCGAAGAGGCCTTCGGGCAACTCTGCAAGCATGTTGTCGTCAAGCCAGAGGCTCTTTAGCTTGGAAAAGCCGGAAAATAAACCCCGGGGCAGCTTGGCCAGTCGGTTGTCGCGCAAGCTCAAAGTCTCAAGATCTGAAAGACCATCAAAAATGCCGGCCGGCAATTCGCGTAGCTGGTTGGATTCCAGGTTCAGTAATTTCAAGCTTGTCAGTCCTTCGAAATCGCCCGCCTTCAGCAAAGTAACGCCTTCGCGATTCAAGTACAACTGCCCGACTTCCGCCAGTTGTTGGTCGGTCACCTGATCACAGTTCCCGGCGTCGACGCCGCCGGCTCGCGCAATCGCTCGCATGACTGCCGGCGTTCGGCCGCAAATGCCGGCATCCATTGCCAGTTGGCGCACCGCAACAGCCTTGCCCGCTACCATCAGCATTCCGGTGCGTTCTGCGCCCGTTTCGTTTGCCTCGACGGATATGCTTACGAAGCCCGAACCTGCCGAGCGCAGGTCGGCATTCGGATTCAGGAACCCGGATTGGCTGGACGCTTCCCACAGGCATCCAGGCGCAGTGTCCACCTTGAGGGCGATTTCTCCCCCGTCCACAGACGCAACAGGCCTTTGAGGCGTGACCAGGAACTCGGTGCACGCCTCGGACCGAAAGGAGCCCACCCATCGCGCCGTATTGTTGATTGTCCGGCGGCCGTCAGCCGGGCCGTCCGGGCCGCTGACCGTGCTATCGGCCGGAACCCCCAAAGGATCGCCCTTGTAGGTTTGATCGGGATTGGAGAATCGGAACAATCGGGGGCAGCTTATGCCTGCATCGAGGCAACGGCGCCACGTGGCCATAATTGTGCTCCACCAGGCAGACGCCGGCGCGCCGGATTCGAAGGCTGTCTTGTTCACATAGCCGAACGCATAAGGGTATATCTGTACGCTCGGATCGTCCGCCCAATATCGATCGTGAGCCATGCCGAAGTTGTGGCCCACCTCATGCGTGAAGGTTTCTTCACTGGCGTTTGCTGTCATGGCAAAGGCAGCACTGCTCTCGTCGATGAGTAATTCACGGCCTAGCGGTATAGCACTTCCAACCGGACCACCAACGGACACGTTGGTCAGGAGGTGGACCAAATCCGCAGCGTACTCATTGCGTAGCGCGTGAACCTCGTCCATGTATCCATCGTCTCCCACTTGCAGCCGATTAAGGTCTGTGCGGGTACCCTGCGCCACATAATCGACCATGGCTGAGTGAGCCAACACCAGCCTGGGGTTGATGCCGCTGTCCTCGAATGCCTGGTTGGCGGTCTCGATCATCAGGTCGAGAAGCGCCTGCATTCCGGCTGCCCCCCCTTGCTCTCTCCGCAAGGCCGGCGTGTAAACCACCAGTATCCGGACTTCGGAACCGTCCTCTGTCGGCATATCGCCAGCGTGAACCGGACGCGTTGACAGCCCTCCGCCCACCGGAGGCTCTATCGACGAAATCGCCGGCAGTTGAGCAGAGCCGGGAGAACCGACCGTAGAAGCTTCGTGCACTTCGCATTCGAATGGTTCCCTTGAGGGATCGATCTGGCGAATGACGTGGCGGCTGGAACCAGCCGAGCGAATCGTGAACTTGCCTTCCGGCGTCTCGACGGTGCCCACCATCACCGGGCCGTTCACGACTAACCGCACATCGCCCCAATCCATGCCCTTGGGGCGCCCGGAGATGAAGTAGCCGGTGCGCGTGGGGCGAACGCGCCTGATCTCCACGTCGATTGCCGCGTCGTCGAAGAGATTCAGCTTGAGCGCTTCACGACCCCGCCGGGCTGCGGTGATTCTCTGCATGTCAATCTGCACGACGCGGCTGCGGATCGTGGCCGGCTCCAGCGCGGGGCTGGCGCGGGGACCGATGGCGTTCGGAACCTCGGAGAATACGCCCGGCGGCGCCTGCGCCGAGGCGGCAAGCGGAGTCAATGCGTGCGCAAGGAGCGCAGCGAGAATTGCCGTCAGCCGCCTGTGCAATATGCCCACGCGATATCCCATTGATAGCAGAAGCAACTGCCTAATTGACGCGATTCAGTTTCGCGTCAATTCCGCATTGTCGTAGTTTAAACGGCGACGGTGGGCGCCTGTTCCTCGGTGGGGGCTTCCTCGGGGGCGACGGGGGCGAATTCGGCCTCGGCGGCTTCGGCGGCCTCGATCTCCAGGCGCTTCTCGCGTCGCCTGACGCGCTCCTGGTGATAGTGGAAGCCGGTGCCGGCGGGGATCAGCCGGCCGACGATGACATTTTCCTTCAGGCCCTTGAGCTCGTCGCGCATGCCGATCACGGCAGCCTCGGTCAGAACCCGGGTGGTCTCCTGGAACGACGCCGCGGAGATGAACGAGCGGGTCGCCAGCGACGCCTTGGTAATGCCCAGCAGCAACGGCCGGTGGGTTGCCTGCGTCTTGTCCTCTTGTTCCGCGTTCTCGTTGATCTCGACGACTTGCGAACGCTCGAGCTGCTCGCGCTTGAGCAGGCCGGTCTCGCCGGGGTCCATCACTTCGACGCGCTTGAGCATCTGGCGGATGATCACCTCGATGTGCTTGTCGTTGATGCGCACGCCCTGCAGCCGGTACACCGCCTGGATCTCGCCCACCAGGTACTCGGCCATGGCCTGCACGCCGCGCAGCCTCAGGATGTCGTGGACGTTGGGCTCGCCGTCGGCGATCATCTCGCCGGTTTCCACGCGCTCGCCGCCGAACACGTTCAGCGGGCGGTCCTTGGGCACCAGCATCTTGACTTCCTCGCCCTGCTCGTCGGCGATGATCAGCCGGCGCTTGCCCTTGGTGTCCTGGCCGAAGCTGACCACGCCACGGTGCTCTGCGAGGATCGCGGCCTCGCGCGGCTTGCGGGCCTCGAACAGGTCCGCCACCCTCGGCAGGCCGCCGGTGATGTCGATCGACTTGGCCTCGCTGGCGGGAACGCGGGCGAGCACGTCGCCGGTCTCCACCTTGAGCTTTCCGGACGCCTTCGAGCCGCCTTCCTCCATACCGCGGGACTTCTGCCAGGCCGCGGCCAGCATGGGGTCGAGCACCGAACCTTCCGGCATCTTGTGCTCCACCGGCGCGTCGGTGCCGCTGAAGTGCAGCACGGCGCCGTCCTTGTCGGTCAGGCGGATCCGCGGCTCCTTGTCGGCGCCCGACGAGGGCCGGCGGCGGCGCTCCAGCACCGCCACGGTCGAAAGGCCGGTGAACTCGTCGATGCGCTCCTCCACCGTAATGCCTTCCAGCAGGTCCTCGAACTCGATCCAGCCCACCACTTCGGAAATGATCGGCCGGTTGTGCGGGTCCCAGGTGGCCACGGTCTGGCCGGCCTTCACCTTGGCGCCGTCCTTCACGAGGATGGATGCGCCGTAGCTGACCTTGTGGCGCTCCAGCGCCCGCCCGTCGGCGTCCACCAGCGCCAGTTCTCCGGTGTTGCTCACCGCCACCAGGCGCTTTTCCTTCTTGTGCTTCAGGGTCTTCAGGTTCTGCAGCCGAACCACGCCGTCGCGCCTAACCTCGATGCTGCTGCGCGCGCCGGTCCTGGACGCGGCCCCGCCGATGTGGAAGGTGCGCATCGTGAGCTGGGTCCCGGGCTCGCCGATCGACTGGGCGGCGATCACGCCCACCGACTCGCCGATGTTCACCCACTTGCCGCGGGCCAGGTCGCGCCCGTAACAGCTGCGGCACACGCCGAAGCGGGTCTCGCAGGTGATCGGCGAACGCACCGTGACCTGCTCGACGCTGTGTTCCTCGATCAGCGCCGCGAGTTTCTCGTCCAGCAGTTCGCCGGCGCCGATCAGTTCCTCGCCTGTGGCCGGCGAAACGACCGGGCGGGCGGTGGCGCGGCCGAGGATCCGGTCAGTGAGCGACTGGATCTGCTCGGTGCCGTCCAGCACCGCTTCCATCACCAGGCCGGCGGTGGTCTCGCAGTCCTCCTCGGTCACCACCAGGTCCTGGGCCACGTCCACGAGGCGCCGGGTCAGGTAGCCGGAGTTGGCGGTCTTCAGCGCGGTGTCGGCCAGACCCTTGCGGGCGCCGTGCGTGGAGTTGAAGTACTGCAGCACGTCCAGGCCTTCGCGGAAGTTGGCGGTAATCGGCGTCTCGATGATCGAGCCGTCGGGCTTGGCCATCAGGCCGCGCATGCCGGCCAGCTGGCGCATCTGCGCCGCCGAGCCGCGGGCCCCGGAGTCGGCCATCATGAAGATCGAGTTGAACGACTTCTGGGTGACCTCCTCGCCGGAGGCGTCGGTGACCTGCTCGGTGCCGAGGTTGTCCATCATGACCCGGGCCAGCCGGTCGCTGGTGTGCGACCAGATATCGACGACCTTGTTGTAGCGCTCGCCGTCCGTCACCAGGCCCTGCGCGTGCTGGTCCTGGATTTCCTTGACCTTCTCCTCGGCCTCGGCCAGGATTTCCGGCTTGTCCTCGGGCACCTCCATGTCGTTGATGCCGATGGAGATGCCGGCCGAAGTGGCGAACTGGAAGCCCATGTACATCAGGCGGTCGGCGAAGACCACGGTCTTCTTGAGGCCGGCCTGGCGATAGCAGGCGTTGATGAGCTGCCCGATCTCGCGCTTGTTCATCGTGCGGTTGATCAGTTCGAAGTCGAGTTCCTCCGGCAGCAGCGCGCCGAGCAGGGCGCGGCCCACGGTGGTCTCGATCAGCTCGCCGCCGGCGCGCAGCCTGACCGCGGCGTGCAGGTCGGCGGCCCCGGTCTCGTAGGCGCGGTGCACCTCGTCGCGGCCGCTGAACACCATGCCCTCGCCGCGCGCGTTGATGCGCTTGCTGGTCATGTAGTAAATGCCCAGCACCACGTCCTGCGACGGAACGATCACCGGCTCGCCGTTGGCCGGCGACAGGATGTTGTTCGAGGCCATCATCAGGGCGCGGGCCTCGAGCTGCGCTTCCAGCGACAGCGGCACGTGCACGGCCATCTGGTCGCCGTCGAAGTCGGCGTTGAAGGCGGTGCAGACCAGCGGGTGCAGCTGGATGGCCTTGCCCTCGATCAGCAGCGGCTCGAAGGCCTGGATGCCGAGGCGATGCAGTGTGGGCGCGCGGTTCAGGAGCACCGGGTGCTCGCGGATCACTTCTTCGAGGAAGTCCCAGACGATCGGCTCCTCGCGCTCGATCAGACGGCGCGCGGCCTTCACCGAGGTGGCCTCGGTGAACACCTGCAGCTTCGAGAGCACGAAGGGCTTGAACAACTCCAGCGCCATCTTCTTGGGCAGGCCGCACTGGTGCAGCTTGAGCGTCGGGCCCACCACGATGACCGAGCGGCCCGAGTAGTCCACGCGCTTGCCCAGCAGGTTCTGGCGGAACCGGCCCTGCTTGCCCTTGATCATGTCGGCCAGCGACTTCAGCGCGCGCTTCTTGCTGCCGGTGAAGGCGCGGCCGCGGCGGCCGTTGTCCAGCAGCGCGTCCACGGCTTCCTGGAGCATGCGTTTTTCGTTGCGCACGATGATTTCCGGCGCGTTGAGGTCCAGCAGCCGGCGCAGGCGGTTGTTGCGGTTGATGACCCGGCGGTAGAGGTCGTTCAGGTCGGAGGTGGCGAAACGCCCGCCCTCCAGCGGCACCAGCGGCCGCAACTCGGGCGGCAGCACCGCCAGCCTGGTCAGGACCATCCACTCCGGCCGGTTGCCGGAATCCCGGAAGGCCTTGAGCAGCTTCAGCCGCTTGGTCAGGCGCTTGATCTTGGTTTCCGAGCCGGTGGCGTCGATCTCGCCGTGCACCTTTTCGATGGCTTCATCCAGGTCCACCTGGCGCAGCAGCTTGCGGATCGCCGCGGCGCCCATCTCGGCCTCGAAGGTGGGGCCGTACATCTCCAGCGCCTCGCGCTTGAGTTCCTCGGTCAGGAGCTGGCCCTGCTCCAGGTCGGTGTCGCCGGGGTCGGTCACGACGAAGGCCTCGAAATACAGCACCCGCTCGATCTCGTGCATGGTCATGTCGAGCATCAGCCCGATGCGCGACGGAAGCGACTTCAGAAACCAGATATGCGCCACCGGCGTGGCCAGGTCGATGTGGCCCATGCGCTCGCGGCGCACCCGGGCTTCCCGCACCTCCACGCCGCACTTCTCGCAGATCACGCCGCGGTGCTTGAGGCGCTTGTACTTGCCGCAGATGCACTCGAAGTCCTTCAGCGGGCCGAAGATGCGGGCGCAGAACAGGCCGTCGCGCTCGGGCTTGAAGGTCCGGTAATTGATGGTTTCGGGCTTGCGTACTTCGCCCCAGGACCAGGACTTGATCATCTCCGGGGACGCGAGTCCGATGGTGATGGAATCGAAGTCTTCAAATCCGGGGGCGGCCTGGGCCATGCGAGTGATTTCTCTCATGCATCGCTCCTTTGTGTGTTTGTCTTGATGAACATCAGTTGCGGGTCAGCTCCACGTTGATGCCGAGCGCGCGGATTTCCTTCACCAGCACGTTGAAGGACTCCGGCATGCCGGCCTCGACCCGGTGGCGGCCGTCCACGATGCTCTTGAACATCCGGCTGCGGCCCGACTGGTCGTCGGACTTGACGGTGAGCATCTCCTGAAGCGTGTGCGCCGCGCCGTAGGCTTCCAGCGCCCACACCTCCATTTCGCCGAAACGCTGGCCGCCGAACTGGGCCTTGCCGCCCAGCGGCTGCTGGGTCACGAGGCTGTAGGGGCCGGTGGAGCGGGCATGCATCTTGTCGTCCACCAGGTGGTTGAGCTTGAGCATGTACATGTAGCCGACCGTCACCGGGCGGTCGAAGGCCTGCCCGGTGCGCCCGTCATACAGCGTGGTCTGCCCCGACTCCGGCAGTTCCGCCAGCTTGAGCATGTCCTTGATCTCGGCCTCCGTGGCGCCGTCGAACACCGGCGTGGCCATGGTCACGCCGTTGGCCAGGTTGTCGGCCAGGTCCGCGAGCTCGTCTTCGTCGAGCGACTCGACGCTCTGGCCGCTGCCCGTGCCGGAGTAGTCGTAGATCCTCTCCAGCGTCTCGCGCAGGGTGCCCTTCTTGCCGTCCTGCGAGATCAACTCGCCGAGTTGCAGGCCCAGGGCCTTGGCGGCCCAGCCGAGATGGCACTCGAGAATCTGTCCCGTGTTCATGCGCGAGGGCACGCCCAGGGGATTGAGCACCATGTCCACCGGCGTGCCGTCGTCCAGGTACGGCATGTCCTCCACCGGCACGATCGTGGAGATCACGCCCTTGTTGCCGTGGCGTCCGGCCACCTTGTCGCCGGGCTGCACCCGGCGCTTGACGGCCATGTACACCTTGACCATCTTGCGCACGCCGGCGGCCAGTTCGTCGCCGGCGGTGATCTTGCGGGCCTTCTCGGTGAAGCGGCTCTCCATCTCCTCTCGGATCTGCTGCAGCCGCTCGCGGGAGCGTTCGAGGCTCTCGTTGAGCTTGCGGGTGCGCATGCTGATCTCGAACCACTGCTCGCGCGGCAGGGCCTCGAGCTTCCTGGGCGTGACCTTGCCGGGCTTGAACCCTTCCGGACCGCCGTCGGCCATCTTGCCCTCGATCAGCTCGCGCACGCGCTGGAACAGATCTTCCTCGATGATCCTGCGCTGGTCGTCCAGGTCCTTCTTGACGCCGGCCAGTTCCTGGTCCTCGTTGGCCAGCGCGCGCTTGTCCTTCTCGACGCCCTCGCGGGTGAAAACGCGCACGTCGATCACGGTGCCGTCCATGCCGGCCGGGACCCTGAGCGAGGTGTCCTTGATGTCGGAAGCCTTCTCGCCGAAGATCGCGCGCAGCAGTTTCTCCTCCGGCGTGAACTGGGTCTCGCCCTTGGGGGTGACCTTGCCGACCAGGATGTCGCCGGCCTTCACTTCCGCGCCGATGAAGGCGATGCCGGACTCGTCCAACTTTGCCAGCGCCGCCTCGCCCACGTTGGGGATGTCGGCGGTGATCTCCTCGGCGCCGAGCTTGGTGTCGCGCGCCATGCAGGTGAGCTCCTCGATGTGGATGCTGGTGAAGCGGTCCTCGTGCACCAGGCGCTCGGAAATGAGGATGGAGTCCTCGAAGTTGTAGCCGTTCCAGGGCATGAAGGCCACCAGCAGGTTCTGGCCCAGGGCCAGTTCGCCCATGCTGGTGGCGGCGCCGTCGGCCAGCACGTCGCCGGCCGCCACGCGGTCGCCCTTGCGCACCTGCGGGCGCTGGTTCATGCAGGTGTTCTGGTTGGTGCGCTGGTATTTCACCAGGTTGTAGATGTCCACGCCCGGCTCCCCGGCCCCGGCGTCCTCCTGCTCCACGCGCACCACGATGCGCGACGAATCCAGGTAGTCCACCACGCCGGAACGGCGCGCCACGGTGCAGGACCCGGAATCGATCGCCACGGCCCGCTCCATGCCGGTGCCGACCAGCGGCGGCTCGGCCCGAAGCGTGGGCACGGCCTGGCGTTGCATGTTCGAGCCCATCAGCGCGCGGTTGGCGTCGCCGTGCTCGAGGAAGGGAATCAGCGCGGCGGCCACCGATACCGTCTGGCGCGGCGAGACGTCCATGTACTGGATGCGCTCGCGCTGCATCAGCGTGGACTCGTTGCGGTAGCGCACCCGCACCAGCGGCTGCGTGAACCCGCCCTCGTCGGTGAGCCTGGCGTTGGCCTGGGCGATCACGTACTGGCCTTCCTCGATGGCCGACAGGTAGTCGATGGTGTTGGTGACCTTGCCGTCGGTCACGCGCCGGTACGGCGTTTCCAGGATGCCGTATTCGTTGGTGCGCGCATAGACCGCGAGCGAGTTGATCAGGCCGATGTTCGGACCTTCCGGGGTCTCGATGGGGCACACGCGGCCGTAGTGGGTGGGATGCACGTCGCGCACCTCGAAGCCGGCCCGCTCGCGGGTCAGGCCGCCGGCGCCCAGCGCCGAGACCCGCCGCTTGTGGGTGGTCTCGGCCAGCGGGTTGTTCTGGTCCATGAACTGCGAGAGCTGGTTCGAACCGAAGAACTCCTTGATGGCCGCCGACACCGGCTTGGCGTTGATCATCTCCTGCGGCATCAGGCCGTCGCTCTCGGCCATGGACAGGCGCTCCTTGACCGCCCGCTCGACCCGCGCCAGGCCCTGGCGCAGTGCGTTCTCGGCCATCTCGCCCACGCAGCGCACGCGGCGGTTGCCGAGGTGATCGATGTCGTCGACATTGTCCTTGCCGTTGCGGATGCTCAGCAGCACGCGGAGCACCTCGACGATGTCTTCCGGACTCAGGATCGAACTGCCGGTGGTCTCCTCACGGCCCACGCGGCGGTTGAACTTCATCCGGCCGACGCGCGAGAGGTCGTAGCGGTCGCTGCTGAAGAACAGGTTGTGGAACAGGTTCTTGGCCGCTTCCTGGGTGGGCGGCTCGCCGGGGCGCATCATCTTGTAGATCTCGACCAGCGCCATGTCGCGGTTGCGTGTCTCGTCCACCCGGAGCGTGGAGGATATGTACGGACCGTGCTCCAGCTCGTTGACGTAGATCGTCTCGATCTTGCCGACGCCATGGGCGATCAGGCCGCGAAGGATTTCGTGGGTGATCTCGTCGTTGGCCTGGGCGAGCACTTCGCCGGTTTCGGTGTCCACGACGTCGCAGGCCAGGGTCTCCCCGATCAGCGGGTGCGCTGCTTCGTCGTCCTCGGCGCCGGTGGCGGCGTCGCCGTTTTCGTCGTACTTCGGCAGGTTCGGAAGTTCCAGCCACTTCAGCCGCGATTTCTGCAGCAGGCGCACGTGGCGCTGGGTGATGCGGCGGTCCCGGGGCGCGATCTGTTCGCCTCCCACGACGATGTCGAAGCGCGCGGTCAGGCCGCGAAGGCGCGCCGGCTCCAGGCGCATCTTCACCTTGCCCTTCTTGTCGATGCGGTACTCGTCGCGCTCGAAGAACAGGCCGAGTATCTCCTCGGTGGAGAATTCCATGGCCCTCAGCAGCACCGTGGCCGGGATCTTCTTCTTGCGGTCGATTCGGGTAAAGACGCAGTCCTTGGCGTCGAACTCGAAGTCCAGCCAGGAGCCGCGGTAGGGAATGACGCGGGCGTTGTGCAGCAGCTTGCCGGATGAATGGGTCTTGCCGCGGTCGTGGTCGAAGAACACGCCCGGGGAGCGGTGCAACTGCGAGACGATGACCCGGTCGGTGCCGTTGATGATGAAGCTGCAGTGCCCGGTCATCAGCGGGATCTCGCCCAGGTAGACCTGCTGCTCGCGGATCTCCTTGACCGCGCGGGTGGCGCCGCGGTCGAAGATGACCAGGCGCACCATCAGGTTGAAGGGGGCGGCGTAGGTGGCGCCGCGCAACCGGCACTCCTCCTCGTCGAAGGGCGGTTCGCCAAGGCTGTAGCTGACGTACTGCAGCTCCACGTTGCCGGTATAGCTCTCGATCGGGAATATCTGCGAGAAAACGGAATGCAGGCCGACGTTCTCGCGCTCGGGCGGCGGGGTGTCCGCCTGCAGGAACTGCGCGTAGCTGTCGCGCTGCATCGCCAGCAGGTACGGCACCTCGAGCACGGTGGAGCTCTTCCCGAAGCTTTTGCGGATACGTTTCTTTTCGGTATAGCTATAGGTCATACGTGGTTAATCCTTGAGAATGGCTGGCGCGCGGGCGTACATAGCGGCGGGAGGGCGGGACGCCCTGCCTGCTTCGTGGGGCGCAATGCCCAACTACTTGACGTCAACCGTGGCGCCGGCTTCTTCGAGCGTGGTCTTGAATTTCTCGGCGTCTTCCTTCGACACGCCTTCGGATACGGGAGCGGGAGCGCTCTCGACCAGGTCCTTGGCCTCCTTGAGGCCGAGGGTGGTGAGGGAACGCAGGGCCTTGATGACCTTGACCTTGGACTCGCCGAAGCCTTGCAGCACGACCGTGAATTCGGTCTGCTCCTCGGCGGCGGCAGCTTCCTCGGCCGGGCCGGCGGCGGGACCGGCAACGACGGCCGCTGCCGCGCTGACGCCCCACTCTTCCTCGAGTTCCTTGATCAGTTCCACCAGTTCGAGCACCGGCATCTTGCCCAGCGCTTCGCGGATTTCTGCTCTTCCTGCGGTCATGGCTTGCTCCTTCGGGGTATGAATCGTTAGTGGATATGCAAAAGCCGGCTCATTCGGCTTCCGCTTGTTCCTGCCGCGCGGCCAGCAGTCGCGCCAGGCGCGCCTGCGGCTCGGCGATGGTCGCAACCAGTTTCTGCATCGGCGCCTTGAGCGCGCCGAGAAACTTCGCGCGCGCCTCGTCCAGCGTCGGCAAAGTGGCGATCCGGTCGGTCTGATCGCCGGGATACAGCACGCCGTCGAGCACGAAGCCGCGCGGCTGCAGCGCCTCGTGCTGTTTGGCGAAATCCTTGAAAAGCCTGGCGATCGAACCCGGGTCGTCATCCGAGAACGCCAGCAGCGTGGGGCCGTTCAGCGCCTCGGCGAGGTTCTCGCAGGGCGTGTCCTTTACCGCGCGCCGCGACAGCGTGTTCTTGACCACGCGCAGCGTGACGCCGGCGCCGCGCGCCCGGCGCCTCAGGTCGGTCATTTCCTCGACGTTCAGGCCACGGTAGTCCGCCGCGGCCGAAACCATTGCGGACTCGGCGGCGGAACGCAGGTCTTCGACCAGCTCTTTCTTCTGTTGAAGGTTAAGGGGCATGGGTCCGTTTTCCGTGATCGCTATTGCAGCTTTATGCTCGACTGGTCGATGCGCACGCCCGGTCCCATGGTGGAGGAAAGGGTGATGCGCTGCATGTAAACGCCCTTGGCCGCGGGCGGCTTGGCCTTTACCAGTTCGTTCAAAAGCGCCGTAAGGTTTTCGAGGATGGCTTCCTCGCTGAAATTCTTCTTGCCGATCGAGCAGTGAATGATCCCCGACTTGTCGGTGCGGTAGCGCACCTGGCCGGCCTTGGCGTTGCGCACCGCCTCGCCCACATTGGGCGTAACCGTGCCGGACTTGGGGTTGGGCATCAGCCCGCGCGGTCCGAGGACCTTGCCGAGCGCGCCGACCACGCGCATGGCGTTGGGCGCCGCGATATAGACGTCGTGTTCGATCTTGCCCTGCTTGATTTCGTCGGCGAGTTCCTCAAGGCCCACCGCGTCGGCGCCCGCTTCGACGGCGGCCTCGGCGGCTTCCCCGTCGGCGAATACGGCCACGCGGATTTCCTTGCCGAGTCCGTGCGGCAGCACGGTGGAGCCGCGCACGATCTGGTCGGCCTTGCGCGGATCGACGTTGAGGTTCACGGCCACGTCCACCGATTCGCCGAACTTCGCCGGCACGCTCTCGCGGACGACGCGGATGGCCTCGTCAATGGGCAGCGGGGCGCCGCGCCCCGGCAGCTCCCGGAAGGTCTTCTGCCTCTTGGTCAGACGGGCCATGGCTATACCTCCCCTCCGGCCACGGTCAGGCCCATGCTGCGCGCGGTCCCGGCGATGGTGCGCACGGCGGCGTCCATGTCGGCGGCGGTGAGGTCCGGATCCTTGGCGCGCACGATTTCCTCGAGCTGGGCGCGGGTCACCTCGCCCACCTTCTCCAGGTTGGGCACGCCGCTGCCCTTGTCCACGCCGGCGGCGCGGCGCAGGAGCACGGCGGCCGGCGGTGTCTTGGTGATGAACGTGAAGCTGCGGTCGTTGTAGATCGTGACCACGACGGGCGTGGTCATCCCGGGCTCCTGGTTGGCGGTCTGGGCATTGAATGCCTTGCAGAACTCCATCAGGTTCACGCCGTGCTGACCCAGCGCAGGGCCGACCGGGGGGCTGGGGCTGGCCTGTCCGGCCCCAACCTGCATCTTGACCACTGCCATTACGTTCTTCGCCATAACTGTGCCCTGCCTATGCCTTGCGCACCTGACCGAAACTGAGATCGACCGGCGTTGAGCGGCCGAGGATCTGCACCGCCACCCGAAGCCGGTTCTTCTCGTAGTTGACCTGCTCGACCACGCCGTTGAAGTCGTTGAACGGCCCGTCCACGACCCGCACCACTTCGCCGGGCTCGTACAGCACCTTGGGCCGCGGCTTCTCCGAGCCTTCCTCGACCTGCTGGAGGATGCGGTCGGCCTCCTCGTCGGTGATCGGCTCGGGATGCTCGCTGGTGCCGCCCACGAAACCGAGCACCCGCGGGACGCTGTTGACCAGGTACCAGGAACTCTCGTCGAGGTCCATTTCCACCAGCACGTAGCCGGGGAAGAAGCGGCGCGAGGACCGGCGCTTGACGCCGTCGCGCATTTCCACGACTTCCTCGGTGGGAACCATCACGCGGCCGAACTTGTCCTGCATGTTCTCGCGCTCGATGCGCTCCTGCAGGGCGGCCTTCACCTTCTCCTCGTAGTTGGAGTACGACTGAACGATGTACCAGTTCATTACGCCCTACTCCTCCCTCAGCCGCCGGTCAGCGAGCGGGTGATGGCGGCCAGGCCCATGTCCAGAAGCCAGAAGAACACGCACAGGATCAGCACGATGACCAGCACGGTGGCGGTGGTCTGCATGGTTTCCTGGCGGTTGGGCCAGACCACCTTGCGCAACTCGGCGCGCGAGCTCTGGACGAACTGCCAGGCGTCCTGTCCGCGGGCGGTCCTGAGCAGGACCGCGGCGGCCAGCGCCAGGCTCACCAGCACGCCGGCCACGCGCACGAAGACCGGCAGTTCCTCGAAGGCGTAGTAGGCGTAGACCCCGGCCACCAGCAGCAGCGCGGCGAGCAACAGCCACGCCACGTCGAGGGAATTGCCGGTCTTGATGGGGTTGTTGTCTTTCATCGCCTGTCATGCGAGGGTTTGCTGGCAGGCCAGGAGGGACTCGAACCCCCAACCTGCGGTTTTGGAGACCGCTGCTCTGCCAAATTGAGCTACTGGCCTGTTGTGTTTCAATGGTTTCGAAGCGCCGCCTACTCCACCACGTTGGAGACCACGCCGGCGCCGACGGTTCGGCCGCCTTCGCGGATCGCAAAGCGCAGGCCGTCCTCCATCGCGATCGGCGCAATCAGGTCCACCTCCATGCGCACGTTGTCGCCCGGCATCACCATCTCCATCTGCGCCGGCAACGTCACCGCGCCCGTCACGTCCGTGGTCCGAAAATAAAACTGCGGGCGATAGCCCTTGAAAAACGGCGTGTGTCGACCGCCCTCCTCCTTGGTCAGCACATACACCTCCGCCTCAAAACGCGTGTGCGGCGTGATCGATCCGGGACGCGACAACACCTGGCCCCGCTCGACCTCGGTGCGCTTCACGCCCCGAAGAAGAACGCCCACGTTGTCGCCCGCCTGACCCTCGTCCAGAAGCTTCCGAAACATCTCCACACCGGTGCAGGTGGTCTTCGAAGTGTCCTTGATCCCCACGATCTCGACCTCCTCGCCCACCTTGACCACACCGCGCTCCACTCTCCCGGTCACCACCGTGCCTCTTCCCGCAATCGAGAACACATCCTCGATCGGCATCAAAAAGGCCCCGTCAATGGCACGCTCGGGCTCGGGAATATAGCTGTCCATGGCCTCGACCAATGCGCGAACGCTGCCCACGCCGCGGTCGCCTTCCTGGCCCTCCAAAGCCTGCAACGCGCTGCCCACGATCACCGGCGTGTCGTCACCCGGAAAGTCATACTGCGAAAGCAGGTCCCTGACTTCCAGTTCGACCAGCTCCAGCAGCTCGTCGTCATCGACCATGTCGGACTTGTTCAGATACACCACGATGTAGGGAACGCCCACCTGGCGGGCCAAAAGAATGTGCTCGCGCGTCTGCGGCATCGGACCGTCCGCCGCACTCACCACCAGCACCGCACCGTCCATCTGCGCCGCACCCGTGATCATGTTCTTCACATAGTCCGCATGACCCGGACAGTCCACGTGCGCATAGTGACGGTTGTCACTCTCATACTCCACGTGCGCCGTCGCAATCGTAATCCCGCGCTCACGCTCCTCCGGCGCATTGTCAATCTCGTCAAACGCCTTGACCTCGCCTCCGTGACTCGCCGCCATGATCTTCGTCAACGCCGCCGTCAACGTCGTCTTACCATGGTCCACGTGACCAATCGTACCCACGTTCACGTGCGGCTTGGTACGCTCAAATTTCGCCTTGGCCATGACTACTCCTTCTCGAATCGCGCGCGCCCGCGCGTAACGGGTTCATCAGGTTGCAAAAAAAGCCCACAACCGGACTTGAACCGGTGACCTCTTCCTTACCAAGGAAGTGCTCTACCGACTGAGCTATGTGGGCGACGTATACCCCCTTCCAATTGGAGCGGACGATGGGAATTGAACCCACATCATCAGCTTGGAAGGCTGAGGTTCTACCATTGAACTACGCCCGCAATGCTCCGCAAGCCCTGTTGTGTCCATTCCCGGCCGGGTACTCAAAAGATCCAAGGGGAGCCACCACCTCACAAACTGGAGGGGGTAGGATTCGAACCTACGAAGGCTGAGCCAGCAGATTTACAGTCTGCCCCCGTTGACCGCTTGGGTACCCCTCCGTGGACGTAACGTCCCATCATCTCACAAGCTTTTCGTTTATGTCAACCCGCTCCCGCAGCGCGCCGCCCGCGTCCAGTCTTGCCCCTGCCTGCTGGGAGTATTGGAGCCAGGGATGGCGGAGCAAGCTACAGGGATGTATTCATGCGTCTCCCGGCAGGCAGGGGCAAGACTGGACGCGCCCGCTGGTGCGCTCCAGGGCGAATCCGGGGGGAGGGGCTGGGGCGAATTGGTTTATTGGAATTATGGTGGAAAATAAGCCCCCATGCGACGCATAACCCTTCCGCTGCTGATCGCCGCGATCACGGCCGGTCTTATTGCCCTGCTGGTGATCACGCGCCCCAGCATGGCGCCGGTCGAGCAGGCGGAGATCCGTTGGCCGGTGCGGGTCGCTACCGCCCGGTTCCAGGACCGGCGCCCGGTGCTCAAACTCTACGGCGAAATCGTCGCCGGGCGGGAGAGCGAACTCCGGGCCCTGACGTCGGGACCGATCGCGGTGGTCGGGGAGAATTTCCGGGAAGGCGCCCGGGTGGAAGAGGGCGAACTGCTGGTGCGCGTCGATCCGTTCGACTACGAGATCGCGCTGGCGGAGCAGAGCGCCGCCGCGGCCGAGGCCGAAGCGCAACTGCGCCTCAAGGAGCAGGACATGGAGCGCATCGAAGCGCTCTACGCCGAAGGCAACGTCTCGGCCCAGCAGCGGGACACCGCCGAGCTGGAGCTGGACATGGCGCGCGCCGGCCTGGAGCGCAGTCAGGCGGCCGCCCGACGGGCCGAGCGGGACCTGCGCGATACACGGCTGGTCGCGCCGTACGACGGCGTCCTGGTGGACGTGAGCGCCAACCTCGGCAAACAGCTGTCCACATCGGACCGCGTGGCGCGCATCGTCGATCCGGCGTCGCTGGAGGTGGGATTCCCGCTTTCCAACGAGCAGTACGGAAGGCTGATGACCGAGGGCAGCCTGATGGGCCGGCCGGCGCGAATCTTCTGGAAGGTCGGCGAAGTCGAACTGGAATACGGCGCGCGCATTGAACGGCTGGGCGGCGAGATCGCCGCCGCCAGCGGCGGAGTGCGGGTGTTCGCGGAGTTGCTCGACACCTCGATAGACACCCCGCTTCGGCCCGGCGCCTTCGTGCGGATCGAACTCGACGACCGGCTCTATCCCCGGGTCGCGGCGATTCCGGAAACCGCGCTGTACGGCGAGGACCAGGTGTTCGTGGTCGAGAACGGGCGGCTGAAGTCCCGGCTTGTCGAACTGCACGGCTACGACGGCGAATTGATGTTGCTGGGCAAGGCGCAGGAGAACGCGCTCGCGGACGGCGAGCAGGTCGTCATCACCCAGCTCCGCGAAGCCGGCGAGAACGCCCGGGCGGTAGTCGTCGAGTAATCGGGCCGAACTGATATGGCCGCCAACCGCATGCTCGTCTTCTTCGCCCGCCACAAGGTGGCCGGCAACCTGCTGATGGCGCTGATGATCCTGTTCGGGCTGCTGGGACTCACGCAGCTCAACCGCCAGCTCATGCCCGATTTCACGCTGGAACAGATCCAGATCGACATCACCTGGCCCGGCGCCAGCACCCAGGACATCGAGTCGAACGTGATCGAGCCCATGGAACGCGAGTTCATGCTTCTGGACAACCTGGACCGGGTCTACGGCACCTCCTTCGACGGACGCGCCGTGGTCCAGCTGGATTTCGATTACGGCAGCAACATGGCCAAGGCCCTCACCGACGTGCAGTCGGCGGTGGCGCGGGTGGCGACATTCCCCCAGGAAATGGAACGGCCCATAGTCCGGCTGCTGACGCCCACCGAGGTCATCTGCAATATCGAGATTTCCGGCCCGTTCACGGAGAGCGCGCTGAAGGCGTACGCCTGGGAAATCCGCAACGCCCTGCTGCAGCGGGGCGTCAGTTCGATCCGCATGAGCGGCCTGCGCAAGAGCGAGCTTCGGGTGGAAGTGCCCGCGGAGACCCTGCGGCGGCTTGACCTGACGCTGGAGGACATTGCCCAGCGCATCGCGCGCTCCAGCCTCGACCTGCCCGGCGGGACGCTCGATACCGACCGCATCTCGCGCCAGATCCGCAGCGAACGGCGGGCCCGCACGGCGGCCGAACTCGGCGAACTGGAGGTCCTTTCCAACGAGTCCGGCGAACGGCTGCAACTGAAGGACATCGCGCGGATCCACGAAACCGCGGCCGACGGCGAAGTGGAGCGGCGGGTCGGAGAGCATGCCTCGATCAACATGAACGTCAGGCGAAGCCGCGGCGTGGATTCGATGCTGGCGCAGCAGGGGGTGGAGTCGTACCTGGACGAATTCCGCGCCACCGCTCCCGCCAGCCTCAAGGTGGAACTGTTCGACGTCTTCGCCGACCAGGTGACCCAGCGCGTGAACATGCTGCTGGTCAACGGCGCCGGCGGGCTGCTGCTGGTGCTGGCGGTGCTTTACATATTCCTGGGCGGACGGCCGGCTTTCTGGGTCGCCATCGGCATCCCGATCTCATTCCTCGCGGCGATGGCCGGCATGGCGGCCATCGGACTGAGCCTCAACATGATCAGCATGTTCGCGCTGATCATGGGCATCGGCATCATCGTGGACGATGCGATCGTCGTGTCCGAACACGCCGGCACCCTCTACAACTCCGGCGTGCCCGGAGGCGAGGCGGCCGAGCGGGCGGCGCGCGTGATGTTTCCGCCCGTCCTCGCAGCATCGCTCACCACGCTGGCGGCATTCCTGCCGATACTGCTGGTCCAGGATGAAGTGGGCACCGTCATCAAGGAACTGCCGCTCACGCTGGCCTTCGTGATCGCGGCCAGCCTGGTGGAGTGCTTCCTGGTCCTGCCCATGCACCTGCGCACCGCCTTGACCAAGCAGGGCAAGCCGGCGCCCTGGCGCATCCGCTTCGACGAGGGCTTCGCGCGGTTCCGCCGGGGCGCGTTCACCCGCATGCTTCAGGCGGCGCTGCGGCAACGCTATGCGAGCGTCACCACCGCGCTGTGCCTGTTCCTGCTGTCGATCACCATGATGGCTACCGGAAGACTGGGCTTCGATTTCTTTCCTGCGCCGGAGTCCGACCTGGTGTTCGCCAATTTCTCCTTTACGCCCGGCGCCCCGCGGCGCGAGTCCGAAGTCATGGTGGACGAACTCGGCAGGTCGGCGCGGGCCGCCGAGCGCAAACTGGGCTATGCGCCCGGCGAATTGATCGCCTTCGGAGTGGGCTCGGTGGCAACCCGCGATCCGGGCGTGGGCAACGCGCCGCTGGAGGTGAGCGCCGACCACCTGGGCGTCTATACGATCGAACTGGCGCCAGGCGATACCCGCGATGTGCGCAACGAGGCGTTCATCGGGGCGTGGAAGCGCGAAGTCACGCGCTCCCCCGGCGTGGAAAAACTCATCTTCTTCTCACGGCAGGTGGCGGGGCCGCCGGGCAATGACGTGGAACTGAGCCTTTCAGGCGCCAGCCTGGAGGACATGAAGGCAGCCGCCGTATACGCAGCCTCATGGCTCTCGGCGGTACCGGGCGTGGATTCGGTGGACGACGACCTGCCGCGCGGCAAGCAGGAAGTCCTGCTGGAGATCACGCCGGCCGGAGAAGCCATGGGATTCAGCGCGGCCGAGGTCGCGCGCCAGGTGCGCAACGCCTACGAAGGGGCGCTGGCCGACCGGGTCCCGCGCGACGAGGAAGAATTGCGGGTGCTGGTGAAGCTGCCGGAAGCGGGACCGGGCGAGGCCGGCCTGCGCAGTCTCTACCTCAGGTCCCGCTCGGGCGTGGAGGCGCCGCTGACCGAGGTCGTGGATCTCCGCCAGCGGGTGGGCTTCTCCCAGATCCGGCGCACCGACGGCGTGCGCCAGGTCACGGTTTCGGCCGACATCAATCCCGCCGTGACGACCAGCGGACAGGTGATTCGCGCGATGCAGGAACAGGGCATCATGCGCACGATACGGGAACGGTACGGCGTGACGATCAGCTTCCTGGGGCGCGCCGAGCAGCAGCAGATGGCGCTGGCGGACTTTCAGATGGCGGCGATCGTGGCGCTGGGCAGCATGTACATCGTGCTGGCCTGGGTGTTCGCCCGCTACGCCACGCCGCTGGTGGTGATGAGCGTGATTCCCTTCGGCCTGGTGGGGGCGATCCTGGGCCACCTGGCGTTCGGCTTCCACCTGAGCATGTTCAGCCTGGTCGCGCTGCTGGGACTGGCCGGCGTGCTGGTGAACGACTCGATCATCCTGGTTTCGGCGGTGCAGCGACACCGCGAGGAAGGCGAACCGCTGATGGACGCGCTCTTGCACGGGGCGCAGGAGCGCCTGCGTCCGGTGCTGATGACCAGCATGACCACGATCGTGGGCGTTACGCCCATCCTTTTCGAAGGCAGCCTTCAGGCGCAACTGGTACAGCCGCTGGCGATCACGCTGGTGTTCGGACTGGCGCTGGCGCCGCCGCTGGTGCTGATCTACGTGCCCTGCGTCATGGCGATCGGCGGCGACCTGAGAAGGCGCTCCCGCGCCCGCCGCGCGCGCCGGCAACCCGAGGCGCGTCCCGCTTCCCTGACCGCACCGTGATCATCGAGGAGATGCGCGATGTCGTCGCGCGCTGGGTAGCCGACCGGCTGGCGCCGCGGGCCGCACAGATCGATTCCGAAAATGAATTTCCGCGCGATCTCTGGCCGGAACTGGGCGAGCTGGGGGTCCTGGGCGTTACGGCGGAAGAGGAGTACGGCGGCGCCGGGCTCGGGTATCTCGCCCACAGCGTGGTCATGGAGGAGATTTCCCGCGGTTCCGGCTCGGTGGGGCTGTCCTACGGCGCGCATTCGAATCTCTGCGTGAACCAGCTCAGCCTGCACGGCACCCGCGCGCAGAAAGCGAAATACCTTCCCGGGCTGATTTCGGGGGAGCACGTGGGCGCCCTGGCCATGTCCGAATCGGGCGCGGGCTCCGACGTCATGTCGATGAAGCTGCGGGCCGAGAGGAAGTCGGACCATTTTCTGCTCAACGGCAACAAGATGTGGATCACTAACGGCCCGGTGGCCGACACTTTCGTCGTCTATGCCAGGACGGATCCGGGCGCGGGCTCCCACGGCATATCGGCGTTCATCGTCGAGAAGGGCTTTGCGGGATTCTCGACCGCCCAGAAGCTGGACAAGCTCGGCATGCGGGGCTCCGACACCTGCGAGCTCGTATTCGAGGACTGCGTCGTGCCCGGGGAAAACCTGCTCGGGGAAATCAACGGGGGCGTCGGAATCCTGATGTCGGGCCTGGACTACGAACGCGCGATCCTGGCCGCCGGCTCCGTCGGCATCATGCAGGCCTGCCTGGACGTGGCCGTTCCGTATACCCGCGAACGCAGGCAATTCGGCGAGCCCATAGGTTCCTTTCAGCTCGTGCAGGGCAAGCTCGCGGACATGTACGCGGCGACCGGCGCCTGCCGCGCCTATGCTTACGAAATCGCCAGGGCCTGCGACCGCGGCGACGCGTCACGCAAGGACGCCGCCGCCTGCATCCTGTTCGTCTCGGAAAGAGCCACGCGCGTGGCGCTGGACGCCATCCAGCTCCTGGGCGGAAACGGCTACGTCAACGAGTATCCGACCGGGCGCCTGCTGAGAGACGCCAAGCTCTACGAAATCGGCGCCGGCACCTCCGAGATCCGCCGCATGCTGATCGGCCGCGAACTATTCGAAAGCGACGAGTAAAGCAATTTTCTGCGTCACCCCTTCTGGGGAGCGTTGGAGCCAGTGAGCGCCGATGCCCCGGCGCGAACAGCGGAACCGAGCCAGGATGGCGCCTCCCCAGAAGGGGTGACGCAGAAAAGGGCGAGGGCCGAGGCCCGGCTGTTTAGGCGCCGACGGCGCGCAGGGGTTGGGCGGTGGGCCTGGGCTCCACTAACGGCACCGGGTCCAGCACCCAGGCCTGCGACTTGCGCCGCGCCGGCGACGGAATCGCATAGACCACGTTGCGTTTCGCCCGCATGCGCTTGAGCTCGTCGGCGTCGATGCGCCAGCCCATGTCGTCCCACTGCTGCAGACGCTCCCGGTAAAGCCAGATCACCTTGTCGGCCGGCATCAGCAACTCGCGGGTGCTGCGCTCGGCCGGCGTGCACACCGGGTCGAGCTTCTCGATCACCGTGCGGTCCTGCTCGGCGATCGCGAAGTTGCGCTTGTCCATGTTGTCGTCGGCGATCTTCAGGAACCACTTGTTCTTGGGGATCATGCAGTTGCGCATGGACACCAGGAAGGTGTGCAGATAGTGCTCGTCCACCGGGGTCTCCCAGACGTACTGGTGGAACCACTTGGTGGGCGTGAGGTGGATGTAGGTATAGAGGCCGTTGGGCCCGTGGTGGCCCGAACCCGCATCCAGCGGACCGTCATAGTTGCGGATCCTCTTCATCAGCCAGTTCTTGAGCGGCGGCGACTGGAAGGTGTGCATGAACTCGAATCCGTGGTCATGGTGATCGATCCGCAACTCGTGGACCTTGTATTCCGCGCGCTCGCCCGAATAGCCGTGGGTGGGATGCACGAATTCGTTGTGGGCCGGATCCAGGCCGTTCTCCACGGCGCGCTCGTAGTTCGCGTTCCAGTGGTAGTCCATCGTGTTGGCCCGCCAGTCGTCCTTGCCCCACTCGGGAATCGGCATGATGGGCGGACGCTCCTCTTCCGGCAGGTCGCCCAGGAACACGAAGATCAGGCCGTAGCGCTCCTCGGTGGGATAGCCGTCCACCTGGCCGCGCGGCGGCACCTTCTTGCGCCCTTCCGGACCGAGCGAGGGGATGCTGACGCAGCGTCCGCTGCCGTTGTACTGCCAGCCGTGATACGGGCACTGCACGCAGTCGCCCATGACCTTGCCGCCGGACAGCGCGGCGCCGCGGTGAATACAGGTGTCGCTGAGGCAATGCGCCTTGCCCTTGGAATCGCGGAACAGCACGAACTCATGGCTGAGCATGCGAACGCGAATCGGCTTGTCGGCAGTGAGCTTCTCGGAACGCTCAGCGGCGTACCAGAAATTGATATACATGATCTGCCTCCTTGAAGAAGGTCGGGTATCTGATTGTAGCGCAGCCCGCGCAAGGTGAAATTCGCCCGATTTGCGGCTTTCGGATTCACGGGGCCATTGCCGCCAGTGGCCGCGCATTCCGCCATGTACGTTCCGGTATCAGCGGTGTCATATCTTCTCGAAGATCACAACAACGCGAAAACGGTGATTCGTGCTCTTGACCATCCCGATCAGCCCGACAATGCGCCATTGGTCTTTCCGATACATCGGCAGCACCTGGTCCAGCCACACGACATGCGTTCCCGGCGATGCCTTCCGCCCGAGGGCGCGCATCACCAGATTGCGCTTCACCATCGTGGGCTGATAGTGGTCCGCATCCTCTATGGAGTAGGGTGGATCGGCAAGAATCAGATCGTATTTGTCAACGGGAACGCCCGCCAGCTTTTGCGCGTCGTCAAGATAGGTCGGCTCGAGATCCGGATTCAGGTCCACGGTATCGCCCGGAAGAACGGACAGGTCCACCCGCCCCGAGAACAGGTGAAGAACCTTTTGCTTTTCCGGGAAAAGGGCCTTGATCCGCCTCAGATACCCGGCGGGATAACCGCCGTAGTAGCCACTGCGAACCTGGTAGTTGTTGCCCATGATCCACATACCAAGCAAGCGCCCGTCTTCCCCTATGTACAGACTTTGGGGAAAGGGCAGCGCCGCGTAATGATCGATACGATCTTCGACCGTTATCGTCAGGTCCTCATCACGGGAAGGCGGGGTCTGCACAGGCCGCTCTCAGAAGTGGCCGGCCAGCAGCAGGACCAGTTGCCGGATCGATCGGGTGACGGGAATGATGACGGTCTGGAAAATGCTCCAGTTCCTGCCCATCTGGGCGCCCAGCCAGGGCAGCACGAACAACAGCAGCAGCAAGATCGCGAAACCGTGCCGCTCCAGGCGCGCCAGGGGCGCCGCCAGCGAGTTCGGCAGCAGACCCACGGCAACCCGGCCGCCGTCCAGCGGCGGCAGGGGCAGCATGTTGAAGACGGCCAGCAGCACGTTGAAGTAGATGGCCATCTGCAGCACCTCCACCAGCCAGGCGTCGAGGGCGGAGGTCAGCGGCCCGCCGGCGGCATGCAGCAGCAGGGCCGCGACCCAGGCCTGCAGCAGGTTGCACCCGGGCCCCGCCGCCGCGACCTTGACCATGTCGATGCGCGGATTGCGCAGGCGGTGGAAGGCCACCGGGACCGGCTTGGCGTAGCCGAACATGAAGCTGCCGCCGGAAAGGGCCAGCAGGATCAGGGGCATGGCCACGGTGCCGACCGGGTCGATGTGACGCAGCGGATTGATGGAAATGCGGCCCATTCGCTGGGCCGTGTCATCGCCGAGCCTGAGCGCCGCGTACCCGTGCGCGGCTTCGTGCAGCGTGATGGCCAGCAGCAATGGGACGATCCAGATGGACAGTCCGTAAATGAGATTCGGCAGCGATTCCATGAGTAAAGGTAAAGCCTATTCCTCCCTGAGCAGATCGTCCATTTTCTTGAACCACTGGTCGCTCTTGTAGCCGGGAAGTTCGTAGGCCCATCCGGTCAGGGCGGCGTTCAGTTCGCCGGCCCGCTCATCGGCCGCATCCTCGGCGGCCCGCGCGTCAAACAGCACCCAGTAGCGCGGGTCGGCCTCGTCCCCGCCCGCGTCTTCACCGTCCTCGGGCCCGGCCGGCGGTTCCTCGCGCACGTCCAGCTCGAGCTCCAGGCCGTCGAAGGTCTCGTACCGGGCAAGGACCGCGCGCGACAGGGCGGACACTTCCGCCTCCGGGCGCACGTCGTTCGCCTCGACGTTGGCCAGGGCGCTTGCGATGCTGTTGGCCACGCTGCCGTAGCTCAGCTCCCGTCCCTCGGGAATGTCCCGAGGCGTGAAGTTGATGTCGTCCCGGTCCTCCTTGGCGATCTCGAGCCTGTCGCCTTCGCCGCGGTCCAGCGCCACCCGGCGCACTTCTCCGGAACCGAGATCGATGATGTCCCGGTCCACCCAGTCGCGCGTCTCGTCGGAGACGCTCAGCTCGGCGCTCACCATCCAGCTCTGGTCCTCGCCGGCGGTGCGGATGTAGACCATTCCGGTTCCGGCCCGGTGGCCCACGATGAAACGGTCCTCCGGGCGCCCGCCGCCGTAGCCGAGTTCGAACAGGTAGCCGCCGGCGTCCGGGGCGCTTACGTCCTCGACGCCGATCCGCGGGTAGAACTCGGCCAGCGCGGTCTTTCTCTCCACCCGGCGGGCCTCGGACAGTGCGCGCAGACTGCCCCGGAATCGTTCGAAGTCCACCGGGTGTCCGCCCCTCTGGGCGACGCCCCAGCCCCGATCGGAACGTTCGATCGTGGCTATGACCTCGTTGCCGGCGCCGGTCACGCGCAGCGATTCCAGCTCGCCCATTCGATCGGCCAGGCCCGGCGCATGCAGCACGCCGAGCGAGTCGTCCCTTGAGAAGTCCAGCCGCGTCAGGAGCAGGACCGCCACCAGCACGGCGCCGACCGCGCCCAGGATGATGAGCGAGCGCCGGTTCACGAGCCGCGTCCGTTCCGGCTGCGGCGGCGCAGGAGCGCCACGGCCAGACCGCCGACGCCGATCAGCAGCGGAATCAGCCCGATGTTGACGACCTTGAGAAAGGCGCCCAGGCGCTGGATGCTGGCGTCGAGATTGCGGCGGACTTCGCGCAGCTCGCGGCGTATGCGCAAGCGCTCGTCGGTGAATTTCTCCAGTTCCGCCTCCTGTTCCGGCGTGAGGCTGAGAGCGAACTGATCGTCGCGGGCTTCCTGAAGCTCGGCCAGGCGGTTCTCCGTGCTGACCAGTTCCTGCTGCAACCGGTCCTCGGTGAGCCGGAATTGCGCTTCCGCCTCGAGACGCAACTCGTCCACGCGGTCGAACGGCCTGGAGAACGCGGCCCGGCCGCGCAGACTCATGAGGTCGGAGCTACCGGCCAACTGGTCCAGGGCGTTTACGACAAAGTCGCCGTTGCTGGCGAACGCCGTCACCAGGCGCTGGCCGAAAAGGCTCTGCGCCTGCGCCCACATCCGGTCGGACAACAGGTCGGTGTCCGCCACCACGATGAGCTGCACTTCGCCCTCGGCAATGTGCTCCGGCAGCTCCTCCTCCGGGAGAGAGGGCGTCCCGCCCTCCCCCACAGCTTCCGCAAACGGGTTCGCCGCATCGTCCTCGTCGCCGTCCGCCTCATCCTCGGGCGCCTCGGGCCGCCCTTCCGGAAACGCGCTGGCCACGGTGCCGCTCAGCCGTGCCGCCAGCGTCAAGGCCTCGCCTTGCGGATTGAATCCGGACCAGAGGCTGTTGATGTCGGGCGTGAAGGCCAGCAGGTTGGGGTCCAGGAATCCGGCGTCGGAACTCGTGCGCACCAGCGGCGTGACCTCAAGGGCGGCGTCCTCGCTTACCTTGAGATAGCCCGCGAAACCCAGGTTCACCAGGTCCAGCTCGGCGGTCACGACCTCGGCGGAGTCCGTCTCCGCGAGGTCCACGCCGATATAGGCGGGGTGGCGGGCCAGTGTGCCGTCGGCCTCGTTGACCCGCAGGGCGTAGCGGCCGTCGCCGACCACGGTTTCCGCGGGCATTTCCAGGCCCCAGTGGCCGAGCAGGAATTCCAGGTTGGACGAGCGGTCGGCGGGCATGCCGGCCATCGGGCCGCCGGGCGGGGCCGCGGGATCGGCCTCGGCCAGCGGATCGATGAAAACCAGCGCCCGGCCGCCGCGGAACAGGTACTGCTCGAAGGCATACAACTGCCGGGGCGTGGCGCCCTTGGGATGCACGAGCAGCAGCACGTCCACCTCGTCGTCGATCTCGTCCTCGATGATGTCGAGGTCCATGAGATCGAACAGGTCGCTGATCTGGGACGTGATGATCCAGGGTTCCGTCACGCTGGTTTGCATCGGATCGAAGCCGCCGGTGAGCGGGAGGCTGCTCACCAGGCCCACCACCGGCTCGTCGGTACGCGACAGCGAATGGACGAGCTTGGCGAGGTCGTACTCGAGGAACTGCTCGCGCTGCGGATCCATGAAGGCGATGAATTCCTCGTCGCCGACGGCGTTCGAGCCGGCCACGCCGAAATAAAGTGGATCGTCGCTGATCTGAAGGCGCACGGCCTGCAAGCCGAAGGCCGCGGCGCGGTCCTCGTCTTCGGAGAATGGCGCGGGATCGATAACGCTGACGTCCAGCCTGCCGTCCGAGTGGGCTTCGAATTCGTTGAGCATGTCCTCCACCCGGTCGGCCCAGGCGCGCAGGCCGGGGCTGTCGGACAGGCCGCCGCGGGAAATGAAGAAGTAAAGCCGCACCGGTTCGGGAATGCCGTCGAGCACTTTTTGAGTGCCCTCCGAAAGGGTGTAGAGGCCGGCCTCCGTCAGGTCCAGGCGCGCGCCGCGGAAGACCACGTTGACCAGCGCGACGGCGGCCAGGAACACCAGCAGCAGGACGCCGAGTCCGAACTGGCCGTAGCGCGGTCCGCTGCTCCGGGTCATTCGCGTGCCATCCCTAGTTTCCCCGTCCCAGGTCGAGCACGATGGCGTTGGCGTACAGGAAGGCGGCGATCACCAGCAGGAAATACAGGATGTCGCGGGCGTCCAGGACGCCCTTGCTGATCGCATTGAAATGCGTCAGGAAACCCAGCGAGGCGATCGTGTCCACCAGCACGTCGGGCGCCCAGCCGGCAAACGCGTCCAGGACCAGCGGGAAGCCGGCCAGAAGGAACCCGAAACAGACGACCACCGTGGTGACGAACGCCACGACCTGGCTTCGGCAGGCAGCCGAAATGCAGGCGCCGATCGCCAGGTAGGCGCCGGCCATCAGGACGCTGCCGCAGTAGGCGGCGACGATCACGCCGTTGTCCGGATCGCCGAGATAGTTGACCGTGATCCAGGTGGGGAAGGTCAGCGCCAGCGCCACGGCAATAAAGCACCAGGCGGCCAGGAACTTGCCCAGCACCGCCTGCCAGGCCGCGATCGGCAGCGTCATCAGGAGTTCCACGCTGCCCGACTGGCGCTCCTCGGCCCACAGGCGCATGGAAACGGCCGGCGCCAGCACCAGGTGCAGCCAGGGGTGAAAGCCGAAAAACGGGGTGAGGTCCGCCTGTTCGCGCTCGAAAAAATTGCCGAGGTAGAACGTGAAAACGCCGCTCAGCGCCACGAAGATCACGATGAAGACATAGGCGACCGGAGTCGCGAAGTAGGCGCGCAGCTCGCGGCGGGCAATGGTCCACACGTGTCTCATGACCGCTCCCGGTCCGCGCCGGCCTGCGACTGACCGGTGGTGATGCGGCGGAAGACGCGATCGAGGCGGTTGCTGTCGGACTGCGCGGCCAGTGCCCCGGGGCTGTCGTCGGCGACGATGCACCCGGCGGCGATGATGATGGCGCGGCTGCACACCGCCTCGACTTCCTCGAGTATGTGGGTGGAAATCACGACGATCTTGTCGCTGGACATGCCCCGGATGAGTTCGCGCACTTCGTGCTTCTGGTTCGGATCCAGGCCGTCGGTCGGTTCGTCGAGCAGCAGCACGGGCGGATCGTGAAGGATGGCCTGGGCCAGGCCGACGCGGCGGCGGAATCCCTTCGACAGCGTCTCGATCCGCTGATCGAGCACCGATTCCAGTTGCAGCAGGCCCGTCACCTCGCCGATGCGTTGCGCGCGCCGCTCGCCCTCAAGCTCGCGCACGTCGGCGATGAAGTCGAGGAATGCGCGCGGCGTCATCTCGCCCCACAGCGGCGCTCCCTCCGGCAGGTAACCGAAAGTCTTCTGGGCGGCGATGGTGTCGTCCAGCAGGTCGAAACCGTGCACCTGCACGCTGCCGGAGGTGGGCGCCAGGTAGCCGGCGCACATGCGCATGGTGGTGGTCTTGCCGGCGCCGTTGGGACCCAGCAGGCCGACGATCTCCCCCGGCTCTATCGTGAAGGAGATTCCGTCAACCGCTTTGATCGCGCCGTAGTGTTTTCTCAGCGACTCCGCACGAATCATGGCCGCGGTATTTTAGAGCTTCGATCCCGCCGTGTGCCGTAGCGGCTTGGGCTGACCCATGCCGCGGCGGGGCGCACCGATGACGGGTTTTAGGCTTCCGGTTTGCGGAAGCGCAGCGTGTAGCGGTCGCTCTCGCCGATCTCCAGGTATTTCTCGCGGTCCTCGTCGCCGAGGCGAAGCGTGGGCGGCAGGGTCCAGACGCCTTCGGGATGATCGCGCGTGTCCCTGGGGTTGGCGTTGATCTCGGACTTCGCTTCCAGCACGAAACCGGCCTTCTCGGCCAGCGCGATCGTGTATTCCTCGGTCACGTATCCGGACTCGGCCTTCGGATCCTGTTCGCTGCCCGGAGTGGCGCGGTGCTCGACGATCCCCAGAACGCCGCCGGGCTTGAGGGCATCGTAGAAACCCTGCATGACCTCGTCCTGGAAGTCGCGGGACATCCAGTTGTGCACGTTGCGGAACGTCAGCACCAGGTCCACGGGTTCCGGCGCCAGCGCCATATTGCCCGTGTACATCTCGGTGATCTGGGCGTTGCCGTAGGCCTCCGGATGGGCTTCCAGTTTGGCCTTGTAGGCGTCGCGGGCCCGATTGAAGAACTCCATATCGGTGCCGCCCGGAAAATGCGCTCCATAGAATTGCCCTTGTTCGGCGACGAAGGGCGCGATGATCTCGGTGTACCAGCCGCCGGCAGGCCAGATCTCGACCACGCTGGAATCGCGTTGAAGCCCGAAGAACTTCAGGGTCTCGGCCGGGTTGCGCGCGGCGTCGCGGGACGAATTCGGCACGCCGCTGCGGCTGGACGCGCGATGATCGCCCGCCAGCACGGCGTCCATGGCGGAATCCCAGGAAGCGCCGGCATCCTCGGCCGGCAACGAAGCCGGAGCGGCAATCAAAACAAAGGCCGCGGCAGCGGCAATAAGGGATCGGTTCATGTTCGGGTCTCCAAAATTCAGGGAGTCATGCTTTCATCAGGCGCAGGCCCGAACATAAGCCCGGGCGCAACGCCTTTCAATTCCTGGAAGAGGGCCGGGCCATGCACCGGAAGCGGCCCCTGAACCGGACCGCAATGCGCGAAGGACGTCCCCTTCCCCTTGTCTTGCCGCGTGGGCGAACGACGCCCACGCGGCCGCGGAATCAGTTAGCCGGCGGCTTCCTCGCCACCGTCGTCACCACCATCGTCGCCCGCGTCGTCGCCGCCTTCGCCGCCTTCGCCGCCGTCGTCACCGGCATCGTCGCCGGCGTCATCACCGCCGTCATCACCGGCGGCTTCGCCAGCGTCATCGGCTGCTGCGTCGGACATCGCATCGCCAGCATCGGCCTCCTCGGCCGGCATGGCCTCGGCCGGGGCCGCTTCCTCGGCCGCTGCGCCGTCATCCGCCGCAGCGCCGTCCCCCGACGGAGCGCCCCCTCCACAAGCCGCCAGCGCCAGGGCCGCGGACAAAATTACCAGGTTCAAACGGACCATGGTGTTCCTCCAGAGTTGTTCCTCAAGAAATCAAAACCGCGCTTTGCGACGCGGCATCAACAAGCCTACCAGAATCAGTCCGGAAAGAAAGCCGCCGATGTGGGCGAAGAACGCAACCCCGCCCTGGCCCGGCTGAATCACGGCGCTGGAGGCCAGTTGAAACAGGAACCAGAGGCCCAGCACTACCCACGCGGGCACGCGAATCGTGTAGAAGACGATGAACAGAGGAACCAGCACCCGGACCTGGGCGTGCGGAAATAGCCGCATGTAGGCGCCCAGCACTCCCGATATGGCGCCGCTGGCGCCGATCATCGGAATCACGGACGTCGTCTCGGAAACCGTCTGCACCAATGCCGCCGCGACGCCGCAGAGAAGGTAGAAGGCGACGAAGCGCCCGCGTCCGAGCGCGTCCTCCACGTTGTCGCCGAAGATCCACAGATACAGCAGGTTGCCGCCGAGGTGCAGCCAGCCGCCGTGCAGGAACATCGAGGTGAAGACGGTGGCCCAGGCCGGCGCCCACTCGAGCTGCGGCGGCAGAAGAGCGCCGTGAACGAGGCGCGCCGGAATCAGCCCGAAGGCGTAGACCGCGGCGTCGCCGGCCTGCCGCTGCCACAGAAAGGCGAGAACAATGGCGCCGAGCAGCGCGTAACTTACGACCGGCGTGCGGCTGGTCCTGTTTTCGTCACTTAGCGGAATCATTCCGCGGTTTGTTCGCGCCGGCGGCGCTTACTCGCAAACGGGCCGCACGCCCCGGACCTGGGCCGCGTTATAACGTTCCAGCGCCGAACTCATGCGGCCAATCAGGTTGCCCATGCGGTCCTCGGGGGCCGGATGCGTGGACAGGAACTGCGGCGGGCGCACGCTGCCCGCCTTCTCATCCATGTTCTTCCAGAGGGTGACGCTGGCGCGTGGATCGAACCCCGCATCGGCCATGTACAAAAGGCCGATATCGTCGGCTTCCCGCTCGTGCTTGCGGCTGAACGGCAGGGTCAGGCCGATCTGCGCGATCGCCTGCATGTCCTGCTGGGGCACGCGCATCGCGGCCCCGGCGACCGCCACCGCGCCGGTGGTCATCATCCCCCGGTTGACCTGCGCCACCTGGTGCTCGCGCGTCACGTGGGCAATTTCATGTCCGATCACCGCGGCAAGCTGGTCCTGGTCCCGGGCCACGTCAAGGATGCCGTTGAACACGCCGATCTTGCCGCCCGGCATGGCGAAGGCGTTGGCGTCGGGCATGTCGAACACTTCGATTTCCCAGGCGCGGCTGGCGTAGGGCTCCTCGACCACCCGCAGCACCGACTGCGCCACGCAGAATATGTAGGCGCGCTCGGCCGGGTCCTGCGAGATCGGCATCTGCCGGCGCATCTGCTGAAATTGCGTGTTGGCTTCCACCCGCAGGGACGACTCGCTGACGCAGCCCACCGCGGCCAGCGCCATTACAAATACTGCCAGTTTTTTCATTTTCCGCTCCTTCTCCGCGTCTCGGGACCAGAGCCGTGTCAGACACGGCACTGGGAGAACGCAGGATTCATCGATTGCAATTCCACCCCTGCATTGTTTCCCATCAGGGCGCGCTCCGCCCGGTAGCTGGAACGCACCAGCGGGCCGGCCACGACCTCGGTGAAGCCGGCGGCCAATCCGTACTCGCGCCAGTCGGCAAATTCCTCGGGCGGCACGTAACGCTCCACCGGCAGATGGTGCCGGGTGGGGCGCAGGTACTGCCCCAGCGTCAGCAGCGACACGCCCTGCAAGCGCAGATCGCGCATCGTCCGGGCGATTTCGTCCGGGCGTTCGCCCAGCCCGAGCATGATGCCGGACTTCGTCAGGATGCCGTCGCCGTGGCGGGCGGCGGCACTCAGGACCTTCAGCGACTGGTCGTAGCCCGCGCGCGGATCGCGCACGCGGGGCGTCAGCCGTCGGACGGTCTCGATGTTATGGGCGAAGACGGCGGGTTTCGACGCGAGCACGGTGCGCACGGCGTCTTCGCTGCCTTGAAAGTCCGGGGTCAGGACTTCCACGGCCGTCTTCGGACTGCGGCGGCGGATGGCGCGAACGCAGCTTGCGAAATGGGATGCGCCGCCGTCGGGCAGGTCGTCGCGGTCGACCGAGGTCAGCACGACATAGCCCAGGTCCATGATGCGAACGGTCTCGGCGGCGTTGTCCGGCTCTTCGGTGTCCAGCCAGCCGGAGGGATTGCCCGTGTCCACGGCGCAAAAGCGGCAGGCGCGCGTGCATACGCCGCCCATCACCATCAGCGTGGCGGTACCGGCGTTCCAGCATTCGCCGATGTTGGGACAATGCGATTCCTCGCACACGGTGGCCAGCCGGTGCTCCCGCATGAGGTCTTTCAGACGCAGATATCTCGCCCCCGACGGTAGCTGCGCCCGCAGCCAGCGCGGTTTGCGCCCGGCCCGGTCCGGTTCCGGGTCCGCGCGGCGCTTCATGCCGTTTCTGACGGCGCTGAATCCCTGCGGCGTGCGGTATTTCTCGCCGCTTACCACCGGTATCGCGGCCAATGCGTCAAGTGTCGTGTCACGCCCATGGTGTCGCATCAGCGTGTCTCCCCTGGTTCGTGGCAAGGCGCGTCCCGCCGGGAATGGCGCCTCCCATTGCCAAGGGACGCAACGCGGCCACGGGCCAGGGGAGACGCGCCCTTCGGGAGCGTGCGTAGCGCGCCCCTGCGGCGTTGCAGCCGTTCGCAATACGGCGAGTATTCCGTGCCGGCTGCGTCTTGCAGGGCCACGCTACGCACGCTCTGATGCGACACCATGGGCGTGACACGACACTTTGGCCCCGCCGGGAGAAGTCATGCCGTACCGGCTGCTTCGGCCGCCAGCAGACGCTGTTTGCGGTTGAGGCCGCCGCCGTAGCCGCACAGGCCGCCGTCGCCCGCCACAACCCGATGGCAGGGCACCAGCCAGGCAACGGGATTGGCGTTCATGGCCCCGCCCACGGCCCGTGACGCGCCCGGCTTGCGGGCGCGCAGCGCAAGCCCCCCGTAGGACTCGGTGCTGCCGGCCGGGACCCCCAGCAGCGCCTGCCAGACGTCCAGCTGGAACGCCGTTCCGCGCAACAGGACTTCCACCGAATCGTCGCCGGAGGAAAACAGGCTGTCCGCCCTGCCCTGCGCCCACTCGTCGTCGCGCCGAAGGTTCGCTCCGGGCCAGCGCCGGGCCAGTCGTCGCCATTGCCGATCCTCGTTCCCGTCCACGTAACCCACGCGGCACAGGGCGCCGTCCACCTCCGCCAGCATCAGCCGGCCGAGCGGGCTGGAAGCAAACCCCGCGGTCAGCGAGCGGCCCCGTGCGGGCGTCCGGTCGCGGTCTTCAAGACGGGCTCGAACAGGTGGAGGAATGAGATCGATCTTGCGCATGGCGATTACTTTGGGAAACGAATGCTTGCTCAAGTTTATCCGCTTTCGGCCGCGCTCCCCGGCCAAAGCGGCGGAAGCCTGCTGTCGCCCGATTCGGTACTCGTCGTCAGGGACGGCGGACGGCGCGCAGCCCGCAGCAACACTTCGGGATTCCAATGTGGCCGGCCCGGCCCGTACAGGGCTGCCGACAGCCGCCGGCATTCGGTTTCGGCCGGTTCGCCGAAGCGCCGGCCCAGTTCGTCCAGGTCGCGCGGCGCGTCGCCGGACCAGTGGGCCCGCGCCCAGGTCAGCAGGGCCTCCTCGACCTGCCGGGCGTCATTGCCCCGACATGCCGCGGCAAGCGCCGTCAGGGGGCCAGCCAGGGCATCCCGGCGGCGGGAGTCGCGCCCCAGGGCCGACTCGATCTTCCGGCGCAGCCGGCGGGCCGCGCCCATACGGTGCGTAATCCACCAGGCAAGTCCGGTCAGGAACCAGCCGAGCGCCAGCAGCGGCGCCAGCCAGCCGGGAGGCCCGGCGGGTTCCGGCGGCGGTTCATCCGGCTGAAGGAAGTCCTGCCCGATCGGCGCCTGCGCCTGCAGGATGCGCCGGGGCAATTCGGCGGTCTCCCAGCGCTCGCTCGTGGTGTTCCACCAGTTCAGCCGGATTGACGGCAACACGACATCGCCCGCGCGCAGGGCGAGCAGCGCCGCGCGCTGCCGGCGCACGCCCACCAGCCCGCCGGCGGTAACGGTGTCTTCGAACCGGGCGCGTTCGACAAAGTGGCGAAAGTTGGGGCCGTCGCCGGGCCTGAGTTCCGGTATCTGGCGCGCGGGCTGGCCCTCCACCCGCACTCCCAGCAGCCGAATCAGCGGCTCGCCCGCGACCAGTTCGCCCGGCTCTCGCTCGAACTCCTCCCATAAATGCACGTCCGCCGCCGCCAGCCATCGGCCGGCGGGAGGCGACGGCACGGCCCGGACCACAAGTCTCTCCGGTCCGGCGTCCGGAACGAAACTGCGCGTGCGGAACCCGAAATCCTCGCCGATCCATTGCAGGCTCGCGGGCTGAAGCAGCATTTCACCCGTTGACTGCGGGTACAGCGCGTAGCGCCGCTCCAGCACCAGGGAATCGGCGTCTTCCGACCGGAAGTTGTACTGCCGGTCGTTTCCAAGCTGCTCGATCAGCGCCTCGCCCTGGAGCAGCACGGGGTCGTTCAGCCGGCGAATGCGTCCGAAGCGGCGCGCGCCGGCGGAGCGGAAAACGCGCACCGTGTAGAGCACCTGCGAGCGTTCCCAGGGGCTGCGGGAACTGATCTCGGCGCGCACCACGAACGGGTTTTCCTCGGCCGGAGCCTGCGCCTTAGCGCTCATCAGCGGCCATGCCGCCAGCGCCAGGAACGTCAATACGGCGCGCCGGCCTACCACGGCTCGGCCCCTCCGCCCGGCCACAGGGGGTTGCCGTCCTGGTCCACGCCTTCGGCCCGGTACTGGCGCAGGAACTTGCGCCTCAACAGCCCGCCCGGATCGTCCGGAACCTGCAGCAGCCAGCTCTGCGAGCTTTCCGGGAGCAACTCTCCTTCGGGAAGCTCGACATCGCCGGCCAGTGGCATCGTTTGTTGCTCGCGCTCGGACTGGCCGGCCGGATCCTCCAGGGCCTCCGCCGGTGTCTCGGCCGGTTGCCCGCTCACCCCCGGCGCCGGGTCGAGAAGCTGCTTGAGAACCTCCAGGTTATGCCGCGCGTCGGCGTGGTCGGGCCGGTCCACCAGCAGTTCTTCGTAAAGGCGAATGGCCGTCTCTATGCTTCCGGCCAGGGCCAGGGCCGTGGCTCGGTTGTACCGCGCCGTAACCGCGTTCAGGCCCCGCAGGACCTCCGCGCTTTCAATGAAGCGGCCCTGGCGATAAAGGGCGGCGGCCCGCCACTCGGGGTCGTCGAACACCTCGGCGGCCCGCGCATAGTCGCTGTCCGAAAAAGCGCGCATGCCCTGCTGGTCCGATGTCGTGAACCAGCCGTCGGCCGCGTACGCGCCTGGCGGCATGGCAAAAACCAGCAGCACGAGGATCCAGCCGCGGCGGAAGGCCAGCGCCGCCAGAGGCAGCAGGAACAGCAGCAGCAGCGGCCCTTCGTCGCGCCAGCGCCTGGCCTGCAGGCCCTCCTCTCGCCCACCTGCGCCGGCGCTTCGTACACGGCCCAGCAGGTCGCGCAAGTCGCCGTTGTCGGCCGTCATCCGACGGTAGCCGCCACCGCCCTCGCGCGCCAGTCGCAGCATTTCGTCCTCGTCCGGCCGGCTCACAACCAGGCCCGCCCAGTCGTCGCGCAGAAAACCGCCGCGCATATCGGGGACCGGGGCCCCGTCCGGTGTGGCGGCGCCAAGGACCAACAGCCTGTGGCCGTCGGCGCGCAGTGCGCGGGCGGCGTCCACGGCCCTGCGCCCGCCTGATCCGTCGGTCACCAGCAGCACCGTTCCCTCGCTGGCGTCCGCCTGGTTCAGCAGGCGGTGGCCCCTTACGAGGGCCGCGGCCACATCGCTGCCGCGGCTGGGCATCACGTCCGGCGCCAGCACGTCCAGCAGGTTGACCAGCGTGGCCGCGTCGGTCGTGACCGGAGCGACGGTGAAGGCGTGACCGGAAAAGGCCACCAGCCCGTTCTGGCCGGCGGCGCGCATGCGCAGCCCTTCCTTGATTTTCAGCCGGGCGCGGTCAAGACGGGTGGGCGTGAGGTCGGCCGCCAGCATCGAACGCGACACGTCGAGCACCGCCACCAGCGCATCGCCGCCGCGCATGGCGGTCACCGGTACCTGCCGGTAGGCCGGCCCCGCAAGCGCCAGCAGGCAAATAGCCAGCGCCAGGGAACAGATCAGCCGCCAGTTCGACCCGGCCCCAGCCCCGCGGCGGTCGATGAGAAATGGCGCCAACGCCGGATCCAGGACCTTCGCCCATGGTCCGCGGGCCTGCCTGCTCCTGAACCAGGGCAGCGCGGCCAGCGGCAGCGCCAGCAGCCACAGGGGGCGGATCCAATGCAAGTCGAGTTCCACGCGCGTTCCTTATGCCTGACGCGCCCGCCAGGCCAGCGCCAGACCCAGGAGCAGGGCCAGGACCAGCGCCGGCAGATGCGCCGGGCGGCCGGAGCGCAGCGCCAGTTCGTCCAGTTCCGCCGGCTCCAGCAGATCCAGTTCCGCGTAAATCTGTTCCAGCCGGCCGGTGGCCGCGGCCCGAAAGTAGCGGCCGCCGGTAAGGTCGGCGATGGCCAGCAGGGTTGACTCGTCGAGTTCCGACGAAACGCCCGGCTGTGAATTGCGGGATGAACCGATGCCGATCGTGTAGATCTTCAACCCCGCCTCGCGGGCCAGTTGCGCCGCCTTCAGGGGCGTGAGCACGCCGGCGGTGGCGGCGCCGTCGGTCAGCAGCACCAGCACACGATGCTCGGGCGCAGCGCCCTCGTCCGACATGCGCTTGACGGCCAGCGCGATCGCGTCGCCCAGGGCGGTCTGGCGCCCGGCCAGTCCCACGGAGGACTCTTCCAGAAACGCTCGCACCGTGGCCCGGTCGAAACTCAGCGGCGCCTGCAGATAGGCCTGTCCGCCGAACAATATGAGGCCCACGCGGTCGCCGATGCGCCGCTCTATGAAATCCCCGGCCACGGACTTGATCGCATTGAGCCTCGACTGGGACCGGCCCGCCAGCCGCGCGTCGCGAACCTCCATGCTGCCCGACAGGTCCACCGCCAGCATCAGGTCGCGCCCGGTGGCCGGGGCCGTCAGCGCCGTGTCCAGCAGCAGCGGGCGGGCGGCGGCAAACAAGAGGCACAGCCACATGAGCGCGGCAAGGAGCCAATCGAGGCTGAAGCGCGGCGTTGTTCCGGGGGTCGTTCCGGCCCGCGAAAAGCGGTCGCGCTCCGGTACCTTGAGGGCCTGGCCGGCGCCGCGCCTGAGCGGCGCCACGAAGCGGTACGCGACAAGCGGCAGGGGCAGCAGGAGCCACGCCCAGGCCCACTCGAAAGCCAGCCTCACCTTGATCCGTCCTTGTAGCTGCGCGCGCGCCGAATCCAGGCAGCGGCGCTGCGGGCGAAGGCGGCCGCATCCAGTTCGACACGCCTGCGGTACGCGCCGTCAACCAGGGCTTCTTCGGGCGCGGGGCAGGCGCCCCGGCCGAGCGCCCGCAGGCATTCGATCCATGCCTGTCCGGTCAGGCCGGCGACCTCCGCGCGATCCTGCAGCTTGAGCGCACAGGCGCGCAGCAGTACCGATACTTCCGCGAGCAGGCGGGCCGCGTCGCCATGCCGGGCGAAGTCCGCCTCGGCGGATTTGAGTCGCGCCAGCGCCTCGCGTTTCCATGCCGGCAGGCGCCGCAGCCACCACAGCACCGCGGCCAGCAGGACCAGCGCGACCAGCCACCAGCCGGGCTGGGGCGGCCACCACGCCGGCGCCTGCGGCAGGTGGATGTCGCGCAACAGGGACGCAAGATCGCCGCCGCCGTTCACCGCGGCGCTCTCCGGGCCGAAGCGCGCGGGCGGCGCACGCCAGGAGGAGGGGCGAAGCGGCGCCCGGCGGGGTCCTCATCGGTGCGGAACTGAACGTAGGCCCCGCCGTGTGTGCGGGCGATCTCCGCCAGTTCCCGCGAACCGCGCACAAAAACATCGTGCCAGCGCCGGCGGGCTGCGTCCTCGCCGGTATGAAAAACCGCCTCCCCGCGCCCGTCGCGAACAGCGTAGCGCCCGGGCGGCGGCAGGTCGCGGTCGAGCGGATCGTACAGGCGCACGATCAGCAGGGGACGGTGGGCCGCCAGCCGCCGTGCGGCGTCGATGCATCCCGCTCCCATGAAGTCGCCCACCAGCACCAGGCGGCTGCCGGACGGCGCATGGCGCTGCAGCGCGGGAACCGCGTCGATCAGCTCCGCCCGGTCGCCGGCGCCGCCTGCGCTCAGGAAGGCGCCGGCCAGCGCACGGGCCAGCCGCTGGGCCCCGCGGCGTCCGGGCAGTGGCGGAGTGATGTCGATACCCGCCGGCGACAGCACCAGTCCCGAAACGCGGTCGCGCGCGGCCACCGCCGCCCAGGCAATCATCATCGCGACCCTCGCCGCCAGCACCGACTTGAACACGCCCACCGTCGCAAAGTGCATGCGCGCGCCAAGGTCCGCGCAGACCACCGTCGGGCGCTCGCTTTCCTCGTGGTAGAGCTTGGTGTAGGGACGGCCGGTGCGGGCCGTGGCCTTCCAGTGCATATGACGCGGATCGTCGCCCGGCTGCCAGGCGCGCACTTCGTCGAACTCCATTCCGCGGGCGCGCAGGGGCGCCAGCCGTGCCGGCCCCGAGCGGATGTCGCCGCCGAACTGGAACCACGATCCGAACGGCGTGTGCCGAAGCGCCAGCAGTTCCGGCAGTCCGATCCAGGTGCGCCCGCGCCCGGGAATTGCTTCCCCTGCGGCGTCCTGCACTAGGGCACCGCCACGCAGTCCAGCAACCGGCTGACGACCTCCTCGGAACTACGGCCTTCGGCCTCGGCTTCATAGGTCAGAATGATCCGGTGGCGCAGGACCGGCGCGGCCACCGCCTGGATGTCGCCGGGCGTAACGAAGTCCCTGCCGCGGAGGTAGGCGCGGGCCCGGCCGCAGCGGTCCAGCGCGATCGAGGCGCGCGGGCTGGCGCCGTAGCTCACCAGGCCGGCCAGTTCCCCGTCGTGTTTCTCCGGCGCCCGCGTGGCCCGGACCAGTTCGACGATATAGCGCTCGAGGCGCTCGGCCAGGTGCAGTTCGAGCACCCGCGACCGGTCCTTCATGACCTCTTCGACCGAATAGCCGTCATCGGCGTTGCTTCCGCCGGGCGCGCCTTCCGATGCTTCCCGGCGCGTGAGTTCCAGTATTCGCTGCTCCTGCTCGGCGCTCGGATAGCTGATCCGGGTCTTCATCAGGAAGCGGTCGAGCTGGGACTCCGGTAGCGGATAGGCGCCCTCCTGCTCGATGGGGTTTTGCGTGGCCATGACCAGGAACGGCTCCGGCAGCGGCCAACTCTTCTCGGCCACGGTGACCTGGTGCTCCTCCATCGCCTCGAGCAGGGCCGACTGCACCTTGGCCGAGGCGCGGTTGATTTCGTCCGCCAGCACCAGGTTGTGGAATATCGGGCCGGCGCGAAACTCGAACTCTCCCGTCTGCGGCCGGAAGATGTCGGTGCCGGTAAGGTCCGAAGGCAGCAGGTCGGGCGTGAACTGGACCCTATGGAAACTGGCCTTGAGGCAGCGGCCCAGCACTTTCACGGCCCGCGTCTTGGCCAGTCCCGGCACGCCCTCCACCAGCAGGTGGCCGCCGGCCAGAAGCGCGATGAGCATGTGCTCGATGAACTCCTCCTGGCCCAGCACGCGCGCTTCCATGCGCCGGCGCAGCGCGGCCAGCGGCAGTTGCGCGATTTCCCGCGGAGCGGGTTCGGCCGGGTTCATCTCAGTGTCGTCCACGACAAGCCATGCGCGCCCGATTGTAGCGGGTACATACTTGCGCCGTGGGAATCAGGGCATTGGCATCGGCGGCGTTGCTGCTGGCCTGGCAAGCGGCCGGCGGGCAGAATCTCGACCGGCTGGCGCAAGCGAAGGGCGTGCTGGCGTCCTCCGCGGGCCAGTGCGTGTTCCTGGATTTATGGCTGGCCCGGACCCGCGAGCAGCAGCTCCGCGGCCTGATGCACGTGCGCGAAGTGCCCGACGGCTGGGGGATGCTGTTCGTCTACGGACGCGAACAGGAAATCGGCATGTGGATGAAGAACACCTATGTCTCGCTGGACATGCTGTTCATCCGCGCCGACGGCAGCATCGCCAGCATCGCGACCGACACGCGGCCGCTGAGCCTCGAAACCATCCGCTCCGGCGAGCCCGTCTCCCGCGTCCTGGAACTCAAGGCCGGTTCGGTCAAGCGCTGGGGCGTAAAGCCCGGGGACAGCCTGCTCTCGCCCTGGTGAAGCGTCACGCCTTCAGCCCGTACAGGGGCTGTTCGCCTTCGACCTCGCCAAGCACGATTCCGGGCTCCCGGTCCTCCGGCCAGGCATCGACGTGGAGATTTACGCGGCGGCGAACGCCGGCTTCCGCATTGCCGGCCAGATCCACCGGTTCGAACACCGAGACGTACTGAACGTCGCATCGATCCGGCGATATCCGCGCAACGAGGAAGCCGTGCGCGTCGGCGTCCACGTAGTTCATGTACGGATTCACCTCGGGATCGGCAGCCTGGAGAACTTCCGCCGGGCCTGCCCCGCTGAACACGGCGTTGGCCGACGCGGCGCCGTGCAGCATCCAGGCATTCAATGAAGGCATGATCGCCTGGTCGTAGCCCTGTGCCTTGCCATCGAAGGTCACGAGCTTGCTGACTTCGGAATCGTGGGCGGACAGTTCCCTCTGGATGATCATCCGGCTGACCGCGCTGACCGCGCCGCCCGCGAACTCGGGCATTACGGCCACCGGACCGTCGGCATCGAAGTCATCGTAAATGACCCCCGCCAGGTGCGCGTGGCGGTCGCCGGTCAGTGAAACGACGTTGGTGATCCGTTCGTCCCGGACAAAGGAGCAGATCTCCGTGCGTTCGACCGGGTAGCCGTCCCAGCCGTCGGTCCAGAGCAGGCCGTTTTTGTGGCCGCCTTCGCGAAAACCGTCGTCGAAGCCATGGCGGATCAGGCCCACGTTCAAGCCCATCAGCTTCCACCTGGCGCCGCTGTTCTTCAGGCCGCTCTTCAACCAGGCCTTCTGCCGCCGGCCCAGCATCGAGCCCATCGGCATGTCCTTGCGCGGGTTCGGCAAAGTCCTGCCGAGGTAAACCACTTCCTCCGGCGGATTGCCGCCGTTTGCGGTGCGGCCCGCGTTCAGGGTACGGATCAGCAACGGATCCACCGGCGCTTCCGGATAGGGGTGCCGCCCGATCGACAGCAGCTCCTGGGACAGCCCGCGCGGTCCCCGGTAGCTGCGGCCGTCGATCACGAACAGTTCCGCGAGATCGCCCCATTTCAGCGAGCGATATATCGTCATCGAGTCGATCGCCGCGAGATTGTTGGGCTCATGGCTGAGGTAGTGATCGTCAAAGTCGCCCGCGGGCGCCGCCGTCACGTCAACCGGCGCGAAATCGCTCGCATGCGATGCCTGGCTGTCGCGGCCCCCGGCGCTCAGGGCCGCGGGGACGTATTCGAACCATGCCTGGTTGGACGCGACCTTCAGTTCCGCGATGGACTCCTCCCGGTAGTAGCTCTGCCAGTAGTCGTTCAGCAGTTCATGGTCGTCCCAGATCTGCACGAACGGATACAGCGCCCTCGCCTCCTGCAGATCGGGGTCCGTCAGGTACCTCTTGTACAGCCAGCGATAGTCGTCAAGATCGACGGGCGCGATCCAGTTTCGTCCCGCCACTCGTCCGCCGGACGGAAACGGCGCGCACCGGCGCACGCTCCCGTCGCGGTTCATGAGTTTCAGGCGGTTGCCGTTGTGGTCCGGTTCCGCGACCGTGTCCGGTCCGCGGATCGATTCGTAGATGAAGTCGCCCACGTGCATCACAAAATCGATCCGGTCTTCGGGCCGCGCGGCGTTGTCGTCGAGAATCAGCCGTCGGTAAGCGGTGAAGTAGCCCTGTTCGTAGTCCTGGCAGGAAAAAACCGCGATGTTGAGCTGTCTTGTCGTTCCGACCGGCGCCGTCCGGGTCCTTCCCGTGCGGCTGATTCCGCCGTCGGGGCCGATGAATCGGTAGTAGTAGAACCGGTCGGGCCCGAGGTCCGTGACCAGGACCCGGACCGTATGGTCCAGTTCGGGCAGTGCGGCAATTTCGGTCTCGGCGACAACGGAGTCAAATGACGGGTCCGTTGCGATCTGCGCGGTCAGACCGACGGCATCCGAACCCCCTTCCACCCGGGTCCAGATCACGACGGCGTCGGACTGGGGATCGGCCGAGGCAACGCCCTGCGGGAAAGAGAAGCGCGACGGCTGGCCGCCAGGCCTGGCGCATCCGCCCAGCGCCGCGGGGGCCGCGCCGACCACGAAGCAGCCGGCCGCGGCCGAGAAATACCGGAGCAGATCGCGCCGGGAAATCACGGTTGCCGGTGTAGCTTGACTGGTCGACACGGCGGGCTCAGGACCCCTTCAGGTGGTCGCGTATCTGCCGAAGCAGGTTGACCTGGTGCGCCCGGTCCGCATCGTCGAACGTGGTCGCCAGGAACACCGCGACCAGATCGTGCTCCTGATTCACATAGATCAACTGTCCGAGCCCGCCCGACGCAAGCAGTTCGCCCTCGGAGTTGTCCAGCACTCGGAACTGGTTATGGTAGAAAACCGCTGGTCCGAACCGGGCCAGTTCCTCTTCGTCGTTCATTGCCTGACGAACGCCGTCATTGCCCGCTATCGTCCGCCGGATCCATGACCGGGGAACGATCTGCCGGCCGAAGAAATGCCCGTCGCCTTCGATCACGAGTCCGAGCCGGGCAAGATCGCGCAAGGCGGCGCCTATCCCGGCGCTTGCGAATCCATGACCGGCAGGATCGACAATGACGATGGCGTCGCGCTCGGCGCCCAGCCTGGACCAGAGCTTCTCCGCCAGGACCTCCTGCCAGTTGCGCCGGTAGGCGCGCGAGATCGACCAGGCGACGATCTCCGTATTCACAGGCGAGTAGAAGAAACTTCTGCCGTGTTCGCCATTCGCAGGAACCGTTGCGGCCAGCTCCAGCGTATTGCGATACGGAAATTCCTCGAAGCGGCGATGGAATCCTCCCGCCATGAAGTTGAGGAGCCGATAGGAACGCGGATCGTCCCAGCTCATCGGTGTCTCCACGCCCAACGCCATATCGAGGGCGTGCTGCAGACTGGCGTTCGCCACGCCGGCCCCCGCCAGTTCGGGCAAGACATCGCCGAGAGGCCGCTCAAGGTTCAGGCGGCCTTCCGTCTGGGCGATTCCGGCAAGCAGCCCGACGAACGACTTGGACACCGAATTGAGTTGATGGCGCGCATCCGGCGCAAAGCCGTTGTAGTAGAGCTCGGCCAGGATCGCGCCCTCACGGACCAGGATGAAGCCGTCCGTGCCGATTGCGGCCAGGATCTCCTTCAGTGGCGCCGGCTCGCCGTTTTTCCCGGCGAATGAAGCCGTCGCGAGCGTGCAGTCGCCATAGGGAAGTGCGCTGACGGGCCCTTCGCCGCGGCTGATGGGATCGACTCTCAGAATCTTCGACACGTTCTGGTGCGACCACAGCACCTGTTCGTAGTCCCGGGCCCAGGCGAGTCCGTCCGTAACGATCCGGTCCGGTGCGACCGGCACGCCCCGCATGTAGTGCGATCGGTTCGTGGGTTCGAGTCGTTCCGGCCCGCAAGTCGCGGCCTGCGGCTTGGTGGCGCTTCGATCCCGCCCTGAGCTTGCCTCCGCCTCGTGGGAGACGCATGAAGTCATCCTGACGCTTGGCGGCGACTCCTGTCGCCGACACTCCCACGAGGCGGAGGCAAGCTCAGGGCTTCCGGTGGCGTGGCGCCGTTCGAGCGATGCGTCGATTTCCCGGATCAGGTCGACCTGAAAACTGCGCAACGGCCTGGACGGGGTCACCGCCAGAAACACGGCGACGACATTCGACTCCATGTTCACGTAGATGCGTTGTCCCATGTGCCCCTGGGCGACGAACTCGCCGCGCTCGCCGTTCAGCACCCTGAAATGGTTGCGGTAGAAGGCGACGTGGGGCCGCTTCGCCGCTTCCTCGGAAGCCTGCCAGGCCGCCAGTGCCCGGGCGTCGCCCGTGCGCACGTCAAGCAACCAGTCCGCGGGCAGGATCTGCTCGCCGTTCAAACGGCCTTCCTGCTCCAGCATCAGGCCGAAGCGCGCGAAATCGCGAAGCGTTGCGCTGAATCCGGCCGTGGCGAAACCGTGCCCGCCCGGATCGACCGTGATCTGCGCGTCACGCTCGGCGCCCAGCCTGGACCAGATGCGCTCGGCGAACGCCTCCTGCCAGTTCCGTCCTTCCAGCCTCGAGATGATCCAGCCAAGCGTTTCGGTGTTGCCCGGGTTGTACAGGCCGGCTTCGCCATGCCTTCCGGCCTTCTCCACCGACTGCAGAAACTTGAGCGTGTTCGGATAAGGAAAATCGGCGGGCCGCGACTGAAAACCTCCGGCCCTGGAATTGAGGTCCACCTGTGAGGTGGGATCCGCCCGGTCGTGATTCCAGACCACGTTCGTGGTCATGTCCAGTACCTGGCGAACGGTCGCGTCGCCGTAACCGGAACCCGCCAGTTCCGGCAGGTAATGCGCGACCGTCTGCGCCAGGTCCACGCGGCCTTCGTGAACCAGGATGCCCATCAGCGAGCCCACCAGCGACTTGGTGACCGAGAACCCGATGTGGCGGCGGGTCGGCCCGAAACCGTTGAAGTAGGCCTCGGTCTGCACGACGCCGTCTTTCAGAAGAATGAACCCGTCGACTCCCATGCCCTTGAGAATCTGCTGCAGCGGCGCGCGGTTCGAGTCCGGCGCCGTGAACGACTGCTGCAGCAGACCGGTTTGTTCGTAGGTCAGCGGTAGAACCGGCCCGGTGCCCCGGCTGACAAATTCCGTCGGCAGGATCTTGCTTATGTTCTGGAAGGACCACTTGCCCTTTTCCGGGTCGAGCGCCCAGGAGTGATCGCTGTCAATGAGACTGTCGGGCGGCGGCGGAAGTCCGTGCATGTAATCCGTCTGGTACTCGCGCTCGACGATCACGTACGGCGGACCGCCAGGCGGGTTTCCCTGAGGGGCTTCGCACGAGGCCAGCGGCAAGGCCGCGCCGATCAGCAAGGCGATCCCGGCGCCGACGCTCTTGCCGTATGTGTCAGGCCGCATTGTCCTGGTGCCGTGTCACGGCTGCATTGTCGCAAAAAAAGCGGGTACGGCGACCTTGCATCGCCGTACCCGCCGTTTACGAATGTAGCCTCAGAATGCGGCGGTGGCGCGCAATCCCCACTCCGCCGGTCTGCCGCGTTGGCGCCAGTTGGCGCCCACGACCCGGCTGTTCACGAACCCGTTCATCGCGTACACCTCGTCGGTGACGTTGCGGCCGAAGGCCGTGAGCGACCAACGCTCGAATTCGTAGGTGGCGCTCACATTCAATAGACCGTAGGAATCCTCTCCATCGCGCTCATCGACTGCGCCGGTTGCGTCCCACAGCAATTCGTCACGCCAGGAGTAGTCCGCCCTGAGTCGCAACTCGCGGCCGTTCGCCAGCGGAGCGGAATAAACCGCCGACAGCGAGTACGAGAGCTCCGGAGCGAACGGCAGCGCTTCGCCCGCAACCAGAAGAACATCATCGCGAACTTCGTCGATCACGTCCTCGTTGTACTTCGTGTCGAGGAATGCGACGCTTGCCTGAATGACGAATCTGTCGCTCGCGAGCGCCGTAAGCTCGGCCTCGAGTCCGCTGGCCTCGGCGCTGCCGGCGTTGAAGAACGTGCGGACCTGGGATCCGGTGTTCTCATCGAAGAGAGTGGTGCGGACCTGGAGGTCCTCGTAGTCCATGAAGAAGGCCGCCAGATTGGCCCGGACCCGGCCGTCCGCCCAATCCGCCTTGAGACCCACTTCGTACGACCAGAGCGTCTCTTCGTTGAACGGCAGCAGCAAACTGTTGCCTTCGCTGTCTTCCAGCACGTCGTCACCTATGCCTCCGGACTTGAACGCTTGCGCAGCCGTGAAATACATCATGGCCGCGTCGTTGAGGTCGTATTCCAGCGATACCCGGGGAGAGGTGTTGGACCAGTCGCCCTTTGCCGATGCGCTGGCGGTTGACGGCCTCGTGCTGCGCCCGCGAGTCTCCGAGCTGAATTGCGACTTCTCCTCGTTCATGTAACGAAGGCCGAGCGTTGCCCGCGCCCGTTCGGTCAGGGAATAAGTGCCGCTGGCGTAGAAGGCGTAGCTGTCCAGATCCTGCTCAATCCGGTTCCCGGTGTTGTAGTCCCGAATGCGGGGCACAACACCGACGAATGGAATGGCCGAATTGGAGTTGCCGGCCGCCGCATTGAATTCCAGCTCGTCGCGCAGGTAGTAGACGCCGGCCGTCAGGTTCAGCCGGTCCTCCATGTAAACGCCGTTCAGCTGAAGTTCCTGGCTGAACGCCTTGCCGTCCAGCCAGCGCCGGTTGTTCGACACCTCCAGGACCGATCCATCGGCGTCGAAGCCATCCGACGTTTCGTAGGTCTTGTACGAGGTAAGCGCAACGAGCGATGTCGCACCGAACTCAAATTCCAGCCGGCTGGAGAGGGTTTCCTGGTTGGTCTTGTTGCGGGCCAGCGGGTCGGTGGCGTTCGAACGGAATGGGTCGGTGGCAATAAACGATTCGTCGTAGCGGGGCCCCGGAATATGACCCCCGTCCACCAGCGCGTTGTACTGCGCCGGGAGCCGCGCGCGCGGGTTGACCCAGAGGTGGAAAATCGGCGACCCGTTGGAGTCCGTGCGCATCTGGTCGGCGCTCAGCAACCAGGTCGCTGTATCCGAGAGGTTCCAGAGTGCGGCGAGGCGAAAGCCCGTATTCTCCTGACTTCCGAAGTCCTGGTCGTTCGGTGTTTCCACGTAGCCGTCGGCATTTCTCGAAGCGGCCGACAACTGCAGCGCCAACTGATCCTGTATCAGGGGAATATTCACCGAAGCCCTGGCATCGATTCGGTTGAAACTGCCGACGGCAGCCGACACTTCACCGCCTGTTTCGGCCGTGCTCGGACGCCTTGAGATCACGTTGATCGCGCCGCCCAGCGCGTTCTTGCCGTACAGCGTCCCTTGCGGTCCCCGCAATACTTCTATGCGCTCGACGTCGAGCAAGTCGAACAGGCCGCCCCAGACATTGGTCCGGTAGATTCCGTCCACATAGGTGCCAACGCCCTGGTCAAGATTGACTCGGTTCGATGTCTGCCCGATTCCCCGGATAAACACGATCGCGTTCTGCGCGCCGGTGCCCGACGTTCCGATATGCAGGTTGGGCGTTGACTCCGCGATGCTGAACAGGTTGCTGATCGTACGATCCGCGAGTTCCGCGCTCGTGAATGCCGTTACGGCGACAGGAACATCCTGAAGGCTTTGCTCGCGTTTCTGGGCCGTGACGATGATTTCCTCCAGCTCCGCCTGAGCCGATGCGGTCTGCACCGCGGCCAATCCCAGGAGCAAGGCGCCAACGGATCCGAACAGCCTTGATTTTGTCGAATGACCCATGATTCTGTCCCCAAGAGTGTTTTGGATTATTCTAATGCAAAATCCAATCCTGGCACAACAGAAGGGAATTGGTACACTGAACTTTGTATTACTTTGCCAATTGGCCCAATCCATGAACGATGCTAGTATCCCGGCATGGCTGAACTGAGAAACGGGGACCTCGCGCGCAGGACGGCGCACGAGATTCTGGTCATGATCCAATCCGGCGACATCAAGCCGGGCGACCACCTCCGATCACAGTTGCTAGCGGACAAATTCGGCGTTTCCCGGTCGCCCGTGCGCGACGCCATGCACCTCTTGTCCGACAAGGGCGTTCTCGAACAGCGCAGGAACCGCGGCTTTTTCGCGACCGATAAAGGACCAGGCCGGATAGCGAAACTGGTGCAGGCCTCTTCGCAGAATCTTGAAGACCAGGATGTCTATCGACGAATCGCCGAGGACTGGCTGACCGACGCGATCGACGAAGAAGTCACGGAGCTTTTCCTGCAAACGCGCTACGACCTGACCAAGGCGGAGCTGAAGGACATCCTGCTTCGCGCCACGCGGGAAGGCTGGGCGGAACGCAAGAAGGGATACGGTTGGCGGTTCCTTCCGGTAGCGAAGACGCCGGAGGCTTTCGAGCAGATCTATCGCCTTCGCATGACGATCGAACCCGCCGCGATCCTCGAGCCTACGTTTACCCCCGACCGAAAACGATTGACGGAACTGCGCGACGACCAGCAACGACTATTGGAAACCGACGTCGAGAAGCTGCGCCTGGAACGCCTTCTGAACACCGGTTCCGACTTTCACGAAAGTCTCATTCAGCTGTCCGGCAACCCCTTCTTCCACATGTCGCTGGTCCGGGCCAACCGCATGCGCCGACTTCTCGAGTACCGGGCGAAACTGGACGCGGACAGGCTCTATTCGCAGTGCAGGCAGCACATCGAGATCATTGACCTGCTGGCCGCGGGCGAACTCATCGAAGCGTCCTATGCGCTGAAGAGGCACCTGCAGGGAGCGCTCGCGAAGAAGACCGGCTCGCGCCGGCCCGACCTGGTCGACTTCTAGCGGGAAGCGCCAGCTTGAGCCCTTCGTTTGTCCCCCTCCTCGTGGAAGCAGGACAGCGAGAATCGAGCCAGGATGGCGCTTCCAACGAGGAGGGGGACAAACGAAGGGCGAGGAAGCACGAACGAAGGGCGGAAGGGCTAGCCCGCATATCTCACCAGCCTTTTCTGGCTTGGGTTTTTCGGGGTTTTTGTGTGCGTTGGGTTGATCGATCGCGGTTTCGTTATGGAGGAACGCGCTGCGAAGATCCGGATCGACGGTTTTTGGTGTTCGGTGTGGCCAAAACGTCCCTTTGACGTATCTGCGGCGTCGGCGGGGCAAGGGTGTCCCTGCGGCGGGGGCCGGCGACCGCGTTGAGGGTTGGCGGACGATCTACGCGGGTGGGGCGCGAGCCGGTCCTTTGCGCAGGGCCTGGG
>JAPOWV010000027.1 GCA_026707445.1 Gammaproteobacteria bacterium
AAGCGCGTTTGAGCTTCTTATCGCGTTGATTTTGCGTTGTTTCCTGGCGCGTCGGGAGCGTATCATCTTGTAATTATGTTTCCATGTATATAGCGGAGTATATGGGTTTGATACGCTTATCTATTGGTGTATAATCCCAATATCCTGTTTCCATGTAAGGCCGCGCCCTGTCCTACCACGTCGAAACCATCCCCAACCGCAACAGCCCGCCCGCCATCCTGTTGCGCAAAGCCTGGCGCGAAGGCAAGCGCATCCGCAAGCAAACCCTCGCCAACCTCACCCACCTGCCCCCCGAACTCATCGAAGGCATCCGCCGCGTGCTCAAGGGCGGCGTGGTCGTCGACTCCCCGCACGAAGCCTTCGCCGTGCAGCGCTCCCTGCCTCACGGGCACGTGGCCGCCGTGCTGGGCCTGTGCCGGCAGTTGGGCGTGCCGCGGCTGCTCTACCGCCGCGCCAGCCGGACGCGCGAGCTGGCCCTGGCGGCGTTGGTGGCCCGGGTGCTGTCGCCGGCCTCCAAGCTGGCCACCGCTCGGCAGTTGTCGCCCGGCACCGCGGCTTATAGCCTGGGCGCGGTGCTGGGCCTGGGCGCGGTGAGCGGCAACGAAGTGTTGAGCATGCTCGACTGGCTGCGCAAGCGCCAGGTGTGGATCGAGCGCAGTCTGGCCCGGCGGTATCTCAAGGACGCCACCGTGGTGCTGTATGACATGACCTCCAGCTACCTGGAGGGGCGCGGTTGTCCGCTGGCGAAGTTCGGCCACAACCGCGACGGCAAGCGCGGCAAGCCGCAGATCGCCATCGGCCTGTTGTGCACCGGCGAGGGCTGTCCGATCGCCGTGGAGGTGTTCGAGGGCAACACCGCCGATCCGGGCACGGTGGCCGCGCAGGTGGCCAAGCTCAAGGGGCGCTTCGACGTCAAGCGCATCGCCTTGGTCGGCGACCGGGGCATGCTGACCACCGCGCGCATCCGACAGACGGTGGCCCCGGCGGGGCTGGACTGGATCTCGGCGTTGAAGACCGCCGATCTGCGCCGGCTGCTCAAGCCGCTTTCCGACGGGCGTCCCGCCCCGCTTAAGCCGGAAGCCTTGCGGCCCGACGCGGTGGCCGAGATCTTAAGCCCCGACTTCCCCGGCGAGCGCCTGGTGGTGTGCTTCAATCCGCGTCTGGCCGGGGAGCGCGCGCGCAAGCGCGAAGACCTCCTCAAGGCCACCGAAGCGATCCTTGGGCGCATCCAGGCCATCGTGCGCCGCAAGGGGTCGCGGCTGCGCGGCGTGGAGAAGGTCAGCCGCCGGGTGGGGCGCGAAGCCAACCGCCGCAAGGTGGAAAAGCACTTCGACATCGTGGTGAAAGACGACGATCTGACGTTTACGCGCAATACCGGGAAAATCGCCGCCGAAGCCCGCCTCGACGGCATCTACATCGTGCGCACCAGCCTCGATGCCCACGCCCTCGATGCCCACGAGGCCGTGGCCGCCTACAAATCGCTGGCCCGCGTCGAGCGCGCGTTCCGCTATCTGAAGACCGCCCGGCTTCAGGTCCGGCCCGTCTACGTATACCGCCCCGAACGGGTCCGCGCGCATGTGTTCCTGTGCACCCTGGCCTGCCATGTGGAGTGGCACTTAAGGCGGCGGCTGGCGCCGATGCTGTTCGAGGACGACGACCCCGAAGGCGCCCGCGCCCAGCGCGCCTCACCCGTGCCGCCGGCCCGGACGTCGGAGCGGGCGCGCCAAAAAAGCGCTTCCAAAACCACCGCCGAGGGGTTGCCCGTGCACAGCCTGCCGACCCTGCTGGAGGACCTGGCCACGCTGGCGCTGAACACCGTGCATCTGCCGGACAACCCCCAAAACCGCTTCACCGTGGCCACCCAACCAACCCCGCTGCAGCGCCGGGCCTTCGAACTGCTCGACGTGGACCCCGCCAAAATGTTCCCAGTACGCGTCCAGGCCGAATCACGCTAACCGACTGAAATATCCCCCTTATCCGCCAATCCGGCGCGTGAAGTTCCGTCTAAGCTCGTCCAGGCTCTTGCCAGCGACACCCCGCTTGAACCGCGCCACCATGACCACGCGCTCAGCGGCCCGTGGGCCGACTTCCGGGACTGTCACATAAAGCCGGATCTGGTAATCATCTACCAGAAGCCGGACGCACACACGCTTCGGCTCGTCCGCATCGGATCGCATGCGGAACTTGGGCTGTGAAGCGAACACTTCCGTTAAAATCGTAATAACGAAAGGCGGCGGAGCCAGCTGCCGATACCAATAATACGGAGGGGTTTATGAAGCGATTGAGCCGTTGCAGCCTGTTATTCACAGCCTTGCTGCTTACTACCTGGGCCCAGGCGCAACAGTCAAAGCAGTATTCGGTCAGCGATTTCTTCAAGAATCCGGAGTTCGCCTCGTTGCGGCTGTCGCCGAACGGCGAATGGCTGGCGGCGCTGGGACCGTACGAAGGCCGTCGCAACCTGTTCAGCATGCGCCTGTCCGACAAGGCCGCCGCGCGCCTGACGAGCTACAACAGCAGGGGCAGGGACCTGTCCAATCAGGACGTGGCGTTTTTCTTCTGGGCCAACGACGAACGGCTGATCTTCGGCCTGGACTCGGCCGGCAACGAATCGTTTTCGTGGTTCGCCGTGAACCGCGACGGCACGGAGGGGCGGACGCTGGTCCAGGGCTCTACCGGCATCGTGCTCTTCCCCACCAACACCAGTCTGCTGAGCCGGCTGGATCATGATCCCGAGCACGTGCTGGTGACGAACAACGAGCGCAACAAGTTCTACCCCGACGTGTACCGGCTCAACGTCTATACGGGAAGAATGTCCCGGATCGAGACCAATCCCGGGCATTTCCAGGGTTACGGCGTGGACTGGGACGGCAACGTGCGCATCGCCGTGGGTCATCCCGACGCCACCGGACGGGCGCTGAGGGAAGGGGAGCTGTTGAAGCAGAACCTGTATTACCGGGCAACGCCGGACAGCGACTGGAAGATCGCGCATTCCACGCACTATTTCGACGGCCCGGTCTTTGCGCCGCTGGCTTTCGCGGCGGACAACAGGACGCTCTACGTTTCGACCAACGAGGGGCGCGACACATCGGCCATCTACACCTTCGATCCCGAGACCGGCGAACTGGGCGAGCTGATCCTCGCCGATGACCGGTCGGACCTGACCGGCCTTGCGCTCTCGCCCAAGGACCACCGTCCGCTGTGGGTTTCCTGGCAATACGAACTACCGGAAAAGGTCATGCTGGACGAAGAGTTCGCGACGCTTCAAGCCACGATCGACGGGGCCTTGCCCGGCAACGTGAACAGGATCACCAGCATGAGCGATGACGAGAACCGGGCGATCATCTACTCGGGAAGCGACCGTGATCCGGGAACGTACTATCTGTACGACAAGTCGGCGGGCACGATCGAGTTTTTCGTCCGGCCCCGCCCGTGGATCGAAGCGGACGACATGAGCGAAATGACGCCGGTGCGCTACGAGGCGCGCGACGGCGAGACGATCCACGCTTACCTGACCGTGCCGGCCGGCAGCGAACCCAGGGCTCTTCCGCTGATCATCAATCCGCATGGCGGCCCCTACGGAATCCGGGATTTTTGGGGGCACAACAGCGAGACGCAATTCCTGGCCAACCGGGGCTATGCCGTGATGCAGGTCAACTACCGCGGCTCCGGAGGTTACGGCCAGCGCTTCCTGGATATCGCCTGGCAGAAGTGGGGCCTGGAGATGCAGGACGACATCACCGACGGCGTACTGTGGGCGATCGGGCAGGGCATCGTCGACCCGGACCGGGTCTGCATCTACGGCGGCAGCTACGGCGGTTACGCCACGATGGCCGGAATCACCAAGACGCCGGACCTTTATCAGTGTGCCGTCAACTATGTCGGCGTCGTCGACCTCATAGCGCTGCTGGACTACCACCACCGGTTCCGCAACGGCGACTTCATTCAGGCCTGGGGCAAGCGCGCTATCGGCGACCGCAGGGCCGATCGCGAACGGCTGCTGGCGACCTCGCCGATCAACCATCTCGACAAGATCAAGGTGCCGCTGTACGTCGTGCACGGCAAGCGCGATCCGAGGGTGCCGCACGATACGCAGTATGTGCCGCTGGTGCGCAAGCTGAGGGGAACGGAAATCGATTACAAGACGATGCTCAAGAACAGGGAAGGCCACGGTTTCCGCAAGGAGGAGAACCGCATCGAGCTCTACACGGAGCTCGAGAAGTTCTTCGCTCAGCACATCGGTGGCCGCAGTTCCCAGGTGGCAAGCGCCGGGGCGCGATAAGCGCAGGCGGGTCCGGCCGGCCGCCAGACCTTACAATGCAGCGTTTTCCTGGGTGCCGGGCAAGTGGACGCGAAGAAACTTGAGCGGCTGCGCGAAAGGTACGGGCGGCCGGACGGAGACCTGAAGGCGGATGTGCCCTTCCGGGAGGCGCTGAAGCAGGCCGTCGACAGCGACCTGCACCAGAAGAAGCCGTACGGCGATCCGCCGACGCTGCTGGATTTCCCCTACAGCGAGGACTGGACCGGGCTGGATACAGTTCTGATAGGCGTGCCGATGGACCTTGGCGTCACCAACCGGCCCGGGGCGCGTTTCGGCCCAAGGGCGCTGCGCGCGATCGAGAGGGTCGGTCCCTACCACCCCACCTACAACCTCGTTCCCGCCAACGTGCTTCATTGCGCCGACGTGGGCGACGTGCCGTTTCGCTCGCGCTTCAGCCTCGAGAAAAGTATCGAGGACATCGAGGCCTTCTACCGGAAGATCGCGGCCGCCGGCCTCAAGCCGATCTCCGCCGGCGGCGATCACTCCATCACCTACCCCATCATGAAGGCGCTGGGCGCCGGGGCGCCGCTGGGCATGGTGCACATCGACGCCCACTGCGACACCGCCGGCCCTTACGACGACGAGAAATTTCACCACGGCGGCCCTTTCCGCCTGGCGGTGCTGGACGGAGTGCTGGATCCCGACCGCTGCGTTCAGATCGGCATTCGCGGCAGCGCCGAACTGGCCTGGGCCTTCAGTTACGATTCCGGAATGACCGTGATCCACATGGACGATTTTCACGACATGGGGTTGCCCGCCATGATATCGCTGTGCCGTGAGAAGGTCGCCGGCGGGCCGGTTTACGTAAGCGTAGATGTCGATGGAATCGACCCTGCCTATACGCCAGGAACGGGCACTCCCGAGATCGGTGGGCTGACGCCGCTGGAGGCGCAACGCCTGCTGCGCGGTCTTGCGGGACTGCCCGTAGTGGGCGGCGATCTGGTGGAGGTGGCGCCCCAGTATGATCCTTCAGCAAACACCGCGCATGTGGGCGCCAGCATGATGTTCGAGATCCTCGGCCTGATGGCCGACCTGAAGGCGAAAGGCGGCTGATGGCTAGCGAGCGTCCCGGGAGCGATGGCGTACCCCTGGGTGCGAAGGCGTCCTCGCCTTCGCGGAGGGCGGGACGCCCTCCCTCCCAGTCCACCCAAGGCCACTTCAAGAGCTTCCTCGACGGCGCGATCTCGCGCCGTCAGTTCGGCAAGGCGCTGGCGGCGATCGGCTTTTCCGCCGCGGCGGCGGAATCGCTGACGCGGATGATTTCCGAGGCCGACGCCCAGACGCTGCCGCCGGAACGGGGCAGCAGCGTCGAGGGAACGGGCGCGGAAATTCTGGTGGAAGCGTTGCTGGCGGCGGGTGTGCAGTACCTGTTCGCTACCACCGCCACGGGCATGACCGCGATCTTCGACGCGCTGGCGTCGCGGCCAGAACTCAAGTTCCTGCTGACCCTGCAGGAAGGCCAGGCAACGGCGATGGCGCACGGCTACGAACTGGCCAGCGGCAGGACCGCGGTCCTGCTGGTGCCCGGCGTCGCGGTTCCTTCGGCCATGAACAACCTCTACAACGCCTGGAAGGACCGCTCCGCGATCGTCGCCATTTCCGACTCGGCCCAGACCACCTTCGGGGGTCGCAACCAATTCCAGCAGATGGACGACTGGCTGGAGCCGCTGCAGCAATTCACCAAGTGGCGCTGGCAGATCAATCGGCCGGAGCGACTCAGCGAGTTCACCCGGCGCGCCATCAAGATGGCCGGAACTCCGCCGGGCGGCCCCGTGCACCTGCGTATCCCCATCAATGTCCTGGGCGAGCCGAAGCTGAAGCAGACCGTCTATCCCCAGCAATTGTTCCGGGTTGACGTCAATCTGCCGCCGAAACCCGAGCTGCTCGAATCAGCGGCGCGCGCCTTGCTGGAATCGAACGCGCCCTTCATCAATGTCGGACACGAAGTGACGCGCAGTGATGCCGTGGACGACGTGGTGCGGCTTGCCGAGACGCTGGGCGCCCGGGTCAGCCAGGGCTATTCCGTGTATGGCGACTTTCCCTTCAAACACCCGTTGTGGGCCGGGTTCTATGGGCTGGGCGCCCCGAAACACCTGGGTCAGAGCGATGTCTTTCTCAATCTGGGCACGGAAATGCCGGGCCCCGGAATCCTGGCCCCTTCGCCGCCGGGCAAGGCGACCGTCATTCACGCGCGCATGGAATACGAAGACATCGGCAACTTCCAGCCGACCGATATCGCACTGGCCGGAGGCATCCGGGAAATCACCACCGCGCTGATCGACGCCATCGAGGGGATGGCTACCCGCGAACGGCTGGCAAAGCTTAGCGAACCCCGGATGGACGCCGCCCGGGAGGAATTCGCGAAGCGACTGGAGGAGCAGCGCAAGACGGCCGAAGAGGACTGGAACGCGGCGCCCATCAGCTGGGCGCGCATGGCCTGGGAACTCGACCGGCACCTGGCAGACGACGCGATCATCGTCTCCGAACTCGACAACCGACTTCCCTATCACTGGATGGATTTCGCGCCCGGCAGGAAACGGCTGATCGGCCAGACCACGGGGTTCGCGCTGGGCTGGGGCGTGGGCGCCGCGCTGGGCGTCAAGGTGGCCCAACCGGATCGGCAGGTCGTCTGCCTGGTCGGCGACGGCGCCTTCCTGTTCGGTCAGACGGAAGCGCTATGGGCGGCCGCGCGCCACGACATTCCGATCACCATCGTGGTGTTCAACAACGAGTCCTACGACGGCGAGCGGGAGCGCATCTACTGGTTCTCGCCGCTGGCCCGCAATCGCGAGACCCGCGATCAATGGAAGGACATCAGCTGCTACCTGGGCGACCCGCTGGTGAACTTCGCAGCCGTCTCAAGGGCGTTTGGAGTAGAAGCGGAAACCGTGCTGGAGCCGGCCGGAATGGAAGCCGCCCTGGAACGGGCGCAACTCGTCAACAGGGACGGCGGCGCCTACCTGATCGACGCCCGAATCATGCAGCAGGGCCACGGCGCCAATTCCACCTGGCACCCCGACATTTCCATCGCCCGCAACAGAAAACGCCTGATCTGACTTCCCAGGTTAGCGGAGCCGCGAAAGCAGGCTCTGAAGTTCGTCGAGGCTCTTGTAGCGCACTTCCAGACGCCCGCCGCGCTTGCCGTGGCGAATGCGCACGGGAGCTCCCCAGCGCTCGCTCAGGTCGCGCTCCAGGCTGACGACGTTCGGGTCACGCGGCGCCGGTGCCGTCGCCGGCCGGCCTTCCGCCTGCGCCAGGCGCTCCGCGTCGCGAACGGTCAGTCCTTTCTCGGCGATGAGACGCGCCAGCGCGGCCTGCCGGGCCGGATTCGCTACGGCCAGCAATGCGCGCCCGTGCCCCATTTCCAGCTTGCGCTCCGCCAGCAGCTTTTGGGCTGTATCTCCAAGTTCGAGCAGCCTCAAGTGGTTGCTGACCGCGGCGCGCGACATGCCGATCGACCGGCCCACCTCCTTGTGGGTGCCGCCCGCAATCTCCAGGATCGCGCGTAGCGCACGGGCCAGTTCCATGGCGCTCAGGTCCTCCCGCTGCACGTTCTCGACCAGGGCCGCGAGCGCCGCCTCGGCGTCGGACAATGGCCGCACGACGGCGGGCACGCTTTCCAGACCGGCATGCTGGGCCGCCCGCCAGCGGCGTTCGCCGGCGACAATCTCGTACCGGGCCTGCGATTCATCTTTTCCATCGACAGGCCGCACCAGCACGGGCTGAACCACGCCCTGGGCCCGTATGGATTCGGCCAATTCGGCAATGCGTTCGGGGGCCATGGCCTGGCGCGGCTGGAAACGCCCGGGCCGCAGCAGGTCCAGCGGCAGTTCGCGAAGTTCGCGCTCCGCAGTCTGCGGCTCCCGCCGAGGTCCCAGCAAAGCCTCGAGCCCTCGCCCCAGTCCCCGGTTGGGGGCGGCCATTATTCGGCAAGCCCGCGGCGAATCATTTCGCCGGCGAGGGCCGCGTAGGCCAGCGCCCCGCTGGAGAGCCGGTCATGCTGCAGGACGGAAAGACCGAAGCCGGGCGCCTCGGCAAGGCGCACGTTGCGCGGAATGATCGTGCGGAACAGTTCGTTGGGAAAATGCTTCTGCAATTGCTCGGAAACGTCCCGGGCCAGCCGCGTTCGGCCATCGTACATGGTGCGGATTATGCCGCTTATCTCCAGGTCGGGATTCGAACGCGCGCACAGCCCGTCGATCACGCCCACCAACGACGACAGACCCTCCAGCGCAAAGTACTCGCACTGGATAGGCACCAGCACGCCCTCCGCGGCCACGAGGGCGTTCAGCGTGAGGATGTTCAGGCTCGGCGGGCAATCGAGCAGGATCGTCTGATAGCTCGATGCTATTTCGAGCAAGGCCCCACGCATCTGCAGTTCCCGGCCCGTCTCCACTTCCAGCAGTTCGACTTCGGCGGCGGTCAACCCCGCGGTTGCGGGCAACAGGTCGAACCCCGCCGATTCGATCCTGACCACGCTCTCCGAAGCCCGCGCCCGGCCCATCAGGAGTCCGTAAACGGATTCTCCGATATCGCCGCGGTCCACGCCGCAGCCGGTGGTCGCATTGGCCTGCGGATCGAGATCGACCAGCAATACCTTGCGATCCATTTGCGCAAGGCAGGCCGCCAGGTTGATGGCCGTAGTGGTCTTGCCCACGCCGCCCTTGCGGTTGGCTATTGCAAAAGTGCGTTTCAGTTGTCCGCCCCCCGTGGCTTCGCGCCTTTCGCGCACGTGAAGACGGCGACATGACGTTGCGCGTCCAGGCCCGGCACCCGCACCGGGTCACACGACCGGCATTCGACGGTTGGCAGGACAAGCAACTGCCGACTGGACGGTCGGCGGCCGAGCATGGCAACCAGCACCGACCCTCGACGCACAAGGTGATCGGCCAGCCGAACGAGTTTCGGTAGCGGCGCCAACGCGCGCGCCACGACCGCGCCGGGCGGGTCGGCGGGCCGGTGGCTTTCAAGGCGCTCGCGCACGACGCGCACATTGGCAAGACCAAGTTCCGAGCAGGCATGGCGTAGAAAAGCTACCTTCCTGGCGGCCGAGTCCAGCAGCACCCAGGCGCTCTCGGGCCGCAGGAGCGCGAGGACCAGGCCCGGCAGCCCCGCTCCGCTGCCCGCGTCCAGCTTCGATCCGGAAGGCAGGAAGGGAAGCACCGCCGCGCTGTCCAGCACATGGCGAACGACGAGTTCGTTGCGGGTCGCGCGGGCCGTCAGTCGATACCTGCGGTTCCAGCGGGTCAACATGTCCAGGTACGCGTTCAGCCGATCAAGGTCGCCGGCGCCCGCGGGCAGTCCCAGCTCCGCCAGGCCTGTCGCCAGCCGCTCGGACGGCGCGGCGGGGGTGGGATTCGCGGCGCCCGTGGTCATGGGCATTCATGCCCGCCCGGCCGTGATCGCTTCTGCGCGGTGGCAGGCCACCATTCCGTGCGAAAGCCTGCGCAGCTCCGGCGTTTCCTGCCGGCAGTGGTCAACCGCGTAAGTGCAGCGCGCCGAGAACGCGCATCCCGGTGGCGGGTTCAGCGGCGACGGCGGTTCTCCCTGAAGCAGTTCGCGCTTTCGGGAGCGCTCCACCTGCGGGTCGGGAATCGGCGCGGCTTCGATGAGCGCCCTGGTATAGGGATGCATGGGCCGGGCGTACAGCTGCCCGCTGTCGGCGATTTCCATCGCCCGGCCCAGGTACATCACCACGACCCGGTGACTGATCTGGCGCACGACCGCCAGGTCGTGGGCGATGAATATGAGCGCCAGCCCAAGCTCGTCCTGAAGTTCCATCAGCAAGTCCACAATCTGCGCCCGGATGGACACGTCCAGAGCGCTGACCGCCTCGTCGCAGATCACGACCGCCGGGCCCGGCGCCAGGGCCCGGGCGATCCCGATCCGCTGGCACTGGCCGCCCGAGAACTCGTGCGGATACCGGTCCAGCTGCCCGTCCTTCAGGCCCACGCGGTTCAGTATCCTGACCACCCGCTCGTTGCGCTCGACCCTGGATAGGTCGGGCCGGCAGGCGCCCAGCGGCTCGGCAACGATCTGCCGCGCGGTCATGCGCGGATTCAGGGAGGCCAGAGGGTCCTGAAAAACCATTTGCATATTGCGACGCGCAGCCATCCAGGCCTTCTTGTCGGCGTCCTGCAGATCGCCTCCCAGCAATGTCACGCGCCCGGCGCTGGGCGGAACCAGCCCGATGACCGCCCGCGCCAGGGAAGACTTGCCGCAGCCCGACTCGCCCACGACGCCCAGCGTTTCCCCGGGCGAAATCGTGAAGGTCCCGGTCGTAACCGCCTTGAGCTTCGGCCTGGGGGCGAACAGCCGCGGGCGAGTCAGGGAATAAACGACGTCCAGACCCTCGACATCCAGAACGGGCTCGGCGCCGGTGGCCCTCTTGCCGCGCGGGCGGGCGTCGCGGTCCAGCCGGGGGACGGCGGCCAGCAGGCGCCGCGTGTAAGGATGCCTGGGGGCGGCGTAGACCCGATCCACGCTGCCGCGCTCCTTGCACTCGCCGTCCTGCATGACCAGCACGTCGTCGCAGAAGCCGGCGACCACGCCGAGATCGTGGGTAATGAAAATGATGGCCGCGTTGAAATCGCGCCTGAGTTCCTGCATCAGCGTAAGTATCTGCGCCTGCACCGTTACGTCCAGCGCGGTGGTGGGCTCATCGGCAATCAGCAGAGCGGGTGTGCACAGCAACGCCGTGGCGATGGTCACCCGCTGGCGCATGCCGCCGGACAACTCATGCGGCCAGGATCGAAGACGCTTGCCGGCGTCCGGTATCCGAACCGCCTCCAGCAGCTCCCCGCACCGCCTGAGCGCCTGCCTGCGGCTCATGCCCTCGTGCAGTTCCAGCACCTGCGCCATCTGCACGCCGATCCTCAGATACGGGTTCAGCGAAGTCATGGGGTCCTGGAAGATCATCGCGATGCGGTTGCCACGAATGCCGCGCAGATCGCGATCGGCCATGCCGATCAGTTCGCGGCCCTCGAACCGGGCGCTTCCCGTACTGCGGCCGTTGTCGGCCAGCAGGCCCATCAGACTCAGCACCGTCTGGCTCTTGCCCGAACCGGACTCTCCCACGATGCCCAGGGTCCTGCCCGCCTCCAGGTCGAAGTCTATCCCTCGCACGGCATGCACGACGCCGTCCGGCGTGCCGAAATCGACCTTGAGATCGCGGACCGAGATCAGGGACATTCAGGCGCTCCTGTCGCGCGGGTCCAGCGCGTCGCGCAGTCCGTCGCCGATGAAATTGCAGCAGAACAGCGTGGCGGCCAGGAACCCGGCGGGAAAGATCAGTGTCCAGGGAGCGTTTTCGAGTTCCTTGGCCCCTTCGTTCACCAGCGCTCCCCAAGACGTCATCGGTTCCTGCACGCCCAGCCCCAGGAAACTCAGGAAAGACTCCACCAGGATCACCTGCGGGATCGTGAGCGTTACGTACACGACCACCACGCCGAACAGATTGGGGACGATGTGCCGCCGGATGATCCGGGGCGTGGACACGCCGGCCGCCTGGGCGGCCTCGACGAATTCGCGGCGTTTGATGCTCAGGGTCTGGCCGCGCACGATGCGCGCCATGTCCAGCCAGTTAATGGCGCCTATGGCCACGAAGATAAGCGCGATGTTGCGTCCGAACAGCACCATCAGCAGGATCACCAGAAACATGAAGGGCATCGCATAGAGGATGTCCACGATGCGCATCATCACCTGGTCCGTCCTTCCTCCCAGGTAGCCCGCCAGCGCACCGTAGCTGATGCCGATGACGAGGCTCACCGCAGTCGCCACCAGGCCCACCATCAGCGAGATGCGGCCTCCGACCAGCGTACGCACGAACAGGTCCCTGCCGAGATCGTCGGTGCCGAACAGATGCCAGCCCTCCAGCGAGGGGGGGACCGATACGTAGTCCCAGTCCAGATAATCGAATTCCACGGGCGTCAGGGCCGGACCGAAGACGCACAGGACTGCCACGACAGCCAGGATCGCCGCGGCGGTCATCGCGGCCCGGTTGCGGCGCAAGGCCCTCCAGGCGTCGCTCCACAAGCCGCGGCCGCCACCCGCCGCCTGCCGGACCGCCGCGCGGTTCTGACTGGTCTTCCTCACGACTTGGCGCTCACGACCTGTCAGTTACGTTGACGGACCCTTGGGTCCAGCAGGCCGTAGCAGATGTCCACGAGGAAATTGAACAGGATGATCAGCACTCCATAGAAAACGACCACGCCCATGACCAGGGTGTAATCCCGGTTGAGCGCGCCCTGCACAAAATGGCGACCCAGGCCGGGCACGCCGAAGATCTGCTCGACCACCACCGAGCCCGTGATGACGGCCGCCGTCGCGGGGCCCAGATACGAAAGCACCGGCAGCAGCCCGGGCTTTAACGCATGCCGCAGCAGGATGGTGGACTGCGCCAGACCCTGCGCGCGCGCCATCCGGATGAAATTGCTGCGCAGCACCTCGATCATGCTGCCGCGGGTAAGCCGGGCGATATAGGCGATCTGCGGCAACGCCAGGGCGATGACCGGCATCACCATGTTGGGCAGCCGGGCGAGCAACCCCTCGGTGGGCCAGCCGCCCGCCGGCAACCAGTCGAGGTGCACCGCAAATGCCAGGATCAACAGCGGTCCGACCACGAAGTTGGGGATCGAGATCCCCGTCATGCTGGCAGCCATCACCGCGTGGTCCGACGGGCGGTTCTGCCGCAACGCCGCCCAGCCCCCGGCCGTCACGCCCACGAGCAGGGCCAGCAGCATGGCGCAGGCCCCGAGCTGCAGCGATACCGGAAAACCTTCGCGGATCAGTTCGGTCACGCTGCGGTCGATGTACTGGAAGGAGGGGCCGAAGTCGCCCTGCGCCAGCCCCTGGAGGTAGCGGTAGAGCTGCTGATACAGCGGCTCGTCGAGATGATAGGCAGCGCGGATCTTGGCCTCGATTTCCGGATGAAGCGTTTTCTCAGTGTCGAACGGGCCGCCGGGCGCGGCGCGAATCATGAAGAACGCCAGTGCGATGAGGATCAGCAGCGTGGGGATCGCCGCAAAGACCCGCTTTATGGCGTAACGGAACATCCGCGCATCATAACGGCCGGAATACCGCGCCGCCTGCTAGTGCTTCAGGATACGGAGGTGCCGGGTGTAGATGTGGTCCATGATGTTGCCTTCGTAGCCCTCGACCCACGGCTTGACCATCCGCTTGGTGACATAGAAATACAGCGGCATCAGGGGGTGGTCGGCAAGCAGGACCCGCTCGGCCTCCTGCAGGTACCGCGCCCGTAGCGCCACGTCCGGTTCGGCCGACGCGGCGGCCAGCAGGGCATCGTAGCGCGGGCTGTCGTAACCGAAATCGTTCTGCTCGTTGGTGGACTCGAGAAGTTGCGCGAAGGTGTAGGCGTCCTCATAGTCGCCGATCCATCCGGCGCGGTAGATCTGCGTGTCTTCCTTGCGCTTGCGCGTTTCCAGGAAGACCTTCCACTCCTGATTGGCCAGCGAAGCTTCCACGCCCAGCACCTGCTTCCACATGAAGGCCAGCGCGATAGCGACGCGCTTGTGGTTGTCGGACGTGTTGTAAAGGACCTCCACCTGCAAGGGGTTCTCGGCCGAGTAACCGGCCTCGGCATAAAGGCGCCTGGCTTCCGCCTCGCGTTGTGCCTGGGTCCATCCGGCTTCCTCCGGCACCTGCTGCTCGTAGCCGCGCACCGGAGGGACCCAACTGTAGGCGGGCAATTCGCCGGCGCCGCTTACGACGTACGCGATGATGTCGCGATCTACCGCCAGCGACAACGCACGCCGCAAGCCTGGCCGGCCGACGAAAGGGGGTTGCGTTGTATTGAAGCCGAAATAGTAGGTGCCCAGGTAGGGCGTGACACGGAATTCGTCGGCCAGATTCTGCCGGATCCATTTGAGCTGCTTTTGCGGGATCGTGCTGGTAATGTCCAGCTCGTCGGCGCGGTATCGCTTGAGTTCGGCGTCCTGATTGTCGATGGCGTAATAGCGCACGTCGTCGATCGTCGTGTTGGCGTCGTCCCAATAGTGCGAATTGCGGGCGAGGCGTATGTGCGATTGCACAACCCATTCCTGCAGGCGATAGGCGCCGTTGCCCGCGTGCGTTTCGACCCGCGACCAGTTTGTCCCGTTAGCTTCCACAACGCCCCGATGCACGGCGTAGCAGGTCGAGTGGGTGAGCAGGCCCAGCAGATAGGGCGTGGGCGCTTCAAGTTGAATCACGAAAGTGCGCTCGTCAACCGCCTCGACGCCCAGCGCTTCCGGGGGCAGCTCGCCCGCGATCACCGCCCGGGCGTTGCGGATCGGCGCCAGCACGCTGGAGTAGCGCGAAAGCGTATTCGGGTCCGCGCTGCGGCGCAGGCCGTACTCGAAATCGAAGGCGGTCACCGGATCGCCATTGCTCCAGCGACCGTCCGGGCGTATGGTGAATGTGTAGGTCAGACCGTCAGCTGATATCTCCCAGGACTCGGCGGCCCCGGGTATCAGTTCGCCGTTGGGGGCCTCGGCCACAAGCCCCTCGAACAGGTCGCGCAGAATGTTGGATGACGGCACCCCTTCGGCGCGGTGCGGGTCCAGCGATTGAGGCTCGGTTCCGTTGCCGCGGTGCAGGACCTGGACTTCCGCCAGTTCCTGACCCGTTTCTCCACCGATGGGGCCGTAGCTGACCGGCGCCTGTTCCTGGCCGCCGCCACAGCCTCCGAGCGCGAGCGTGCTCGCCAATAGGATACTTTTCAGGCGCATTGCAACTCCCGCTTCTTCAGGTGGACCAGTAACTGCGAAACCGCGGCAGGCGTCATCCCGGGGATGCGTTCGGCCTGACCGATGGTGCCCGGGCGGGCCAGGGCGAGCTTCTCGCGAACTTCATTGGACAAGCCCCGCACCATCGCGTAGTCCAGTTCCGCGGGCAGCGGCGTTCCTCTCATCCGGCGGTTGCGCCTGATTTCCGCTCCCTGGCGCTTGAGATAGCCGGCGTAGCGGACCTCGATCTCCACTGCCTCTTCCACCTGCCGGGCCAGTTCCGGCCACTCGCCGTCACCGGCGGCGCGCCGACCCACGCGCGGCAAGGCAGTCACGCGCCGGTAATCCCATTCGGGTCGGCGAAGCAGCGCAAGCGCGTTGCCGGCGGTGCTCGCATCGCCGCCGGGGTCCGGCGTCCTGCAATGCTCGAGCCGCGTCCGTTCCTTCTCGATCGCCTCCTGCTTGAGATTGAAGGCCTTCCACCGTTCCTCCCCGACCAGCCCCAGGCGCCTGCCCTCGGGGGTCAGGCGGGCGTCGGCGTTGTCTTCGCGCAGCCGCAGACGGTACTCGGCCCGGCTGGTGAACATCCGGTACGGCTCGGTGACGCCGCGGGTCACCAGGTCGTCCACGAGCACGCCCATGTAGGCCTCCTCTCGCCCGGGCGTGAAGCCCGGTTCGCCGCGCCCGGCCAGCACCGCGTTGATCCCGGCCAGCAGGCCCTGCGCAGCGGCCTCTTCGTAGCCGGTGGTGCCGTTGATCTGTCCGGCGAAATAGAGTCCCGCCACGGCTTGCGTCTGCAGGTCGGCGCCCAGTTCCCGCGGATCGAAATAGTCGTACTCGATCGCGTAGCCGGGCCGGGTCATGCGGGCCCGCTCGAATCCCGGAATCGTGGCCAGAAACTCAAGCTGTACGTCCGCCGGAAGGCTGGTGGATATACCGTTGGGATAGACCTCCGCGGTGGTCAGCCCCTCCGGTTCAACGAAAATCTGGTGCGACCCGCGATCCGCGAAGCGCACGACCTTGTCCTCCAGCGAGGGGCAATAGCGGGGGCCAACGCCCTCTATGGCGCCGCTGTACATCGGAGACTGGTCCAGCCTGGCCCGAACGATGTCGTGGGTGGCTTCAGTGGTGCGGGTGAGGTGGCATTCCACCTGCCGCGGGTGTTGCTCAAGGCGGCCCATGAACGAGAACACCGGCCGCGGCCGGTCCCCCGGCTGCCTGCGCATGACCGAAAAATCGATGGTCCTTCCGTCCAGCCGGGGCGGCGTTCCGGTCTTGAGCCTGCCCACCGGAAGGTCCAGCGCCCGCAAGCGCTCAGCGAGGCGATTGGCCGGCGGATCTCCGGCCCGGCCGGCGTCATGACGCTCACCGCCCACATGGATCTGTCCGCCCAGGAAGGTCCCGACCGTCAGCACCACCGCCCCGGCGCGGAACTCGAGCCCCGAGCGGGTCCTGACGCCCCGTATGCGGTCATTCTCAATTGCCAGGTCGTCGACACTGTCCTGGAATAGCGTCAGTCCGCAGGCCGATTCCAGCTCATGCCGTATGGCCGCCTTGTACAGCAGGCGGTCGGCCTGCGCCCGGGTGGCGCGCACCGCCGGGCCCTTGCTGGCGTTGAGCCGGCGGAAATGGATGCCGGCGCGATCGGCCGCTGTCGCCATGGCCCCGCCAAGCGCGTCGATCTCGCGCGCCAGGTGGCCCTTGCCGACGCCACCGATCGCCGGATTGCAACTCATCTGCCCAAGCGTGTCCAGGCTGTGCGTGATCAGCAGAATGCGTGCTCCCATGCGCGAGCCCGCCAGCGCCGCCTCGGTGCCGGCGTGACCGCCACCCACTACGATTACGTCAAATTCCGCCTGGCTCATCTACCTGGCTGTCCTCTCCGGCGGGCCGCGCTCTTGCTTGAAGCCGACCCTGTTTCAGCCGGCTGGATTTTACTTCCCGATGCAGAACTGCGAGAAGATCTCGCCCAACAGGTCGTCGCTGCTGACCGCCCCGGTGATCTCGCCCAGGCGTTCCTGCGCCAGCCGCAGCTCCTCGGCGACCAGTTCCGCGGAATGGCCTTTACTGAACAGGGATCCGGCCGCTAGAAAGCGTCGATTCGCCTCCTTGAGGCTGTTGACCTGCCGGGACCGGGCCGAAAACACTCCCTCGGCGGTCCCGCCGGCCGCCTCCGCCAGGATCCCCCTGAGCGAATCCAGCCCGGCGCCGGTCCTGGCGCTGAGACTTACGGTTCTGTCTCCCACCGCTCCGGGGGCCTCGCCGGTCAGGTCGATCTTGTTGCGCACGACGATGATCCTGCCCCTCGGACGCGGCTGCGGCCCGCCCGCCGCGGCGTCCCAGACGTTGAGCACCAAGTCCGCCTCGTCGCGCGCCGCACGAGCCCTGCGGACGCCTTCCCGTTCCACACCGCCCCCGGCCGAACGCAAGCCGGCGGTGTCGATCAATTCCACGGGGATGCCCTCGATGCTGATCTGCGCCCGCACCAGGTCGCGCGTCGTTCCGGGCTCGTCGGCGACGATGGCGGCCGATTCTCCAACCAGGGCGTTCATGAGCGAAGACTTGCCGGCGTTGGGACGTCCCGAAATCACGACATTCAGGCCGTCGCGAAGAATGCGGCCCTTCTCGGCGGCGTCCGAAACCCGGGAAAAACGCTCTCCCAATTCTTCAAAACCCTGCTTGAGCAGACCGTCCTCCAGCGGGCTGACCTCCTCGTCGGGGAAGTCCAGCGTGGCCTCCAGGTGGGCTCGCAGAACAGTCAGGCGCGAGACCAGAGCCTCCACGGCCTCCGAGAAGGCGCCGCGCAGGCTGCGTGCGGCGGCCCGCGCGGCGGCCGCGCCGGATGCTTCGATCAGGTCGGCCACCGCTTCCGCCTGCGACAGGTCCATGCGGTCATTGAGAAAGGCCCGCCGCGAGAACTCGCCCGGGCCGGCGGGCCGCGCGCCAAGCTCGCAGATCCGGGAGGTGAGCAGGTCGCAGACCACCGGGCTGCCGTGGACCTGCAGTTCCAGCACATCCTCGCCGGTAAAGGAATTGGGGGCCGGAAAGAACAGCGCCAGGCCCCGGTCCAGCAATTCTCCGGAAGAATCCGTGAGCGACACCAGGCAGGCGTTGCGCGGCGGAGGCACTTTGCCGAGTATTTCGGCAGTCATGGCGCGCACGGCGTCACCCGATACGCGAATCACCGCCACGCCGCCCCGCCCCGGGGGCGTGGCGCAGGCGACTATCGTGCCGCCCGCTTCCCGGGCGCCTTGTCGGTGCGGCGATTGATCCGCCATTGCTGCAGGGTTGAGAAAATCGAATTGGTCAGCCAGTACAAGACCAGGCCGGAGGGGAAGAACATGAAGAACACGGTGAACATCACCGGCATCGCCGTCATGATCCTGGCCTGCATGGGGTCGGGCGGCTTGGGGTTCAGTTTTTGCTGCCAGAACATCGCAGCGCCCATAAGCGCGGGCAGCACGAAGATCGGATCGCGCGAGGACAGGTCGTTTATCCACAGCAGGAAAGGCGCCTGGCGGATTTCCACGCTCTCCACCAGCACCCAGTAGAACGCGATGAAGAACGGCAACTGGATGAATATGGGCAGACAGCCGGCGGCCGGGTTCACCTTCTCGGTCTTGTACAGATCCATCATGGCGCGGTTTCGCCCCTGCGGATCGTCCTTGAACCGTTCCTGAATCGACTTGAGCCGCGGCTGCAGCTTGCGCATGCGGGCCATGGACTTGCCGCTGGCCTCCGTCAGGGGAAACAGCACCGCCTTGATGATCAGCGTGGCGAGGACTATGGCCCAGCCCCAGTTGCCGACGCCCGCGAACAACGTTTTCAGAAGCCAGAAAAGAGGCTGGGCGAAAACCGTGAATATCCCGTAGTCCACGGTCAATTCCAGCCCCGGTGCGGTCTCGCTGAGCTGCGCTTGCAGCTTCGGCCCAACAAACAACCGCGCGAAAAAGCGCTCTTCGCCGCCCGGCGGCACCGCCCGCACCGGCCCGATCGCGCTCAGGCGGTAGGTGCGCCCGGAAACCCTGCCGTCGTAACGGTAAGGCTGTTCCCCGTCGGGCACGGCCGCGGCCACAAAGTGGTGCTGTATGGACCCCACCCAGCCGGCCGTGATGTCGGCCTCGCTGAGCGGCTCTTCTTCGATATCGTCCACGTCCATCCGGTCATAGCTGTCGCCGTCGTAGTAGACAGGGCCGGTAATGGAATAGGTGTCGACGTTGAACATCGAGCGCTTTTCCGGAAGGTGCACGCGGCGCAGCAGAACGTAGGGCGCCGCGCCGTAATCCTCGCTGGCGCCGTTGCGCACTACCTGCTCGACCTCGACCGCGTAGCTGCCGCGGCGGAACGTGTAAATCTTGGTCACGCTCACGCCGCCCTCGCTCCATGTCAGCGGCACGACCAGCTCGTCGTCGCCCTCGAGCAGCCGGTACTCGCCGAGCTCGCTCGCGAAGCGTTGGTGGTGATTGGCTTCCGGCGCGTCGTCCAACGCCCGCAAACCGGTGCTCAGCGTGTATTCGGCCCCGGGTGTGGCGCTGAGGAGTCGCACTTTCGCTGCGTCATCGTCCTTGTCAACCGGGTAATCCAGCAGGATCGCTTCGACGAGATCGCCGCCCACCTTGCTGATGGACAGGTCAAACACGTCGGTGACTACCCGCACCACCGGCGGGGACGCCGAAAACCCGGCAGGTGATTCCGCCTGGTCGTCCCGTGGGTCGGCGCTGGAAACGGCGGGAAGAGCAGGCAGGTCCGTGTCGGAAGGCGCGCCAGGCGAAGTCGGCGCCGGCAGGTCCCCGGAGACCGGCGCCGGCTCGGCGTCACGGCGAACCTGGTCCTGGTTCCACGCCTGCCAGCTGAACAGCAGCATGGCGCCGAACATGATCCAGAGGGGAAACCTCAGTCTTTCCATTTGCCCTCCGCTTCGGCCGCCCGCACTATCTCGCTCCAAAGGTCCGGCAACCGGGGCGAAAGATCGATTGACCCGCCAGCGGCAGGCCGCGAGAGGCTTACCACGACATCCAGCCCGACCAGCCGATGCTGGTTGACCCGGAAACTCTCCCGAAGCTGGCGCCGGACCCGGTTACGGACCACGGCCTTGCGGGTGGCCTTCAGGCTCACCGCCAGCCCCAGGCGGGCGCGCTCGTTGCCGTTGAGGCGAAAACGGGCGTGCAGGAGGCCGACCCGGGCCCGGCGACCTGCGCGAAAGACGGTGCGAAACTCGGACGCCTTGAGCAGGCGCGCTTCGCGGGGGAAACACAACCGTTCTGAAGTCATGCCGTGCAACTGCCGTGGGAACCGCAAAGTGTTGATTTTCCGGTGATTCTATCGCTTACCACCGGCTCGCCCAAGATGCCGGCCGCCGCAATCCGCCGGTTGCGGCGACTAGTGCGACAGCCTGGCCCGTCCCTTGCTCCTCCGCCTCTTCAGGACCAGCCGGCCGGCCCTCGTCGCCATGCGGGCGCGAAAGCCGTGAGTGCGCTTGCGTTTGATGCGGCTGGGCTGGTACGTGCGCTTCATTGCTGTTGAATGAAATCGCGGCGGCCACCGCCGCCGCACAAGGGGCGCTCAGCATAGCCTCTGGCAGGCGCAAAGTCAATGAAAGCAAGGGGTTTGATTCCGGCGGCGAGTTGTGGAATAAAGTGCCTTACGAGGCTCATCCGGGACCCCTTCGACCACCAAGCCCATGCCTGGCGCAACGCGTGAGAAAACCGATTTCTGGCACGAGGTTTGTCGGGAACTCAGGCCCCTTCTGGCGGAGGAAAAGTACAACACCTACATCCAGCCTCTCGAGGCGCAGTTCGACAACGGCAGGCTGAGGCTGATCGCTCCCAACCGCTTCGTTCGCGGCTGGATCGAGTCCAACTGCATGGAACTCCTGGCCGAGGCCTGCGAACGGCAGGGCGCCGGTGGTGAGGTGGAGCTGCTCGACCGCCCGATCCCGCGGCGCGCTCCCGCATCGGCGGCCCCCGCCGCGGCGCCGCCCCTGCCGGGCTCCAGGTTGACGCCCCACTTCACCTTCGATGCGTTCGTTACCGGGCCGACCAATCAGGTCGCCTACGACGCCGCTCGTCACGTGGCCCGCCACCGTGCTTACAACCCGCTGCTCATCTACGGCGGCGTCGGTCTCGGCAAGACCCACCTCATGCACGCCATCGGTCACCAGCTCCTGGCGGACCGGCGCGGGCTGCGCGTCGCCTATGTGCATTCGGACACCTTCATCAACGACTACCTGAGCGCCCTGCGCAAGGTGCGCGCTTCCTACGGCAGATCAGGCTCCGACCAGCTTGTCGAGCAATTCAAGCGCTCCTACCGCAGCGTGGATACGCTTCTGCTGGACGACGTGCAGTTCCTGGCCGGCAAGGAGAGTTCGCAGGAGCAGTTCTATCACACGCTCAACGTGCTGCTGCAGGACGGCCGGCAGATCGTTCTGACCTGCGACAAGCTCCCGCGAGAAGTGACCGGCCTGGAAACCCGCGTGATCTCGCGGCTCGGTTCCGGGCTGATGGTCAACATCGAACCGCCGGACCTGGAAACCCGCGCCGCCATCGTTCTTGCCAAGGCCGAGGCGGCCAGCGTGGATTGCCCCGAAGACGTGGCGATGTATATCGCGCAACACGTCTTCTCCAGCGTCCGCGAGCTGGAGGGCGCCTACCGCACCGTCGAAGCGATGTCGCGCTTCCGCGGCATGCCGATCGATCTCCAGTTGGCCAGGCAGGCCCTGAAGAACCACGTGGCTTCGGTGGCGCGACGCATTACTCCGGAGGAAATTCAGAAGTTGGTCGCCAACTACTTTCAGATCCGTCCCTCCGACTTGCGCTCCGCCAGCCGCAAGCGGGCGATCCTGCGGCCACGTCAGATCGCAATGGTGCTGGCGCGGGAATACACCGACTTGAGCCTGCCCGACATCGGCGAGGCCTTTGGCGGGCGGGACCACACGACCGTGATCAACGCGGTCCGCCGGATTCAGGAATTGCGAGGTACAGACCACAATTTAGACCAGCAATACAAGAGTCTGGCCAGTATCCTTGCACAATAGCTTCCGCATGGGAGTTGCCTGGGGACAAGGCCGGTCCTGTTTGTGGATGAGCTGTTGAGCTGTCGTTCACCCACATTCCGCCCACAGGCGCCACTACCGCAAGTACACCCTGGCATCCACATCGAACGGGAACGCAAGCTATTGATTTATAAAAACTTTTTGGATATTCACACATATCCACCTACGTTATCGTCATCATCATCTTCATATATGAGATGGTGATAAAGGAGGACTCATGAAACTCAGCATTCCGCAAGAGGGCCTGCACAGTCTTTTGCAATCGGTCACAAGTGCGGCCCAAAGTCAGGCGGACACCATGGCAATTCTTCGCAATGCGCTGCTGGATGCGGCCGAAGGGTTTCTGACCGCCACCTGCACCAACCTGGAGCTGACGCTCGTGGCGCGGGCGCAATTGATCGACATCGCGACGGAAGGCTCGGTAACCGTGCCGGCGAAACTGCTGCAGGGTATAAGCGCATCACTTCGCGGCGGAAGCAATATTGAGCTGGAGCTGGACGGAAACCAGCTTTCCGTGAAGTGCGGGCGCTATTCGGGAACGCTGGAAACGTTGCCTCCGGAGGACTTTCCCCGGCTGGACCCGGGAAACGGCGTCGATGGAGTCACGATGAAGTCCACCGTGCTGGCGAAGATGCTGTCGGAGACCCACTTTGCCATGGCGCAATCCGATCCACGGTATTACCTCAATGGCATGCTGATTGAAGTCTCGGAAGAGGGCCTGCGGCTGGTGGCGACAGACGGCCATCGCCTGTCATGCTCGGAAACGACCGAATGCACGGCGTCGGGGGATTCCGGCTCCAGCAAGGGAATCGTCCCGCGCAACAGCATCAACGCCTTGCGCCCGCTGCTCGCGTTCAGCGAAGACGTGGAGCTGGCCATGGGGGACAACCAGGTTCGATTCAGCCTGGGTGATCGACACATGACTTCAAAACTCATCGAGGGCCGCTACCCCGAATACCGGCGAGTCATTCCCGAGCGGCAGGAGAAACCCGTGGTGGCCAATCGCGAAGCGCTGGAATCGGCCTTGAGCCGGGTGGCCCTGGTGGCGCGCGAGAGCCGCGGTGTAAGAGATCAGCGTATACCGCTGGTGTCGGTGCTGGTCAAGGAGAACCTGGTGGGTATCAGCACCGAGGGAGGCCAGGGCGCGCAGGCGCAGGACGAGATCGAGGCCAGCTACCACGGACCCGAGATCAAGGTGGGCTTCAACGCCATCTACTTGACGGACGTCCTGAGGTCGCTGCAATCCGACGAGGTTGAGATTCATGTGCGCGACGGAAACAGCAGTGTGCTCGTTTGTGCGCCCGATGGCGAGGCCGTGCAGCACATCGTCATGCCCATGCGCCTGTAGCGCGGACCGCCGCTTGCGGCGAAGGTCGCCCGTACGTAGCGGATGAGGCGTGGCCCGGTTGACGGAAATTCAGGTCCGCAACCTGCGGGCCCTGGAAGAAATGGATCTGTCCCCCGACGGGCAGGTCAACCTCGTCACGGGACACAATGGCGCCGGCAAGACAACCCTTCTTGAGTCAATCTACCTGTTGTCGCGGGGCCGGTCATTCCGGGGCAGCGACCTGCGGCAACTCGTTACGCACGGGAAGCAAGCGGCGGCAATCAGCGGCACCGTTGCAGTGGGGAAGGCCGGCCGGCGCCTTGGCCTGACGATTTCGGGAAGGAGCGCGCGGGCGCGGCTGGACGGCGCGGACGGCGCCCGACGTCCGGAAATCGCCCGCCTGCTGCCGGTGCTGAACCTGGACGCGAGGCTGATGGACCTGGTGGACCGCGGCCCCGAGCGGCGCCGGCTGCTGCTCAACTGGGTGACGTTTCACGTGGAACCCGGGTTTAACGCCGCCTGGAGGCGGTTTCGTCGCACATTGAGACAGCGGAACGCCAGTCTCAGGCAAGGCGCGGCAGCAAAGGCCGTCGCGGCCTGGGACGGCGAGTTCTGTCGGGCTGCGCTGGAAATGGAGGCGCTGCGTAAGGCAGTGGCGGGGCGGCTTAGGCCGCGGTTTGCGAAGACCGCGGCAAGGCTTACCGGAATGCGGGCAGATTGGGACTACCATCCGGGCTGGCCCAGGGAAGATTCTCTGGAGGAAATACTCAGGGCGGGCCTGGACGGGGACCGCAGGCAGGGAAACACCCGCTTTGGCCCGCAGCGGGCCGACCTGGTTCTGCGTCTGGAGTCCAGGCGGGCCAGGTACATTGCGTCGCGGGGGCAGCAGAAGCTTTTGGCCTCGTCGCTCATGCTGGCGGCGGCGGAAGTGCTTGACGAGGAGGGCGCCAACCGGCCGGTTCTGCTGGTGGATGAGCCGCTGGTGGAGCTGGATGCGGACCATGGGCAGGAATTGCTGCGGGCGTTTGTCGAACGGGACGCTCAGATCTTCATTGCTGCGGTGGATACGGCCCCATTCAGGCGGTTGATGGAGGCGCCGGAAATTCGCCTGAAAGAGGGCGCGCTGGTATAATTTGGCATGTGCGCGGAGCGTCGGCAGGAACACCGCAGCAGCCTGGTCAAGGAAGATTTTCGTAGTCGATAACCATGCAAGATCCCGGCGAAGAACTCACCATGCCCACGGGGCAAGCTCCGGCGGACGCTTCCGAGTCCTATGGCGCGGACCAGATCGAGGTCCTGGAGGACCGGGAGTCGGTGCGCAAGCTGCCCGGGATGTATATCGGGGACACGGACGACGGCACCGGCCTGCATCACCTGATATACGAGGTTGTCGATAACTCCGTAGACGAGGCACTGGCCGGTTACTGCAGCAGGATCACCGTTCGTTTGCTTGCGGATGGCGGTGCGGAGATCAGCGACGACGGCCGGGGAATTCCCGTGGACAAGCATGCCAAGACCGGCCGTTCCGCAGCGGAATTGATCATGACCACGCTTCACGCAGGCGGCAAATTTGACGAAAGCGTGTACAAGGTATCGGGCGGCCTGCACGGTGTGGGGGTATCGGTCGTCAATTTTCTTTCCGCAAACCTGGAACTCGTGGTTCATCGGGGTGGCCGGCAATATCGTCAGAGTTATTCGACCGGTATTCCGGAGGGGGCGCTGGAGGACGTCGGGGAGAGTGATCGCAGCGGGACCGTAATCCGCTTCCGCCCGGACCCGCAGGTCTTCGCCGCCAATCTGGAGTTTGACGCCGGTACGCTGGCGGCGAGATTGCGGGAACTGGCCTTTCTCAACAGCGGAATCACGATCGAGTTCGCGGACGAGCGCGAAGGCGGCGGTCAGCGGACCTTCCACGCGGAAGGAGGAATCCGCGAATTCGTGCAATGGCTGAATCAATCCCGCGAACCCTTGCACACGCACGTGTTTCACGTGAAACGTGCGCAGGTTGTGGAAGTCGCGCGCCGTGAGGAAGGTGACGGCAACGGCGAGAACCGGGAGACGTCCACCGAGATGGAGGTCGAGGCGGCGATGCAATGGAACGCGGGATATCAGGAGCACAGTTCGTTCTTCACCAATAACATTCCACAGAACCATGGCGGGACGCACCAGGAGGGTTTTCGCACGGCCCTTACCCGCACGCTCAACACGTATCTCGAGCATCATGGCGGCAACAGGGCCAAGAACCTCACGCTTCGGGGCGAGGATGTGCGCGAGGGATTGACCGCCGTCGTATCGGTGAAGATGCGGGATCCCAAGTTTTCCTCTCAGACCAAGGAAAGACTGGTGTCATCGGAAGCCAAGACCGCGGTGGAGCGCTCCGTAGCCGAAGCCTTGCGGGAGTTCCTGCTCGAGAACCCCAAGCAGGCCCGGTCTATTACGGAGAAGATTGTCGACGCGGCGACGGCTCGCGAGGCTGCCCGGAAGGCCCGCGACATTGCTCGGAAGAAGAGCGATGTGGGCGGCTTGCCCGGAAAGCTGGCCGATTGCCAGGAAAAAGACGCGAGCAAGCGCGAAATCTTCCTGGTCGAGGGCGATTCCGCCGGCGGTTCGGCCAAACAGGCGCGCGACCGGCGCACTCAGGCGGTATTGCCTCTGCGCGGAAAGATCCTCAACGTCGAAAAGGCCCGCCCGGACAAGATGTTGTCCTCCAACGAGGTGGCTACGCTGATCGCGGCGCTAGGATGCGGGGTCGGGCGCGAGGAAGAGAGCTTCGACGCGGAGAAGCTGCGCTATCATCGGGTCATCATCATGACCGACGCGGACGTGGACGGTTCGCACATACGCACGCTGCTCCTGACCTTCTTTTTCCGCTACATGCCGGCATTGATCGAACACGGACACGTCTATATCGCCCAGCCGCCGCTCTACAAGGTAACGCGTGGTCGCAAGGAGCAGTACCTGAAGGACGACGACGAATTGCGAGAATGGACGCTGGAAGCGGCGCTAAAGGACGCGAGTCTGCTTGCGCCCGATCGCGAGGAGCCGGTGCAGGCTGAGGAACTGCGACAGCTGGCGCAGCGCAGCCTGCAGGCGCGGGTCTCCCTCGAGGGGCTTCGCGGGAAGGCCGACGAGCGGGTCCTGGCATGCCTCATCGAGTTGCCGCCGGTCGATGCGGGGCGTGTGGACGACTCGCGGTACATCGCGAACTGGGGCACGCAGCTCGAAGCGGCACTGGCGAAGCACGATGCGCAGGCAGCCTGGAAGGTCTCGGTACAGGCCAACGGTCAGACGCCGGCCGCATTCTCCGTGGTCAGGACCGAAAACGGCGTGGACGAAGAGAGCGCGCTGGAGTTTTCGCTGTTCGGCACTGCCGAATACCAGTCGGTACGCGGCCTGGCGGTCGAACTGAGCAAGCTGATGGTGGGCGGCGCCGCCGCCCGGCGCGCATCTTCAACCCGTGAAGTCGGCCTGTTCGGGCAGGCGCTGGACTGGTTCATGGACCAGGGCCGTCGGGGCGTTACGCTGCAGAGGTACAAGGGTCTCGGCGAAATGAACGCGGCGCAGTTGTGGGAGACCACCGTGAACCCGGAGACGCGCCGGCTGGTGCGGGTGGAAGTGGCCAGCGAATACGAGACCAGCGCCACCAGCAAGCTGTTTGCCACGCTGATGGGCGAGAAAGTCGCGCCCCGGCGCGCGTTCATAGAAGACAACGCGCTCAACGTCGTCAATCTGGATATATAGCGACCTGTAAAATCTTCTAAATGTTATAAATCAGTAGCTAAAATCCCTTATCTGATCTTATCTGTCTTACTTCTTCTTCGATCCAGCTCTTCGCTTCCTGGGTAATTTTGCGGGCCCCGACGCCGGTGGAGTCCAGCGGGCGCCCGATAACGATGCGTATGGCGCCGGGTTGCTTGGTCGCGCTGCGCCGGGGCCAATGGTCGCCGGCGTTGTGGGCTACCGGAACCACGGGGCAAGCAGCGGCCGAAGCGATCATGGCGCCGCCGGGCGCGTAATGGCCCACCTCTCCCGGGGCGACCCGGGTTCCTTCGGGAAAAACGATGACCCACAGGCCCTCGTCCCTGAGGCGGGCCCGGCCCTGGCGAATGACCGAGCGGATTCCCTTCGGCCCCCTGGCGCGATCGACGCCGATAGCGCGCATGCTTGCCAGCCCCCAGCCGAAAATGGGCACGAACATCAGTTCTCGTTTCAGCATCCAGGTCTGCCGGGGGAACAGCAGTGCCTGCACGATCGTGTCGAAAGCCGATGAGTGTTTCATCAGCACGACGCACGGGCCGGCCGGCAGGTTTTCCCGGCCGCTTGCCTCCCAGGAAACTCCGCACAGGACACGCAGCAGCCACAGGTTTGCCAGGGCCCAGCAACGCACGGCGAAGAAGTAGCGTAACCGATGGGGCAACGGCCACAGAACTACGGCCCAAAGGCTGCCGGCCACGGTGTTGGCGACCAGCAGGGCAGTGAACAGCAGGCCCGAAAGCCGTCTCATTCCACGGACCGAAGCAGCCACCCGGCGAATTCCGCCAGGTTGTCGAATACCGGAACGACGCTTCCCGGGGGCAACTGCTGCTCGGTGGCCGCCCCGAAGCCGGTGCGCACCAACGCCGGACGGGCCCCGGCCGCGGAGGCGGCCTCAAGGTCGCGCATCGAATCCCCCACCATGTACTCGCCGGCGACCGGCAGCCCCACGTCGGCCTCGATCCGTTCCAGCAGGCCCGGAAGCGGCTTGCGGCATCGGCAGCGGTCGGCCGGCGTGTGCGGGCAATGGAAAACCCCGGCCAGCCCGCCGCCGGCTTCGCAAACGGCGGCTTCCATCCGGGCGTGAATGGCTTCCAGTTCGCCGGCGGTCAGGTATCCTCGGCCGACGCCCGATTGATTGGTGGCCACCGCAACGGCAAGTCCGGCCCGGCACAGGCTGGCGATCGCTTCAAGGCTGCCCGGCAGGGGGCGCCACTGGTCCACCGAGCGTATGTAGTCCAGGCGTTCTTCGTTGATCACCCCGTCGCGGTCGAGAATTACCAGCTGGTGACGCATCGGAACTCGACACTAGCCGCCCGTGGCAAGACCCTGCGTCGCACCGAGACCGGCGAGACGCCCGCCTGGCAAGGCGCGAGGAGCGCGCATATCCGGCATATGCAAGCGACGAGCAACGCCGTCCAGGCGGGATGGATCGCCGGTCGAATGCAGCGGGGCTCTTGCCACGGGCGGCTAGCTTCGGCCGGGAAGAAGCGAGAAATCGGCGAGCTGCAGCAATGTCGCGCGGATGTCGGCCAGCAGGGCAAGACGGTTGGCCCTCAATGCGTCGTCCTCGCTCATCACCATTACGTTGTCGAAGAAGGCCGACAGCGGTCGCCGCAGGGAGGCCAGCAGTTCCAGCGCCCCTGCGTAATCGAAATCGTCCAGCCGCTGCCGGTACTGAGGCAGCAGCAGCAGGTACGAAGCACGCAGCGTCTGTTCTTCCGGTTCGCGCAGCAGCGAGGCGTCGACGCCTCGGGAGCCGGTGTCGGGGGCGGAGCGCAGTATATTCGCGATCCGCTTGTTGGCGGACGACAGGTCGGCGGCTGCCGGCCTTGCAAGAAAGGCGTTCAGCGCCAGCAGGCGACGGTGGAAATCCAGAGGCGAGGCGGGTGACCGGGCGCGAACCGCCGCAAACAGTTCGGCGCTCACTTCGACGGTATCCGCCTCAGGGTGCAGGCCGTCCAAATACCAGGCCCGCAGACGCTCCATGACGAACGCATAGACTTCGTCGACCAGGCCCTGGGGATCCTCGCTCCCAGTCGGCTGCAGGGCCAGGGCTTCGCCGAACCGCGCCGGCAGGTTCAGGTCGATCCCACCCTCGATGCAGATACGAAGCGTCGCCAGGGCGGCGCGCCGCAGACCGAAAGGATCGCTCGCACCCTTCGGCCTCCGGCCGATAGCGAAAAGCCCGGTCAGCATGTCGAGCCGGTCGGCCAGCGCCAGCGCCCTCCCGCCCGGGCTGACCGGAATGGCGTCGCGGGCATGGCGCGGCGCGTAATGTTCGCCCACGGCGCGGCATATGTCCTCGTCTTCGCCGTCGTGACGGGCGTAGTGCTCACCCATGACGCCCTGCAGGCCGGGAAACTCGCCCACCATCCCGGTCAGGAGATCCGCCTTGCACAACTGCGCCGCCCGCTGGGCAGCAGCGACTTCGGCGCCGGTGTCGGCGGCCAGCGCCGCGGCCAGTTTCACAAGCCTCCCGGTCCGGTCGCCCAGCGAACCCAGGCCCTGCTGGTAGCGGACCCTGTCCAAGCCTTCAATCCGCCCGGCCAGCGGTTCGGAGCAGTCTCGTTCGAAAAAGAAGTCCGCGTCCTTCAGGCGGGCGCGGACCACGCGCTCCGCGCCGGCGCTGACCGCTGCGGGGTCGCGGCTTTCCAGATTGCTGATGAGTACGAAGCCCGCCACCAATGCGCCCGAATCGTCGCGCACCGGAAAGAAGCGCAAGTGCTCCTGCAGAGAAGCCACGATCACTTCGTCGGGGAGATTAAGGAAACGTTTCGCGAAGCGGCCGGTCAGGGCCACCGGCCATTCCACCAGGCCGGTGACTTCGTCCAGCAGTTCCGCGCTGCTCACCAGCGCTCCGCCGAGCCGAGCCGCTTCTTCCTCGGCCAGACGCAGTATCCCATCCCGGCGCTGTGCGAAGCCTGCGATCACCTTGCCCTGGTCGCGCAAGACGGCAGTGTAGTCAGTCGCCGATGGCAAGCTCAGCCGCTTCTGTCCCATGAAGCGATGGCCGCTGCTGCGCCGGCCGCTGCGCCGGCCGAGCAGCCGGCCCGGAACGACCCGCTTGCCGTGCAGCATGACGACCCAGTGCACCGGCCTTATGAACTCTTCGTCTCCGGACCCCCAGCGCATGGCCCTGCCCACCGGCAGGCGTTTCAGGGCGCGCCCGGCGATCTCCGGCAACAGCGACGCGGCCGGCTCGCCGGCCTGGCGCCCGCGATACAAGAGCCACTCGCCCTTGTCGGTGCGCAGGGTCTCAAGGTCCTCGGGGCGGCAGCCGCAGGATTCGGCAAAGCCCTCGGCGGCTCGACTCCAGCCACCGTCGGAGCCGCGCGCCGCGGCCAGCGGCGGTCCGCGCTTCTCCACGAGCCGCGACGGCTGGCGCATCGCCAGCTTGCGGGCCACGATCGCCAGCCTGCGCGGCGAAGCAAACGATTCCACCTTATCGAACTCGAGACCGGCCTCCTCCAGGCCCTGCCGGAATTCGCTGCCAAGAGCCCTGTCCAGCCCGCGTAGCGCCTTCGGCGGCAGTTCTTCTACGCCAATCTCCAGCAGAAAATCGGAACGCGCGGGCACGGCGGCCTACTCTCCGGACTCAAGCAAGGGGAAGCCCATTGCTTCCCGTGAGGCGACGTAGCCTTGCGCAACCGCGCCGGCCATTTCCCGCACCCTCAGGATGTAACGCTGCCGCTCGCTCGTGGATATGGCGCGCCGCGCGTCGAGAAGATTGAAGGTGTGCGATGCCTCCAGCACATGTTCGTAGGCGGCGAGCGGAAGCCGCGCGGCGGTCAGCCGCGCGCATTCGCGCTCGCAGCTCTCGAAGCGCCCGAAGAGCAGGTCGATATCGGCCAGTTCGAAGTTGAACTTCGACATCTCCACTTCATTCTGGTGATAGACGTCCCGGTACAGCACGTTTCGCCCACGGGCCGACCACAAGAGGTCGAAGACGCTGTCCACGCCCTGCAGATACATGGCCAGGCGCTCCAGTCCATAGGTGATTTCGCCGGTTACCGGCCGGCAGTCCAGTCCGCCGGCCTGCTGGAAATAGGTGAACTGCGTGACCTCCATGCCGTTCAGCCAGACTTCCCAGCCCAGCCCCCAGGCGCCCAGCGTCGGCGATTCCCAGTTGTCCTCCACGAAGCGCACGTCATCGGTATTCAGGTCGATTCCGAGGTGGCTCAACGATTCGAGGTACCAGTCCTGAAACTTCTCGGGAGACGGCTTCATGACCACCTGGTACTGGTAGTAATGCTGCAGCCGGAACGGGTTGTCGCCGTATCGGCCGTCGGTCGGCCGCCGGCTGGGCTGCACGTAGGCGCTGTTCCAGGGCTCCGGCCCCAGCGCCCGCAGGAAAGTGGCCGGGTGGAACGTGCCGGCGCCAACCGGCTGGTCGAGCGGCTGCATGAGGACGCAGCCGCGCCTGGCCCAGTACGCCTCCAGTCTCTGGATCAGCGTCTGGAAGTCTCCCGGCCGCTTCGGCGGCACAACACTAATCGCTTCGTCCGAACACCGCCACGCTCACGACGCAGCGGGCCGGCTCGCCGCCCAGGTTATGGGTCAGGCCCAGGCTGGGCGACGGCAATTGCCGGTCGCCGGCGCGGCCCAGAAGTTGCAGATACACCTCGTAGGCCATGCGCAGTCCCGATGCGCCGATCGGGTGCCCGAAGCACTTCAGCCCCCCGTCGATCTGGCACGGGGTCGCGCCATCGCGATCGAAGGCGCCGTCGAGGACGGCCCGCCAGCCCTTGCCCTCTTCGGCGAAGCCCAGATCTTCCATCGTGACCAGTTCGGTAATCGAAAAACAGTCGTGGACCTCCATGAGGTCGATCTCGTCAGGCGCGCTGCGCACGCCGGCTTCCTCCAGCGCCCGCTGTCCGGCCAGGCGGCCGCAGTGGATATAGCTTCCGTTCCATCCTTCATGGCCCGCCTCCGAGCCATTGCTCACCGCAAGCTGCAGGGCCTTGACCGTGACGATCTCGGTCTTGCCCAGATCACGGGCGATTTCCGGGCGCGCGACGATCGCGCAGGCGGCGCCGTCGCTGACGCCGCAGCAATCGAACAGTCCCAGCGGCTCCGCCACCATGGGGGCACCGATGATGGTGTCGAGATCGACCGCCCGGCGCAGGTGCGCCTTGGGATTGATGGCGCCGTTCAGGTGGCTCTTCCAGGACACGTGCGCCATCGCGCGCTTCAGGTCCTCGCCCTTTACCCGGTGCTCGGCCCGGTAGGCCGAGGCCAGTTGGGCGAAGGAGCCGGGCGAGCTGGTGTTGGGGCGCCATTGCTCGGTGAAGGTGCCCGGCGTGCCGACCGGCAGGCCGCCGTAGCCGGTGTCCTTGAGTTTTTCCACACCCAGGGCCAGGGCGATGTCGCAGGCTCCCGCGGCAACCGCGTAGACCGCGCCCCGCAACGCTTCGGTGCCCGTGGCGCACATGTTCTCCACCCGGGTGACCGGGATGTTCTTCAACCTCAGCGCGTTGGCCAGCGGCAGGGCCGACTTGCCCACGCTGGCGTCGTCAAAGTAGCAACCAAACCAGGCGGCGTCCAGGTCCCGCGCCTCCACGCCGGCGTCCGCCGAGGCCTCCCGGAACGCTTCAAGCATCAGGTCTTCCGCGTCGCAATCCCAGCGTTCGCCGAATCGCGAGCAGCCCATCCCCAGGATCGCCACCTTGTCGCATATGCCCGTCATCAGGTCTTCTCCTCGTTGGGCGCCGGCGCGCCCTTCCAGAAATACCGCCGGTAACCTCTGTGCGAGTCTATCGCGTGAATCCGGAACACGAACCTCAGGCGCAAGCCTACCTGCATCTGCTTCAGCGGGCACTCGGTGAACTCCATCAGCACGCGCGCGCCGCTTTCCGTCGACGCCAGACCGTACTGCAGCGGTGGATGCGGGGTATAGGCCAGCCAGTCCTGCGTAAAGGAAGTGACGGTTCCCGGTTCGTCGGCAAGCAGCACCACTTCCTGCTCGCCCTCGGCATTGCAGTCCGGGTTAACGCAGCGCGAACTGCGCGGGAACTGGACCGTATTGCAGACCGGGCAGCGGCCCCCCGCAAACCCGGTAAGTTCGGCACGGTGCCGGTCGAAGACACTGAGCTGCGTCTTGGCGTCCGCTTCGGCCCGCATGCCGAAATCCATCGGCAGCAGGCCGCTGAAACTCAAGTACTTGGTGTAGGCGCTCTCCGGCCTTGGCGGCGACAGCGCCAGGCGGTGGGCGTTGCGCTGCTGCCATCGGGGCAGGTTCCCGGTGGCCTTCAGCAGCAGGGCGATCCCGCCCTGCGCAAAACCGACCAACAGGACCAGATCGCCCGGGCTCGATTCCGCCAGCGCATCCACCGTGAGCAGAAGCGGGTGCGGGGCGCCGGTGTCGCCGACATCCCCGAGCCGGCCGTCCTGCACCGCTTCGGGCGGCAGGCCCAGCGCCTTGGCCATCGCCGCGGTCATTCGCGGCGGCGCGGCCGGCAGGACCAGACGGGCCAGTTGCCCCGGCGCTACTCCGGCTTTCTTCAGGACGCCCTGAACCAGCTTGGGAATGATTTCGCGCAAGCCCCGGTCGCGGATCCAGCGCTCTTCCCAGCGGTAGTCGAAATCTTCTCCGCTGCCGCGGAACTGGTCGACGAAGTCCCGCGTCAGCCGGTACTCGGCCACGACATCGGCGATGGAGCCTTCGCGGCCCAGCAGCAGCGCCGCCGAGCCGTGCCCGTACTGCAGTTCCTGCACGCTGGCGGGCTTTGCCCGGCGTGCATCCGCGGCAACCACGAGAGCCTGCCTGTCACCCCGCAGCACCTCGCACAAGGCCTGCATCCCGGCGTTGCGGGAGTTTCCGAGGTCCACCGCCGCCAGTTGTTCGGACAGGTTCAGCGCTTCTCCGATAACGGTTGCGCTTTGCCTGTCCGCAAAGGGGGGCGTCGTCGAGGCGAAGTACAAGCGACTGACGTCGTCCCGCGAGCGACCGGCAAGGCAACGGCGCGCTGCCTCGACGCCCATGGTGAGGCTGTCCTCGTCCCAGTTGCACATGCTGCGCGACCCTCTCGCCAGTCCCTTGAGCGCCGGGTTGGCCCAGGAATTGGCGGCGAAGATGGCGCCCCGGTCGAGCCGCATGGACGGCACATAGGCGGCCGCATCGACGATGCCCAGCCTGTTCACGACGGTCAGCCGCTTCCGGACGAGGTCTCTCGCGCCATGCCGCTAGCCGAAGGAAGCGGGGTTGGCGGTCAGTTGTCCGGGGAACAGCCGGTCGGCGCGCTCGCGATAGGCTTCGGACACCTCGTCCACCGAGTTCAGCTTGCAGCCGGACGAATGCCAGATGAGGTGGCCGGCCCGGCCCTGCATGCCCATCCACGGCAGCCACGGCGAGAAATAGGTGGAAGAAAAGCTGCTGCGCAGGCTATCGATACCGGGATCGGCGAAGTCCTCCCTGCGGCAGAACATGGTCATGGCCTCCAGCCACGGTTGCGGCGCACGCGTCATCGCCCGGCTCGCCATGAGCCATACGTGCGGGCCGGAAACCTTCCAGTCCCAGTTCCAGCGCCGAAGTTCGCCGGAAGGGTCGATATGCTCCGCGAAGATCATTCCCTCGTTCGTGTAGCGGGCCCCGTCGGGACCGCCAAGAATGTTTGCGCTCACCGGGATCGTTTCCCCGGTATAGGGATTGGCGAACTCCTCGAGCATTTCATCCGTGGCGGGATCCTTGAAGAAGGTCAGGGTACGGCTGCTGATGGAATACTCTCCGTTGCCGAGCGGTCGCGGCCAGTAGATTTCCGTTCCCTCAAGGTTGAGAATGTGGTTGGGGCGCTCCTCGCCCACCTGGGCATAGATTCGCCCCATGTACCACCAGGGCGAGTCCTGCTCCCCGAGACTCGCCTGAACGCGCAACCAGGCTTTCAGCCAGCCCTCCCTGTCGCCAGCCGCGGGGAAAAATCCGCCTCCGTCGGCAGCTCCCGACTCGATGCTCAGCGCGGTGGCCAGGCCAAGCCCTCCCAGCCCTCCGAGCATTACGCGCCGGGACAGGCCGTAATGCGCAGTTGAATTGTCGTGATTCATCCGGATTCTCCGCCGGCCTCCCATACGGGCCGCGCGGCGCCAATGATATAGGCGCCTACTCGGTGATCGGCGGAACGCCTGCGGGCGCCATTCCTTCGTGGTGGTGCACGATGCGCCAGCCGTTCGGCGTGCGCAGAAGCACGTCGGTAATGCGCACGCGTCCGGAGGTCGCGTTGGGCGGCTCGTAGGTGAATTCCAGCCAGTAGCGCGCCACGGCGACGTCGTCGTATACGTCCAGCTTCAAGGGATCGATGCTGATGCTCAGGCGGCCTCGCGCCATCGACTGCGTCTTGTCGCGCTCATGAAAGGCTTCGCGCTCCTCCCTGCCCTCGATCAACTCGGGCTCGAACAGATCCCATAGCGTGCAATCGTCGTGCAGCAAGTCTTCCATGCCCTGTACGTCGCGACCCGCAAAGGAGTCGAAGACCCCCTGGATCAGGTTCCAGATCTCATGCTGTCCCGCTCGCTTGTTCATCTGTGCTCTCCGGTTCGCAAAGCAAGTCTAACCTCCACCGCCCGGCCCCGCAGCATGCAAGTTCTTCGCCGAAACACTAGACCTGGCGGGGTGAAAGCCGCTACAATTGTGGGCCGTGCCGCGGTAGGGAACCGTCGGCGCTGGTTTCGGTCTGTCCCCAGGTTTCTTCAGGCGCATTCTGGCGCGCCAATCAGGTGTGGGTGTGGGCGACCGGCGCGGGGCAAACTGCCGCTCCCCTGGAGAAACTTATCCGGCGTTTGGGGGCCGAATCGCAATGAAATCATCCGATGTTCTTAAATTGATAGAAGAAAAGGGCGTGAGGTTTGTCGACCTCCGCTTTACCGACACCCGCGGCAAGGAGCAGCACGTCAGCGTGCCCGCGAGCGTCGTCAACGAGGAGTTCTTTGTTTCAGGGAAGATGTTTGACGGGTCTTCCATCGCCGGCTGGCGGGGTATCGACGAATCCGACATGGTCCTGATCCCGGAGGCGGACACGGCCGTCATCGACGTATTCGCCGAGGACACGACCATGCTGCTGCGCTGCGACGTATACGAACCGGTCACGATGCAGGCCTACGCGCGCTGCCCGCGGCTGACCGCGAAGCGGGCGATCGAGTACCTGCGCTCCACCGGAATCGGCGACGATGCCTATTTCGGGCCTGAGAACGAGTTCTTCATCTTCGATAATGTGCGCTACGGCTCCTCGCTGGAGAGCGCCTCGTACTACGTGGATTCGATCGAGGGCGCCTGGAACTCCACGCGCGAATTCGAGGAAGGCAACTACGGGCATCGGCCGGGCGTGAAAGGCGGTTATTTCCCGGTTCCCCCGGTGGATTCGCTGCAGGACATCCGCTCCACCATTTGCCTGGCGCTCGAGGACCTGGGCCTGCCCGTGGAAGTGCATCACCACGAGGTGGCCACAGCCGGCCAGGGCGAGATCGGAGTGCGCTTCAACAGCCTGGTGACCAAGGCCGACCAGGTGCAGATTCTGAAGTACGCGGTCATGAACACCGCGCATCAGTTCGGCAAGACGGCCACATTCATGCCCAAGCCCCTGGTCGGCGACAACGGCAACGGCATGCACGTTCACCAGTCGGTCACCAGGGACGGCAACAACGTCTTTACGGGCGATGGATACGGCGGGCTGTCCGAGGCCGGCATGTATTACATCGGCGGCATTCTCAAGCATGCGCGCGCGCTGAACGCATTCACCAACCCGGCCACCAACAGCTACAAGCGGCTGGTGAAGGGCTTCGAGGCGCCGACGCTGCTGGCCTACTCGGCCCGCAACCGTTCGGCCGCGGTGCGTATCCCGTTTGTGGCCGACTCCCGGGCGCGCCGGGTGGAAGTGCGGTTCCCGGACAGCATGGCCAATCCGTACCTCGCGTTCGCGGCCATGCTGATGGCGGGCATCGACGGCATCCAGAACAAGATTCATCCGGGCGACCCGGTGGACAAGGACTTGTACGACCTGCCCCCCGAGGAAGAGGCGGGGCTGCCGACCGTGGCGTTTTCGCTGGAGGAGGCGCTCGACGCATTGCGCGCCGACAACGATTTCCTCAAGGCCGGCGACGTCTTCACGGACGACCTGCTGGAAGGCTACATGGAACTCAAGGACGAGGAGTGCACCCGCCTGCGGGCCACCACCCATCCGGTCGAGTTCGAGATGTACTACAGCCTGTAGTACTTCTCGAGATGCCACGGGACGGAGTCCAGGGAGGACCATGAAGAAAGGGTTGGCGGGCCTGTTGTTGATGGCGGGCCTGCCGCCCGCACTGCAGGCGCAGGAGATCTGGTGCCAGGTGGATGAGAGCGGTTCCGCACGTTACGCGGACCGGCCCTTTGTGGGCGCTGTCCCGGTGGATTTGCCCGAGACGTCCGGCTGGGCCGGCCGGGCCGCTGATGCCCCTGGCAATGAGGAGCGCGGCCCGAAAGCGGCCGTCCCTCGGGGAGGCGCAGAACCGGAGCTTGCGATTGTGCGACCCGCTCCGGAAGAGACGGTCCGGGGATCCGGCGGCGCGCTCGACGTCACGGTTGCAACGGGCCGGGAGTTCGGGTCCGGCAGCCGCCTCGTGCTGGAGCTGGACGGCGTGGAGGCGGGATGGCGCGGCGATCCGCCGACAGTGACGCTCAACGAGGTCTGGCGGGGCGAACATCGCTTGCGCGCGAGGCTGCTTGACGCACGGGGCGAGGAACTTGCCTCAAGCGAGGAAATCCGCTTCTACAAGCGGGAAGCATCGGTCACCAAACCGGTTCCGTCCGCAATCCAGAACCCGTAGCGTTCTCCGTCAGTCGTTCTGATATCGATCAGCCGGAAAGCGGACTGTCTTCGACACCCGGTTGAAGGTTGAGCGCTCCGGTGAGTTCGCTCACATTGCCGATCCCGTGCTCGGCAAGGTATTCGGCGATGCCTGCATTGATCTTCCTGCACACCAGCGGATCGTAGAACAGCGCGGTTCCCACGCCCACCGTGGTGGCGCCGGCCAGCAGAAACTCGATTGCGTCGGCGGCATTCATGACGCCGCCCTGGCCGATGATCGGAGCGTGGTATTTTCGCGCGACCTGATAGGTCTGATAGACCTTCAGCAGCGCCAGCGGCTTGATGGCCGGCCCCGACAGGCCGCCCTGCACGTTTCCGATCACCGGGCGGCGGCTTTGCGCGTCGATCGCCATGCCCATCAGCGTGTTGATCACGGCCAGGCCGTCGGCGCCCGCTTCCAGGCAGCGACGCGCATTCTCGGCGATATCGGTCTGGTTAGGCGAGAGCTTTGCAATCAGGGGCTTTGCCGTGGCCGCCCGGCAGGCTTCCACCACCCTGGCGGACATGTCCGGATCGTTGCCGAACGCCACGCCGCCTTCGCGAACGTTGGGACAGGAAATGTTGATCTCCATGCCCTGCATCGGCGTATCGTCAAACCGCCGCGTGACTTCGGCGTACTCTTCGACCGTGCTGCCGCAGATGTTCGCGAACCAGCACGTTTCTTCGTAGTCGAGTCCGGGCGCAATGTCGCGAACGACCGCATCCACGCCGGGATTCTGAAGACCGATGGCGTTGAGCATCCCGCCGGCGGTTTCCCAGAGGCGGTGGCCCTTGTTGCCCAGGCGCGGCTTCAGCGTGGTGCCCTTGCAGACGATGGCTCCCGCGTCGGAGTTGGAGAAACCTTCGACCCGCGTGTATTCGTCGCCGAAACCCACGCAACCGGACAACAGTACGATCGGCGAGTTCAGCCGCAGGCCGCAGAAATCGACGGAGAGCGGGGAGTTGCTCATGCAGCCGCTACCGGCACTTCGTCCTCGGACTTCAGCGGCCGGCTCAAAAGCGCCTTGAGCACCTTTCCGGGGTCCCGTCCGCGGTGCAGCACCTGGTAGACCTGTTCCGAAATCGGCAGGTCAAGATCAAGGCGGCGCGACAGGCGATGCACGGCGTCGGCAGCATAAAGCCCCTCGGCGACTTGTCCAAGTTCCTCCAGCGCCTTCTCGACCGACGTGCCGCGCGCCACCTTCAGCCCCAGCCGCCGGTTGCGGGATTGATCGTCGGAGCATGTCAGCGCCAGGTCGCCGAGGCCCGCCAGGCCCATGAAACTGCTGGCGCGCCCCCCAAGGGCCACGCCCAGGCGCACGATCTCCGCCAGGCCGCGACACAGCAGCGCCGCCCGGGCATTGGCGCCGTAACCCAGGCCGTCCGAAAGGCCGGCCCCGATCGCGATCACGTTCTTTGTGGCGCCGCCCACCTCGACGCCTGTCAGGTCGGCGGAAACATAGGCCCGCACCGCGCCCGAGTTGAGCTTCAGGGCCAACCAGCGGGCCAGCTCGGCACTCCCGGAAGCCACTGTGATCGCGGCCGGCTGGCCGGCGGCGACTTCGGTTGCGAATGTGGGGCCGGACACCGCCGCCAGCGGGAAATTCGCTCCAAGTTCCTCGGCCGCCACCTGGTGCGCAAGAAGCCCGCTTTCGACTTCCAGGCCCTTGGAGGCGCAGCACAGCCGCACGCCGCGCGCGAGCAGGGGCTTGAGCCGGCGGAAGGTCTCCCGCAAGGCCGCGCTGGGCGTCACCAGCAAGACGCACTCCGCGCCCCGGACGACCGTTTCCAGTTCCTCCACGGGCTGAACGCAGTTCGGGAGGGAAACGCCGGGAAGGTATCGTTTGTTTTCCCGGTCCGACAGGAGATTCGCGACGTGTGCGCGGTCAATGTCCCAGAGCTTCGCCGGCCAGCCGGCCCTGCCCAGATGGACCGCCAGCGCCGTGCCCCATGCGCCGGCGCCGATTATCGCGAACATGGAATTCGGCGGACTATTTCCGCCGGCCCCGCCCAACGATCACCGGCAGATTGTCCCGCTGCCAGGCGGCCAGCCCGCCCTTCAGGCAGAACACCTGTTCGGAACCCTTCTTGCGCAGTTCCTGCGCCAGCCGTCCGCTGGCCGAGCCGTTGTCGCACACCAGCAACACCGTCTTGCCGGACTTGAACTTCGGCGCTGCGGGCACGTCCACGGCCCGAATATTGCGGGCATTGGGAATATGGCCCTGGCCGAAGGCCTGCGGCTCCCGCAAATCGAATATGGCCGCACCCTTGTTGATGGCCTGTACCGCAACGTCGGGGGCCAGCGCGCTCACGCCCAGGGCCCGCAGGCGCACTTCGTTGAAAAGTGCGGCCAGCAGAGTGCCCACCACGCCCAGGCTGAGCCAGGGGTGAGCGGTTGCGAATTCGATCAGGCGTCCCATTTCGGCGAAGAAATTATAACGAGACCGATATAATTTCCATGCCCGCCCGCCCCACCCCTTTCCGCAGCAATCGTCTCATCGCCAAGCCGAGTTCTCACGCCGCAATGAGAGGCGCCATCGCAGGCCTTCTTGCCCTACCGATCCTGGCCGCCGCACAGGCCGCGGACGAGGACCGGGAGCTGGCCCAACTGCTCGGGCGCATCGAGGCGATCGAGCAGAAGCTCGATCAGGACATGCGGGCGAAAGGCGAAGCGGAAGCCGAACTCAGGGATGCGGAAACAGAAATCATGCGCTTGCGGGAGGAGTCCGTCGAAGTGGAGCGGCAACTCGCAATGGGCCGGCAAAAGCGGTCCCGGCTGGAGGCCGATCTCACCCGCAATGGAGAATCCGGCCGCCAGGCCCGTCAAGACCTGGCGGCGGCAATGCGCCTTGCCTGGCGCTCCGGCAGCCAGGAAGAGTTGAAGGCGCTGCTGAGCGGCGAGAGTGCCGGAGCAGTGGACCGCCGGCTGGCCTGGGCCGGCATGCTGGTCGGATCCTGGACACGGCGGGCCGGGGATTCGGCCCGATTGGCGGGAGAGAGGCTCTCATTGACCGCAGAGTCGGGCAGCGTGGAGCGGGATCTGGCGGATTTGCAATCGCGAAGAGCCGGGCAGATTCGCAGACTGGAACAGGCCGCGGCCCGGCGCAGGGCCACTGTTGCGGGGCTTGCCAGGCGTATAGGCGCGGCCGGGGAAGAGATCGAGCGGCTCCGGAGCCGGGCGGCCACGCTCGCTTCCCTGGTCGAGAATCTGGGGGAAGTGGTCGAGGAGCACCCACCGGCGGCCCTGCCCTCGATCACCGCCGCGCGCGGTCAATTGTCCTGGCCGGTCGTAGGTCGCGTTGTACGGCGTTTCGGGGCCGGGCTGGGCGCCGGCCGGGCAAGCTGGGACGGCATCCTTCTCGAGGCCGCCGAGGGCGCGCCGGTGCGGGCGCCGCACGCCGGGCGCGTAGTGTTTGCGGACTGGGTGCGCGGGCTGGGATTTCTGCTGGTGCTGGACCACGGAGAGAACATCCTGAGCCTGTATGCATACAATGACCGCCTGGTGGGCAGGAAGGGCGAAACGGTGGACAAGGGACAGTTGATCGCCCACGCCGGCAGTTCCGGGGGGCGTCCGCAACCCGGCCTTTATTTCGAGATACGCCTGAACGGCAAGCCCCAGGATCCGGTTCGATGGCTGAGCAGGTAAGCGCGGGAGGAATGACCGGCGCGGAGAAGGCCGTCGGCCTCTACACCATCATCCACAAGGAAGCGCGCCGCATCGTGCGGATCTGGGTGCAGACGATCGTCCCGCCGGCCATCACCATGTCGCTGTACTTCATCATCTTCGGGCAGTTGCGCGAGCGCATCGGCTCCATGTCCGGCTTCGACTACACCCAGTTCATCGCCCCCGGGCTGATTCTGATGTCGGTAATAACCAATTCCTACGGCAACGTCGTGGCCTCGTTCTTCGGCGCCAAGTTTCAGCGCCACCTCGAGGAAATGCTGGTCTCGCCCCTGCCCAACTACGTGATCATCCTGGGGCACGCAGCCGGCGGGGTGATGCGGGGACTGATCGTGGGGCTGATCGTGACGATCGTCGCCATGGGCTTTACCGATCTCGAGATCCGCTATCCCGTGATCGTCGTGTTCACTCTTTTCTGCACCGCAATCACCTTTTCGCTGGGCGGCATGATCAACGCCATTTTTGCGCGCAAGTTCGACGACGTGTCGCTGATCCCGGCTTTCGTGCTTACTCCGCTGACTTACCTGGGCGGCGTGTTCTACTCGGTGGATCTGCTGCCGGGAATATGGCGCACGCTCAGCCTCTTCAACCCCATCCTGTATATGATCAACGCTTTCCGCTACGGCATGATCGGCACAACCGACGTGGATCTGGACACCGCCTTCGTCATGATGGGCGTGTTCATGCTGGTCCTGTTCGGGGTTTGCGCCGTGCTGATCCGCAAGGGCGTGGGAATCCGCGAATAGCGTGCCGTTTCAGGCGGCCCGGGCCTCGGTGGCCGGTCGCAGAGGCAGCGCCGGAACGGCGGCGGCGAGCAGCGCTCCGGGACCGGCGTGCGCGCTCACTACCGCGCCCAGCTCGGTCACGTAGCCGGACACCAGGTTCGGGACCTTTTCCACCAGCAGGTCGTGCAGGCGTTGCCCGGATTCCGGGCGGTTGGCGTGCGCGACCGCAATGCGCAACGGCTGGTCGGTGGGAAAGCGCTTGAGCACGTAGCGCGCAAAGCGCTTCACGCGGTCGCCCGACCGGCGCTGTACGCCGCATGCCTTCACGGTCCCGTTGCGGCTGATGCCGAGCAGGGCGTCCACCTTCAGCAAGTCACTGATCTGCTTGATGCGCGGCGATATGCGCCCGCCGCGCACGCCGTGGGACAGGTCCTCGATCACGCCGAAGGTGCGGGCGGCCGCCAGCAGGGGCGGCAGGGCCGCAACGATCTCGTCCGCGCCGGCACCCTGCCGCGCCCAGTCGGCTGCGTGCTGAACGATGAGGCCATGTCCGATGGAAACGTTGACGCTGTCCACGACCCGTACTTTCCCACCGGTCAATTCCGAAGCCACGCTACGCGTCACATCGGCAGTGCCGCTGACCGAGCCGGCCAGCGTGATCCAAACGGACTCGGGGAAATGTCCGGCCAGAAATGCCATTGCCCGTTCCATGTCGCCGCGCGGCGGCGTGGCGGTCTGCGCTCTCTCGCCATGGTCCTCCATCGCCCGCCACAGCCAGTCCGCCGGCAGCCCCAACTCGTCGAGATAGCCTTGCTCGCCCAGGTGGATGCGCAGCGGCGCTGTCGTGATCCGCAGTTCCCTGACCAGTTCCGCGGGGATGTCCGCGCCGCTGTCGCAACCGATGGGAACTCTCGAGCCGTTCAGCAGCGCGAACTGCACGTGCATGTCGTCGGCCTTCTCGCTGCTGACTTCGCCGTGCTCCTGAGCGACGGCGAATACCTCATGCGGCCTGTCCGTGTGTATGTGCAGGCGCACGATGCGGGCGCCGCCGGCCACGACGATGGAATCGCCCAAGGGCTGGATTTCCTCGCGTATGCCGGCCGGCGTCAGGTCCTGGCCGGAGATCATGCACTCGGTGCAATAGCGGAATTCCGATTCCTCGCCCAGATCGTGGGCGTGCGCGGTACCCGCCAGGGCTCTTGCCGCGCCGGCAAACTCGCCCGCCTCGGCGCCCCTCCCGGTCTTGACGAGATCCTCGATGCCGCCCAGCAATTGCGCCAAACCGGCGCCGCCGGCATCGACCACGCCGGCGCGCCGAAGCACTTCGAGCTGTTCCGGGGTTTTCTGCACCGCGTCGTCGGCCGCTTCCCGAGCGGCCGACAGGAGGGCGGTGAGCTCGCCCTCGGGCGAAGCGTCGAGTGCGCCGATGCCGACCGCACTCATTACGCTCAGGATGGTCCCCTCCCGCGGATTGCTCAGGCCGTTGCGGGCGGATTCCGCCGCCGCTTTCAGCCCCAGCGCGACGTCGCGCGTATCCAGGCGCGCCTTGTCCTCCCAGGCCTCGGCCAGTCCGTGCAGGAACTGAGCCAGGATTACGCCGGAATTCCCCCGCGCGCCGTATAACGCTCCCCTGGCCGCGGACTGGGCCACCTCGCCGGCGCTCCGCGATGGAGATTCCGCCAGCGCAAGAATCACGGCCTGCGCCGTATGCGCCATGTTCAGGCCGGTGTCGCCGTCCGCCACCGGAAACACGTTGATACGGTCCAGCTCTTCGCGGCTGTTCTGAAGCTGCAGCATGCCGGCGGTGATGGCGCGCGCCAGCCGCCGTCCATCGAGATAGTGAATGCCCTTCATCGATCCATGGCCAGCAGTACTTTCTTGCCCTCATAGGCAAGAATCGCGCCGTGTGAGGTTATGTCCAGCACCTCGGGTCCGTCCTCGAGACGTTCGCCCACGCGGTAGTTCCGTCCATTGATCTGCACGAAGCTGCGGCCGCTTTCAGGACTGTAAAAGAGCATCTGCAGGGTAAGCGCCGGCCAGTCCGCCGGCGCCGTTTCGAGCGGAAGCCCGTCTGCCGGGCCCAGCGCTTGCCTCGCAGGTGTCGTCCCGGCCGTAACGACGGAAACCGGGACCTCGGACGAAGGCTGTTCCCTGCTGGTCGAAGCGAACGGATCACCGCCGGTACTTGCGGGGCCGATGTCTCCCGATTCCTTGGGGCCGGCGATCGTGGAGGGCGCCGGGTTGGGGCGCGCATGGCCTGGTTCGACTACCGCCGACATGTCGGCGGTGTCGGCCGGCACGGGGAGAGGGGCCGGGGTTGGAGGAGCAACCAGGCGCCAGGTCAGGAAGACGCCGGCAATGATCGGGGCGGCCGCGAGCGCGGCAAACCAGCGTTTACGCCTGCCGCCCCGATGGGCAGGAGGAGGATGGGCGTACACGGGCCGCGCGAATCGGGACCGGCGCTTCTCGGAAAGTTTGAGTGCGTCGAGAACGAAAGACATCGGGTCAGCCCGCCGCGCCGCTCCAGAGCGCCCCCGCCGGCACGCCTTGCCGTCCGTAGACCTCGCGCGCCGCCAGCCGCACGAGTTGCGGTCCGACCTCATGCTCCTTGCGAACGAAAGCGCCGAGCAGGGCGCGGTCGGCCACGACATTGATGATCCTGGGAATTCCGCGGGATATCCGGTGCAGGCGCCGCCTTGCGCGGGAATTGAATACATCGCGGCTTGAACCGGCCACCCGCATCCGGTGCCGGACGTACTCGCTGGTCTCCGCGCGCGACAGCGGCCCCAGGTGACAGCGCGCGGTGATGCGTTGCGCGAGTTGTCGCAGGTCCCGCCTCGCCAGCGTTTCGTGCAACTCCGGCTGGCCTACCAGCACGATGCCAAGCAGCTTGTGCCGGGCGGTCTCCAGGTTGGTCAGCCTCCGCACCTGCTCCAGCAGGTCCGCGCCCAGCGCCTGCGCCTCGTCCACGATCAGTATCGTCCGCCTTCCGGCGGCATAGGTTCGCAGGAGCTTGCGATTGAGCGCCGCGCCCAGCGAGGAGGGGTTTCCCGCCCAGCGGGGCGGGCGCATCCGCAATTCACGGCAGATCGTTTGCAGGAACTCGATGCGTGTAGCGGGTGGATCCAGCACGATCGCGGTGTCGGTCCGTTCCGGCAGGCGTTCCAGCAGGCACCGGACCAGCATCGTCTTGCCGGTACCGACCTCGCCGGTGAGTTGGGTGAAGCCGCCGTTCTCGCGCACCCCGTACAACAGGTGGGCGAGGGCCTCGGCGTGGCGTGCGCTCAGGTACAGGTAGCGCGGGTCGGGCGTAATACTGAAAGGCCTTTCGCTCAAGCCGTGAAATTGCTCGTACATGGCCCCAGGATCCGCCTCGGTGTTCCCCTTCGCCCTATTTCATTGTAGAGGCGGAGTGCGTGCCGCGCATGAAGCCGATCAGCCACTGCAGCCCGCCTGCCCGATCCCCGAATTCCCCGCATGCGGAGCGCATGATCGACGTCAACTCCCTGATCCGTTCCCGCGCCGCCTGCGCCCCGAAACGCTGCACCCAGGATGGCAGGTTTGCCCCGCCGCCCAGCGGCGGCTGCCGCTGATCGGCATCCCGGTCGGCAAGGTCGTCGCGTATCTGAAACGCCAGACCGAGGGCGTCGGCGAACACTTCCAGCGAATGCCTCAGGCGCACCGCCAGCTCGGGGCGCACGCAAGCCGGCGCCAGCGCCGCGGCGCGAAACAGAGCTCCGGTCTTGGTGCGATACGCGTGTTCCAGTTCCGCGAGATCGGGCCGGTCGCCGCCGCTCAGGTCCAGGTCCTGGCCACCCGCCATGCCCGTCGATCCGGCGCATTCCGTCAGAAGACCGATCAGGCGCACCCGGGCGCCGTCGTGGCCGTTCAGCGAGGAATGGGTTGCCAGCACCTGCCAGGCCAGGGTCTGCAGCGCGTCCCCCACCAGCAGCGCGGTGTCCTCGCCGTACATCTTGTGAATGCTGGGCTTGCCGCGCCGAAAGTCGTCGTCGTCCATGCAGGGCATGTCGTCGTGCACAAGCGAATAGCAATGAATCAGTTCGATTGCAACGGCCGGCGCATCGACGAGCGAGTCCGGGACGCCGGCTGCCTCGGCGGCCGCATAGCAGACCAGCGGCCTCAGGCGCTTGCCGCCCCGCAGGACCGCTTCGCGCATTGCGCCGTGCAATCGCCCGGGCGTTGTCGCCGCGCTCGGCAGAACGCGCTCCAGCAAGGCGTTGGCGCGAGCCTGGTAGCCGGCCCGCCTTTGTTCAAAGATCTTGCTGGAGTCCATGCTGGCGTCGGGTGGTCATGTCGCGCGCTGCCTGCCGCTACGGGGCGGCTGTCGAGGAATGAACGAATTTTATGTCGCGCCCGCTTTATGTTCTCGTAGCTGCTAGTCAACGTTACTTGACGGCACCCCTGTTTTCCTTCGTAAAACCCTGTTATAAACCGCTATCTCCTTGTATAATAAAGAGAATATGATCATAACCCGCACCCTCGTCTTCCGCGCGAAGCTGTCGCGCGCCACACACACGGCCTTGGAGGCCTTCCTTGAGGAGATGCGGGTGCTCTGGAACGCGGCACTGGAAGAGCGTATCGACGCTTATCGCAAGGCCGGCGTCTCGATCTCTTGGGTCGATCAGTTCAAGTCGCTTACCGAGATTCGCCGAACGTTGCCGGAATATTCCCGCTGCTCGGTCACGGCCCAACGCTCCGTCCTAAAGCGCTTGGACCACGCTTTCCAGGGGTTCTTCCGGCGCAATGCCGCCGGCAGCAAGCCGGGCTTTCCCCGGTTCCGCTCGCGCAACCGCGGAGTGCGCTCATTCGAGATGCCGGTACCCACGATCCGCAAGAAGGGCAGGTGGAACACGATTGCGGTCAAGGGGATCGGAAGGTTTCGGTTTGCCGGGAAGATCGAGGGAGATCCGAAGGTGTTGCGGATCGTCAAGAGCCCGAGGCGCGTGACCGTCCAGGTCGTGGTTGAGCGGGAGGCGCCGGAAGCCGTTGATACAAGACGGCCCATCGGCATCGATGCCGGCATCGTCCACCGCGCGGCCCTGTCCACCGGAGAGACGGTGCCCGGAAGAAAGCTCGATCGCACGATCCTCGTCAAGCGCCAGAGAAAGCTCTCCCGCGCCAAGCGCGGCAGCCGAAGCCGCTGCAAGAAGCGGCTGGCTCTGGCCAAGGCCTGGCAGCTGGTGAAGGAAAACGACAGGGGGATGCTGCACGAACTGACGGCGAAGCTCGTGCGCGATCATGGGGCTAGGTTCTATGTCGAGGATTTGAAGATACCCAACCTGCTGCGCAATAGGCATCTGGCGCGCAGCATCGCCGAGCAGAATTGGGGGACCTTCGTGAGCTTGCTCACCTACAAAGCGGAAGAGGCTGGTGGGTGGGTGCGCAAGGTCCCGCCGCACCACACGTCCCAGCTTTGCTCCGATTGCGGGTCGATGCCGGAGAAGCGGCTGACGCTGGCCGAGCGCACGTATCGGTGCGCGTCTTGCGGCAATGTCGAAGATCGGGACGTGAATGCGGCGAAGAACATCCTTCAGGTGGGGCTGACGCTCCACCCGCCGGGCGGGGCTCTCCCCGGCGCGCCGGGAGGGGGAAGACAGCGCTCCGCAGGCCGCAAGGTCGGGCTGTGCGTTACGGCGCGGAACAGTGTCGAGTCGCTGGCGGCATTAGCTGTCAAGTGCTCGTTATAAGTCCCTTCTCCTAAAATCCCGCAAGGAGATTCTCGGCCGAGGTAGTTCTGTGTCACGCGAGGATGTCATTCAGGGCGACGCCATCGCGCACCCGAACGTAGCGCTGGTGAAATACTGGGGCAAGCGGCCCGCCCGCGGCAACCTGCCGGCCATGGGGTCGCTGTCGCTGTCGCTGGGGTTCCTGGCGACCCGCACGACGGTGCGCTTTGACCCGGCCGGGGGTCAGGACACGCTGACGCTGAACGGGAGCCGAAACTCGAGGGACCTGAAACGGATGCAGGATTGCCTGGCGCCCCTGCGGCGCCGGGCCGCCGAGTCCGGGTCCGCGACGGTGGACTCGCGCAATGACTTTCCCACCGGTGCGGGCCTGGCTTCGTCCGCCTCCGGGATGGCGGCGCTGGCCCTCGCCGGCGCATCGGCGCTCGGCCTGGTGGAAGACCTTGATCTGGTCGGGCGGTCGGCAATGGCGGGTTCGGGGTCCGCGCCCCGTTCGCTGCATGGCGGAGTCGTGTTGCTGTCGATCGATCCGGAGGGAAAATGGTCCTGTGCGTCAGTGCTTGCGCCGGAGGAATGGCCGCTTAAGGTTGTGGTGGCTGTTACGCAAACCGGGCCCAAGCAAACGGACTCCCGCTCGGGCATGGAGCTCACCCGGCGCACGTCGCCCTTCTACAAGGCCTGGCTTGAAAGCCAGAAGGCCGACCTTGAGGACGCCGGCCGCGCCGTGGCGCAGCGTGATTTCGGACGTCTTGCCGAGCTGTCCGAAGGCAATTGCCTGAGAATGCACGCCACCGCCATGGGCGCTTCGCCTCCCCTGATGTATTTCAACGGCGCCACCATCGAGTGCATGCACCGGGTAAAGGCCCTGGCGCGCGACGGCCGGTCGGTGTTCTTTACCGTGGACGCGGGACCGCAAGTCAAGGCGATCTGTCTTCCGGACGTGCTCGATGAAGTATGCGATGCGCTGGGCCGGGTGCCCGGAGTGCAACAGGTGCTCAGCGGCGATCTGGGCGGCGGAGCGCGGCTCGTCGGGGGTTAGCTGGCCTCGATGCCGGTTTCCAGGATCCACGCCCGGGCCCCGGGCAAGCTGTTTATTTCCGGCGAGTATGCGGTGCTGCTGGGCGCGCCGTCCGTGGCCTGCGCCATTGGCAGGCATGTCGAGGCGTGCTTTTCGTCGGGCGATGCCGTTGAGGATCCTGAAGCCGCGCGCTGGCGGCTGGCGGCCCGAGAGATTCTGCTCCGGCACGGCCTGGATCCGGCGCCGGCCGCCCTGCCGCTTGAGATCGACAGCAACGCGCTGTACTCGGACGGCGGAATCAAGCTGGGCTTCGGATCCAGCGCCGCCGTGGCCGTGGCGGTAACCGGCTTGCTGCTCGCGGCGCAGAGCCAGGAAAGGCGGTCTTGCACCGTCGACCGGCTGCGCTTCGCCGATGAACTGCACAAGGCGCTTCAGGGCCCCGGAGGCAGCGGCGTGGACGTGGCGGCGAGTCTGCACGGTGGAGTGATTGCAGCAGAGGGCGGTCGGGTGGAGAGTCTGCACTGGCCCGAGGGACTCTATTGTGAGGTGATCTTCACCGGCCGCGACGCGGACACCGCCGACGCCATCGGGCGATTCAAGGAAGCGTTGCAAGGCGGGGAGGGAGCGCACGTCGGGGTGCTGTGCGCCGCCGCGGAAGCGGCCCGGCAGGCCTGGGATCGAAGCCCGGAAGCGATCGTCGCTGCGATGCAGGAATACGCGGCGGCCTGGCGGGAACTCGATCGCTGGGCCCGGCTCGGCGTTTTCAGCGGCGAGCATCAGCGACTGGAGAGTCTGGCGCGCGCCGCCGACTGCGTATACAAGCCGTCGGGGTCCGGCGGCGGCGACTGCGGGATTGCCTTCTCGACCGACCGGGAAGGACTGGATGCACTGTGCGAGTCCGCGCGCGAAGGGGGTTTCCTGCCGCTGGCGGTCGATCTTGGCGTGGAGGGCTTGCGGGTCCGGCGTCAGCCCGACTGCGCTTAGTGCATCAGTTCGTCACTTCTACCGTAATGACTTCGGACATTACCGGCGGTTCGTGCGGGATGTGCAGGTCGTCGCCCAGCAGCAACTGCAGCGTATAGGTGCCGGGCGCCAACGACAGTTCGACGCTGGTCTGGGCCAGTCCGAAGTGCATGTGGGCGTCGTCGGTGATGATCGGCAGGTCCATGCGCGGCAAGGGCGTATTTACCAGCAGGTGATGATGTCCCGTGTTTTCCCCGATCTCGCCGGCGGGCAGCAATTCCATGCCCTCCAGTCCGAACTCCACGACGAAAGGGGAAGTCAGCGCGGCGCCGTCCCCGGGAGAGACGAACCATACGCGCGCGCCTTCCGGCGAGGGCTTGCGCGGAGGCAGCGCGACTTCAGGCGCCGGCGCCGGCGCATCCGCATCCGGCGCGGCCTCTTCCTGCGGCTCGGGGCTTGCGCACGAATACAGAAGTGTCGCTGCCAGCAGCGCTGCGAGAGCGGATTTTTGCATTTGCAAAGCGATTGCCTTGGATAAATCGATCATAGTCTAGCCTCCCGGGCCCTATAACATGAGATCGCTTGCCGCCGCCCGCTCGTCAAGCAATTCTTCGCCCGTGATACGTATTTTCTCCTGCGAGAATTCGTCCAGGTCCAATCCCCGCACGATTTCCCAGTCGCCATCCTCGCAGCGAACGGGATAGGAGAAAAACACTCCCTCGGGCGAACCGTAACTGCCGTCACCGGGCACCGCCATGCTCACCCAGTCGCCGCCGGGCGTGCCGTTCGCCCAATCCCGCATGTGCTCGATGGCGGCGTTGGCCGCCGAGGCGGCGCTGGACGTGCCGCGGGCCTTGATCACGCTGGCGCCCCGCTGCTGCACGGTGGCTATGAATTCACCCCGTGCCCAGTCCTTGTCGACCAGCGCGGCAGCCGCCTTGCCGTCCACCGTCGCCTGCGACAGGTCCGGGTACTGGGTGGCGGAATGGTTGCCCCAGATGGTCATCCGCCTAACGGTGCTGACGTGGTGGCCCGTGCGCGCCGCCAGTTGCGCGCAGGCGCGGTTGTGGTCCAGTCGGGTCATGGCCGAGAAATTGCGCGGATCCATGTCCGGCGCGTTCGACGAGGCGATCAGAGCGTTGGTGTTGGCGGGATTGCCCACCACGAGGACCTTGGCGTGTTCGTCGGCGTGCTCGTTGAGCACTGCTCCCTGCCTTGAGAATATGCGAGCGTTCTCGGTCAGGAGGTCGGAGCGCTCCATGCCGGGCCCCCGAGGCTTTGCGCCTACGAGGAACACATAGTCGGCACCGCGGAAACCCTCCTCCAGACGGTCCGTTGCGACCACTTCCTCCAGCGAGTCGAAGGCGCAGTCTTCAAGTTCCATGGCGACGCCCTCCAAAGCCTGCATCGCTGGAGCGATTTCGACCAGCCGCAACGTAATCGACCGGCCATGGCCAAGAAGTTGTCCCGAAGCGATGCGGAACGCGAGCTGGTAGCCGATCTGGCCGGCGGCACCGGTGATGGCGACCTGCGTGGATGCTGACATTTCTCTAAGGATTCAGTCGGAGGACGGGCATTGTATCGCCGACGCATCCAAATGGGGGTCAAGCGGCATCTATGTAGCGAGTTTGGAACACGGCGCGAAGCCTGGAACAAGGGCCGCCGTCGACAGAGAGGAGCAAAGCGATGACTTACGGAACAGCACTTTTTCCAGCCCTGGCCTGCGCGTTCGCCCTTGCCGCGGGTCCGGCGGGAGCCGGGGTGGTTTCGGACGCCGGAACAGCGATTGAAATGGAACGCATATCAAGCGACGAGATCGGGGAACTGAAGGAACTGCTGGTTGCCCATGGGATACCCCCGGCGCGGCATCTGGCCGCGGAAATCAGCCGGGAAATAACCGAGAGCAATCGTGAGGCGACAACGGCGGCTCTGTTCCGTCCTCCCGTCGCGCGTCCGCCGGGAGCTGCGCCGGCGCCCACCGCGATCGCTCGGGCCGGGAAAGCCGGGGGCGCTGAACCCGCCGTTGCAAGTGCGCCGCGCGAAACCCGGTCACCTGTTCGCAACTTGCTGCGAAAGGTCTTCCGCTTCCTGAATTTTTCGAACTAGAAGGCGAGACGCCACGAGGGACGTGCCGCGCGGGACATGCCCGCGTCCCGCGTATTCCGGGCAGGTTCAGTCGTCGCCCTGGTTGATTTCGTTCCACAGGCGGATCTGCTCGTTCATCTGATCCGCCAGTTGCTGCTCACGGTCCACGGAACCGTCGTAACGCCGGACAAACAGCTCCCTGCGTTCGTCGGTCCTGGAGTCCTCGTCCAGAGATTCGAAGTCGTCTTCAAGACACTTCCGATAACCTTCCAGCGCTGTCTGGAATTCCCGAAACTCGGCGATCGCGGACCTGAATTCATCGAGAGTCATTTCTTCCGCATTCGGCGTAGTGGGCTCGTCGGGATAGTCGCACCCGGCCCAGGCCGCTCCGCCTGCCAGAACCAGAGTCATTACGGAAAGTGTGGCGATACGTTGCATTGTTACCTCCTTCGGACAACCCGCTTCTGCGGCGGGCCGCGCAGCATTGCCTGTGCGCCGATGTGCCACCAGCGGGCCGCTGGCCGGCCCATTATGCCCGAAGCCCGGGCGCCGCAAGACTGACACGACACCGGTCCCGGTGCGCTTACAATTGGCAGCCGCACAGCGCCGCCATCGCGTGGATTCACCGACACGTCACCCCTCGAAATGCAACCTCTTCGTACCAGCGCGGCGTCCTTCCGGTAGGTCTGTCTCACGGAGCGCGGAGCGCCAATGCAAGGCGCAGTCATCAGGCAACGAATAAGTCGGCTTACCCGGCAGCAGCTTTCGGGCGGGCTCAGGGGCGTCGAGCGGGAATGCCTGCGCGTTACCCCGGCCGGCCGGGTCGCGCCCACGCCGCATGGCGAGGAACTCGGGTCGGCCCTGACGCACCGCTATATCACCACGGACTTTGCCGAGGCGCTGCTGGAACTGATAACCCCTCCCGTGAAATCCACCCACGACGTCAGCGACTGGCTGGCGGCGCTGCACGAATTCGTCCTGTCGCAACTGGACGGAGAGCAGCTGTGGGCGCCCAGCATGCCGCCCGCGATTACCTCCGACAGGCAACTTCTGCCGGCCCGTTACGGAAGCTCCAATATCGGCATGCTCAAGCACATTTACCGTCTGGGGCTGGCCAATCGCTATGGCCCGCGCATGCAGGCCATCGTCGGCATCCATTTCAATTACTCGCCGCCGCCCGATTTCTGGAGATCGCTGCCGGACCTTGAAAGCCCGCCCTCCGGAATCGTCGCGAAGCGCTCCTCCTGGATCATGGGCCAGATGCGCAACGTGCGGCGGCTCGCCTGGCTGCCCACGTATCTGCTTGGCGCTTCACCGGCGTTTCACGACACCCTTTCGCAAGTGCGCACCGCCGACCTGAAGAAGGGGAAAAAAGGAACGCTCTATGCTCCCGATGCGACCTCGCTGAGAATGAGCAGCCTGGGCTATACCAGCTCGCTGCAGGCGGGCCTGGTGATTTCCGCCAACAGCGTTCACGAATACGTTCGCGACCTCGAGGCGGCGGTCCATGCCCGGCATGCCGCGTACAGCAAGATCGGCGTTCGCATTCGCGGCCGCTACCGGCAATTGTCGGACAGCGTCCTGCAGGTGGAGAACGAGTACTACTCGGCGGCGCGCCCCAAGCGCCGGATTCGCAGGGGAGAGCGCGCGGCAACGGCATTGCGGAGGCGGGGAGCGGAGTATCTCGAATTGCGGCTGGTCGATGCCGACCCCTTCGAACCGCTGGGCGTCAGCGAAGCATCCATGCGCTTCCTCGAGGCCTTTCTTCTTTACTGCCTGTTGGAGGAAAGCCCTCCGATGGCCGCCGACGAATACCTGACCTGCGTGTCGAACCTCGACCGTACCGCGTGGCGCGGACGCGCCAGGGGCGTCCGCCTGATCCGCAAGCGGCGACGGATTAGACTCGACAACTGGGGTCTGGAGGTGTGCAGGGCAATGAGGCCGGTGTGTGAAGCGCTGGACGGCGGCGGGGGAGGCGAATATTCGGCCGCGCTCAAGGCCGCCAGGACATCTCTGCGCGACCCGGGGCTGACCCCGGCGGCCAGGGTGCTGGACGAGCTCGGCGATACCGGCTGGGACCATCAGGCGTGGGGCATGGAGAAGGCCCGCCTGGCCTCGCGGCCTCCTCGGGCGCGACCCAATGCCGCCAGGCGACGGGCCTTGAAGGACGAAGCGCCGGCCTCGCTCGCGAGGCTGCTGGCCATGGAATCCGCGCCCGAGCCCCCGTTCGACGAGTTCCTGGCCCGGTACCTGGACGAGGGCTGACCGGATGTCCCCACAGGCCAGCCGCAAGCGCCACCCGGCCTCGCTTCCGGCCGACAAGCGGCGCAACATCCGCTTTTCCAAGACGGAAGTTTCCTTAAGGCAGGACGTGCATCAGCTCGGCGGCCTGATCGGCGCGATGATTCAGGATCGGGGGGGCGATGAACTGTTCGAGGCCGTCGAATCGGCACGCAGCCTGGCGATCGCACGCCGCGACGGCGACGCTCGCGCGCACGACCGCCTGGAGGAACTGCTCGCCGGTCTGGACGACAGCGGAGCCCAGGACGTCTCGCGCGCCTTCGCCACCTGGTTTCAGGCCACGAACACCGCCGAGCAGTTGCACCGGGTTCGCCGCCGCCGCGCCTACCTGTACGACGCCAGCCAACCGCAACGGGGCGGCCCCGAAGCGGTATTTCAGCAGCTTCGCAAGGACGGGACGGACCTGGCGGGCGCCGTCGGGCTTCTGAACACGATCCGGCTGCATCCCGTGTTTACCGGCCACCCGACGGAGCCCACGCCCACCGCGGTGCTGCGTCAGCAGCGTGAAATTGCATTGAACCTTGAGGAACTCAAGAATTCCGACGCCGCTCCCCGGCAGGTCGATGCCCTGTTACGGTCGATGCAGCAAAAAATCACCGCGATCTGGCACTGCGAGGAACATCCCCACGAGGAAACCACAATTGCGGCGGAAATGCAGCAGTTGCTCTACTTCGTGACCGAAGTGATTTACCCTGCGTTGCCGGACTTTTACGACTCGTTGACGGAGGCCATGGCAATCGCTTTCGGGGAACAGGCCCGGGACGCACACATTTCGAGCCTGCTTCGCTTTCATTCGGCCATCGGCGGGGACCTGGAGGCGGACGTGGAAATCACGCCACGCTTCATCCGGCAGCTCTTCGACCGGCAACGGCTCGCGGTTCTGAACCTGTACCGGGAAGAATGCCTGCAGCTTGCCGAGACGCTGACCCATTCAGCCCGGCGCATCGACGCGGGCGGAGAAATCCGGCGCCGGATAAGGGTCTATCGCGAGCATTTCCCGGACGTATATGCGGAACTCGGACCGGACCAGCGGGACATGCCCTATCGGCTCCTGCTACTGCTGCTGGCGGCGCGGCTGGAGGCTACGGCGCTGGACAGCGCTTTCCACTACGACTACGAGCATGAGTTGCTTGACGATCTGGAGGTACTCACGGACAGCCTTATCGAGCACGGTGGCATGTTTGCCGGCAGCCAGGGCGTGCAGCGGCTGGTTCGGCGCGTGGAAACCTTCGGCTTTCACCTGCTGTCGGTGGAATTTCGACAGCGGGCCGTGGTCCTGCGCCGTGTTCTCGGGAAGGCATTCGGCGGAAAACGGTGGGATACTCCCGCGGCGCGGTTGAAGTGCCTGCGCCAGGCGCTGGAGCAGGACCTGGGCCGTCCGGAGGGTCTGGGCAACGAGGGCTTGCGCGCACTGGCGGTTTTCGACGCCCTTCGTTACCTGAGGGGACGCTACGGCAGGAAGGCATTGGGCGGGTTGCTGCTGGGCGGCGTTCAGGAGCCTGCGGATGTGCTCGGCGCGCTGCTACTGGCGCGCTGGGCCGGATTCGAAAGGGCCGACGGACACACCCCCCTGGACCTGATTCCGGTGTTCGAAAGCGACATGGACGCCCGCCAGTGTGCTCGTGTGATCGGCCAGTTGTTGAAGGAACCTGCGTATCGCCGACACTTGGAGAAGCGCAACCGGCGGCAGTTCGTGATGGTGGATCACGCCCGTGCAAGGCTGGTGTTCGACCTTCCGTCCCAGCAATGGTCGATCCGCGGACTGCAGAAGGCCGCGGTCGGGGCGGTAACGGATTCGGGAATAACGCCGGTGCTGCTGCAGGCGCGCGGAAGCGCCTATGAGCGCAGCGGGTGCCGCAGTCTGCTGGCCGACATTCCGCCTGAACAGCTTCAGCAACCCTTCAGGTACGCCGAGGCCGGCGAACGGGCGGGGCTGCGCTATGGCATGCGGGGTATCGTTCTGCGGTCGCTGGAACTTGCGGTCGGGGAATTGTTGCTGGCCAAGGCCCGTCGTGAAGGAACGGAGACGGTCCGGCGAGCGGAGGAATTGCTGGAATGCCTGGCCAAGGCGAGCGTCCGGGCACACAGCGAATTCCCCGGCGGTCCGCGGGGCATGGCCGATTATTTCGAACTTGCCACGCCGGCGGACCTGCTGGCGCGCATGCCGACCACGGCAAGGCGCAGCGGCATGCGTGAGGGAACGGCGGTGGAACTGCCCCGTCCGCTGGTGACTTTCTGCTGGGCCCAGAGCCGCAATCTGTTGCCGGGCTGGTACGGGTTCGGTGCCGGTTTTGTTGACGCGATGGAAGAATTCGGGCCCAGGTTCGTTCGCGGGTTGGCCCGCGACTGGCCCTATTTGCAAGGCATGCTTCGCGATCTGGAGTTGGCGCTGGCCCGTTCCGATCTCGAAATCGCCAGAGGCTATTCGCGCCTGGCCGGCGATCTGCACAAAGCCTGCTTCGCCGCCATACAGCAGGAGCATGAACGAACGCTGGACGGTCTGATGCGCATACTCGGCCAGAAAGTCCTGCTGGAGGACCAGCCCGCCTTACGGCGTTCAATCCGCTTGAGGAATCCGTACGTGGATCCCATCAACCTGTTGCAGGTACGGCTGCTGTCCCGCTGGCGGGAGAACGGCCGTGTCTGTTCCGGGGAACTCTATGCGGCGCTCAAGTCCACGGTTTACGGCATCGCCCGCGGCGTGCAGGAAGCTACCTGACCGCGATGCCGACCCTCGCCTGCTCCAATGCAGGGCCCTTCCGGGAGACGCATAAATCCATCCATGGAGCTTGGTTCCGCCATCCCTGGCTCACAAACTCCCGGAAGGGCCCTGCATCGGAGCAGGCTTAACAGAGGTAGCGAGCAGAAGCGGATCAGTCGCCGCGCAGCACGCTCATCAGGGGGGCGTTCAGGGCGCCGCGCACGGCAAGCATCCCGGCCAGCCCGATCAGGACGGCGCCCGCCGCGACTCCGGAGGCCAGCAGCACGGGATCGAGGCTGTAGTCGAGATCGAAGACGCGGTCGGCCAGCAGCAGCCCCAGAGCGCTGGCGGCGCCCGCCCCGAGCAGCCCGGCCACGGCCCCCAGCACGCCGAACTCGACGGCGAGGCTCCGCAGTATCACCCCTCTGCGCCCGCCGAGGGTCCGCAACACTGCCGTTTCCACCGACCGTTCCCCGCGATTCGAGCGCACCGCGGCCAGGACCACGACCACCGCCGCCAGCAGGCTGAAGGCGAACACGAATTGCACCGCCAGGCCGGCGCGGTCCAGTATCCGCCGGGCCTGGCCGATGATGGCGTCCAGATCGATGATGGTCACCCCGGGATAGCGCTTGAGCAGGGACATCAGAATCTGTCCCTTCTCCTGCGGGATGTAGGCGCTGGCAATCATCGTATGCGGCAGATCGGCGGCGTCCGGCGAAAGCATGAGCTGGAAATTCGGATCGAAGGTGTCCCAATCGACGCTGCGCAGGTTGCTGAGTTCCGCCTGCAGGGCCACGCCGCCCACGTCGAAGGTCAGACGATCGCCGAGGTCCACTCCCAGGCGGGCCGCGGTCTGCGAATCGGCCGACAATTCCGGCGGCCCGGCGTGCGCTTCGTCCCACCACTCCCCACGTATTACACGGTCGCCTTTCGGGATGCCGGCCGACCAGGAAACGTTGGATGCGCGTTCGATGAAGCGGCGCCCTTCGGGGTTCGGCAACGGCCACTCTCCGGCGGGGATGCCGTTGATTTCCGTAAGCCGCGCCCGGATGAAGGGCAGCGCATCGGACAGGTCCGGGACGCTTTCTCCGAGCAGATCGCGAATGCCCGGCCATTCCTCGGGCGCGATGTTGATGAAGAAGTAGTTGGGCGCGTCTTCCGGCATGGATTGACGCCAGGCGTCCAGCAGGTCGGTCCGCATGAGTCCCAGCAGCAGCACGGCCATCAGGCCAAGGCCGAACCCCGCGACCTGCGCCACGCTCTCGCCCCCGCCGCGGCGGATATTGGCCAGACCGTGCCGCCAGGCCACCCCGCCGGCGCCCCGCACCGCCGACAGCGCCCGGACAAGCAGCCACCCGAGCAGCATTCCGGCCGCCGCCGTCAGCGTCAGGCCCAGGCTCATCCACAGGGCCAGTTCGGCGTCGCCGGCCAGTAGCGCGACAATGAGCAGGATGGCCGCGATCGGCGCGCCCTGGCGCAGCAGCGGACCCGGCCCCCGCATGGGCAGGTCCTGCCGAAGAACGCGCAGCGGCGAGGTCCTCGCCAGGCTGCGCAGCCAGGGGATCACGCAGGCGCCGGTGACCGCAATGGCGATCGCCGCGCCGGGGAGCAGGCTGCGCAGGCTTGCCGGAGGCAGGCTCAGATTGATGACCTCGCGCGCGTAGGCGGAAAGCGCGAGGTGGGCGGCGTAACCGGCGATGCTGCCCATGCCGATTCCCAGCGCCGACACGATCAGGACCGGGATCAGGGAACGCCGAAAGACCTGACCCTGCGTGGCGCCCAGGCATTTCTCCAGCGCCGCGGTCACCAGCCGCCGGCGGGTGTAGCTGCGCGCGGCGAGGACCGTGGCGACGGCCGACAGGATCACGCTCACAAGCGCCGCCAGCGCCAGGAAACTTCCCGCCCGATCCACGGCGGAAGCGAGTGTCTGACTCGCCTCCTCGAGGTTCTGGATGCGCTCGTCGGAACGCAGGCTGTCCTCCTCGGCCGCGCGGAACTCAAGCACCCGGTCCTTTTGCCCGGCGAACAACTGACGGTAGGAGACCCGGCTGCCGGGGCGCACGACGTCCATTTCGGGAACGTCCTCCAGGTTGGCCAGCACCGTCGGACCGAGTTGCTGGAAGCCGGTTCCGGGATCCGGCCGGTAGCGCAACACGCGCGTCGCGCGCAGGTCCTTGGAACCGACCCGCATATTCGCCCCCACTTCGATGTCCAATTGCGCAAGCAGGGCCGCGTCCACCCATGCTTCCCCCGGCGGCGGGATGCCTTCCGCGACCGTGTCGGCGCCGTAGGGCTCCGCCGAAGTGCGGACCTCGCCGCGCAGCGGATAGTCGCCGGTAACGGCCACCACCGAACTCAAGGCGGTCATTCCGCCGGCCACCGCCACCGTGGCGAAGGACCAGGTCTCGGCGCTCTGCAGCGCATAGGCGCCAGCCCGCTCAAGCCGCCCGGGGTCGGGCCGTACCGGGGCCGCAACGGCCAGGTCGGCCGCCAATACTTCCGCCGCCTGCTGGCGCACCGCCGCGCCGATGCGCTCGGTCAGGAAACTCACCGCGGCAACCGCCGCCACCGAAACGGTGAGCGCCGAGAGCATCACGGTGAATTCGCCGGCGCGGAGTTCGCGCAGCCATCTCCGCCATCGCGTGGAATGTTCAACGGTCATCGCGGCGGGAACTTTCGCATATACTGCACGCCCGCTCAAGGCAAAGCCGCAAGTTCAGGGGCCGCCGCGCCAAGTGAAAGTCCATTTCCTGCCCTGCCTGGCCGTGGCCGCGCTTACTGCCTGCGCTGCCGAGGACCCGCAAATGTCCGAAGACCAGACACCCGTCGAGCCGCCGGTCGCGGACCGCCGTCCCCATTCCTACAGCCATCACGGCGTCACCATCGAGGACCCCTACCACTGGCTGAAGGATCCGGGTTATCCGCAGGTGGACGACCCGGACGTCCTGGCGTACCTCCAGGCGGAAAACGCCTACTTCGAGAGCGTGATGGCGCCGCGCAGGGTGCTGGTTGAGACCCTGTTCGAGGAAATCAAGGCGCGGCAGAAACCCGACGACTCCAGCGTGCCCTTCAAGGACGGGGACTGGTACTACCAGTGGCGTTTCGAGGAAGGCGGGCAGTACCGCATCTGGCACCGCTGGCCGGCGCGAGGCGCCGGGGCGCCGGATTCTCCCGGCGCAAAGGCCGAAACCATATTGAACGAACCGGAACTGGCGGCCGCGCATGACTACTTCCGGCTCGGCGCCATGTCGGTAAGCCACCGCGGCGACCTGCTCGCCTACAGCATCGATACCGATGGCTCGGAGCGCTACCGGCTGTTCGTCAAGGACCTGGAGACGGGCGAGTTGCTTGAGGACGAGATCCCGAACACGCTGGGCGGCGCGGTCTGGGCGGTGGACGATACCGCGTTGCTGTACGTGGTGGTGGACGAAAACTGGCGTCCCTATCAGGTGCGCAGGCACGTGCTCGGCCAGCCCGTGGAAAGCGACTCCGTCGTTTATGAAGAGCACGATCCCGGCTTCTTCGTGCGCCTTTCGGAATCGGCGTCGGAGCGTTACATACTGATTCATACGGCGGGGCACACGTCGTCCGAGGCCTACGTCATTCCCGCCGATGCAAGCGCGACAGAGCCGCTGCTGGTGGCGCCCCGGCGCGCCGATCACGAATACTTCGTGGATCACCAGGAGGACCGGTTCGTGATCCGCACCAACAACCGGCACAGGAACTTCCGCCTGATGACCTCTCGCGGCGATGATCCATCAGAGGACAACTGGGTGTCGCTGCTGGAAGGGTCCGCGGAACTCTACATTCGCGGGTTCGACGTCTTTGCCGATTTCATCGCGGTAGTGGAGCGCACCAACGGCCTGAACGCCATCCGGCTCATCGGGAGGGACGGGACCACGACTCACGTGAAACTGCCGGAAACCGTCTGCTCGGTCGACCTGGGCGACAACGCGGAGTTCCGGACGCGGACGTTGCGGCTGGAGTATTCGTCCATGATCACGCCGCCCACCGTCTTCGACTACCGAGTCGATTCCGGCGAGCTCAGGTCCCTCAAGGTTCGCGAGATTCCGAGCGGTTACGCGAAGGAGCAGTACGTGACCGACCGGCTCATGGCGCCGGCCCGCGACGGCGCGGCGATTCCCGTGTCGCTCGTGCGCCGCAAGGACACGCCGGCGGACGGTGGCGCGCCGTTGTACCTGTACGGATACGGCGCGTACGGGTTTGCCGTTCCGCCCTCATTCTCCACCAACCGGCTCTCGCTTCTGGACCGGGGCTTCGTCTTTGCGATCGCCCACATTCGCGGCGGCGACGATCTCGGCTACCACTGGTACGAAGCCGGCAAGCTGGAGCGGCGCGTCAACACCTTCAACGATTTCGTGGACGTGGCGCGCTTTCTGATCGAGGCGGGCCACGCCGGGAAAAGCCGCATCGCCATAGCCGGCGGCAGCGCCGGCGGGGAACTCATGGGCGCGGTCGTCAACCAGGCCCCGGAGCTGTGGGGCGCGGTAGCCGCCCACGTGCCGTTCGTGGACGTACTCAATACCATGCTGGACGAATCGCTTCCGCTTACGCCCACGGAATGGCCGGAGTGGGGCAATCCGATCGAGGACAAGGCCGCATTCGAGTTGATCCGGTCCTACTCCCCGTACGATCAGCTGACTGCCCGCGAGTATCCGCCGATGCTGGTGACTGCCGGGCTGAACGATCCGCGCGTGACCTATTGGGAACCGGCCAAGTACGTGGCCAGGCTCAGGCGGTTGAAGACCGGCGACAGCCCGTTGTTGCTGAAGACCAACATGGGCGCCGGCCACGGCGGCAAGTCCGGTCGCTATGACTCCCTCTACGAAGTGGCCGAGGAATACGCTTTCATGCTCTGGTCGCTGGGGCTGGCCGACTAGGGACTGGCGCGGCGCTTCACGCCGGTTTCGCTCAGTATGGTGCTGGAGATTTCCTCAATGGAGCGATGCGTCGTGTCGATGTAGCTGATGCCGTGTTGCCGGAACATCCTCTCGGCGCTGCGCAGTTCGAAACGAACCTGTCTCGATGAGGAATAACTGCCTCCGGGGCGCCGTTCGCGGCGGATCTGGATCAGGCGTTCGACCGAAATCGTAAGCCCGTAGAGCTTGCCGCGATGGTCGAGCAGCGGCTTCGGCAGCCGGCCCGATTCCATGTCGTCCTCGGTAAGCGGGTAGTTGGCGGCGAACACGCCGTACTGCAGAGCCAGGTACAGGCAGGTGGGCGTCTTTCCCGACCGCGAAACCCCGGTAAGTATCAGGTCGGCCTCGTCGTAGTGAATGATTCCGTGGCCGTCGTCGGAATCCATCGCGAAATGGGTTGCGTCAATCCGGGAGTTGTAGCTGGAAGCGTCCGACATCCCGTGCGTTCGCCCCAGTGTGTGCGAGGACTGGACCCCGAGTTCCTCCTCCAGCGGCGCCAGGAATTCCGCGAAGTAGTCCAGAACCAGGCCCCTGGAGCGCAGCAAGGGCGCGCGGTTCGCGTTGTGTACAAAACTGGTGAAAACGATCGGCCGGCAGCCGGTGCGTTCGGCTTCCCAGTCGATTCGCCTCGCCACCTGAACCGCCTTCTCGACGCTGTCGACGAACGGGACCGTTATCGGGACGAAGGTGATTCCGTCGAACTGCGTAAGGAGGCTGTGCCCCAGCGTCTCGGCGGTCACGCCGGTGCGATCGGACACGAAAAATACCGTGCGCTCTGCCATACTACGCTATCGGGTTTGGGGGCGAGCGGGAGTATAGCTTGCGCGAGTACGTTATCGGCCTTTCGGCCATCGGGAAGGACGACCTGGACCGCGTGGGTGGGAAAAACGCGTCCCTGGGCGAGATGATCGCCCACCTCGAAGAACTGGAGATACGGGTTCCCGACGGCTTCGCCACGACATCGGACGCATTCTCCGAATTTCTCTACCAGGACGGGCTGGGCGAGGCCATCCACGGCATGCTGGACGGCCTGGACGTGGACGATGTGGAGACGCTCGGCCGCACCGGCGCCCATATACGCGAATTGATCGGCAAGGCGCTGTTGCCCGCCGGCCTGGAGCGGTCGGTCCGTTCGGCTTTCGAGCGGCTCTGCGACGGCGCGGAGATCGGCGTCGCGGTCCGTTCCTCGGCCACGGCGGAGGACCTGCCCGAAGCATCCTTCGCCGGACAGCAGGACACCCTGCTCAACGTGCGCGGTCCGGAACGCGTCGTTGAGGGAATACGCGAGATTTACGCCTCGCTGTTCAATGACCGGGCCATCGCCTACCGCGTCCACCAGGGATTCGATCACCGCCGGGTTTCGCTCTCGGTGGGCGTGCAGCGCATGGTTCGCAGCGACCTGGCCTGTTCCGGCGTGCTGTTTACGCTGGATACCGAATCGGGGTTCCGCGACCTGGTGCTGATTTCCTCAAGCTACGGACTGGGAGAAACCGTCGTGCAGGGCGCGGTCAACCCCGACGAGTATTACGTTTACAAGCCGGGTATTGCCAGCGGTCGCAGGGCGGTGATCCGGCGCAACCTCGGCAGCAAGGCGCTGAAGATGGTCTATGCCGGCGACGACGGTGGGCGGGTGGCCACCGTTGAAGTCCCTAGGGAACAGCGAGACCGGTTCTCGCTCTCCGACGCGGACGCCGAGGAACTGGCCAGGCAGGCGATGGCGATCGAACGGCACTACGGCCGGCCCATGGACATCGAGTGGGGCAAGGACGGCGAGGACGGCCATCTCTACATCCTGCAGGCCCGTCCCGAGACGGTGAAGAGCCGGGCGGACCAGACACTGGTGCGGTTCGAGCTGAAAGAGCGTTCGAAGGTGCTGAGCAGCGGGCGCAGCATCGGTCAGCGCGTGGGGGCAGGCGTGGCGAGGATCGTGTCCAGCGTGGAGCGGATGAATCTCATTCAGCCCGGAGAGGTGCTGGTGGCGGACATGACCGACCCCGACTGGGAGCCGGTGATGAAGCGTGCGGCCGCGATTGTGACCAACCGCGGAGGGCGCACCTGCCACGCGGCGATCATTGCCCGCGAACTGGGCATTCCCGCGGTCGTGGGTTGCGGAAACGCCACGGGCGATATTCCGGACGGGACGGAAGTCACTGTTTCCTGCGCCGAAGGTGACGAGGGATTCGTGTACCGGGGCAGGCTGCACTACGAGGAGCGGTCCATGCGTCTGGGCCGGCTACCTGAAATTCCGGTGCGTCTGGCCATGAACGTGGGCAACCCGGATCGCGCTTTTGCTTTCGCGGCCATTCCCAACCACGGCGTGGGCCTTGCCAGACTGGAATTCATCATCAACCGGATGATCGGCGTGCATCCCAACGCCATCCTCGAATTCGAACAACAGGATCCGGATGTCCGGGAACTGATCGTGGAGCAGATGGCGGGTTACGCCGATCCTGTTTCCTTCTACGTGGATAAGCTGGCCGAGGGCATTGCCTGTATCGCCGCGGCCTTCGCTCCCGAGCCGGTCATCGTGCGGCTGTCGGATTTCAAGTCCAACGAGTACGCCAACCTGATCGGCGGCGCGCGCTACGAGCCGATGGAAGAGAATCCCATGCTCGGTTTTCGTGGCGCCGCGCGCTACGTGGACGAGCAGTTCAAACCCTGCTTTGAACTGGAGTGCCGGGCGCTGCTCAAGGTTCGCGGGGACATGGGACTTAAGAACGTCCAGGTAATGGTGCCCTTCGTGCGTACGCTTGAACAGGCGCGCGAAGTGGGCGGGCTGCTGGCCGCGAACGGCCTGGTGCGCGGCGTGGACGGCCTGAAACTCATCATGATGTGCGAGCTGCCGGGCAACGCCTTGCTTGCCGGGCAGTACCTCGAATTCTTTGACGGCATGTCGATCGGCTCCAACGACCTGACCCAGCTCACGCTCGGCCTGGACCGCGACTCGGGACGGATAGCGTCGCTTTTCGACGAGCGGGACGAGGCCGTCAGGCGCCTTCTGGAGATGACGATCGCCGCTTGCCGCGCGCGGGACAAGTACGTGGGCATTTGCGGCCAGGGGCCTTCGGACCACCCGGACTTCGCACGCTGGCTGGTGGACAGGGGAATCGACAGCCTGTCGCTGAACCCCGACTCGGTGCTCGATACCTGGCTCCACCTGGCCGAGGCGGAGGATGGGAAAGCCGCGGACTAGAGGCGGCCGCCGTTAAGCCGGCAGATACGGTCGCAGCGTCCGGCCAGCTTCTGATCGTGGGTAGCGAGCAGCAGCGTGGCGCCGGCCTGCTCGTTCATCTCGAAAAGGATGTCGCCGACCCTCAGGCCGGTATCGGCGTCGAGGTTGCCGGTCGGCTCGTCCGCCATGAGCACCTGCGGGCTCGTTACGAAGGCGCGGGCGATGGCGACGCGCTGGCGCTCGCCCCCGGAGAGATGGCGCGGATAATGGCGCCGCCGTTCGGAAAGCCCCACGCGCTGCAGGGCCCGGTCGGCGGCCTTGCGCGCTCCCCGGCCGCCGTTCAGTTCCAGCGGCAGCATGACATTTTCGATCGCGGTCAGCGACTCGACCAGGTGGAAGGACTGGAACACGAAACCCAGGTGCTGTCCACGCAAGCGGGCCCGGCCGTCCTCGTCGAGGCGGGAAAGATCCTGGCCGCACAACACGACCCGGCCTTCGGTGGGGTGATCGAGTCCGGCCAGGAGCGCCAGGAGCGTCGTCTTTCCCGCTCCTGAAGGGCCCATGAGCGCGCAGGACTCGCCACTTTCGAGGCGCAGGTTGATATCCTTGAGTATCTCAAGGTCCCCCTCGGGACTGGACACGGTCATGCCCAGTTTCTCAGCGCTTAAGACTTCAGTCATTCGTTACCTGACAGCGGTTGCGTTGTGCCTTGTGTTCGCCGGCGCAGCCGCCAGGGATGCGCCCGTATTGCTGGTTTTAGGCGACAGTTTGAGCGCCGCCTACGGAATGCCCCTGAGCCGGGGCTGGGTAAGTTTACTAGAGCAACGCCTCAGGGAGGCGAACCGGCCCTGGCGAGTGGTCAATGCCAGCATCTCCGGCGATACCACTTCAGGCGCCCTGAAACGCCTGCCGAAGCTGCTGGATCTGCATGCGCCGAAAGTGGTGATTATCGAGCTGGGCGGCAACGACGGCCTGCAGGGCAAGCCGCTGGACACGATAGAGTCCAATCTGAAGGGCCTGATCGGCGTTGTGCGCGGCGCGGACGCGCAACCGGCGCTGGTCGGCATGCGGATTCCGCCCAACTACGGCCGCTATTACACCAGTGAGTTCGAGCGGCTGTATCAGGAAATTGCCGAAAGAGAGGAGGTCCCGCTGCTGCGGTTCGACCTGGAAGGTCTCAGCACCGACGGCATGATGCAGGAGGACGGCATTCATCCGGCCCCGGAAGCGCAGCCCCGGATGCTGGACTCGCTGTGGCGGGACCTGAACCCCCGCCTGCTCAGCCTGGAGCGGGACCGCCGGCCCCTGGAGCAAGGCCCCGGCTGATTTCAGCCTGAATCGCCAGCGCCGCCGAGCGCGGGTCGCCGGCCGCGTTGATTGGCCGGCCCACGACGATGTGGTCCGCTCCGCCGGCAATCGCTGCCCGGGGCGTGACCACGCGCTTCTGGTCCTGCACTTCATTGTTGTCCAGGGGACGGATGCCCGGCGTTACCACCAGCAGGCGATTGCCCAGGGCCTGCCGCAGGACCGGCAACTCGCGGCCGGAGGCGATCACTCCGTCGCAGCCGGCTTCCACCGCCCGCCTTGCCCGCGACAACACCAGCTCGTCGATGTCGCAGTCGAAGCCCAGGTCGTCGAGGTCGCCCCGGTCGAGACTGGTCAGCGCCGTCACTGCCAGAATCTTCATGCTGCCGCCCTTGTTTTCCGCCGCCGCTTCCATGATGGCCTGGTTGCCGTGCACGGTCAGAAACTCGACGCCGCGCTCGCGCAGGCCGCGCACCGCGGCGCCCACGATGGCGGGAACGTCGAAGAACTTGAGATCCGCGAAAACCTTGTGTCCGCGCTGATGCAACTCGTCGACCAGGCCCATGTAGCCGCCTGCCGAGAGAAGCTGCATTCCGAGCTTGTAGAAGTTGGCTGCATCATCCAGCCTCTCGACCAGCTTGAGGGCTTCCCGCGGCGTGGGCACGTCCAGGGCCACGATGAGCCGCTCCCGGCTCATGACTGCACGACCCTGCAGCGGCGGCTTGCGTAACGGTCCGTCATTCCCGCGATGTAGTCGGCGACCGCCCGCGCCCGCGCTTCGCCGCCGCGCTCCCGGCCGCGCGAATGTCTGCCCGGCATTTCGTCCGGGTGGCTCATGTAGTGGTGGAACAAGGCATCGACTACGGCGCCTCCCCTCGCGTACTCCTGCTGCATGCGGGGGTGATGATATAGCCGCTCGGTAAGGAAGCGGGCCAACTCCCGGTGACGTTCGTCGACCGGGTCGCTCAAGCCCACCAGCGGCTTCGGCCAGCCGCGGACCGCGTCCGCGTCGCCGGGCATGGCCTCCTTCAGATTGGCGCTGGTCGTTTCGATCAGGTCCGAGACAACCCGGTCGATCATGCCCCGTATGGCTTCCGACACCAGCGCGCCACCGTCGGCCCGGGGAAATCCGCCGGCCGCTTCTTCATGGCACTCGCGGAACAGGCGCACCGCCATCAGCTCGCCGGGCTCCAGAAGGCCGCTGCGCAGGCCGTCGTCGAGATCGTGATGGTTGTACGCGATCTCGTCGGCCACATTGGCCAGTTGCGCCTCCAGGCTGGGCTGGCGGCGCCGTATAAACCGTTCTCCGAGATCTCCGAGCGTACGCGCCTGGCGCCGCGAGCAGCGCTTGAGCAGGCCCTCGCGCGTTTCCCAGCACAGATTCAGTCCCGGAAACCCCGGGTACCGGTGCTCCAGCGTGTCGACAATGCGCAGCGCCTGCAGGTTGTGTTCGAAGCCGCCGTAGTCGGCCATGCAGCGGTTCAGCGCCGCCTGCCCGGCATGGCCGAACGGCGGATGCCCCAGATCGTGTCCCAGGCAGATCGCTTCCGTGAGATCCTGATTCAGTTGGAGGCACGCTGCGGCGGTGCGCGCAATCTGGGCCACCTCCATGGTGTGCGTAAGGCGCGTGCGGAAGTGATCGCCTTCGCCGGCGACGAAAACCTGGGTCTTGTGCATCAGCCGCCGGAAAGCCCGGCAGTGGATGATCCGGTCGCGGTCCCGCTGGAAAGGGCTCCTGTAGGGGTGGTCGGGTTCGGCGTGAACGCGGCCGCGCGTCTGCCTGTCGCGGACGGCCCATCCGGCCAGCGTGTCGTCACGGGCTCGCCACGCCGCGGCCTTCGTCAAGGCGAGCGTCCCGACAGCACGGCTTCCAGCGCATCCATCGAGAACTCCCCGGTCAGGTGCGCGTCGCCCAGGCCGCGGGGCAGGATCAGCCGGATTTGGCCCTGGGCATTCTTCTTGTCGCCGAGCATTGCCTTCTTCAGGGTCCCGGCATCCAGATCGCCCGCATTCACCGGCAGGCCCAGGTGCGCCAGCAGCGCCTCCAGGCGCCGTTGTTCCCGATGCTGCAATTTGCCTTCGGCCACTGCCAGCCTGGCCGCCATGCACATTCCAGCGGCCACCGCCTCGCCATGCAGCCAGTGTCCGTAACCTGCCGTGTGTTCGATCGCATGCCCGAAGCTGTGGCCGAAATTCAGCACGGCGCGCCGCCCGCTGCGGTCGTGCTCGTCCTCGCCGACGATCGCGGCCTTGATCTCTATCGAGCGCCGCACGGCACGGCGCAGGCAGGCCGGGTCGCGAGCCAGCAGCGCGCCGGCGTTGTCTTCCAGCCACCCGAGAAACTCCTGGTCGGCAATTGCTCCGTATTTCACGACTTCCGCCAGCCCGGCCCTCAGTTCCCGGTCGGGCAAGGTGTCGAGAACGTCGGTGTCGCAGATTACCGCCCGCGGCTGGTGAAAGGCGCCGACCAGGTTCTTGCCCCACTCCGTATTGATGGCGGTCTTGCCGCCCACCGAGGAGTCCACCTGCGCGAGCAGCGTGGTGGGAAGCTGCAGGTAATCCACGCCGCGGTGATAGCAGGCGGCGGCAAAGCCGGTCACGTCGCCCACACAGCCGCCGCCCAGCGAAATCAGCGTGCAGCCCCGGTCCAGCCCCAGGCGGGTCATGCGGTGCAGGATTCGCTGCCAGTGCCTGATGTCCTTGGCCTCTTCGCCGTCGGGAAGGACCAGGGACTCGGAACGGTCCCCGCTCGCAAGCTCGGGCAGGCGATCCAGATACAGTCCGGCGACAGTTCGGCTGGTCACCGCGAGCACGCCCCCGGTCCCGACCCATTCGTCCAGGATTCCGGGGCGGGCGAGAAGGCCCCCGCCCACCAGCACGGGGTACGTACCCGAGGTCGCCCGCACTTCTATTCGATCGACTTCCATACCAGATGTGGCGCGATGCCGGGTCGCTAGCTTTCCTTCAACAACTGCAGGATATCCTGTCCGACCTGCCTGACCCGCCGCCCGGTGGTATCCACTGTGTGGCTGGCCACTTCAAGGTACAGCGGGCCGCGTTGCAGCATCAGATCCTCCAGAATGGCACGTTTCGAGCCCGAGGCCAATAGCGGACGATTGCGGATGTCGCGGGTCCGGCGCACCTGCTCGTCCAGGCCGCACTTGAGGTAGACCACCCTGCCGCCGGCCCGCAATGCGTCGCGGTTTTCCTTGCGGAGAACAGCGCCGCCGCCCGTGGCCAGCACAATGTTTCGCCTTCCGCACAAGTGCTCGAGAGCCTTCTCCTCGCGTGCCCGGAACCCTTCTTCGCCCTCGATTTCAAAGATCAGCGCGATGTCCACGCCGGTCTGTTCCTCGATATACCGGTCGCTGTCGGCGAATTGCAACTTGAGGCGCCCGGCCAGCCAGCTTCCGACCGCGGACTTGCCCGAGCCCATGGGACCGACCAGAAATATGTTTCGCGGCGTTGGCATGGCTGTGATCGTCGCGGCGCAGGACATTGCGGGCTTCTCCGCGAATGGTACCCACAAACCGCCCCGCGCATGACCTATTGCTTCGGCTCGATGATCGTCGGCGTGACAAAAACGAGGAGTTCGGTATCGGTGGAGGACTTGATACTTGAGCGGAACAGGCGTCCGAGCCCGGGAATCGACCCGAGATAGGGCACGCTGGATCGCGTGTCGGCGTTCTCGGTTTCCCGAATTCCCCCCAGCACGAGGGTCTGGCCGTCCTGGACCAGCACTTCGGTCTCGATCCGGCGCGTATCGATGGACGGCACGGCGCCGCCGCGCTCGGTGGCGACGATCTTTCCCACGCTGTCCTTGGTTACCAGCAGGCGGAGAATGACCCGTCCGTTGGGCGTGATCCGGGGCGTGACGGTAAGCCCCAGCGCGGCGTGCTTGAAGTGGGTGGTGGTGGCGCCGCTGGAAGCCGCTTCCTGGTAGGGGATTTCCACGCCCTGGCGGATGCTCGCTTCGCGCTGGTCGGAAGCGAGGACCCGGGGTGCGGATATGAGCCGTCCCTGGCCTTCGGCCTGCATCGCCGCAAGTTCGAGGTCCAGCAGGTAGTCGGGATGCAGCAGGGCAAGCGAGAATCGTCCGGCGGCCCCCGCAACCGGCAGACTGACGCTGTAGCGGTCGGCGACATCGGCGGCCGTCAATGTTCCCCGCCCCTCCTCCGAGGTCTCCAGCGTTTCGGCAATGCGCCCGGTGGCTTCCCCGCTGCCGGACAGTACGACCGCGCGGCCCCCGCCGCGCCGGTCGGCCGCCGTTACGCCCCAGCGCAAACCCAGGTTGCGTCCGTAATTTCGGTTGGCGACCACCACGCGTGACTCGATCAGCACCTGCCGCGCCGGCAGGTCAAGTTCGGCCAGCAATTGCGCCAGTTTCTCCAGGCGGCGCGGAGTATCGTGAGCGATCAGGGTATTGGTCCGCTCGTCCACCTGGATCGTCCCCCGTGGGGAAAGCAGCGTCGATGGACCGCCGGCGATCATGGCGGCCAGTTCCGTGGCCGCGGCATAGTTGACCCTGAACCGGCGCAACTGTAAAGGCGCCAGGGATTCCCGCGCAAGCTCGGCCTCGCGGCGGGCGGAGTCCCGGGCGAGGAATTCTTCGGGGGTGGCCACCACCCAGACGCCGAGACTCTTGCGGGCCTTCAGTCCCCGGGTTTCAAGCACCAGCGCGAGTGCGTCGTCGCGGGTCATTTCGGCGATTTCCAGCGTGATGGTGCCGGTCACGGAGTCGGACACCAGCATTTGCATTTCCGAAGCCTCCGCCAACAGTTGCAGGGCGGCGCGGACGGGCACTTCCCTGAAGCTCAGGGATATGCGCCCGGCCTCGCCGGCCTGCGAGAGTCCGGCGCAAGCGAGAGACAACAACGCAATCCAGGCTTTTCGGGCGCGCCCGGTCACGGTGTTTCCGGATGAAGACGCGGCCGGCCTTCGGAGTCGTCCGCGATCCGGTAGCGTCGGTCGCCCACCCGTATGAACCCGCTTCGCCGTGGCGAGTTTTGCTCTTGCCCGCCCCTCGCTGCAGCCACGTTGCCGATCTCCCGGGGCAGTGCGGCGAAGGGAGAGAGGAGATCCATGCGGCTCGGCGGAGCTTGCGCCGCTGCCGGCGCGCCCGCACCGATGTCGAAGAGCCCGTCGGCGTACCTTTCGCCGGCAAAGTAGGCCAGCAGACGCGCCTGCGCGCGCAAGCGGCCGTCCCCCGGACTGTGGCCCGATTCGATGGTGAACTCGACCAGCTCGCGCAATTCTCCGGCCGTCAGAACAAGGTTGATAGCGCCGATGATCTCTCCGTAGTCGCCGGACATTTGCATTTCCGCGCCGACATGCGGGAATCGGCGGGACGCTTCACCGGCGGGCTGCCAGGGCCGTACCTCTTCCACGGGCGACCCGGCCCAACCCGCCGCCAGCGACACGGCCAGGTCCAGTGACTCGGCGCCGGACGGCATCCTCAAGCCTGTTTGCCGAAGCTGCTCTTGGAGTTGTTCCAGTTCCATGCGCAGCAGTTGCGTTTGCCGCTCCGCGCGGCGCGCTTCCTTAAGCCTTTCCTCCAGATCGGAAAGAGTTTCGGCGGTGCCGGCCAGCTGCGGCAGCAGCTTTCCCCGTACGCGGACCTGAAGGCCGACTGCCGTCACCAGCACCAGAACGGCGCACGCCAGCGTCACGCTTACCCGCCTGCTCCACTGCCCCGGTTTCCCGGGCTCCAGGCTGCGCAGTTCGTCAAGCAGCGTCATTCCGCGAACTCTCCCGTCAACGCGAATTCGCGTGCCTGCACGGAGTCGCTGCGCACGTGCTCAATACGGGATTGCGACACCGTGGGCATGGCCCGGATCGTTTGAAGAAGTTGCGCCGCCGCTTCCAGGTTGCGGGCCACGCCCTGCAATTCCCAAACCGTCCCTTTGATCGAGAGGCCCTTGAGGCGCAGTTCGGGAGGGACCGCTTCGGACAGCTCTTCCAGCCAGTCCCGCACGGCCCGGTTGTGGTTCCGGACCCGGTGCAATTCGGCCAGAACTGCGCCCGTGTCGGCGTTTCTTGCCTCAAGTTCCTGCTGCTCGGCGGTCGCTTGCGCGTGAACGGCCATGGCGGCTTGCAATTGCGAAGCCCGGCGCTCGGCTTCGTGCAATTTCCCGGTGAAATGAAGCTCGGTTGCGGCCACCACTCCCACTCCGGCGACAAGCCCGAACAGGAGGGCGGCCCAGGCGTCGCGCCGCCGCGTCCTTTGCCTCCGGTCGCGCCAGGGAAGCATGTTCAGCGATCGCATCGCCCGGTCTCCGCTCAGTGGAGCCATGCTTGCCGCTCAGACGTGATCATTGAGTGCCAGTGCATACGCTCCGAACAGAGCGGGCGAGAATTCACCCGCGCCGTCGCCGAAGGCCGGGGGCCGAATCGCCTCAACAGGCAGGTCCAGCTCCTCGTGCAGGGCCGTACATGCGCCGTGAAGCAAGGCGGCGCCTCCCCATAGAAGCATCCTCTCGGGCGGTGCGGTATTCGGTCGCGCAGTCAGATGCAGTTGCATCGCACGCGCGGCATGCCGGGCGAGGTCCTTGAGGAACGACTCCCTGATCCGGGCGGCGCCCCCGCCGGGTAGTGCGCATTCCGCAAGCGCCTTATGCGTGTCGCCGCCCGACAGCCCGTAAGCGCTGCTGAGGCGCCCGGCCAATTGAGCGCAGCCGAAGGGCTGGCTGTACTGAAAGACAGACTCGCCTCCTGAATGGACCGTCAGGCGCATGCACCGGTGGCCTCCGTCAAGGACCGCCAGCGGCGCATCCCGGCCGGCCATCGCCGCTATCGCGCCCTGAACCGCGAATGAAGTGACGTCCACGGCGGCGACGGACAATCCGGCAAGCCCGACTGCCCGGCACAGGATGTCTACGGTTGTGGAGCGGGCGATCGCCATCCGGAAACCCTGCGTCTGTCGGGCTGCCGTTTCCGCCACGTAATCGAAGGCGGCCTCGCCCGGAGGAAAGGGTGCGGCCTGGCCGGCCTGCAGGCGTGCCTGCTCTTCCATTTCCGCGAGCGGCAGGTCTTTCGGCAGGCTGAAGCGGTGCACGATGACGTCGGCGTCATCCAGGCCCACCACGGCTCGCCGGGCGCGCGGGGCGGCCTGGAGCAGGGCGTCCTTTATCGCGCCTGCGTCGGTATCATGCGAGGAGTCCTCCGCGTGCGAGCGAAGCGAGAGAGCACAGGACCGTATGGTCCCCCGGCTGTACTCGACCATCTTGACCGCGCCCGCGCCGATGTCCAGCCCCAGCACTGCACGTGTTGGCCGCAATCCCTGCATGGTCGTCTGATGTATTGAAACCGTCCGGGTCGAGGGAGATTCGTGCGGGCTGCCTATAATGGGCAGTCGAGTCCCGCACAGCCTGGAACGTATCCTGTGATTACGCGGCTTCTACAGTCCAGATCGTTTATCAACGCATTTGTGAAGATATGCGTTTTGGGCGTTTCGGGCGCCGCCTTGGGGGTGGTTGCGTTGGCAATGCTGATCGCCGGCGCATATTTCTATCTCGCCCCGGGCCTGCCCAGCGTCGAGAGCATCCGCGAGGTGCCGCTGGAGATTCCCCTGCAGGCGAACACCCGTGACGGACGGATGATCGGCGAAGTCGGCGAGAGGTTCAGGACTCCGGTGGATCTTGAGGATGTGCCGGACCTGCTCTGGCAAGCCTTTATCGCCGCCGAGGACGACCGCTTCTTCGAGCATCCGGGCTACGACTACCAGGGCCTGGCGCGCGCCGCCCTGAACATGATCCTTACGCAATCGCGCAGCCAGGGGGGCAGCACCATTACCCAGTTGCTCGCCCGCGAGTACAACTACGTGGGGCGGGAACGCACGTTCATCCGCAAGGCCAGGGAGCTGTTCCTTGCCCGGCGGCTTGAGCGCGAACTGAGCAAGGAAGAGATACTTGAGCTGTATCTCAACAAGGCTTTCCTCGGCCAACGCGCCTATGGCGTAGCGGCCGCCGCCCAGGTGTATTTCGGCAAGAACCTCGACGAGCTGAATATTGCCGAGACCGCCACGCTCGCAGCGTTGCCCAAGGCGCCGTCGGCCATCAATCCGGTCAGGAACCCCCGCCGCGCCACGACTCGACGGGCGTATGTCCTGCGCAGGCTCACGGAACTTGACTTCATTTCGGAAGCGGAGCGGCGGGAGGCCCTGGCGGTGCCCATGGAGTCCAATCGTCACGGCCCGCGCCAGGAGGTCGGGGCCCCCTGGGTCCTGGAGATGGTGCGCAAGGAAGCGATTGCCCGCTACGGAATGGAAGCGCTGACCGGCGGATACCGGGTAACGACCACGATCGATGCCCGCATGCAGGCCGCGGCCGAACGGGCCGTGCGCCGCGGTTTGCGGGAGTACGATCGCCGGCACGGATACCGTGGCCCGGTGCAGGCCGATCTGCTGCGCGATCTGCGGGCCGAGGGGCTGCGGACCGACGCGGAACTGCTGGAATACCTGGATTCCCTGCCGCGGGTCGCGGATGCGCGGCCCGCTCTTGTGATGTCCTTCGGCGAGGCAGGCGAGGTCGAGGTCCTGGTCCAGGGTGCGGCCCGCGCCGAGCTGCCGTGGGAGCGGGTGCGCCGTCGGCCCTACGTCTCGGAGAATGAAGTCGGCCCGCAGCCCGACGGACCCGCGGACATGTTTGCCGTTGGAGACCTGATACTGGTCCGCAATGCCGACGAAGGGGGCCTGGAGCTGACCCAGCGGCCGGAAGTCCAGGGCGCCCTGGTGGCCATCAATCCGCACGACGGCGGGATCGTGGCGCTTGTGGGCGGCTACGACTTCCGCCACAGCAAGTTCAATCGGGCCGTGGACGCCCTGCGTCAGCCCGGCTCCGTGTTCAAGCCTTTCATTTACTCTGCCGCGCTGGATCACGGACTGACCGCCGCCACGGTGGTGAACGACGCTCCCGTGGTAATTCAGGACCCCACTTCCGAGACGGTGTGGCGCCCCAAGAACAATTCGGGAAGTTTCAACGGCCCCACCCGGCTGCGCGAAGCGCTTGTGCGTTCGATGAACCTGGTGTCGGTTCGCGTGCTTCAACGGGTGGGCCTGGGTGACACCATCGGCCACGTCGGCGCTTTCGGCCTGCCGGATTCCTCGCTGCCGGAAAGCTATTCCCTGGCGCTGGGTTCCGGCGGTGTCCCGCCCCTTGAGATTGCCCGCGGCTACGCTGTTCTGGCCAATGGCGGATATCGCGTCGAGCCCTGGCTGATCGAGCGGGTGGAGCAGGACGGCCTTCGCTACCAGGCCGATGCGGCCGTTGCCTGCCGGTCCTGTGAATTGAAGGCGGAATACGTCGGTGCCGGGTCGACCGGGTCCGCCGAGTGGCTGAACGGCGGCGAACCGCGGATGCCCACGCGCCTCGCGCATGCCTTTGCCAGGGTCGATCGGCTGGCGGCGCTCTACCCGGCCGCCGGCGCTGAGGATCCGTTGGAGCTGTTCGAGTCGGTGGCCCAGATGCAGGCGGCGACCCTGCAGCGCAATCCGGACGTAACCGACAGGCCCGAACTGTTTGCGGACCAGAAACTGGCTCCGCGCGTGGTGAGCGCCGAGAACGCCTACATCGTCTACGACATGATGCGCGATGTGGTTCTGCGCGGAACCGGCAGAAGGGCACGGGCGCTGGAGCGGCAGGACCTGGCCGGAAAGACCGGCACGTCAAACGATAACCGGGACGCCTGGTTCAGCGGCTTCAACGGGGATCTGCTGGCGACCGTGTGGGTGGGCTTCGACCAGGAACGGTCGCTCGGACGCTTCGAGGAAGGCGGGCGCACGGCCTTGCCGATCTGGATCTACTTCATGGAGGAGGCGCTGGAAGGGGCGCCGGAAGCCCCTCTGCCGCGCCCGCGGCGCATCGTTTCCGCTCGCGTCTCGCCGGAGACTGGCCTGCTGGCGCCGCCGGGAGAAGCGGACGCGATCTTCGAGCTGTTCAGGGAAGACGCCCTTCCCGACGCCTCGAGAGGCACCGCATCGGGTGACGCCGACGACGAAGAAGAGGAACTCTTCTAGCGTTTTTCGACAGGCGTGTAGCTGCGCGCCGTGGGCCCCAGATAGAGCTGGCGGGGCCGGCCGATCCGGGACTCGGGATCACTGTGCATTTCGCACCAGTGCGCCGTCCAGCCCACCGTCCGCCCGATGGCGAACATGGGCGTGAACATGGTTGCCGGCAGCCCCAGCGCGCGGTAGATGATGCCGGAGTAAAAGTCCACGTTGGGATACAGGCGCCGGTCCTTGAAGTAGTTGTCGCTGAGGGCGATCTCCTCCAGTTGCCGCGCCAGGGTGAACAGCCGTCCCTTGCCGGTCTTGAGCTCCTGCAGCACTTCATGACAGATGCCGCGGATGATGGTCGCACGCGGGTCGAAATTCTTGTAGACCCGGTGGCCGAAACCCATCAGCCGGAAAGAATCCCCCGGGTCCTTGGCCCTGGCGACGTACTCCCCGATGTTCTTCGAAGTGCCGATCTCTTCCAGCATCTTGATCACGGCCTCGTTGGCGCCGCCATGCGCCGGTCCCCAAAGCGCTATGCATCCGGCGGCAAGGGCCGAGAACGGATTGACTCCGGAACTTCCGGCCATCCGGACGGTGGAAGTCGAGCAATTCTGTTCGTGGTCCGCGTGGAGCACCAGCAGCGTGTCGAGCGCCCTGGCCGCCACCGGATTCGGCTCTTCACCGAACATCATGTAGAGCAGGTTGGCGGCGTAGTCGAGATCGTGGCGCGGCGCTATGGCGGTCTCGCCGATCGTGTTGCGGTAGGCCGCCGCCGCCACGGTCGCGACATTGGCGATCGCCCGGTGGCTGAAGCGCCGCCTGTGATCGGCGTCGCCCGGATTGGCGCATTCGGGATATACGGCCGGCATCACCGACAGAGCGACCGTCATGGCGCTCATCGGATGGGCGCCGGCGGGCATCGCGGCGATCGCTTCGAGCACTTCCGGGGCACAGGCCCGCAGGCCCGCCAATTCCTCCGAGAACGATTGCAGTTCCGCGTGCGACGGCAACTCACCGTTCAGGAGCAGCCATGACACCTCCGTGAAGTTGCTGTGCCGCGCCAGGTCGTCGGCGGCGTAACCGCGATACATGAGCACGCCCTTCTCGCCGTCGACGTAAGTGATTCGGCTGGTGCAGCTGGCGGTGGACGCGTAACCGGGATCGTAGCTGTAGGCGCCGGTCGCCGGTGGGACAGCGGTCAGTTCCAGCGCATCGGCGCCGAGCACGCTGTTACGCCGCGCAAGTGGCACGGAGTGCCCGTCGCGGCTTACAAGTCTGTCGCCCGAATCGGTCATGCAACTGCCTTGTTCCATCCCGGCAGGACGGATGGCGCAGGCGTCACGTAACCGGCTCCTCCGAACACCGGGATTGGCGCTCCGTTGGGGGTGACGCCAGCCTGGGAAAGACGCGGCCCAGAACCTGGGCGTTCGCGTCGCAAACCGATATTATAGCCCAGCCGCCGGATTGGCGAAAAACTACCTGTTATGAAGGGTTTAAGCGGATTTCCGCGACCCGTACCGGCGGCGGAACTTTTCGATCTGACCGGCCGATTCCATGATCCGTTGCGAACCGGTAAAGAACGGGTGGCAGGAAGAACATACTTCCACACGGATGTCCTCGCTCAAGGTCGAGCGAGTGACCAGTTCCCGGCCACAACTGCAAGTGACCTTGATCTCGTTGTACTTTGGATGTATTCCGGACTTCACGGGTTGCGGCCCCGGCCGACAGCGCAAGCGGGGCGGAAGCATAACCGAATAGCGGCCCCTCTTCAATCCGGCCGGCCGTGCCGGAGGCACGCGCGTCAAGGCGTGTTTGCTGCGCTATGGTATGTTTATTTTCCTGCATCGAATTGAACAAGACAGCGAACCGCAAGGCCCACAGGGCAAAGCGAACCTGAGGAATGAACAGAGAATCCGAAGAAACCCGGCAGGCGCCGATCGAGGTTCCGGCCCATCTGGGCAGCTTTGAGGCGGTAAGGCATGAAGTGCTGGGCACGCTCCTTGCGGACTGTCCGCCGGCGGGCGTTTCACAAGCCATATTCGCCCTGGGTTGTTTCTGGGGAGCGGAGCGCAGGTTTTGGCAAATGCCCGGGGTGCACGGCACGGCCGTGGGATACACCGGCGGGCATCAGGCCGACCCCGACTACTATTCCGTCTGCTCAGGGGCTACCGGTCACGCCGAAGCCGTGCTGGTGAGCTATGACGTATCCACGGTCAGCTATGAGGAACTCCTGGCCGTGTTCTGGGAGGCGCACGACCCCACCCAGGGAATGCGCCAGGGCAACGATATCGGCACCCAGTACCGTTCCGGCATCTATACCCTGGGCGCAAGTCAGCAGCGTTTGGCGCTGGCGTCCCGCCAGGCGTACGGCGACGCGCTCCAGACGTCGGGTTTTGGTCCGATTACCACGGAAATCGCCCCGGCGGGCGTGTTCTATCTTGCCGAGGAATACCATCAGCAGTACCTGGCCAAGAATCCCGGGGGCTATTGCGGTCTTGGCGGAACCGGCGTGGCCTGCGAACTCGGATCCGGTTTGCTCGAGAGGGCGGCGCTGGCGGAATGATCATGAAGCGTCTGGCCTTGATCGTTTTCCTGGCGCTGGTTGCCCCGGCCGCTTTCGCTTTCCAGGCGGCGCCCGACGCCGCCGCGGAAGGCACCCGAACGTGGCTGGCCGAGCAGCGCCGCATGAATCAGCGGTTCGTGGAACTGTTCAGGGAGCGGCGTTATGAGGAAGGCGAAGAGCTTGCCCAGTCCCTGCTGCTCAGGGCCGAGGAGAACTACGGCTACGATGCCACGGAGCTTCTCGCGCCGCTCATCAATCTGGCGACGGTGCAGCGTGTGCAGGGTAGCTACAGCGACGCGCTATTTCACTACGAGCGGCATATCGCGATCGCGGGTCGCAGGCTGGGCTACGACGCGGTCGAACTCCTCAACCCCCTGCACGGGATAGCAAGGACCCACATTCGAATGGGCGATTACGAGGCCGCGGTCGAGCCGCTGGCCCGCGCGTTGCGGATTACGCATGCGAATTCCGGCATCTACAGTCTGGAGCAGGGTGCCACGCGCGACCTCCTGAGCGACCTGGCGCTGGCCGAAGGCGACCTGGAGCAGGCGAATCTGCACCAGCGCGTCCAGGTTCGCGCGCACGAGCGGCGTTACGGCCCTGGCGATCTGCGCACCGTGCCGTCGCTCTACAAGCTGGGCGAGTGGTACGAACGCACGCGCCAGACCGGACTCCAGCGCCGGGCTTATGCGGCAGCCGACCGAATCATCCAGGCGGCGAGCGGCGAGGACAGCCTGGAGCGGGTACAGGCGCTTCGCGGGCAAGCCAGCAGTTTCATAAGGGAGTCAAGGCGCGAGAAGGCCGAAGAGTTTTTCAGGCGAGCCTTGAGCATCGTTCGCGCCCACCCGATTCAGGACGTTCTGCAGCAGGCCAGGTTGCTGATCGATATCGGCGACACTCACACGATCTTCAATCGACAGCCCAACGCGCGGGAGAATTACCGGGAGGCCTGGGAGTTGTTGAGCGCGGACGACGAGGCGCTGGATTTGCGAGCGGAACTCCTGCAGCACCCGGTGATCCCGCTCCGGAGCGCAAGACTTCCCGTGCAAGTTCCCCGCGAAATGTCCAACACGTCGAGATACGAGTCCCAACCGCGGGCGGGTTCCGTTGTGCTGCAGTTGACGATTGACCCGGATGGGACCGTTTCGAGCGCGCAGATCATGGAATCCGAGCCCCCCGGCATGATCGACGACGTCGTGGTGGCCCTGATCAAGGGCGCCAAGTTCCGTCCCCAGATGCGGGACGGCGAGCCGGTGCGCTCGGAGGATGTCATCTACCGGCATCGGTTCCGCTGGTACAAGCGGCGCGATCCGGAACCGGCCGATGACATGCCCGCGCCGTCCGAACCGGTGGATGAGGAACGGCCGCTTGAAGTTCCGGGCGCGGCCGAAACGTAGCCTTCTCGCTTCCTCGCCCTTCGTTCGTCCCCCTCCTCGCGTGAGACGCCATCCTGGCTCGATTCTCCCTGTCCCTGCTTCAACGCTCCCGCGAGGAGGGGGACGAACGAAGGGCTTTAGTTGGCTGCCTGCTCCCGTGCGAAAGCGGCCTTTCCTTCGGCGATGGTTTCAAGCACCAGGCGTGATTGTCCGCCCACAGCACGGGCTAGTTCTTCCGGCACATGGGCCACCGCGGCCGCCCACTGGTCGCGTTCGGCCTGTTCCGGCCAGCGTGGCGTAATGCCGAAGCCCTGCGCGTTTTCAAGATCGCGCCGTGCCTCCTCCCGCGTGCCCCTGCGGGTTTCGGCGATGCTGGGGTAGGCGTGGGCGATGATCTCGCGGTCCGCATCCGCCAGTCCGTCCCACCAGACCTTGTCGGCCAGGATGAACGACATGCCGAAACAGTGCGCGGTGAGCGTAACGTGCGACGCCTCGCCCGAAGTTCCGGTTCGCACATACAGGGTCAGGGAATTTTCGCCTGCCTCGATCAGGCCGGTTTGCAGCGAGGGTACGATTTCTCCAAAGCCCAGCGGAATGACGTCCGCGCCCAGCGCTTCGCCGAACAGTCGCGAGGCGTCGCTCGCCGAAACGCGGAAACGGCGCCCCCGCATGTCGGCCGGCGACAGCAACGGCGTGACCGAGTAGATGTGGTGGAAACCGATTTCGCTCCAGGACACCAGGTGCAAGTCCTGTACCGCCAGTAGCGACGAAAACACGTCGGTCAGGAAGTGGTCATAAACAAAATCCGCCTCTTCCTCGGATTCGAACAGAAACGGCGCGTACAGCATTGCGGCTTCCGGCACCAAGGTGGAGGTCATCGTCGCGGAAAGGTTGCCGATCTGCACCCGGCCGCGCCGCAGCCCGGCTGCAATCTGCTCCTCGGAAAACTGCCCGTGTACCAGCATGCGGACCCTGAACCGGCCCTGGGTGCCTTCCTCCACCTTGCGCTGGAACGTGAACCAGTGCGTTTCGCCGATGGTGTTCGGAAATGCCGTGCCGGCCGCCGTGATTTCCGTAACCTCGGCCGCTTCATCCGCTGCTTCCTGCGGCGCATTGGCAGACGGCCCGCAACCCGCGGCGACAGCGATCGCCGCGCAGGAAGCAAGAAGCAGGCTCCGCGTCATGCTTTTTGCCGCCGCATCAGCACGTACACGCACGCTACCGCAATGGCGCAGAGCACCATCATTACGGTGAAGCCGGCGGTGAACGATGCGAATTCGTCGGCGGACCAGGCCAGGAAGACGCCGCCGATGGAGCCCGCGAGGGAGTCGATCAGGAGGAAGATGCCCAGGTAAACGCCGTAGTTGCGCCCGGCGTAGTACTCGGCGATCATCAGTTGAATCATCGTGAACGCACCGGCGTATCCCACGCCGTAAACGACGGCGTAGGCCAACGGCCAGGTCACTTCGCCGGGCACCGCAAAAAATAGCAGCGCCAGTCCCAGTGCCAGGTTCAGCACGCTGGCCATCATGACTTTCAGCTTGTCGAATTTGTCGGCCAGGTAGCCGAACAGCACCTTGCCGACGATGGCGGCGAAAAAGAAGCTGCTGTAAATCCCCGTGGTGCTGGTGTCGTCCAGCAGCATTTCCTGGCGGAAGAAAAGCGCCTGGTTGTTGAGCATGGCCACGATGCAGAACCAGAGCGTGCCGGTAGCGAACGCCAGCAGGTAGAAAAGCGGCGAGCGCAGAAGGTTCATCAGCACCTTGTCGAACCGGTCGGGCTTGGGTTTGACCTCCGGTTCAGGATCGGCCACGCCGTCTGCGGCCAGTCCCTTGTCCCTCGGATAATTACTGATCAGAAATAGCGTCGGCAGGACCATCATGGCCCCGCCCAGCAAGGCGAGCACCCAGACCGCCAGCCGCCAGTCGGGCAGGAAGTAATTGACCAGCCAGGGGAAGGCGGCGCCGCCCAGGCTGGAGGCCATCATCAGAATTCCGAACGCCAGTCCGCGGTAGCGCACGAACCAGCGCGACAGGAGCATCAGGCTGGGGCTCAAACCGGCCAGCGAGAGCGAGAATGCAAACAGTATGTAGAGCGCCATGAGCTGCCAGAGTTCCTCCACCATGGGGAACAGGGCCAGCACAAGGGTTATTCCCAGGGTGCCGATCAGCATCAGGCGGCGTATGGAATAACGGTCCAGCAGCCATCCGGCCACCGGATTCAAAAAGGCAACGAGCGCGAAGAACATGTTCGCCGGCCGCGTGACCTGCTCGTTGGTCCAGCCGAACTCGGTCGCGAGGTTCGGGAAGATTCGCGGCATCGTGTTGAGGAGGATGCCGTTGGAGGCGGCGTATATCAGAAACAGGCCGACGAGCAACCACCAACCGTAGAAGATCCGGCCGCGCACTGAGATTTCCTGCATTGTTATCCTCCCGGGAGCAGCCGGCCCTTGAGGGGCGACCACCAAAAGCGCAAGCCCAGCAACAGGGCAAGAATGGCGCAATATACCAGCGGCTCGATCGTGTCGGCCTTGACCTGCCAGTAGAAATGCCAGCAGGCCAGTATCGCGGCCGGGTAAATCAGCCGGTGCAGTCGGTTCCAGCGTCGGCCGAGGCGCCGCTGCCAGCCACGGGTGGAGGTGACCGCCAGCGGGATCAGCAACAGCACCGCGCCCATCCCGACGGTGATGAAGGTCCGCGTGAGCAGGTCCTCGCCCAGATGGGCGAAATCGAGCTGCAGATCCAGCAGGAAATAGGCCAGCGGGTGCAGCGTGCAGTAGAAGAAGGCAAACAGGCCCAGCATCCGGCGGAAGCGGTACAGCCGCGGTTTTTTCAGCAGGCGCGCCGCGGGCGTGACGCACAGCGTGACCAGTAACAGCCGCAGCGCCCAGACGCCGAGTTCGTCCTGGATTTCCTCGGCGGGATTCGCGCCCAGCCCCGGTTCGACCACCCCGGCTATGCGCAGCGCAAGCCAGATCACGGGCAGCAGGCAGGCGGCAAACAGCAGCGGCTTGTACACCCGCACGTTCATCGATCAGTCTCCGCTTCGATCCCGCCCTTTGTCATACCCCTGCTTCCGGGATACGCCTGCAAGCACGTCCTTGTGGGCTCGGCGGCGGCTCCTGCCGCCGACGCTCCCGGAAGCAGGGGTATGACAAAGGGCTTACGCCGCCGGCGCCCGGTCGGTCAGTAATTGCGGCGCAGGTCCAGGCCGGAATACAGGTGGGCCACCTGCTCGCCGTATCCATTGAACATCTGCGTGGGGATGCGGCGCGCGAACAGCCCGGAAAAACCCGAGCCGATGCGCCGTTCCGTGGCCTGGCTCCAGCGGGGATGGTCCACTTCCGGATTGACGTTGGCGTAGAAGCCGTATTCCCGCGGGGCGGCGATGTTCCAGCTGGTCGGGGGCCGCCGTTCCTGCAGGCGGATGCTCACGATCGACTTGATGCCCTTGAAACCATACTTCCACGGTGCGATCAGCCGCAGCGGCGCGCCGTTCTGGTTGGGCAACGTGACGCCGTAAACGCCCACCGTAAGCAAGGTCAACGGATTGGTCGCCTCCTCGATCGTCAGGCCCTCGACATAGGGCCAGCGGAGAACGCGCCGCCGCTGTCCCGGCATTTCATCGGGACGCAGGACCGTCTGAAACGCGACGTACTTCGCGCGGGACGTCGGGCGGAAGCGCTTGAGCACTTCGCCCAGCGGCACGCCCACCCAGGGAATGATCATCGACCAGGCTTCCACGCAACGCATGCGGTAGACCCGTTCTTCAAGTCCGATGCCGGATAGCAGACCCTCGACGTCAAACTCTCCGGTCACTTCCGCTTCGCCTTCCACCCGAACCGTCCACGGCTCGGGCTGGAAGTCTCCCGAGTTTCGGTGCGGGTCGTCCTTGCCGGTCCCGAACTCGTAGTAATTGTTGTAGGTGGTGATGTCTTCGTAGCTGTTCGGCGGTTCGTCGGTGCTGAAGGGGCCGGGCGTTACGCCGGGCAATTCCTTCCGGCCAGTGCCGGCCGCGAGATTGGAGGGCGCCGTGCGGGCCGTCCCCACAAGGCCTGTAGCGGCGAGGCCGGCGATAACGGAACGGCGATTGATGTAGGTAGTTTCGGAGGTTATTTCCGAGGTTGGAATATCGGTCTTATTGCGTATCAACATACCGCAATACTAACTCAGGAAACGACCGCTCTCCCGGCCAAGCGGGAAAGCGGTCGTGACGTCTTGAGGGCGAGGACGCCGTGGGGGCAGTGCCCCCACTCCCAGGGGATCAGCGGCTGTAGCCGCGCTCCTCGTGCTGGGTGAGATCCAGGCCCTCGATTTCGTCCTCTTCGCTCACGCGCAGCGGCGTGATGAGTCCGACGACCTTGAGGATGACCCAGGTGGCCGCTGCGGTCCAGGCAAATGTCGCCACCAGGCCTATCGCCTGGACGCCGAGCTGCGAGCCTACATTCATGCCCTCTGCGTAGCCGGCGCCGCCCAGGTTGGCATTGACGAACACGGCGCAGAGCAGCAGCCCCAGGGACCCGCCCACACCGTGGACAGGGAACACGTCCAGCGAATCGTCGATCACCAGCACCCGCTTGATGATGCGCGTCGCATAGAAGCACACCACGCCGGCGGCCAGGCCGATGATCAGCGCGCCTATCGGGCCGACGAAGCCGGAGGCCGGCGTAATCGTGCCCAGCCCCGCGACCATGCCGGTCACCACGCCCAGCACGCTGGGCTTGCCGAACTTGATCCACTCCATCGCCATCCAGCCCATTGCGCCGGCCGATGCGCCGATGTGGGTGACCAGCAGGGCCATCGCCGCGGCGCCGTCCGCCGCCAGCGCGCTGCCCCCGTTAAATCCGAACCAGCCTACCCAGAGCATGCCGGCGCCGGCCACCGTGAGCGGCAGACTATGCGGCGGCATGGGCTTTTGCGGAAAGCCCGTTCTCGACCCCAGCACCATGGCGGCAACCAGCGCTCCGACGCCCGCGGTCAGATGAACCACCGCGCCGCCGGCGAAGTCCAGGAATCCCATGTCGGCCAGCCAGCCGCCGCCCCACACCCAGTGACAGACCGGGGCATAGACGAGCAGCGACCACAGCACCGAGAACAGCACCATCGCGGAAAACTGCATGCGTTCGGCAAATCCGCCCACGATCAGGGCGCAGGTGATGATCGCAAAGGTGAGCTGGAAGGCGATGAAGATCGTTTCCGGCGCGGTGCCGGCGAGCGAATCCACGGTCACTCCGGCGAGAAAGGCGCTGCCGAATCCGCCCACCCATTGATTCATGGCGCCGCCGTCGCTGAACGCCAGGCTGTATTGCACGATGACCCACAGGAAAGTGACGATCCCGGCGATCGTGAAGCATTGCATCAGCACCGACAACACGTTACGGCGGCCCACCAGACCGCCGTAAAACAACGCCAGCCCCGGCAGCGTCATGAACAGGACCAGGGCCGTGGAAGTCAGCAACCATGCAGTGTCGGCCTTGTCCAGCGTGTCGGCGCCCGCGACGCCCGACACAAGCAACCCGGCCACAGCGATCAATATCGCTCTCTTCATAGAAAAATCCCCTTTTGAAGGGACGCCGGCTACCCGCCGGGGCCCCAATAAGCTACGCCCGCTACAGCGCCGAGTCACCGCTCTCCCCGGTGCGGACCCGGAAGGCCTCCTCAAGATCCATCACGAAGACCTTGCCGTCTCCGACCTTGCCGGTCTTTCCGGAGTCCATGATGGCCTCCACCACCCGCTCGGCCAATTCGTCGGTACAAGCAACCTCGATCTTGGTCTTGGGGATGAAATCCACCATGTATTCGGCGCCCCGATACAGCTCCGTATGGCCACGTTGTCGCCCGAAACCCTGCACCTCGGAGACGGTCATGCCGTTGATCCCAAGGTCGGACAAGGTGTTGCGTACATGATCCAGCCTGAACGGCTTGATAATGGCCATTACTAGTTTCATTGAAGCCTTCCTTGCGGCTTGGCGCGGCAGTGAATTGCCGGGCGCGGATTCTATCAGTGGCGGCTCAGCGATGTCAAAAGTTGGCCGTGCGCTTCCTCGCCCGGGCCCTTGGCCGCCAGCGGATGTTCCATCAGCGCAACGACGGCGAGCCGCCGGCCGCTTTCGGCCAGGACATATCCCGCGATTGCCGACACTCCGTTGAGGCTGCCGGTCTTGATGTGCGCCCGCCCGCCGAACGGAGATTCCCTGTAGGTTTTCGTCAGCGTGCCGTCCCGCCCGGCAATGGGCAGGGACGCGGCGAGTTCGGGGAACCGGGGGCCCTGGCCCGCATGCACCAGCATTCTTCCCAGGTCGGCAGCGGATATCCGGGAAACCCGCGACAGGCCGGACCCGTTGTCCAGGATCAGGCTCGGAAGCTCCAGCCCTTCGCGTTTCAGGACCTCGTCGGCGGCCTTCCGCGCCTTGTCCAGCGTTGCCGGCGGTCCGAACGTCTCGGCGCCCAGCGTCAGCAGCAACTGGCGCGCCATCACGTTGTTGCTGTGCTTGTTCATAAATCGCACCGCCTGGAATGCGAACTCCGACTTGAATTCCAGCCAGGGCTCGGCGTCCTGCGGTGCACTGCCGAGGCGATAACCGTCCGAGATCTCGCCGCCTCCGTCCCGCCACAGGGCCTTGAACAGCCCGTAGGCATAGGCCGGACCCGATAGTGCGCGGCGCGAAATCGAGTAGCTGTTGCAGCGGCGGCTGTAGTTGCCGTCAAGCTCCACGCGGCTGTCGCCTTCGCCGGTGATGCGCACTGCCACTCCGCGCTGAAACCCGCCGCATCGTCCACTGCTCAGACGTACCCGATTGACCAGTTCCAGTCCGGACAGCGGCGGCTCCAACCGGGCTGCGACACGGCCTTTCGAGGGGTCCGGTTCAACGATTACCCGGATCGCCTGAAAGTTCATCAGCAGCGCGTAGGGCGATGCGCTGAAGGAGCGGTGCCGGTCGGCCTCGAAACCGGCCACCGGCGTATCGTCGGCCGGCATCCACCGGTCGTCGAGCACCAGCGGGCCATCGATCCGGCGCAGGCCCTTTTGCCTCAGGTTCTGTTGCAGCAGCCACACGCGTTCCATGACCAGGTGCGGGTCCCCGCGCCCCTCCAGTATCAATGGTCCGTACAGCACGCCGTCGCGCAGTTCGCCGCCCAGATGGACGCGCGTGATCCAGCGGTATTCCGGCCCGAGCCCTTCGAGCGCAAGCCACGCGGTGAGCACCTTGATTACCGATGCCGGCTTTCTGGGGACGTCCGCACGGTGACTCAGCAGAGGCCGGGCCTCGCCCGTGTCCCGGACCCAAACGGAATAATTTTCGCGCGGGATGCCGTAGTGTGCGAGGACCCGGTTGACCGCGGCCGGGAGGCCGTCCTGCGAAAGTGCTGCCGGCGGCCAGCAAAGCAGCGCGCTCAGCGCCAGTGCACAGGCTGAACTGCTAGGTCGAAGCACGAGCACGGCCGCGAGTCGGCGACCCGATGACTTCCCAGCCCTTTTCGCGGGCGATTGCCGCCAGCGCCGAATCCGGGTTCACGGCGACCGAAATGCCGCAGGCCCCGAGCAGCGGGAGATCGCTCCGCGAGTTTCCGTAGGCGGTGGTATCCGCAAGTGTGGTTTCGAACCGTACACATAGTTCCCGCGCCGAGGCCAGCTTGGCCTCGCCCACGCGATGAAGGCTGGGCGGAGCGAAGCTGTAGCGACCGGCGCGTACCGCGCACTGGGTGGCGACTACATTGTCGACGCCCAGTCTTTCGGCGATTGCGTCGGCGAGGACGTTCGGCGTTCCCGAAAGCAACACGACGATGTCGCCTCCCTGCTGGTGGACCCGCAAGCGTTCGAGGCAGGGTCCGTAGAGCGCCTTTTCCAGCCCGTCGGCGGCCCACTCGCGCGCCAGCGTTTCCATGCTGCGCACCGTGCGCCGCCAGAGCAGCGACTTGTTCTTGGCGAACACCGCCAGCCCGTAGCGCAGAAAGTAGCACAGGGCGAACAGGGCGTAGGCCAACAGCCTGATCGGGCCGATGTGCCCTTTAAGGAACAGCCAGAGCATGAAGCGCTTTTCGCTGCTGGGCTCGTTCAGCAGCGTGCCGTCGATATCGAACAGCGCGAGACGGGGCACGGACTTCGGGCCATTCATGGAGTTCCGCGATTGCGGGAAAAAAGGGACCGCCGCTCTTCGGCAAGAAATTCCACGATTACCGGCATTCCCCGCAGCAGGCACAGCGCAACGGCAAGGTAAGTGAACCCCATGGCCAGCCACTCCCATATGGGTTGGAGCAGCGCCCAGACTTCCGTCATGGATGGCAGAAGTGTTTCCACTCCAACGGGCAGCGGCTTGATCATGAACAGGCCGACAAACGCGCAGGCCTTGATCGTGGCGTAAAACCCGCGCATGAAGCGGCCCGCGACCAGCCACCGGGCCGCGGGCGAGTTCAGCAGTGCAAGAGGGCTGCGCCGGTCGGCCTGGATCTGGCTGGCCCGGATGGCGTCCACCAGCACGCCACGCACCACGAACACGATCGGAATCCAGATCGGAATAAGGTCGAGGTCCGCCAGCACGATCCAGAGCGTGAGCTCCACGATGCGGTCGACGGCGATATCGAACAGCGCCCCGAACAGGCTTTCCTCGCCCCTGCGCCGGGCAACCCAGCCGTCCAGGCCGTCCGATATGAATACCACGGCGAGAATCGGCCATATCCACAACTGCATGGCGGAGACGGGCCGGTATGCGATGGCTACCACGACGAGCAACAGGACAAGGCGGCTCAGCGTTATCAGGTTCGCCATGGCCGAATTATAGACAGCGGATGCCGATCTTATAATTGCCGCCGTCATCTCCGTCTTCGGGTAAATGGGCGCACTTTCTTTTCTGCTTGGCACGGTCGCGGACCTGTACATGCTGTGCTTCGTGATCCGACTGGCGCTGTACTGGCACGGCTCCGATCCGCGCAATCCCGTGGCCGCCGTGGTGCTGCGCCTGACCAATCCGGTGGTTCTGCCGTTCAGGTTGCTGGTGAAGCCTTCACAGCGCCTGGAGACGCATGTGCTCCTGACCTTTTTGGCGCTGCAATGCCTGCTGGTTTGGCTTACGGTCAACGCGGGCTGCCTGGTCGAGCCCTCGCTGTTCCAGCTCGTCGGGTTCGGCCTGATCCGCGCCGTGCGCCTGGTCCTTTGGTTCTACCTGCTGGCAGTGGTCGCCTGGGCCTTGTTGAGCTGGTTCTCGCCGAGCGGATACAACCCGGTAGTGGGCGTGCTGCATCGGATCTGCACACCCGCGCTGGCGCCGATCCGGCGTATTCTGCCCGGGATGGGCGGCATCGATTTCAGCCCTCTCGTGTTCATCCTGGGCGTGCAGTTCGTGCTGGCCTTTCTGCCGGGCGCGGAAGTGGCGCGGGCCCTGAGTTGCACACCGGGCTTCTCGCCGATCTAGCCCGAAGGATCAAAATAATGAAGCGCGCGATCTTCTGCGCCGCCCTGGCCATCGTGCTTGGAGCGGCGACCGCCTTCGCGCAGGACCCTCTGCCGCGCGCCCAACCCGCCGATGTGGGGATGAAGGGGGCGGGTCTGGACGTGCTGGCGGCGTCCATGCGCGGTTTGGTCGACGAAGGCCGCCGCGCCGGCGTCGTGTGGGGCGTGGCCAGGGACGGCAAGCTGGTGCAACTCGAAGCTTACGGACACCGCGACCGCGAAGCAGGCCTTCCCATGGAGGCGGACACCGTGTTCCGGCTCTATTCCCAAAGCCGGGCGGTCACCGGCGCCGCCATTCTCACCCTGGCGGACGACGGGTCCATGGGTCTGGACGACCCCGTCGCCAATTACCTCCCGGAGATCGCCGCCATGCCGGTGATTGCGGAACTGCGCCGCGAGCAGGTCGTGCGCACCGTGCCGCAGGACCCGCCCATGACCATCCGGCACTTGTTCAATTACACCGCCGGCCTTGGCTATGCCCGCCACTGGCCCGCCGGCGTCGGCATTGAACAGCGGGAGATTCTGTCGCTCGAGCACACCCTTGAGGACATGATCGACAAGTTGTCCACTTATCCGCTTCTGGCCCAGCCCGGCGAGAAATGGATTTACGGCTTTCATTCCGATGTGCTCGGGGCCCTGGCGGAAGAGGTATCGGGAACAGACCTGAATGAATTCCTCGACCGTCGTTTGTTCGGGCCTCTGGGCATGAAGGACACCGGGTATTGGGTTCGCCGGGGATCCAATGACCGCCTGGCCATCGTGTACGGGCCCGACGACACCGGCGCCCTGGCGCGCCGCGACGCCCCGCCCTCCAGTTCCTATACGGAACCGGGCATCTTTTTCTCCGCCGGCGGCGGCCTGGTTTCGACGGTGCCCGATTACCTCCGTTTCGGTCAGATGATCCTGAACGGCGGCGAGCTGGACGGGGAACGCATTCTCAAGGCCGGGACCGTGGCGGAAATGGGAACCAATGCCTTGGGACCGACCCAGGGGACGGTTTCCTTCGGCGACGGTTTTGACCCGCCCAAACCCTTTGCCGGATACGGTTGGGGCCTGGCCATCGGCGTGCGTCTGGCCGACGGCGTGCACACGGTGCCCGGCTCGCCGGGGGACCTGGTGTGGGGCGGTTTGGCCAACACCACCTTTTTCTTCGATCCTGTAGAGAACATCGTCGCCGTGGCCATGACCCAATACCTGGGGCCTGACTCCGACGAGCTGGTCTTCCGCCTGCGCGAAGGAGTTTACGGCGCGCTCGCAGACTAAGTTCGTTACCGAGCAGATCATGAAACGCCTGCTGACACTTCTCACGCTGGTCTGCGCTCTTGTTGCGACAGGCGTTTCCGTGGCGATGGAGCCGGTCGACCCGCAGGACGTGGGTCTGTCTCCGCTGGCCCTGGACCACCTCGAGAAGGCCATGACCGCGCTGGTGGAGACCGACCGGCGCGCCGGCGTGGTCTGGGCAGTGGCCAAGGACGGCAAACTGGTCGCCCTCAAGGCGACCGGGTTCCGCAACTTGGAAGACGGCCTACCCATGGAGACGGACTCCCTGTTTCGCTATTACTCGATGACGCGCACGATCACGACGGTCGCCGTGATGATCAATTACGAAGAGGGCCGGTTCGACCTTTACGATCCGGTTTCGAAGTACATCCCGGCCTTCGCCGACACGCCGGTGCTGAAAGACCGCAAGGGCACGGAGACCCAACCCCAGGCCACGCCGCTGACCGTTTATCACCTGCTGACCTATACGTCCGGTCTCGGTTATCCCTTCGATTACGATCCCTCTCTCGAGGTGACGTTCGAGAAAACGTTGTGGCCCGGTTTGACCATCAAGGAGGGCGTGGATTACCTCGCCACCCGTCCGCTGCTGTTTCAGCCGGGCGCCCGCTGGTACTACGGTTTTTCCAGCGACGTGCTCGGGCGGTTGGTGGAGATCTGGTCGGGCCGGCCCTACGACGAATTTCTGCAGGAACGGGTGTTCGATCCCCTCGGCCTTAAGGACATGGGTTTCACGGTGCCCGACGACGATTGGCACCGCATGGCCGAGGTTTACGCTCCCGGCGAAGGTGGCGGATTGGTCAACGCCACGGCGCGCGTGCCCAACATCAATTCCTTCCGCGACGGCGAAACGATCTTCTCAGGCGGCGGCGGTCTCGCCGGGACGGCCATGGACTACCTCCGCGTGGCGCAAATGCTGCTGAACGGGGGCAAGCTCGACGGCACGCGGCTCCTCAAGACCGACACCGTCGCGTTAATGACCCGCAACCACCTCACCCCGGACCAGGGCCCGCTCAACTGGTACGCCCAGGGACGCTTTGCCGACAACGACCCGTGGACCCGGCTCAACGGCTATGGCTGGGGCCTGAGCATCGGCGTGCGCGCCGAAGGAGGCGATCACGCCATCGCCGGCGGGCAGGGTGAATTCAAATGGGACGGTCTCGCCAACACCACGTATTTCGTCGATCCGGAAAACGCCATCGTTGCAGTGGCGCTTACCCAGTACCTTGGCCCCGGACAGGATGACCTGGAGATGGCCCTGCGCACATCTTTGTACGGCGCGGTATTGGATTAAGGTTTTCTTACTCGGCTTCCGCGGCTTCTTCTTCGTTTTCGGGGTTGTCCGGCGGCGGCAATTCCAGCCCTTCGATCGTTTCCACCACGACGTCGTCAAGCGGAATCAGAGCTTCCGGCGCAGGCAGCACTATTTCGCCTTCCTGTGCCTCGCCGAGCGGAACGAGAGGGTCGGTACTGACCACGATGGGAGTGTCGGGACGGATCGAAGGCAACGGGTCCGGAATGGGGCCCTGAGCTTCGGCCTGGGCCACTTCTTCCGGGGTGGCGAGACGGACCGCAAAGGTGACGATGCGCACGAAGCCCTCTTCGTATTCCTCCTGGAACATCGCGCCGAGGATGAGCATGGCCAGGACGACGAAGCTGGCGATGACGGCCGAGAAGCCGAAGCGGATCGCTGTGCGCCGCTTGCGCCTCGCCTCGCGCGCGCGGCCGTCGTCCGGCTGGGGGGGCTTGAGGTGCTTCACGTCTTGCTGAACCGCAGCGACGCGGAGTTGATGCAGTAGCGCATGCCGGTGGGCCGGGGCCCGTCCGGGAAGACGTGGCCCAGGTGGGCGCCGCAATTCGAGCAGACGACTTCAACCCTCTGCATGCCGTAGCTGCTGTCGACGTGCTCGGCCACGGAGCCGTCGGAAGCGGGCTTGAAGAAGCTCGGCCAGCCGGTCCCGGAATCGAACTTGGCGTCGGAACGGAACAATTCGTGTCCGCAGCAAACGCACTCGTAGGCGCCGGTTTCCTTGTTGTACAGCAGCTCCCCCGTAAACGGGCGCTCGGTGCCCTTCTCCTGCGTGACGTGGTACTGCTCCGGACTCAGACGCGTCTTGAGTTCATTGTTCTTCGGGGCTTTGTGCATGGGGAGATTGTAGACCCAATGGCCCCGCACCCGGTCAGGCTTCGAGGAGGCGGTTTACGCGGCGGACGAACTCGCCCGGGTTGTCGAGATCCCTCCCCTGGGTCAGCACCGCCTGCTCGTGCAGCAGCCGGGTCAGGTCCTCGAACAGTTCGGCGTCGCCTTCGCGCAAGGCCAGGCGCCTGAACAGGCCGTGGCTGGTATTGATTTCCAGGATCGGTTTGGTTTCGGGAAGTTCCTGGCCGCTGGCGCGCAATATTCGCTGCATCTGCACGCCCATTTCATGCTCTCCCAAGGCCAGGCAGGACGGCGAGTCGGTAAGTCGCGACGTGGAGCGCACGTCGGAGACTTCCTCGCCCAGCACGCTCTTCATCCGCTTGAGCAAGGCTTCGGCGTCGTCGCTGTCGATGCTGTCCGCCGCCTCCACCGGGGCCGTGCCCGGCAAGTCGTCCGCGGCCAGCGCGCCGCGGGTGATGTCGCGGAATCGCAGGCCTTCGTACTCGCTCAGGTGCCCCACCACCCATTCGTCAATGGGGTCCGACAGCAGAAGCACTTCCAGGCCGCGCTGGGTGAACACCTCGAGCTGAGGGCTGGATCGCGCCGCCGCAGGGCTGGCCGCGGCTATGTAGTAGATCTCATTCTGATCGTCCGGCTTGCGCCTGGCGTAGTTCTCGAGGGTTTCGGTCTGCCGGTCGTCGTCCGACGACGTGGAGGCAAAGCGCAGCAGGGCCAGGATCCTGTCCCGGTTGCTGGCGTCCTCGACCACGCCTTCCTTGAACACGCGGCCGAATTCGTCCCAGAACACCTGGTAGTCGTCGGCGTCGTCTCCGGCCAGCCTGTCCAGCATGTCCAGCACCCGGCGCGCCAGCGCCTGGCGCATAGCGCGCACGTCGTCGTTCTGCTGAAGGAGTTCGCGCGAAACGTTCAGCGGCAGGTCCCTGCTGTCGACTACACCTCGGACAAACCTCAAGTACAAAGGCAGGAACTGCTCGGCGTCGTCCATGATGAAGACCCGCTGGACGTACAGTTTCACCCCCCGCGGCGACTCGCGGTTGAACAGGTCGAACGGCGCCCGGCGCGGTACGAACAGCAGGCTGGAGTATTCGCGCCTTCCCTCCACCTGGTTGTGGGCGTGACACAGCGGATCCTCGCTGTCGCGGGCGATGTGCCGGTAGAACTCCTGGTATTCCTCGGGCTTGATGTCGCGCTTGGGGCGAGTCCAGAGCGCCTGAGCGGTGTTGACGACTTCCCGGGACGGCCCGGCTTCCGTATCGTCGTCCTGGTCTCCCGCTTCCGTACCGGGCATGGTCACGGGGAAGGCGATGTGATCGGAATAGCGGCGAATCAGGGAACGCAGGTAGTAGGGCTCCGCGAATCCCTTCTCCTCCTCCTTGAGGTAAAGCCGCACCGATGTGCCGCGCCGGTCCCGCGGCACCGAACGCACAGTGAACTTGCCCTGTCCCTCGGACGACCAGCTCACGCCCTCCCCGGCATCCAGGCCCGCGCGCCGCGTTCGCACCTCCACACGCGAGGCCACGATGAAGGACGAATAGAAGCCCACTCCGAACTGGCCGATGAGGCGGGCGTCCTCCTGTTCGTTCCCGGACAGCCCGGCCAGGAAGTCGCTGGTGCCGGATTTGGCGATGGTTCCCAGCTGCTGGATGACCTCGTCCTCGGACATGCCGATACCGTTGTCGCTGACTTCAACCCAGCCCTCCCCGGCATCGAAATCCACGGCGATCGCGAGGTCCGTATCGTCGGCGAGCAGTTCGGGGCTGGAAATGGCCTCGAAGCGCAATCGGTCGCATGCGTCGGAGGCGTTCGAGATCAGTTCGCGCAGGAATATCTCCTTGTGGCTGTACAAGGAATGGATCATCAGCTTCAGAAGCTGGCGGACCTCGGCCTGAAAGCTGCGGGTGCGTGCCCTGCGGGTCTTCCTTGCAGAAGTGTCCTGCGCCATGGGTGCGGGTCCTACGGCCTGATCGTGATCGGGGTGCCGATGCGGGTCATCATCCATATCTCCAGCATTGCGGCATTGCTGACGGCGATGCAGCCGTCGGTCCAGTCACGCGTCGAGTAATAGTTGCGGTCGCGTCCGTTGGTGGGCCTGATCGGGCGGCCATGCACCATGATGAGTCCGCCGGCAGGCACCTCGGCCTGTTCGGCGCGGAGCCGGTCCGATTCGTTGGGATAGGAGATCTGCAGGGCCAGCATGTAACTGGAATCCGGCTTGCGGGCCGAAATGTGGTAATCGCCCTCGGGCGTTCGGTAATCGCCCTCGCGCAACTTGTGGCCCTTGGGCGCCAGGCCGAGGACGATCGGGAATGCGCGCACCGTTTCTCCATCCTTGATTAGATATAGTCGGCGCAGCGATTTATCAACCATGATCGAATCGATCACCGGCAGCAAGGCAGGCTCGGCCGCCGGCGCCGACGCGGCTCCGAGGCAGATTCCCAGCAACAGACAACAGGCTAGCGTCGCTCTTCCTTGCCCCCTTCCTCCGGGGGACGCATGAACCCGTCCATGGGGCTCGGTTCCGCCATCCATGGCTCACATGCCCCCAGAGGAAGGGGGCAAGGAAGAGCAGAATCGAATCCTCATTAGTTCATCGGTCAGGAGGGCGCGGGAGCGTTCTTCGCCTGCAGCCTGGGGAACATCAGTTCGGCGCCGACCTCCAGACTGTCGGGGTCCAGGCCCGGGTTGTACTGACGCAGCAGCCACATGGGCACGTCGTTGCGGCGCATGAGTTGCCAGACGGAATCCCCTCTTCGCACCCTGTACTCGCTGACTCCGACGACGTGGTAGTCGGAGAAGAACGCTTGCTGCAGTTCATGGTGGAAAGCCACGCGGCGGCGTGTGAACGTGTCCCGGCTTACCTTGCTGAAGTCCAGGCGCAGGCGCTTTCCGATGCTCACCGGCCCGCCGAAGCGGAGGCCGTTCAGGTCCCGCAGGCGCTGTGTCCGGACTTCCAGCCAATCGGCATAGTGCCCGAGCGTTTCTGCGGCCTCCACCTGCACCAGGTCGCCGTCCAGCACCGTGTAGTCGTTGGGGTCCGCCAGGCTGACCACGCCGAACGACGGGCCGGTGGGAGCAGGCTCCACCGCCGGCGCCGAAGCGACGATGCCGTTGTCATCGTCGGCCGCCGGCTCCGGCTCCTCCGCGGTCACAGGCGGCTGTGGAATCGGCAGGTGAGCCGAAGTCAGCCGAAGTTCCTGCCCGACGTAGATCCGGTTTCTGTTTCGTATGTCGTTCAACGCGAGCAACTCGTCCTCGGACAGGCCGGCCCGGCGGGCGATCCTGCCGACAGTGTCGCCTCGGCGCACGCGATAGGTTACGGCGTCGTCGGGTATCGGTTCGCGCGCGGCCAGCCCGGGGATATCCAGCGTCTGGCCAGCGCGGATGCGGTGCATGTTTCGGAGGTTGTTGGCCTGCATGAGCCTCGTCACGCTCGTGCCGTAGCGTTGCGCGATCAGCGACAGCGTGTCGCCGGGCTGAATCACGTAGTTGCGGTCGCGGATCTGGCTGGCGAAGCGCTGATCGCTCGAGATCGCCGCGACGCGGTCCGGGGCGTCCGCCATCGGGGGCACCCGCAGCGCGTAGTTCCTGGGGACATACTTGGAATCGTTCAGGACCGGCGGCCGCATGCCGGGGTTCAGGCTCGCCAGCGTAGAGGAATCCACGGACAGGGCGCCGGCCAGCGTGCTCAGGCGCATATAGTCCGGCACCTGCACCATCGCGTAGTCGATCGGCGGATCCAGCATTACGGACCCGAACCAGCGTTCGGCTTCCTCCTCCACCTCGATCGCGGCAATGAGTTCGACGTAGAAGTTGCGTCCGGCGAACTTGAAGGTCCGCCCCCTGTAACGGCGGACCACGGTTTCGATGTCCTTGGTGCCCAGTTGCCTGGCGGCCCGCAGCATCGCGCCCACTCCCTGGTTGTAGGCGGTGATCGCCAGCGGCCAACTGTCGAGCAGGCTGTGGTTGTAGGTCAGCAGTTGCGCGGCGGCGACGGTTGCCCGCCAGGGATCCAGCCTTTCGTCCATGACGTTGTCGATGCGCATGAAGCGCCGACCGGTGGAGCGGGTGAATTGCCACATGCCCAGGGCGGCCGCCGACGAGCGCGCGTGCGGCTGAAACGAGGACTCCACGTGCGGCAGCGCGGCCACCCCCGCGGGCACGCCGTGGTCGTCGAGCGTCCTGAGTATGTGGTCGCGCCACCGTCCCGATCGCACCAGGCCGTCCCGGAACTTCTCGGCCACTCCCTGCTGCACGCGCAGGCGTCCCGCCGAGGCCCTGAGCGTGGCGCGCGACGGGTCGGGGCCCCAGGCGTCAAGAACCCGCTGTTCTTTTTCGCTGAGTTTTCCGGTCCGCCGGTCCGCCAGTCGCAAGAGCACGTTGCGGTAGTCGCGCACGGCCGCCCGTATCGCGCTGCGGCGCGCGCGCGGCGAAAGGTCCTTGAGGGATACTTCGCCGTAAACAACGCCCACGTACAGGCTGTCGTGCACCAGGCCCGTGTCGCGGCCCGTGGCCCCGAACACTCGCTTCCAGAATTCGATTTCGGTTCGAAGCCCCTCCGGAACAGGCAGGTTCCCGGCGGCGAATGCGGTCCCAGGAACGAAGGCAAGGGCCAGCATCAAGGCAAGCGCCGGCAGCACGGCGGGTGTTCTGGCGGGCGCCCTCATATTCGGGCAGACTTTCTACACGAAAGCCGCGTATTTCGCAATCCGCGGGCCCATCCGCCAACCCGCCATTAGCCGGATCCATTGGGCGTCGTATTCGCATGGTCCCCGAAACACATATACTTCGCGCATTGATCCGCGAGCCGTGTCGGGAAGTCCTCCGATGAACGAAGAGTCTCTGCCGTACGATGCGTTCTTCAGCCTTGTCGAGGGCGCCGTCGAGAGAATCATCGACACGGACGATTTTGAGGATTTTCTTGGTTGGTTCACCGGCTGGGTGGATCGGCAGTTCTTTCTGGCGGGAGTAGCGCTGGACGATGGCGAGGGAAAGGCTTTCGCCGCGCATCTCGGCCGTGCAGTCTGGAGTGCGACACCCGCGCCGCATAACGGCTTCAATCCACTACCGCTGCCGAAACCGGGCCGGAACCAACCGTGCTTCTGCGGTTCGGGAGCGAAGTACAAACGCTGCTGCGGCCGCTTGTCCCAGATGCCCGTCCTGCATCCGGCCGAACTGTGGCCCACCGTGCTCGATTTGCTGCCGGTGCGGAGTTGCAGGCAAGTCGTCGCTTCCGGCCGCGTGCCCGTCGAGAGCCTGATCTTCGCAGCTGAGGAATCCCGGGCCTCGGGCCGGTCCTCACGGGCTATCGGTCTGCTCGAGCCGCTGTTCGGCGCGAAGGTCGCGGGCACGGAGCAAAGTCATGAGCAGGCTCTGTCACTGCTTTGCGACCTGTATGACGATGCGGGCTGGACACGGAAAAAGACGCGGCTGCTCGACAGGATTGTCGCGGAAGCGCCCCGGTCCCCGTTGCGCGCCGGAGCCTTTCAGCGCATGGCTTTGATCCGGTTGGACCGCGGTGACAGACCGGGCGCCTGGGGCTACTTCCGCAGGGCCCAGCGAGATGCGCCCTACGATCCGGCGTTGGGGTTGCTCGAAGTCCACATCCTGCTGTACGAAAACCGGCCGGAGGACGCGCGGGAGCGGGCGCGCTTCTGGCGCAGGCGCATGATTAAGCGGAACGCAGAGGAATTTGAAGGCGTTATCGGCTTCTTTGGGGCTGTTGCCGATGATCCCTATAGAGCCCTGGCGAAGACGCTCATCGATGCAGCCGATGGCGCGGGCCGGCGGCTTTTCGAAGCGTTGAGCGGACTCGACGGTCGCCCGCTTCCACGGTACCAAGTCGTCGATGGTCCAGGCTCGGATACCGAAAGCGACGCCGAGGCGGAACTTGCAGGACAATTGCGCGGGATGGGGATGCCCCTGAAGAATATCCGCGCGATGGTGACCGAATTGATCGGGCGGGCGCGGAATCTCGAACCCGATGAAGATGGGGAAGACGAGACGCTCGGCGCCCGCTTCAGGCTCGCGCCGCCGGAGCGTTTGCGGTCCCTGGAATCGGACTGGCATACCGTCTATCCGCCGGGCAAGCCGTTTTCCATCGACGATGTGCCGCGCGAGGCCGCGTATCCGTGGGATCCGGAAATTGAGGATGCCTGGACGGGCTTCCTCAATCGTCATCCGGAAGCGTTCGACAGTATCGATGTTCTCGACGATCTGATTACGGCCATGGAGCTTCATCCGATGAGCGATTCGAGGTTCTTGCGCGAAGCGTTGCAGGCGCCTTTGCTCGATCGCGGGGTCCGAATCCTGCGGCAAGCAATCGCCGAAACAGGACCCGGCGACGGCCTGCGCTTGCCGTGGGAGGATGCCCGGAACCGGCCCGGACTGCGATGTATCGCGCGCGCCCATCAGCTGGCAATGGCGAGGGACGATGCTGAACGGACGCGGTCCTGCGGGGAGCTGCTGCTGGCGCTCAATCCCAACGACAACCACGGCGTGCGAACCTCGCTGATGAACCTCTACTTGAGAACGGGCGAAAACGAGGCGGCCCTCGCGCTGGCGTCGCGATACGAGAACGACATGTTTGCGGAGCTCCGCTACGGCTTGGTCCTTGCGCTTTTTCGAACGGGCAGGAAAAGCGCTGCGTCCGCAGCCGCCCGGCGCGCGGTGGAAGACTTGCCGGAAGTGCGCCGCTACCTGATGCGAGAGCGGGCGCGGCAGCCCCGTATCGACCCGCACGGCTTTGCGCTGGGAAGCAAGGAGCAGGCATGGCTCTATCGGGATGAAATGCGCGAGGTCTGGGTGGAAGAGCCCGAAGCGCTGGCGCTGATCAGGCGAACCCGGCCTTCGAGCGGCGCTCGCAGCAAATGAGAATTATAGTGCGCTTGAAGTATCCTTAAGCGCACTATAATTCTCAACCATGCCCGATAAGCCCACTTCCCGTCTGGCCGGCGAGGCGCTTGAACTGCTCTCCATGCGGATTCGCCTGCAGCGTCTGCGCCTGCGCATGACCCAGCAGGAACTGGCCGACCGCCTGGGCGTTACCCGGCGGACTGTGAGGCAAATCGAAAGGGGCGCGCCCTCGGTGGCCGTCGGCCGGGTGCTGGAAGCGGCGGCGCTGACCGGTGTGGATCTGTTCGTTCCCGAATCCACCACGCTCGCGCCGCATCTCGACCGCGCCCGCGACCAGCTTGCTTTGCTGCCGGAGTCGGTGCGCGGCGATCCGGAGACGGATTTTGACCCCGGGTTCTAAGGGAGCGTATGTCTGGGTCTGGCTGCCCGGGCAGACTTGGCCCGTGCCGGCCGGGCGCATCTTCAAAACGGGGTCACGCTATGGCTTCGCGTACGGCGCCGCCTACCTCCAGCGTCCCGGCGCGATTTCCATATATTCACCCGAGTTGCCGCTGAAAGTCGGTCCGCAACTCCCCCAGCCCCCCCTGGCGATGGCCTCGGCCTTGCGCGACGCGATGCCGGATGCCTGGGGGCGGCGGGTCATCGCCTATGAAATGCTGCTTGAGCGGGCGGCAGGGCAAAGCAAGGAGGAAGTCGCTCGGGTCGACGAGGACACGCTCGATGAAATCGACGAGCTGGCCTTCATGCTCCGCTCCGGCTCCAACCGCTTCGGGGCGCTGGATTTTCAGCGCTCGGCCGACCGCTACATTCCGCGTGAAGCTAAGCCGACGCCGCTTGCGCATCTGGCGAGCGCGGCGGAGCGGGTCGAGCGCGGCCTGGCGATGGCGCCCGATCTGGCCGCCTGCCTGCTTCACGCAAACTCGATTGGCGGGGCGATGCCCAAGGCGCAGATTCGCAGCGAGGACGCGCAGTACATCGCCAAGTTCGGGCGGGCCGGCTCGGGTGGCGATGTCTTCAATCCGGTCAAGGCCGAGTATTTGGCGATGCGCCTGGCGTTTGAAGCCGGCCTTGATGTTTCGCGAGTGCGCCTCGAAAGCGCGATGGAAAGCGATGTCCTGCTGGTGGAGCGGTTCGACCGGCCTGGCCAATCAAACGAGCTTGACGCCGGCGAGCGCCGCGCGGCGGTGTCCGCGCTGACTCTGCTGGGCCTTGACGAAATGCTTGCCCGATACGCAAGTTACGAGGACTTCGCCGAAATGCTGCGCGTGCGCGGCGCCGGGTCCGCCAGAGCAATGCTGGTTGAGCTGTTCGGTCGCATGACCTTCAACGTACTGGTCGGCAATACCGACGATCACGCCCGCAATCACGCCTGCTACTGGGATGGCGGGCGGCTTACGCTAACGCCCGCCTATGACATCGCGCCGCAGATACGCGCCGGGCGCGAAGCCTCTCAAGCCATGCTGGTCTGCGGGCAGGACCGGCGCTCACGGCTCGCGACATGCCTGGATGCCGCGCCGAATTTCCTGCTGTCCAAAGAGCAGGCGCTGGCCATCATGAAGAAGCAAATCCAGGTTATCGCCCGGTGTTTCGACGCGGTGTGCGAAGAAGCCCAGGTCAGCGACGCGGACCGCCGCCATATGTTGGGACGGCAATTCCTGAACGACCTGGCGTTCGAGGGCCTGGAATCGGAACTGAGCGGCGCGTTGCGGCACGTTGACCTCAAAAAGCCCGGCGCGCGTTTTACCTGATGGCGCAATTGCGGGCGTGGAAACGCCTTTGTACCGGGCCACGTAATGCCGAGCCCATTCCTTTATGATTCGCCGACTGTGAATGAGATGCAGGCGGAGCGAGTGTCCATAACGGGGTCCATGCTTTACGACCTTGTAGCGTGTCCGCACCGCTTGCGCATGGACACGTTCGCCGATCCGTCCAAGCGCGATCCCGTCAGCCCGTTTGTCCAACTGCTTTGGAAGAAGGGCGTGCTCTGGGAAAACGAAGTCATGGCGGATCTTGATACCCCTTTCACCGACCTTTCGGGCTATCGCGGAGAGGAGCAGGAACTCAAGACGCACGAGGCGATGCGCCGGGGAGATGCATTGATCTACGCCGGGCGGATCCGGGACGGCGAGTTGCTGGGCGTTCCGGACCTGCTTCGCCGGGAAGGCGCCGGTTACATTGCCGGCGACATCAAGTCGGGCGCCGGCGTGGAAGGCTCGGAAGACCTCACAAAACGCAAGAAGCACTACGCCGTGCAACTGGCGCTATATACCGACATCCTCGAACGGACCGGAATTTCCGCCGAAAGGAGAGGGTTTATCTGGGACATCCATGGGAACGAGGTGGATTACGACTTCGTCCGCCCTCAAAGCTCGCGTAATCCCCGCACACTTTGGCAGGAGTACGAGGCGGTTCTCTTGCATGCCCGCGCCATTCTTTCCGAGCGGCAGGAAACGCGCGCGGCCTACGCCGCCATCTGCAAGCTGTGCCATTGGCATTCGGCTTGCGTGAAGCAACTCAAAGTGGCGGACGATTTGACACTGATTCCCGAACTGGGGCGCACAAGACGCGACGTCATGATGCAAAGCGTGCCTACGGTGGATGCGCTCGCGAAAGCCGACCCGTCTGAATTTCACGAGGGGGAAAAAACCATCTTCCGCGGGATCGGTCCGGCCACGCTCGGCAAGTTCTCCGAGCGCGCAAGACTGCTGGCGGCGGGACCGGATGCGAGGCCGTACCTGAAGGAACCCCTGGAACTGCCTTCCGCGCCCGTCGAGTTGTTCTTCGATATTGAAGTGGATCCGATGCGCGACCACTGCTATCTGCACGGCTTCGTGGAGCGGCGCAACGGCGACAGCAAGAGCGAGCGCTTCGTTTACTTCTTCGCCGAGGGAGCGACGGAGGAGGCGGAGAAACAGGCGTTCGCGCAAGCCTGGGAATTCATGCGGGCCAGCCGCCCCTGTGCGATCTACTACTACGCCCCGTACGAAAAAACCATCTACCGGAAACTCCGCGACAAGTATTCCGACGTTTGCTCCGTGGACGACCTTGAAGCCCTCTTCGACGCAACCGAAACGGTGGATCTATACACGGACGTCGTTCGCAAATACACCGAATGGCCGACGCACGACTACAGCCTGAAAACGCTGGCCCGCTACCTGGGCTTCGACTGGCAGGACACGGACCCCTCCGGCGCCTCGTCCATCGAGTGGTTCCACCAATGGACGGACACAGGCGACGAAACCATCCGCCAGCGCATTCTCGCCTACAACGAAGACGACTGCCGAGCCACCCGCGTCCTACGCGACGCCCTGCAATGCATGGCCTGACTCACAAAAAAGAGTCTCCGAAAATCCCGGGCCGGTTCACCCTTCACTCATACAATATCCGAGCCATAGGCATTCATTCGCTTAATCTGGGAGGGAAACACAATGAATTTTGAATTGTACGGTCCATTTGAGCTTAAGGCAGAGTTTGATGCTGAGGGGTTTTCCGGATGGATTGATCAATCAGAGATCAATGAATTCTGGGTCGAAGTCAAAAAACAGCATGAAGATCTGGAAAGAGCCTGCGGCGTGTATATGTTTTGTGTTGAAGGCAAGCAGAAGGGGAAGGGAAAGATTACAAACCTGCCGTGGTATGTAGGTAAAGCAGAGAAACTGACTTTCAAGCAAGAGTGCTTTAACCACCGAAATCAGCTTTCATACAACAAAGTCATTTCGCAGCTGTATAGAGAGGTTACTGCGATCAACTTCTATTTCGTTGCTCGCCATGATGAGGACGGAAAGTTCTCCGCTCCCGCCAACAAAGATGAAAAAACACCATATGAGGGCGTACGCTTTGCTGAACGACTATTTATGCAAAAGTCACTGGCAGCGAATAATCACTTGTTGAACAAAATGGACTTAACGAACGCGCGACGAACACACATAAGGAACATATTGAACTGGCCGGTTAAAGGAAGAGACGATTACAGCGCAGCCGCGCTAAAGGACAGTCTTGGAATCAATGACCATGTATCGCTATTGGAGAACGTGTCGTCGCAGAAGTCGGAGAAGTCGAAGAATTTGTCGTTTTATCCGGTGTATGGTCCGTACGACTTCCCCACGTATAAGAGCACAACTAGAACAGTAGACGACGAGTTCATTTCGGCATTCTGGGATCAGTTTGCTAGTGATGTTGCAAACATCCCCGATTTTCCTAATGCAACTGGTGTATATGTGATCGGAGTTCGTCACGGAAATAACATCACTCCGCACTACATTGGAACAAGTGCAGGATCCTCGTTTCACCGTGTTCTGGATAAGTCTCAGATTCAAGATATCGTCAAAAAACGAGGCGCACCAGTTGCTTTCTTTTTACCGAGAGTTTCCGGTAAGTCAAATCAGAAAGTCGAGAAAATCAAGACAACTTACTGGATACCGCAGAATATGGAATTTGTCGAAAAATGGCTCCTTGGATACGGTATCGTAAGGAACCCAGAGATCACTACTGGTGAGGAAAAAATTGCCGACATAATGAGAGAATTGCATATTGAAGGGTTTATCAGGCCCAAACCCGGCAAGCCGCGCAAGCCAGTCCGTCAGTTAAGGGAACTGCTCGGAGAATAAACAAGAGAGTGAACGGCGAACTGCGGGTTCTGCCAAGTAATAAAGTTGCAACGGAGTTATCGGGGAATCGACACCGGGATCATGCCGTCTGGCGATATTACGTGACGAAAGAGGTGGCTTCGTACTCCGACCCGAGGCCAGAAGGCACTGGCCATGGCAGCACCTCACTACTGTTGATTTGTCGCGGGTTTGCGGGAGCCTTGTGCAATAGTCAAAGCCGCCGCCTGACGTTGCCGCTCGCACGCCAGATCATAGCTGACCTGCATGTGCATCCAATATTCGGCCGTGCACCAGCCTATGCGCTGCAGGGCAAGCGCCATTGACGCGGAAAGACCAATTCGGCCCTTCAACCAGCGCGACAATGTAGATTGCGAAACTCCCAGCCTCCACGCACATTCGGCCACGGTCCAGTCCTCGGCTTCCATGTTGTTTTGTGCGATTACTCCGGGATACTCGGGTTTGGATCTCGGCCCGCCATGAGAAATGTAGTTCTCCACATCCCAGCGGGTAACGCCGAGGCGGTTCAGTTCGCTCACCGAGAAGGTCTGGTATTCGGCGAACAGCGCCACAAGCATATTTCCGATACTGAATTCCTTTGGCCCGCTTTTCTCCCCAACCGCCTGGGCGCGAAGTAATATCCGCTGAAAGGCCTGCATCCCATCTTCGTCATCCAGGGCGCGAATCGGCATCGTCTCCTCAAGATGCTGTTCCAATGTCCTGGTCAGTTCATCGATGCTGACTTCGCAGGCTGCAAAAATTTCGGCCATCTCCGGGGTGCTGGTGAGCGCCAGCAGCAGGACCTCCGCCGTCACAGCAATCTCTGATTCGTGGCGGCTCTCCAGGGCCTCCTCCAACTCTTGCAACGCGTCCGACATTCTCTCAAATTCGTCACTCATGCCATTTTTCATTCGATTACCTCGCGTGGGCGATCATTACTTCCGCCGATTGATCTTTTTGATGATTAGCCCATGCAGTATGGCGCGCCCGATTTCGCTGTTGCCGGCTTTGCCGATGAAACGAGCCGCGATCTGCGCCAGCGAACCTAACACCAACAGCACCAGCAACACAACGAACACGAAAGCGCCCGCTTCGGCGCCGAAGATCAACGCGCACAGGCTGGTCACGCCGACGAGGAACACGGCATAAGCAAGCATCTTCAGCAGTCCGGCTTTCAGTCTTGACATTTCATCCTCCGCAACTTGAATTCGCTGTGGATGCTATGAGGTCAATGCGACAAAATGCGTCGCCTGCAAATCGCCGAATTGAATAGCGCCATGCGCAGAGACATCGATACCGTGTTCGGCCGATTGGCGATATTGCCTGTTGAAAGGTGAGCCGCGAGCTGGTGCTAAGGGGATCGGGGCAGGTACTGGAGCCAGTCGTGTTCGGGGTCGCCGCAGGCAATGAATGGAGGGTTCAGGATGTGTGGCTTGCGGTAGCGAAGCGACTGGCCTTCGAAATCGATCACCGCGCCGCCTGCGCATTCCAGCACTGCTTGGCCAGCGGCGGTGTCCCATTCGGATGTGGGGCGCATGCGCGGATAGACATCGGCCTCGCCGCGCGCGATCAGGCAGAACTTCAACGAGCTGGACATGGCGCGCTCCTGCGTCTTGCCCATCGCGCCCACATAGCGATCGTAGTACTCGACCGCGGAGGCGGCATGCGAACGGCTGCACAGCACCCGTAGCGGACTTGATTGCGGTCGGCGAACGCCGATCTTGCGGGCCGCAGTCGATCCAGAACTGCAAAAGAACGCTCCGCCGCCTTCGTGGGCGAAGTACATTTCGTCCTTCGCCGGCGCGTACACCACGCCGAGCACCGGCCGGTCTGCCTGGATCAGAGCAATGTTTACGGTGAACTCCTCGCCGCCGCGGACGAACTCCTTCGTCCCGTCCAGCGGATCGACAAGCCAGTGCCGCGGCCAGTCCAGGCGCCTTCCGCCGCGTAGATCCTCTCCCGATTCTTCCGACAACACCGGCAAGGACGGCGTCAGCCGCGAAAGCCCGGTCACGATGTGCTCGTGCGCGGCCCGGTCCGCGGCGGTGACCGGACTCCGGTCGGACTTGAAATCGACCGGGAGGCGTCCTTCTCGAAAAAAGCGTAGCGCGAGTTGGCCCGCTCCGTGCGCCAACTCGCGCGCCGGTCCGATCAGCGCGGCAAGATCGGGAGTATCGCCATCTTGCATGCGGGCGCGACCCTTCCTCACGATCATTCGGATCCTCCGTATGCGCCGGCGCGCTTCAGTTGCGCCCCCATTGTCGGTGCTTCGCCGTCTTCCGTTTCCACCTGCCGGAGAGCATCTTCGATCTTCTTTTGCAGGTCAGACATCGACTTCCTGACCGGCTCTGCTGCCGGACTGATGAAATCGACAGTTTCGAGGACTTCCGAAATGCATTTGCGGATGTGCTTGTGCAGGTAATGACGTCTGTTAAGAACGTCGATATCCTCGAACCTTTGCAAGGATTCGATTGAATCGACGACGGCTTGCAGCTCGCGTTCCGCAGACTGTGCCGACCACCGTAAGCACCAGAAATAATCCCGGGCCAATGTCGCCATGCCGGCGCATTCCTTTAACTCATTTGCTGCTTTCTCTTTCATTCATTTGCTCCTTCTTCGCGGAATCGCGAGCGGTTGGGTCAATTGGGATCGCCCACGTCAATGCACGAAGCCGACGGGGCGGGATTGATTGGGCTTGGCCTCGCACTCGGCCACCAAAAGGGCATAGAGGGCGTCCGTGTCGTCGAGCCGGCCAAGGATTTCGGCTTTGTGGCGGGCTACGGCGAAGTCGCCGGGCGTCAGGACTTGCAGCGAGCTCAGGGCTACGGGAGGCGGCAGCTTGAACCAGGCGCGGAACATGGCGTTGACGCGGCTCATGTCCATGTAGCCCACGCTGATCTTGAAGACGAAGCGGCGCAGGGTGGCCGGGTCGAGCTTCTCGATCAGATTGGTGGTGCAGGCGAACGGCAGCGGGTGACGCTCCATCCAGGTGAGCATTTCATTGACCCGGCTGATCTCCCAACTGCGCTCCGCGCCGCGGCGGTCGGCCAGCAGCGAGTCGGCTTCGTCGAACACCAAAAAGGAGCCGTCGTCGGCTGCTTCGCGGAATGCCCGGGCGATGTTCTTCTCGGTCTGGCCCACCCACATGCTCATCAGGTCCGAAGCGCGTTTCTGGGTGACCTCCAGGCCCAACCGGTCGGCTAGGTACCGCGTCCACGCGCTCTTTCCGGTGCCGGGCGGCCCCTGAAGGCACAGTGAGAAACGCTGTTTGCCGGTCGCGCACAGCCGGTCGGCCAGTGCTTCCAGGTCTTCGTCCGACTGCATGAACGCGGGATTGAAGCCGTCCGGAACGCCCTGATCGGGCTTCTCGCACTCCAGCAGTCGGGACAGGCTTTGTACGCCCCGGCGCACGGCGCCCAGATCGCCATCGCGCAGCATGGCCGCGCCCGCCACGGCGCCGGCGGCCATGCCCGGCGTGGCGTCGAACTCGTAGGCCAGTTTCCGTGCGTCCTCCGCGCTCGCCTCAATGCCGCTGCGTTCCAGTTGGCGGGCCCAGATGCGCTGGCGAACAGGTGGCGGCGGCTGACGCAATTCGATGGCGAACATCATCCGCCGCAGGATGGCGCGGTCGATACCCCTCGCTTCGTTGACGGTCCAAAGCGTGGGAGCGGGATTTTCTTCGAGCAGGCGATTCATGAAAAGACGCGACGGCGCCTGGCTGCGCCTGTGCGGTCTGAAAAGGCCTAGGAAGCCCAACAGCGCGGAAGATCCCTCACCCAGCAGGTCGTCCATTTCATCGAACAGGAGCATGGCGCCGGCTTCCCGCCGCAGCAGGCTCTGCCCCAGCTTGAGGTCGGCCAGCCGCTCGCTGCGCGAAGGCTCATCGCCGTAATCGTCAGTCTCGCCCACGCTGAACAATGCAACGCCCAGGCGGGCCGCCAGGGTACGGGCGAACTCCGTCTTGCCGGTGCCTGGCGGACCGTAGAGCAGCACGTTGACTCCTTTGGCGCGCTTGTTCAGGGCACCGTGCACTATGCCCTCTATGTCGGTGCGCTGCTGTCCCAGATGGTCGAAGTCCTGCCACTCGAGTTCAGCCTTCGCGGGAGCGCCCAGGAGCAGCGGGAGCGGATTGGCTTCTTCATCGGGCGCCGAGTCCAGGCGGCGCAGGCGCGAGGCTACGGACACGTCGCCATCGTCGTCCACCGCCAGCAGGCCGGAGCGGGCCAGCGGCGCGTCAGGAGCGCAACGGGACAACAGGGTATTATGAGAAATGCCGAGCAACTCCGAGAGAGCGGGGTTCTTCAGACTTGGGCAGCTGCGCCGGCTGTACCTTGCCGTACCCGCGCTGTACACATCGTCCAGAAGCGATTCCAGCGCCGGCTGAGTCTGGTAGCGCAGCAACATTTCCACAACCTCCAGATCCGCATCTTCCAGGCGCGTAATTCGCGCCAACCGCTCAAGCCGCAATGCCGTGGCGTCGGGTTTGATGGTTTGCGTTGCGTTACTGGCGCGGCGCAATGCAGCGCGCAGGCGCCGCCAGGTCTGTGCGCTGGTTTCGCCGGTATCTTCTGCGCCGGTTTCGCCACTCTCCTCTGCAGCGCGCCGCGCGCATGAACGGCTCCGCCGCGTTCGACCGCTGCCACATTCCCCGGCGGCTTCAGCGAGTGCCCCGGCGTCTATGCCGCAGCCTTGGCCGGCAAGGCCGGCCGCCAGCGCTTCCACGTGTTCATTCACCCAATCGGCCAGTTCCGCGGCCTCCGGGCGGCGGTGGTGGATGCGCTCGGCGGCGTTGGCTAGCCAGGTGAGGCCCAGGCGGCTTTCGTAAGGCGTAAGCATGCACATTCTCCGTGTCTTGAATTCCCTTTGCATGGTATGAAACCAATGCGACAAAGTGCGTCGCTCGCGGATACCCGGATAGAATGGCGACATGCGAAGAGCCGTGGACACCGTGTTCCGCTACCTGGCGATACTGCAATGCATTCCGGCCGATCCGGGGCGCAAGACCACCGCGCGGATACTTGCCGAGTTGCGCGAAAGAGACCCGGAATTCAACGTTAACGCCCGGACCATGCAGCGCGACCTGGAGTACCTCTCCGGCCGATTCCCCATCACTTGCGAAACCGTGGGCAGAACCAATCACTGGTATTGGATCGACAGCCACGCCATGACGCAATTGCCGGCCATGACCGAGCACACGGCCTTTGCGTTGCGTCTGGCCAACGAATACTTAAGGCCGCTCATGCCGCCCGCCACGCTACGACTGCTGGAAAGCTACTTCCAGCACGCCAACCGCCTGCTGAAAGGCTCCACCCTGGGCAGTTGGGCCAATCGCGCGCGGATCATATCGCGAGGCCCGGCGCTCGCGCCGCCGCCGGTGAGGGAGGACGTTCAGCGCGCTGCTTACGATGCCCTACTCAACAAACGCCTGCTGGAAATTAACTACCGGAGCCGCTCGCAAGGACGCTCGCGGCGGGTCACACTCAACCCGCTGGGCCTGGTCTTTCGCGAAACCGTGGCTTACCTGGTGGCCACCGCCTGGAACTACCCCGACGTTCGCCATTACGCGCTGCACCGCATGAGCAAGGCGCGGCTGTTGAACCAGCCTGCCAGAACGCCGCCGGGTTTCCGGCTGGCCAGCCACATCCGCGACGAGTTGCGGTTTTCCTATCCACTGACCAGCGAGAAAATTCCGTTGCGTGTCGCCGTGTCCCTGGAAGTGGCGGAGCACCTTGCCGAACGCCGGGTGTCCGGCGATCAGCGTGTCACGCGACAGATCGGAGATCGCGTCCTGGTTGAGGCAAGCGTCGCCGACACGCAGGAACTTCGCTGGTGGCTACTGGGTTTCGGCGACGCGGTGGAAGTGCTCTCGCCCGCCTCGCTACGCGAGGAATTCTCGGAGCAGGCCCGTGCGATGCAGGCGATGTACGAAACGGAGTCGCCGTCGTGAGTCCGTTGGAGGGGCACGGCGTGGTTGTTTGCAGGACACATCGGGTACAGCCTATACCACCGAAGCCGTCTCCTGATAAGGCAGGGCCTTGATCCCGTTAGAGAACTTCAAGCGTTCGCCCCGATAGATCAGATACCGCGAAGCGACTTCGGGCGTGAGCGATTCGATCCGACTCAGGCTTTTCAGCAGGCCCTGCCGGTACGTCGTGGCGGACTTGATTTCTACCGCATCGAAGCCGCTCCCCCTGGGAATGAGCAGATCAACCTCAGCGCCGTTGCTGTCGCGGAAGAAATAGATTTCGGGCCGGCTTCCCTTGTTGGCCTGGGCCCTTATGATTTCTCCAACCACCAGGTTTTCGAAAATGGCGCCGACCAGGGGATCGCGAGCGACCTGCTCAGGCGAGCGGATTCCCAGCAGATAGCAGAGCAGGCCCGTGTCGATGAAGTAGTACTTTGGCGACTTGATTGCGCGTTTGCCGAAATTTCGGAAGTAGGGCGGCAGTCGATACACAAGGAACGAGGCTTCAAGAATAGACAGCCAGTTGGCGATTGTTCTTGGGCTTGTGCCCACATCTCCCGCTAGCGAGCTCTTGTCAAGGCACTGCCCAACCCTGCCGGCCAGAAGCCGAATGAAACGCTCGAAAAGACTCGTGTCCCTGATGTTGACCAATTGGCGAACGTCTCGTTCCACATAGGTCTGGTAATAGTTGGCGTAGGCTGTCGAGGGCCGCTGTTTCCGGGCGTGGATACGGGGCAGAAATCCCGTATGGGCATGCTCCCATGCCGAGGACTTTTGCCCGTGCTGAACAAGTTCCGCTATTGAGAGGGGATAAAGCGTGAGAATCGCGGTTCGACCTGCGAGAGACTGAGTAATAGCCTGATGGATTTCGAATTGGCTTGAGCCCGTGAGTACATAGCGCCCATTGCGCTGATCCTCGTCCACCAGCACCTGGATGTAGCTGAGCAGTTCAGGCGCGCGCTGGATCTCGTCAAGGATTGTCGGCTGCGAATACGTCGCTAGAAGTGCCTTCGGATCCTCCCTGGCCAGGTTGCGCGTTTCCGGATATTCCAGGTTGCAATAGTCGTATTCAGGCAACTCCGCGCGCACCAGGGTCGTTTTGCCCGCCTGACGCGGGCCAAGCACCGTCACCACCGGATACTCGGACAGCAGAGTATGCAATTCCGCTGAAATGGCTCTCGGAATCATTGGAACGACCTATATTATGCAATATGCGACTCAAAGTCCTATATTACATAACTTTGCATGGCCGATTCGAGAAGCCACCGTGCTTCGAAGAACAGGCGGACCCGAAGAAGCAGGGACGCTGCACACCCTCTGCCTCTAGGTCGTGCTATGTGGGAGATTGTTGTGCGCTGCGCGTGCAGAGTGTCGAGCGCCACCGGTAAAATTGCGAAGTCATGTGTTCGAGACCGCGAGCGTGACCAGCAATCACGCGAGAAACCCAATGGGAGGAGCCGGTATGAGCGATAGCACGCAAGGCATTCAGCTTCAGATTCATTATTTGGACGGAAGTCCAACCGGGATGTTAACGGCTGACGTATCCAACTGGGATGGCCATGTGCTGTTTTTCGCCAGAAATAAAGAAAACCTCTCAGATATGCGTAAACGTCCTAAAGCGAATAATGCGGGCATCTACATCTTGCTGGGTAATTTGCTGGAAGACCATGAGCATAAGCGGGCTGCATATATTGGCAAGGCAGAACACTTAAGTGATCGCATACTCCAGAGCGCAAAGGAGCAGAAAGCGAAAGGATTTGAATGGGATTCAGCTGTGCTCGCGACCAAACTAGAGAATCGGCTGAACACGGCTCATGTCCTTTACTTGGAGGCGTGCCTTATTGAGCGGGCGAAAAGAACCAAGCATGTACCCCTCACGAACGGCAATGATGGGAGCAAGCCTATGCTTTCAGAGGCGGAGAAGAGCGCGATGGACAAGTTCCTTCATTATCTTTTTTTGGTCTTGCCCGCCATCAAGGTTGATATGTTTAGCGATAACACCCGCAACAGTACGAAGAAACCCGATTCTGATGAGGTAGCAGGTGACCACGCGTTTGTAATCGAGGACCGCAATGGAATAACCGCAACGCTGGATGCTAGCGGGAGAGAATTTGTGGTGCAGTCCGGCTCCTTGGCCAGGGAGTGGGACAAACAATATGCAAACGGCAGCTATGGCGCCCGCCTGCACGAACGATTGATTGAACAGGGTGTCCTCGTGCCTGAAGAGCAGGGCGACCGGTACAAATTCAAGGAGAATTACGCTTTTACGTCGTTATCTGCTGCTGCGTCGGTAGTGAAGGGTTATCCCGCTAGTGGCCTACAATTGTGGAAGCATCGCAATACCAATAGGTCTTACAAGGAATGGGAAGATGAGCAATTGTCTTCTGAGGATTGAAACAGATTCCGCTCTCTTGTCGAACGTAGCGCAAAAGCTAGGTAGGATTGCGCCCTCATCCTTAGGTCGGGGCGAACAAACTACTGAGAAATCACGGCAGCCTATTCATTGCGCGGGGGACGGCGCCAGCGCAAACCCTCGAAGCGCGCGAAGTCACGGTCGAGGGTTATCCATTCGCAGCCGCGCTCGATCGACAAGGCAGCGAAGTACGCGTCCGGTATCAGGTTGCCCCAGGCCTCGGCATCCCGGTAAAGACGCGCAAAGATGTCCCAATGCCGGGCGCCGGGGCTGACCGGAACGCAGTGGGGCTGGCGCCTGATCACGTTGGCGAACTCCATCGCCTCGCCCGGCGGACTCGGGCGGGCGAAAATGCGGGGATGCGTAACGATGCGGAGGAAACCGCTCAACACCAGATCGGACACCGCGAACGCCTCGTCCCCTGCAAGCACGGTCTCAAGCCACGGCCGGCAGGAACGGTGTTCCGGAGCGTCGTCGCGATAGGCCGCGACGAGGATGTTCACGTCAGGCAGGACCATCGTCGCTTTCGATCAAATCAAGCAGGGAGGCGGTGTCGCTCAGATCGACGCCGGGCATGAGCCCGGTTCCATGAAACAGGGGCAGTTCGGCTGCGGGCCGATCCGCCTTGCGGCGTCTCGAAAGGGATTCGCGCAGCGCGTCCTGAATGACGGCAGTCAGTGTTCTGCCCGTGTCCGCGGCAATGCGCTTCAGTTCCGCGAAAAGGTGGTTGTCAATGTGAATCGTCGTGCGCATGCACAAAAACATACATATGAAACATATTTATGTCAATTGTAAATCCGCCATCCGCCGGACCGCTCAAATCATCTGTCGGCGGACCAGATTCCGAAACACGCCCTCCGCGGCCACCAGGTTCTCGTACGGTCCTTGCTGAACTACTTTTCCGGACTGCATGACGAAAATTCGGTCCGCCTGCCGCAGGGTGGAGAGCCGGTGGGCGATGATGACCCGGGTGGAAGTCAGCATCGACAGGTTGTCCATTACGACGGCCTGACTCTCGTTGTCCAGCCAGTTTGTCGCCTCATCAAGCAGAAGGATGCGTGGTTTGCGAATCAGGGAGCGGGCGATCATGATTCGCTGGCTTTCGCCACCGGACGTAACGCTTACGCTGGCGCCGACGCAGGTCATCATCCCCATCGGCATGGCCGAGATTTCGCGATGCACGCACGCAGCCTCGGCCGCCGCCCAGGCATCCCTGGAGTCGATTTCTTCGTAATCCCCCACGATGTTGTCCCACACGTCTTCGGGATGCAGCCGCACCTCTTGCGGAACGGCCCCGATCCTGCGGCGCAACTGCTTGATGTTCAGGCGCCTGAGATCCCGGCCGTCGTAGTAGATCGCCCCTGAAGATGGATGGTCCAGCCCCATCGCAAGCCGGAACAGCGTGCTCTTGCCGGCGCCCGATTCACCGGCAATGGCGATGAACTCGCCGGGCCGCACGCGAATCGATACGTCATCGAGGATCAGCGGGCCTTCCGGATCATATCGAAAGCTCACATGATCGAATACGATTTCGCCCCCAAGATAGTCGACCGGTTCACCCTCCGAACTCGGCTCCGGGGATCCCGCGAGAAATGGCTCAATCTGACGAACCGCCGGCTTGATGGCGGCAATCGCGCCGAAGGAACCTCCCAGCCTGACCACGGCCGATTGAAACAACAGGAATAGGGTGTAAATGACAAGAAAGTCTCCCACCGACAGTGCCTGGCGGTTCGGCAGGGTGGCCGCCAGGAACAGAACAGCCGCAGCGAGCAGCGGCAGCGCGGCCCCGAATGCCTGCAGGTGCTCCTCTGCGCCGCCGAGTTGCGACTCGGCCCGCTTCCGGTCCCTGTAACCCCTGGCCCAGACGGCGAAGGCGGACCCCTCCGCACCGTCCACGCGCAGCTTGGATACGCCGTTGATCAGTTGGAGCAAGTGGCCCACCAGCGACTGGACGGCCTGAATCACGCGGGTGTGTGGCGTGATCTGCCGCGCGCCCAGCGCGATTGTGGCCATCAGCGAGACCAGACCGAAAGCCGCCGCGATGCCTCCCAACGCGGAATCATAGAAATAGATCAAAACGACCGCGGGCGAAAGGAACACGATGGAAAGCGCCGCGTTGGCCACAACGCCCTGAACGGCATCGCGAAGGTTCTGAAAGGTCATGCCCCGGGTGGCAAGGTTGCCGGCCGGGAAGCGACGCAGGGACTTGGAAGGCAACCGTAGCAGGCGGTCCCAGAATGCCGACTCGATCCGGGACGCGGCTCGACCCTCCAGGCGCATAAGCGCCATTCCCTGCAGCATTTGCAACAGCGCGCCTACCACGGCGATTCCGGCAAGCGTGGCGGTAATCGTATACAGCAGGCCGGTTTCTTCCGACGGGATCACTTCGTCGGCGATGAATCCCAGCAACACGGCAGGCAGCAACATGACCAGGCCGCCGAGCACTCCGATTCCAATGAACCGCAACAGATTGGCCGCGAATCCTCCCTTGACGAGTCCGAAGATATCTTTGATCGTGACTGCTCCGGTTCCCAAGGGCTTGTAGAACATCCATGCTTCGGGACTCAGGTGCGCTGCGCGTTCAGCGCTCATCCGGCGGCTCCTTCCGTTTGAAGGATCGATTTCACGGTACCGTCCGAGCGTCCGCGGCAGCAGGGCCACCGGACGATCATCCTGTTCGCGGAAGGCGAGGACCGCGCCGCAGTCCCCGATCCACCATTTCTCATCGCTCGCCAGCCGCACCCTGCGGCCCCGGGCGCCGGAGCCGTCCAGCAGTTCGCGCAGGTAAGCGTCGCGATCCGATCCGTCGGCCTTCACCGGCCATTTGAACTCGATGCCTTCATGGCGGCCAATGACCTTGAGAACGTCGCGCAGCGTAGCCCCGGGCGCCTGATCGGTATCTTTCTTGAATAGGCCGTACAGATTGAACAGACGCCGCCGGGCGACTTCCTCGTCCTCCCGCCTGTTGCTTACCCGCGCCCGCTCCAGATTTGCCTGGTCAACAACCGCCAGACTGCGATTGAGCCGCTCCAATGAGAAGGCGAGGGAATGAAAATCGGCCAACGCGGGCAGCAGACGGCCATCCCTGGCCAGCAATTCCGAAGAGCAGGTGGAAAGGGGTGATTCCTGCACCAGGTCCAGCCAGGTCGCCGGCGTCAGCGGAATGTATCGTTGGGGATCCCGGCCTGCCTCGGCAGGATCGACGAGACTCAAATACAGCCCTGCGCCGTGCGGCAGCGCCATTACCCACGCAACCCCTCGCCGGGTGGAATGCGTACCTTTGCTCGCTTCAACCGTGCTGTCCGGCTCGACCAACTCATCGAACCGCGGCCGGTATTCCACGTCCCTTGAAAGCATGGCCGACATGTCCGTGACCCAGGCGTCGATATTTGCCGCCAACTCCGAATGCGGGATCTCTCCCAGATCCGAAACCGGCAGTTGCCGCAAGACGGTGCCGGGAAGACCCTTGGCGGTAAGCGCGAACGATGTTTCCTTTGCCTGGGGCGCCACTCCGGGCAACAGGCGCCCGGATTCGGCACGCAGCAGATGTTCCGGCGCCGACTGTTGGACTCCGTCCTTGCGTTCCACGAGAAACAGGTCAACGGCGCCCTTTTCGATAAACCACGCCATTTGCGGGTTGCTCAAGTCCAGCGGCAAGTTGCCGGCGCAGGGCACAGGCTTGCCCTTGTCGGCGGCAAGACGGAAAAGTGCGCTTTGCGGCGGTTCCTTCACGGCTCTAGCCACTCCGGACCAGCCGGCAGTAGATTCCTTCGGTGTCCGACATCAACTCGTCGTGGGTGCCGCGTTGTACTTCGACACCCTTATCGAGCACGATGATCTGGTCGCAGTCCCGAACCGTGCTCAGACGGTGGGCGACAATCAGGCAGGTGACTCCCCGTCGGCGCAGGGCGTCATCAACGTATTCTTCGGTGGCCGCATCCAGGGCGCTTGTCGCCTCGTCCAGGATCAGCACCGTCGGGTTTCCTACCAGCGCGCGGGCAATCTCCATTCTCTGGCGCTGGCCCCCGCTGAAGTTCCCGCCGTCTTCATCGACGGGCGTCGAGTAACCCAGCGGTCTCTCCAGGATTTCGTCGTGGATACAGGCATCACGGGCGGCCGCGACCAGGTCATCGTCCGGAACGGCGGGATTCCAGAGCGTGATGTTGTCGCGCACGGTTGCAGAGAACAGGACGATATGCTGATCCACCACCGATACCGATCGTGACAGGACATCCTCGGGAATGTCGTCCCTGGCCCGGCCGTCAAAAAGAATTTCGCCGGACCATGGCTGATACAGGCCGGCAACCAGGCGCGCTACCGTGGATTTCCCCGATCCGCTTGGACCTACCAGCGCGATCCGCTGCCCGGCCCTTATTGTCAGGCTGAAGTCGTTGATCAGCGGCGGGCGGGCGAGGTTGTAGCCGAAGGTGACGCCGCGCAACTCCACGCTGCCCGCCAGCCTCAGTCGCCCGTTCAGCGTGGCTATACCCTCCCACGCCTGCCGCCGCCGCGCCAGGCCGCGGTCTTCGGGGGTCTCGGTGATGTCGTCCAGGCGCTGCATGTCGTTTTCCAGCGCCTGACGCTTGTCGGCGAACTCCGCAAAGCGACCGACCGGCGCCAGAAACATGCCGGCCACGACGTAAAAGCCCACGAGAGCCCCCAAGGTCAAATCACCGTTAATGACCCGTGTTGCTCCGAAAGTCAGTACCGCGGCGTGACCCAGCGCCATGAACAGGCCGGGCAGGGCCGCATTGATATGGCTGAGCTCCACGAATCGCTGGCGGGCGGCCAGTTCCCGGGCTTGATGGCCGCTCCAACGGGAGAAAAAGCGGTCGTCCGCCCCCGTCATACGCAACGTTTCCGCCTGATTCAGCATCAGCGTCCCAACGCCCAGCAGCAGGCCCTGTTCGCGGCGCAGCGCATGGCTTTCGTCAACGCGCGCCCGGGAAATGACCCGCGCCACTGCCGCATTCAGCACGGCGAACCCGAGCACGATCAACGCAAGCATGGAGTCGTATGCAAGCATGACGGCAAGAAACACGACGCTCATGGCAATTTCGATCAGAAGGCCCAGGAAGTGTTCCGTCAGGCCCTTGGCGATCCTGTCGATGGAAAGGACACGGGCCGTCAGTTCTCCCGCAAGCCTGTGGCTGAAGAACTCGACCGGCAACCGCAGCAGGCGCGTAAGACTGCGGTTCCCGGCGATGATCGCCATCCGGACGGTCAGGCGCCTCAGGAATCGATGCTTCAGAAGGGTCAGCACATACACCAGCGCGGCCGTGCCGGCGAGCACGCCGGCGATCAGCATGCCCCACGGCTGGTTTTCGCCCAGCACCCGATCCACAAGCACGGTAAGCAACGCTGGAGTAACGAGCGCAAGAAGGGCCAGCAGCAGTCCGCACGCGCCCGCATACGCCAATCCTGGCCCGCTGCCCTCAAGCCACGCCGGAAGACGCCGCAGTATGCTGGGCCGGGCGCCGCCGGGTTGAAAATCCGGTCCGGGCTTGAACGACAGGGCTACCCCGGTAAAGCCCTTGTTGAATTCTTCCTTCGATAGCTTGCGCCGGCCGGTGGATGGATCGTTGAGGTAGTAATGGTTCCGATCGAATCCCTCCAGGATCAGGAAATGATTGAACGCCCAGAAAAGAACGAGGGGCAGCGGCAGGTTCCGCAGTTGATGAAGCCGAACGCTTCGCCCCGTGCATTCGAGCCCGTAGTGCTTTGCCGCGCGGGAAATCCCGGCGGCGGTTGAGCCGTCCCGGCTGACTTCGCAGCGCTCGCGAAGTTCGCTCAGCGGGACCCAGCGCCCGAAGAAAGAGAGAACGCTGCCGAGGCAGGCGGCGCCACACTCGGTGGCGTGCGTCTGCAACAACAGCGGCGTCTTTACGCGGCGTATGCTCCGGCCCTCGGCAGGCTTCTTCTTCGGATTCATGAACGCTCCGCGAGCGCTGCGGGCCATTGCGGTTTATCCGATATTGAAGAGCGCGGCGGGAGGTTGCCGGCCGAGCAACACTCGAACCCGGCACCGGGTTCCATCCGCAACAGTCAGATTTTCCGCATCGTGCAAATCGAGATCGATGCGGGACAGCGAGTCCGCCACGGCGGGAGGCACGGCAGCCAACCAGCCGGAAAGGGGCCCTGGGGTTATTCGCGCCACTTTACCGGTCAGCCGCCGTGTTTCGCTGTCGGGCGTGATGATCTCGATTTCCGCCGCCATACCCGGCCGTATGCGCTCCGCTGTCGAGGGCGTTACACGCAGCACCGCTGTCGGTGGTTCTCCGTTACCCTGCAGGAGTTGCGCCACCGTGGCGTTTTTCGGAACATATTCTCCCGGCGCGCGCAGAACCGTGATGACTTCGCCGCCGGTCTGGCTGACGATCGCTTCTTTCGCCAAACGCCGCGCCTCCATTTCCAGCAGCGCCACCCGGGCGTCGCTCAGCAAGGCCTGTATGCCAAGGGCGGTTCCACCTGCCGTCGCCAATTCCGCTTCCAGCAATATCACTCGCTCGCGCAAAGCTTCCGATTCACGCTCCAGTTCGGGCACGCTCTGGCGCGCGATGCGTGCTCCGGCCTCGACCCGATCTCCCGGCTCGACAAGGATTTCCAGGAGATGCCCCTGTTCGTCGGTGACGACTTCGTGGCGATTCCCCGGCTGGATTAACAGCCCGTCCGCGGTTACGGTTCGCTCGATCCCTCCGAACAGGGCCCAGATGGCGACGGCGAGCAGGACCAGCCCGATACCCGCGAGAATGATGCGCTCGTGTGGCGCGGTAACCCGAAGGAGATGATCAAGTTGCTGGCGTTGATTCCTGTTTGCGGCAGCCTCTTCACGAAACGGATTGTTGAACACCAGCCGTAGCCCCCGGGCCGCAAAATGCGGTCAGGATCATAACAGACGGCAGTGATACTGTACGTCGGCGATATGTACCCGCGCGGGAGGATCGGCGTTGGCGAAAGTTCACGAATCATCCGTTTCGGAACACGAGCGTGTGGTCAGCGATCACTATGACAGGTGGACCCAGGGCTTTTATCTCAATTGGAATGCCGATCACCTTCATCTCGGGCTGTTTGAGCCCGGGGAGTGTCCGGGGCCTGATGAGCGTCTTAGAGATTCGCCGGGCCTTGCGCGAGCTTTGGAACGCATGGTGAAAGTTGTCATTGCACCGGCCGGGATCAATGAGTGGCACCATGTAGTTGATGCTGGATGTGGAGTGGGCGGAGCCGCCATCTACCTGGCGAAAACGCGGGGATGCGCAGTCACGGGAGTCAACCTGAGCAGGGTGCAATTGGAGATGGCTGGCAAGAAAGTGCTTGACGCGGGCCTGGATGATCAGGTTCGCTTCGAATATGCCGATTGCTCTCGGAGTCTCCCGTTCTCCGACGAATCGATAGACGTGGTTGTCAATATCGAGAGTGCTTGCCACTACATTGATCGCGCGCGATTTCTGTGCGAGGTCCACAGGATCCTCAAGCCCGGGGGAAAGATCGTGGCGGTGGATTGGATGGCGAGTGACGGTTTGACGGAACAGCAGTACGAAGACCACATTCAACCGTTTTGTGAAGCTTGGGCGATGCACAGCCTTGAGTGCCAATCCAGCTACACCTCACTGCTGGGCGGGACCGGCTTCGAAATCGCTGAGTTCGAGGGATTCGGCGGAAAGGAGATGGACAACCTTCAGATCATCGAGAACAACTTGCAACTCCTAAAGCTGCTGCATGCGTTCGGGGTTACGGGGCGAGCGTTCATCAATTCGATGGAACGGGTATCGAGGCTTGGCGAAGTCTGGCGGATGGGTTATTTCGATGTCAGGCGTTATTGCGCGGTCAAGTCCCGGAGGATTTGACGGGCCGCGGGAAAATTGTTGGGCCAGTGTGGCGCTTTCGGAAGATGACCTGGTGAGATGGCATTGCGTGGTAATATTCGGCTGCGCACGAATCCTTTTCCTTTGTTGTTAAAGGGAAGTGCTTCTGGATTTTGAGGAGCACTGGTAGGTGGATTCGTTGCAGACAAAGCGGGGAAACTATCATGCAAAACTCAATGCCGACTGCGGACGAAATGCGTAATCATCTGACCGACATGGCGGTCGAGAATCCCGATTTTCGCCGGCAACTCATAGCCGATCCCAAGGGCGTAATTCATCAGGAATTCGGTATCGACGTTCCTGACAATATCGAGATCAAGGTGCATGAAAGCGACATGCGCACCGTGCATCTGGCCTTGCCGCCCGATCCCGTACTGGACGAGGAACAACTTCAGGCGATTTCCGCCGGTCTCTGCTGCTGCGGAATCTGAACGGAGTTGAGCGCTCCGGGCCCGGGCCATTCGGGTTCGGAGCGGTTCGGTAGTAAAAAGACGGCCCCCGGCGCAGCGCCTTGCTGCGCCGGGGGCCGCTGTGGTCCATGCCGCGATAATGCTCAGAGTCGGGCAGCATCCGGCGTGTTCCGGTGTCGTGCAACACGACACCGGGCGTGAGACGAAGTTTGGGTGGCGTGGTTCGACTGTGTTGAACTAGGGCGTGTTAACACATATGAGGTCTATTGTGGTATCCTTTCCTTCGGTCGTTATGGCCGGAAAAGTGAAGGAGAATCAACGGTATGGAACTCACCGAGGCCCAGTGCGAGCGGATTGCCCCGCTGCTTCCGAAACAGCGGGGGAACGTCAGCCTGCCGAACATCCAGGTGCTCAACGCGATCCTCTATGTGGCGGAGCACGGCTGCAAGTGGCGCGGATTGCCGGAGCGGTTCGGCAATTGGCACACCATCTATACGCGGATGAACCGCTGGTCGAAGAACGGGGTTCTGGATCGCGTGTTCGCGCATCTGCAGCGGGAACAGATCGTGCGGATCAAGGTGGAGGCGATGGGTCTGGACAGCACCAGCGTGAAGGTGCATCCGGATGGTGCGGGCGCCCGAAAAAAAACGGCCCGCAAGCCATCGGCAAGTCCCGCGGCGGCTGGACCACCAAGCTTCATATGGTTGCCGCGGATGCCCGAACGGCCGTTGCCTTCAGCCTCTCGCCCGGCAACGCGCACGACGCCCCCGAGGGGCGCAAGCTCATAAGCAGCATGGAAAAACCCTCCGGCGACCCGGCCCTGGTGATGGACCGCGCCTACGAGGACAACGCGACGCGCCAACTGGCGCTTGAACTCGGATTCTCGCCGGTCGTGCCGCCGAAGAGCAACCGCTTGAATCCTTGGGAATACGACCGGGAGCTCTACAAGCGGCGCAACGAAGTGGAGCGCCTGTTCCGGCGCCTGAAGGGATACCGGCGCATCTTCTCTCGCTTCGAGAAGCTCGATGTCATCTACCTCGGCTTCATCACCTTCGTACTCATCGTCGATGCGCTATTAAGTGTTAACACGCCCTAGTACGGTATGGCGATGCGACAGGTCGAAGCACGATTTGCCGAGTGGGTAGTCGCCGCTCGCTGGCCCATCATCGCGGCTACCCTGATCCTGGTTGCAGTTGCTTCCTCCGGCAGCCTGTTTCTCGCGTTTTCCGCGAACTACCGCATCTTTTTCAGCGAGGACAATCCCCAGTTGCTGGCGCTTGAGTCCCTGGAAAACACGTATGGAAAGAGCGACAACGTCCTCTTCCTTATCGCGCCGGACGACGGTGACGCCACGTCGGAACAGGCACTTTCCACGGCCGTTTGGCTGACCGAGCGCGCATGGCAAGCACCCTATTCGCGGCGGGTCGATTCCATAGCCAACTTTCAGCACACTACGGCCGACGGCGATGATCTGTACGTGCGGGATCTCGTGGATCCCGCCGATCTGGGTGATGCTCGGGCGAGGTCTCGAATCCGTGCGGCGGCTTTGGCCGATCCTCGACTCGCAGGCAGTGTCTTGTCCCGGCGCGGCGACGTCAGCGCGGTCAGCGTTACCGTGGAATTGCCCGAGGAGCACCAGGCGGCCGCAGTAGCCGCGGTCGCCGAGTTTGCCCGCAAGGCGGCAGCCGAGGCGGAAGAGAGGTTTTCGGGCATCGATCTTCGTGTGGTAGGCACGGTAATGATCAACCAGACATTCTCGGAAGCATCGATAAGAAGCCAGGTGATTTTTCTTCCCGTAAGCCTTGCGATCATGGCCCTGGTTTTGGGGGTCCTGACGCGGGGACTGACAGGAGTGGCGGCAACCGGCCTGGTCATCGTCTTTTCAATTCTTGCTTCAATGGGCCTGGGTGGATGGGTCGGCCTGCCATTCACCCCGCCCACGGCCCCTGCTCCGACCATCGTGCTGATGATCGTGGTGGCCAATTGCGTACACCTGCTGGTTGCCTTGCAGCAGCGAATGCGCGCCGGAGATTCCAAGCGGGCCGCGATTGTCGAATCGGTCAGGCTCAACCTGCATCCGGTGTTCCTCGCAAGCGCGACAACGGCGCTCGGATTCTTGAGCATGAATTTCTCCGAGGTGCCGCCGTACCGCCACCTCGGGAACTTCGTCGCCTTCGGCATCGGCGCCTCGTTCCTGCTCTCGGTGACCTTCCTGCCTGCGGTGCTGTCGCTGCTGCCGATGCGCGCGGCGCGAGCGAAGCTTCCTCGCGAATCCGCCATGGCCGGCATTTCGGAATTTGTGCTGCGGAACAGGAAGGCGTTGCTTTGGGGATCGGGGGCCGTCGTAATCGCTTTGCTTTGGGCCATCCCACGCAACGAACTCAACGACGTCCTGGTGCATTTCTTCGATGAAAGCGTGGAATTTCGTCGGGATACGGATTTTCTAGACGAGCGGTTGAGCGGCAACACGGTGCTGGAATACTCGCTTGACTCGTCCATACCGGACGGCGTTACCGACCCCGCTTTTCTCGCCGACGTATCAGCCTTTGCCGACTGGTACCGGGAACAGCCGGCAATCCGGCACGTTGCAGTTATTACCGATACGTTTCGGCAGCTCAACAAGAGCATGCATGGCGACGAGCCGTCCGCCTACCGGCTTCCGGAAAACCGGGAACTGGCTGCGCAATACCTTCTGCTGTACGAACTCTCCCTTCCCCAGGGCCTGGACCTGAACCATCAGATCGACACCGCCCGGTCGGCGACGCGCATGACGGTGACGGGCGAAACGCTTTCCTCCCGGGAAGTTCTGGAACTGAACGCGCGCGCCGGAACATGGCTGAAGGAAAACGCCCCGCGCATAGCCGGCGTCAACAGTTCGGGCCCCGCCGTATTGTTTGCCTATATCGGGCAGCGCAACATCCGCGCGATGCTGATCGGCACGATGGCGGCGCTCCTCGGTATTTCCGTCATACTGCTTGTGGCCCTGCGTTCGTTCCGGCTGGGCCTGGCAAGTCTCCTTCCCAATTTCATCCCCGCCGTGATTGGATTCGGCATTTGGGGGCTGACGATCGGCCAGGTCGGACTGGCGCTTTCCGTGGTCGTGGCCATGACTATCGGCATCGTAGTCGACGATACGGTGCATTTTCTGAGCAAATACCGCCGCGGGCGGCTGGAGCACGGTTATGCTTCCGAAGACGCGGTCCGGTATGCGTTTCAGACGGCCGGACCCGCCCTGTTTACGACCACGACGGTGCTTGTGGCCGGTTTCCTGGTTTTCGTCCTGTCCCCGTTCATTCCGACTGCCCAGGTCGGGCTTTTGACGGCGATGATTATTGCGTTCGCGCTGATCTGCGACCTACTGCTCCTGCCGCCGCTGTTGCTGGCGATAGACCGGCCTGCCGCAAAGGTCCCGGCGGCCACGCCGGTGGAATCAGCCGGATCGGGCGCCTGATCGCTGCCATGGACGGCGCCCGACAGCCGCCCGGGAAACCGGCCAGCCCGGAGCTTTCCGTTCCCCCCCACTACGCGGCACTAACCGGCCCGATGCTGGTCATGAACGGGGACCTGCTGGCCTGCCATTTTGGGCTATGGGGGCCCGATACGGCCTCCGACGAGGAGGCGCTGCTGCGCGCCAACCAAGCTTTGTCCGGGGGCTGTGGCCTCAAGCCGGGGCGGCACGTACTGGACGCCGGATGCGGCCTCGGGGGCACCGCGATCTGGCTTGCCCGTACCTATGGAGTACGAGTCACCGGGTTGACGAACTGCGAACCGCATATCGCAGTGGCGACGGATCAGGCCCAAAAGCACGGCTTCGGCCATCTGGTCGAGTTCCGCCACGGCGATTTCATGGATTTGCCCTTTTCGGAGGCCAGCTTCGATGCCGTGTTCAATCACGAATCGTTCTGTTATGCCTCCGACAAACTCGCCTATCTTCGTGGTGTCTATCGTGCGCTCAAGCCGGGTGGCTGCTGGCAGGCCCTGGAAGGTCTCCTGAGCGGCGCGCCGCTCGGGGCGCAGCAGAAACATGTTCACGCCAGCATGCAATGGGGTTTTCGCATGCCTTCGCTGAGTTCTGTCCGGGAAGTGCTCGCAACCCTCGAAGAGGCGGGCTTCATTCGGATACGCGAGGAGAACCTGGATTCGGAAGTGTCGCCGTCTACGGAACGGACGCGGAAGAAGTGGATGTCCTATCGGATGGTTGTCCCGCCGCCGCGCGGCGAACTCCGCGCATACCACGAGTTCATGCAGGCGGCCATGGATTTCTACGAGGGGCTGCGCCAGGGCGCGTTTACCTACCGCCTACTTTCCGGCACGAAGCCGGCATAGGAATCCCGGCTGCAGCCCGGGGTTCCCGTTGCGGCGAGCGGAGTCGTCCGGGCGCCGGGGGGCGCGAATCTAACGGGAAGGCCCTGCGCCCGGAAAAGCCGTGCCGAGAAACAGCATAAAAACATAGGCCTTGATTTGCTTGAACCGGTCCTCGGCCAGCACGAACTTGACATGGTGAATGCCGCGCATGAGAATAAAGGGACCGGACTTGCCGAACAGCGTCGCCGGTCCCCTTGTCCAGTCGGCCAGCGCAGTCAGTTTTTCTTCGAGGCCAAGCCCCTCATCGCGAAGGCTTTCCATGAACGGGGTCCACTGCCCGGGCCTGTCCACCCAATAGCCAGGGTCTTTCGGCTCCCTGTCCTTGGCGAGGACACTTAGTCCCAGCGTCGGGCCGAGGCCTTCGGCAAGCACATCCAGATTGACTCCCAGATTGACGAATGCGCTGCGTTCCTCGAAGCGTGAAAGAGTGGCGGCAAGGAAGGAGTGCCCCCCGGGCCAGCCGGCTCGGTGCAAAAACGCCATAAGGTCGCTGGAAGTCCTGAACCCCGTTACGGCAAGCCGTATGGCCCTTTCCCTCGCCGGAAAAGCCCCGAAAGATTCAATCTTCGTAGCCGGTCCCAGCGCCCGGTATATTTCCTCGGCGCGCCGGGTCTCCGAGGGATCGAGGTTCCATCCGACGGCGGCTGTCAGGGCATCAAGCACGACGCCGATATCGGCAACTCGCTGACTCGCGTCGCCGCCCAGAATCGGCCGTTCGGCGGGCCGCAGGAAAATTCCCGGCTCGGGATGTGCGCCAACCGGCGCCGTATCGACGTCGTATTCGAGCATCATCTTGTGGCCGACAATCTGGCGCAAAGCGGATTCCTCGGACTCTGTTTCCGACAGCAGCCGCGCGATGCCGTTTGCGTACGAATCTGCGCTTTCCGACCGCGCCTTCCGCTGAAAGAAGGCCGCCGGTCCGGTTCCGCCGACCACCGACACACCCAGGTCCGCGCCCGGCCGCTGCTCATGCAGCGGCAATTCAAGGCCAAACGGGTAGGCGGCCAGGGTTGCCGGAAGCTCCCGGCCCCGGTCCACCAGCCTCTTCCATTCGTCGTCGCCGATCAGGATGGGTGAAATGCGACTGCGGAGCGCTTCCAGCAGTTCGCCGAGGGAATCCGCCTCACGGGCCAGCCGTTCCTCGGTGATGGCCCATTGATTCTCGAAATTCACGGCGGCGACTTACGCAATGACCGGAACGGGATTCAGATCAGTCTCGGCGAGAACGCTCTCACGCCAACCCATTTCGACGGGCACATCGTACAGGCGCCCCGGCGCGAAGCGTTCCCAAAAGTGCCGAAGGCCCGGCACAATCACCCTCGCCACCGGCATTCCGATATCGGGGCGGGTCTGATCGAGCGCCAGGAATTCCATGCCCTTGGCTTCGACCAGCGCCCGGCACCGCTCCACGTCCTCCATCACATCGCTGGTGTCGGGGCAGGGATAATCCGATCTGCACCGCGGTTTGATGCCTGAAGCCTGCGCCAAATAGGGGTGGTCCGCCAACCTGGCGGTCTTCCACCATGAAAGGCACATGGGATCATCAACGCCATACCCGGAATCGCCCTTTTCGGGCCGCGGAACCCAGGTCAGGCACTGGTTCATCTCGCACACGGCGCGCAAGGCGGCGATCAAAGGATCCGTATGCGCGCCGGCGCCGTAGATGATGTCTTCTGCTTCCGCGTCGGTGCGGCGCGACAGCGCAACGAACACCGGGATGTCCAGGTCCGAGGTCACGTCCAGCATCCAGACGTCCCGGTTGAGGCGGCCGTAGTAATCGCCTGTGGCCGCGAGGTAGTTGTCGCCGAAGCTCTCCAGGTCCACCCCGGGCAGGCTGAGCCTGTTGTACCACCAGATGGCGATGGCGTCACGTTCCACCAACTCGAAGAACCCGTGCAGAATGGCCTCCTCGAGCGTGTTGCCGGCAGCGCAGCCGTTGGAATCCGCCCATACATCGGACTCGCAACGCTGCTCCGGCGTCATGCCATAAAGCATGGATGTCGGCAGATACCGGTGCCTGCCTTGGGTGAAAGACCATACGGGCGACCATTCGATCTCCGCTTCCGGATCGAAACGCGTCGGGACAATGTTGTAGGGGTGGCCCCGGGCGTTAATCTCATCCGCGATCTCCAGCTGCCGATTGCTGAACAACTGGACATCGTTCGGGTGGATCGCTTCCGACTCCCCCTTTGCGGTGAATTCCACCAGGCTTTTTCGACGGCGGACCTCGTCGCCGTGGAACGCGCTGGAATAGCGCTCGACCGCCTCGCACAGCGCGCTTGCCTGAGACTGCTTGCGCGTGCTTCCTTTCCCCGCACTCTTGCTGCGCAGGCTGCGCCTCAGGGAACTCAGGTTTCGGCTTCTCAGAGCCGGATTGCTTCCGGCCCAGTAAACGTGCAGCCATGAATCGGCTTCTTCCGTGGTCCGTTTCAGCCATGTTACGACACCGCTGACCGGGCTGATCAAGTGGCGGTACCGGGCAAGCGTCTCGTCCGGGGAAACCGAACGAACGCCGCCGCTGTTGCGGACGGCCTTGGGGCTCGGGCACAGGCGTAATGGGGCCGGCGGCCGCTCCGGGCGGAACAGCGCCTCATCGCCGCAAGCGGAGCATTGGGGGCGGCGCGTGACTGGGTGCCGTGCAGTGTCCAGGTCCGCGAGATCAAACGAGATGGCGTGATCACAAAGGGGCGCCATTTCCTCCAGAATCAGCCACTTGGCGATTTCCGTCGCGGCCAGGCCGTAGAGCGCATCCAGCAGAGTGGGCTCCGCGGCGCGGGGACGGAAGGCCGCCTCCTCGCCCGCGCGGTTGCGCAGGAAATTGTGAACCTCCTGGTGGCTCTGCATGCGATAGCTGAGGCAGCGCCAGCACGGTCCCTGTTCCGCCGGGCGGAACACCGGGCCGAACAGAGGCTGCATGCCCTTCGGTCGGATCAGCATCCAGGGCGATCCGGCGGCCAGATGGCGCTGATTCACGGCGCCGTGTCCTTGGTCGAGGTAATCGGCGCAGACGAAGATGGACAGCGCTGGACCGGCCGCGTCCATTTGTACGCCCAACGCGCTGAGCCGTTGCGCCAGGCGGCCATCATCGCCCACGACCTTTACCTTCAATGCCGCCAGGCGTTCTTCGGCCCACAGCGGAGATGCGCCCAGCGACGACCAGAACGCCGCCCGTTCCGGTTCCATGGCGTAGTCACCCGCAACGACGTACCCCCTTGATGCCAGCGCGGCAAGCGTTCGATCCACGTCGTGAGCGGAATGTTTGCCGGCCAGTGCGGCCGCGATGTCCTCCGCGGAACGACGTCCGTCAAGCATGGGGAAAAGATCGACATGAATCCGCCCCCGCAGCAGGGTGTTGAAGGTATCGGAGACCAGCAGCACGCGCTGATCGTCGATCTGCCGGAACTCGAAGTGAGGCGTTACGACAGGCCGTCCGACCCGGCCCTTGTCGGCCTCAGTGAACTTCCGCAATACCGTGAACCGCTGCCTATCCTGGGGCGCCGCCGGGGAGGACCTCACTCCGTACCTCTTCGAACCGGTTCGCGACGCTTGGGTCGCCGGAAGTGAAAATGTGGCGCGCCCCGGTGAGCTCGCGCAGTTTCTCGCCCCCTTCGGGGCCGTAATTCCGGAGTTCCGTCAGCTTGAGCACGGCCTGCGTCTTTTCCTCCTCGGAAAGCGGAGCGAAGAGGAGGCTGTCGCGCGACAGGCTTCGCAACGCCCCGTCGAAATTACGACACAGGATTTCCGGGTACTGCTCGCCGTCGCCGTCATGCACGAACAGCACGTCGAGCTTGAGTCCGAGCGCGGACTCGCGGCTTGCCAGATCGCCCAATGCCACGGCCGCTACTCCGCCTTCGCCCCGCCTTCTTCCTTTTTCAGCGTGATCTTCCTCCACGGCCGCCAGCACTGCGGTGACGGAAGCTTCGGCCACGTTGGACAGGGCCGTTCCCGCCTCGGCCTGCGACAGGTTGCCGCGAATCTGGTGTACGGCAATCTGGAAAGTCTTGTCATTGGACCAGTTGCGCACTGCGTCCACCGCTTCTTGCGCATCCTGGACCGGATAGTCGTCGATCTGCTCTCTCATTTCGGCGATGCCGAGTTCGTGCGTCCAGTACACGCGGGCCAGCCCGCTGCGCGCAATCGCCTCGAATCCCGGGTCCGGCCCGAATCCCTGGGGGAGATCAAGATCGGTGAATTCCTTGCTCGTCAGGTTGTCAAGCAGTTCCGGGGCTCGGTTGATCCACTCCTTGAGTTTCGGCGAGGCGGCGAAAATTTCGCTGATGGCCTCGAACGCATCCGGTCGCGCGGCGGTCGCGGGGCTGTCGTATGCGCTCCAGTCGTCGACCTGGGGATAGAAGTGCTTGCGCCAGTTGTCCACCAACGGATCCATAACCCCGAACCAGCGCTTGGGGAACACCGCAAGTCCGGCCATCCGGACGTACGTTCCCGGCAACTGCGGCGCGGAGTTAGGGCCGCAATGCTGAAGAAGCGGATAACGGCGGTTGGGCGATATGTGATGATCGGGATGCCGCTGCATGTTGTAGAAGAACCAGTTGCTGAGTCGGTACGCGGCGCTCCACGAGTGCCAAGGCTGAACGCGTTCGTAACGGCCGTTGGGAAGCCGGATACGCCGCAATCCGTAGTGCTGCACGTAATTGATGATCTTCATTGAAAGGATCACGCTGCAGCAGAGGATCGCATAAACCAGCACTGCCCACGCGCCCCCAAGCCAATAGACCAGCGCGTACCATGCCGCGGTCTCCAGAACGTATCGCCAGAATGGATTGGTGTAGTGCCACACCGGCAGTTGGCGCCGCGCCAGGCGGTCGCGCTCGAAGCGCCAGGCGCCGAGAAGGTTGCTCTTTATTTCCCGAGGCAGATACTTCCACAAGCTGACCCCTTTGGGCGCGGAGCCGGGATCGCCCGGAGTGCAGGCGAGCGCATGATGAACGTAGGTGTGTTCAGAGGCGTAATGCGGATAGGACACGGAAGCGAGTATGAATTCACCGATCCGGCGCTCCATTGCGGAGCGCCGGTGTATCAGTTCGTGGCCCGTAATGAAGGAGGCCTGAGCCACGACGCTCAGAACGACAACCATGAATACGGTTTCCAGGACGGAAAGGTGGTCGGACACGAGAAGCTGCCACAGCGCGAATATCAGCGTCGTCGGCCACAATGCCGCCCAAAGCCAGAGGGCAAGCTTGTAAGCGAACAAATCGCTCTCCCTGGTCTTGCGCGGGTCCATGTTCCTTTCTTCCACTCCGAACATGGTGTCGAAAAAGTCAGGAATCATGAAGAAAAGGTAAGGCGCCGCAATCCACCAGCCACCCTGGATCGCGGCGTTGACGACGAGGGGGAAAACAACCAGCGATGCGAAATACGGCAGTGCGTTTCCGAGAGATGGCCGGATTGCGCCCGCGCTCCCGGCGCCCAAACCACCCGCGTTCGCCTTATTCTGAGCCATGACAAACCCCCGCTGTAGTTCGCGAAACACGTTTCGCAGGATCGCCGCGACTGTCACTGACAATTCGGCACGTTGCAATATGATAAGCCTTATGTGTCAGGAACAAATAAACTGTCCGCCCCTGTAACAAATGGTGTTTCCGGTTTTGCTGCGGCCTTTCCTGAAGCGGGTCAAGAGCATCAGTTCCCCGGCGCGTTCGGGGTCTTTCGTGGGAAACGGATTTGCCCGGACGGCGCCTCGGCGCGCGCAATGATGCGATTCCGCCCTGTAATCGCGCTTATCGTGCTCATCGCTGCAGGTGGCGGGGCTGCGCAGAGTGTTGATTTTTCGGGCGACGTGAGCCTGCAGACGCGCTGGTTTCCGGAATCGCCGGAGTTTTCCGGACAGCGCTGGGGCAGCAGTGGGCTGGTCGTTGAGCCGACGCTGTACTGGGACATCGCGGAACAGGCGAGCTTTACCTTCACCCCGCTCTATCGCTACGACAGCGCTGATTCGCGGCGCACCCATGCGGACCTGCGCGAGGCTTACCTGCTGATGTACGGAGACTGGGGCGACAGTTTCTGGGAGCTTCGAGTAGGTTTCGACCGTGTTTTCTGGGGTGTGGTCGAGCTGCACAATCTCGTGGATGTCGTCAACCAGTTCGACCTCATCGAGCACCCGCGCGAGGAAGCCAAGCTGGGTCAGCCGATGGCGTATCTGACGGTCTCCGGCGGCTGGGGTACGGCGGAATGGCTGGTGCTGCCCTACCATCGCAAGCGCACTTTTGCGGGGTCCGGCGGGCGTTTTCGCGGCAGCCTCCCACTGGTCGATGACGCCTTGTACGAGAGCGGCGCCGAAGAGCGCCATGTCGATCTGGCTGCTCGCTACAGCAACTCCATAGGACCGCTCGACTTCGGCCTGAGCGCCTTCGCCGGGACCAATCGCGAGCCCTTTTTCGTTCCGGCCCTCCCGCCCGGCTTGATTCCCGACCCGGCCACGCCCTTTATTCCCTACTATGAACAGATTCGGCATTTCGGATTGGACGCGCAACTCACGACCGGGGACTGGCTGTATAAGCTGGAGGCCATTCGCCGCAGCGGAGCCCGCAACCTGGCGGGCCGGGAGGAGGATTACCATGCCTTCATCCTCGGCCTGGAGCGCAACGTCTATGCCGTGTTCGGTTCCACCGTGGACATGGTCCTATTGGCCGAGTGGCACGACGACAGTCGCGGATCGCTGGCCACGAACGCTTGGGCGAATGACCTGTTTGTCGGGGTCGCCGTTACCTTCAACGACGTTCAAAGCACCGAACTTACGGCGGGCATCCTGGGTGATTTGAGCCGCAGTTATCGCGCGTTGAACCTGGGATTGAGACGCCGCCTGTCGGACAATTGGTCGATGCGCCTGGAAGCGATCGCGCAATTGAAGGTGGATCCGCTGGATTTGACCTACGACGTTCGGCGGGACAGTTTCCTCGGTCTGGATTTCACATACAGTTACTGATGGTTTCGGTGCTGATCGAACGCCTGAAGGCGTACGGCGGGCTGATCCGCCTGGATCGTCCGGCAGGCACCCTGCTCTTGCTGTGGCCTACGCTGTTCGCCCTGTGGCTGGCTTCGGGCGGCGATCCGCCGGCCCGCATCCTGCTTGTATTTGTTGCCGGCACTTTCCTGATGCGCTCGGCCGGCTGCGCGGTGAACGACTATGCCGACCGCCGCGTGGACCGCCTGGTAAAGCGCACCCGCTCGCGACCGCTGACGACAGGAGCGATCAGGCCCGCGGAGGCGCTTGCCGTGGCCGGCCTGCTGACTGCAGGCGCAGCCTGGCTGGTCTTCAGCCTGCCGCCGCTGGTGATCGGGCTGGCGGTACTGGGCGCGGCAGTCGCCGGATTCTATCCTTTCGCGAAGAGGATCATGCCGGCGCCGCAACTGGTATTGGGCGTGGCGTTTTCGTGGGGCGTTCCGATGGCGTACGCCGCCGTTTCGGATCTCGGGAATCCCTCCTTGTGGATGCTTTGGCCGCTGACTTTCCTGTGGGTGGTGATTTACGACACCGTTTACGCCATGGTGGATCGGGATGACGATGAGCGTATCGGCGTGCCGTCCACGGCGATCCTGCTGGGCCGGCACGATGTGACGTTCCTCGTCGTGGCGCATACGGTGTACCTGGCTGGCATGTTTGGGCTGGGATTGGCGGCCAGTCTGGGACCGGCCTACTTTGCGGGATGGATCGGCGCGGCGCTGTGCGCGGGTCGCCAGATCGCGCTGGTTCGAGGCAGGGACCGCAAGCGGTGCTTTCGGGCCTTCAACAACAATTCGCTGCTCGGCTTCCTTCTCTTCGCCGGGCTGGCGCTGGACATGCTCTTCACCGCAGGTTAACGACGTGTTCTGCGGAGCGGTACCGGGAGCGACATTGGAGAGGCATGTGCTATATTTCAGAGGCTCATACCTTGTGGGCCAGATCGATGTCACCGAATGGTGACCGTGTTCTCGGTTTCGACCCACCGCCAACTGTGCTCCCATGGAAGGCAACGCAAGAACAGCCACCGGCCTGCTACCTCCCGTCCTCGTCATGAGTACCGGGCGGTGCGGCTCGACCATGGTTTCGGACATCCTCAACCGGCACCCCGGGATCCTGAGCGTGTCGGAATTCTTCTCGTTCGTCGGTCCGCGCGCGTTCGTCGGCCGACGGTCCGGCGGCAAGCACATGTGGCGCCTGTACAGCCGGCCGGGACGCCCCATCCGCCGCCTCAAGCACTTCGGCATCCCCAGCGAGTTCCTCTATCCGCTCGACGATCCGTTGGCACGCTTCTCACTGGACGACTTGCCGCCGATCCTGGCCATCACGCTGCCGCATCTCACCGCCGAATACCACGACCTGTACGACGAATGCGGCCCTGTTGTCCGGGCGCAGCCACGGCAACCGCCCGCCGACCATCACCGGCATTTCTTTGAATGGCTGGCCGGACGGCTCGACCGCAGGGTATGGGTGGAACGCTCGGGGGGATCGCTCCTGTGGGGTTCGCGGCTGCTCGGCGCCTTTCCCGACGCGCGGGTGATCCATGTCTACCGGGACGGGCGTGACACGGCGCTCTCGATGAGCCGCCATCCACCATTTCGCGTCATGCTCGGTATAAGGAATCAACTCAAGCCGCTGGGATTGGATCCGATGGCCTGGGTCGGTTCGGCGTCCGGTCGGGCTGTCGCGTTGCTCGATGGACTGGCTGGGATGCTCGTCCGACCGGAACGCCTCCGGCTGGACCGCGTGTCACTGCCGGACTTCGCCTGGTTCTGGAGCCGGATGATCGAGATGGGCGACGACTTGTTCGGCCATCTCCCCCCCGACCGACTGCTGAATGTCGCGTTCGAGGATGTGCAATCGTCGCCCGAATCCGAGATTCGCCGGATCGTCCGGTTCATCTCACCGGAGCTTGAGAACGATGCCTGGCTGCGAACGGTGTCATCGATTCCACGGAAGACCACCTCCAAGTTCCCGCGCCTTGAGGCCGACGTGCGGGCCGCCGTTACGGCGGCGTGCCGTCCGGGTCTTGAGCGACTCGGCTACCCGGTCCATGCGTCATAGGCGCACCCTCGACGCCGTCCCATGCGATCCGCTGACATCGGGATATGGTGTCGTGCCGTGAGAGTGATTGTCATCGGCGCCGGCGCCGCCGGGCTCTCCGCCGCCTATGCGCTGCGCAAACGCGGCGTGGACTTCATGGTGCTGGAGGCGGCGGGCCACGCCGGCGGGCGGATCGCGGTCGAGGAGGTGGAGGGTTGCCGGATCGACACCGGCGCGCAGGTATTCACGGCCGGATATGAGACAGCTCTAGGGCTTTGCCGTGAACTGGGCGTGCCGGTGCGCGCAAGCAGCCGCCGAGCCGGGATCTGGAGCCGTGGTGCGTTCCGAGTCGTCGACCAGAACGATGCGTGGAGGAACCTGAAGACGCTGCTCGCTTTCAAACTTTTGTCGCCCAGGGACCTGCGGCACTTGGTCCGGCTCGGATGGAGGCTTCGCCAGCGGGCTGCCGATCTGAGCTTCGCGGACCCTTCGCGGGCGTTGGCGCTTGACGCGGACGCCAGCATTGCCGACTGGATCCGGATGACTGGCGGCTCCGAGTCGGTGGAGGGCCTGGCGGGAACGAGCATCAGCGTATTGACCCTCGCCGAACCCGAAAAGGTGGGCGCCGCCTATGGCATGGCCCTGCTATGGGGATTCACCTTCCAAACCACCGAGTTTCTCACGCCGGAACGCGGGATGGGACAGTTTAGCGAGGCCCTTGTCGCCGCCGTCGCGGACCGTATCCGCCTGTCCACCAAGGTGGACCGGGTAGTCATCCGCGACGGCGCTGTGACCGGCGTGCAGACCGCCGCGGGCTTCGTCGCGGCGGATGCGGTCGTGTGCGCCACGACAGCCACGGAGGCCCGTCGCCTCCTGCCGAATCTGCCTGCGGACATCGACCGCGCGCTCGGCCGAGTGACCTATTCGTCCAACTGTCGCGTGGTCTTCGGCGTTGACCGGCCGGTGTTGCCCGACAAGTGCTATTTTGTTGCCCTGCCGCGTCGAGAGGGGTCGTTCGTCGTGGACTACAGTGATGCAGCCGTCAAGTCCCCGCAGGTCGCGGTTCCGGGAGGGGGTGTGATCCACGTGGAGTCGGCAAGCACTCGGGCGGAGTCCCTTTCGGCACTTCCGGACGCGGATCTCTGCCGACGTTTTCTGGCCGAGATCCGCCGCTATTCGCCCGACATGCCGGAGCCGCGGTTCGCGCGAGCGTATCGCTGGAAGGAGGCGGTGTGCCTTATGCCGGGCGGCGCCCTGACCGCGCTCGCCGAAGCACGGCGCAGCCTGCCGAAGCAGGTTCGGGGGTTGGCCCTCGCGGGCGATTACATGCACATGCCTTCGGTCAACGGCGCCGCTGCCAGTGGCGTTGCAGCGGTGGAAGAAGTGCTGCACACCGGATCGCCACCTGCCACATGAACAGCAAAGGCGATCGCTCGGACGCTTGGCTGACGGAGCTCGAATCCGAAGCCATCGAGATCATCCGGGAGGCCGTCGCGGCGGCGGCGCGGCCCGTAATGCTGTATTCGATCGGGAAGGACTCTTCGGTGCTCCTGCACCTGGCCCGGAAGGCCTTCTGGCCTGCCAGCCCCCCTTTCCCCCTGCTCCACATAGACACGACGTGGAAATTCCGGGACATGATCGCATTCCGGGACCGGACCGCGGCGGAAGCAGGCATGGAACTCCGGGTTCACACCAACGAGGACGGGCTGCGCGAGGGCGTCGATCCATTCAGTCACGGAGCGGAACGGTACACCGAAATCATGAAGACGGCGGCCCTCAGGCAGGCACTCGATGCCGGCGAGTACGACATCATCTTTGTAGGCGCCCGGCGGGACGAGGAAAAGTCGCGCGCCAAGGAGCGCGTATTCTCGCTGCGCAACGCGGCCCACCAATGGGATCCGAAGGCGCAGCGCCCGGAGTTGTGGAACCTGTACAACACTCGACTCCATCGCGGCGAATCGCTGCGCGTCTCCCCGCTCTCCAGTTGGACGGAGGTGGACGTCTGGCGGTACATCGCGGTTGAGGCGATCCCGGTGGTCCCCCTGTACTACGCCGCCGAACGCCCAGTCGTCAAGCGCGATGGACAGTGGATCATGGTGGACGATGACAGGATGCCGCTCCTGCCGGGAGAACGGACGCGGGAACGGCGAATCCGCTTCCGCACGCTCGGCTGCTATCCGCTGACTGCCGCGGTCGAAAGCGACGCGGACACGCTCGACGCGATCATCGCCGAGACGCTGGCAGCGGACGGCTCGGAACGTCGGGGGCGCCTGATAGACCATGACCGCGACGGTTCCATGGAACTCAAGAAAAGGGCGGGCTATTTCTGATGCGGCCCACCCTTCGCTTCGTTCTTTGCGGAAGCGTCGACGATGGCAAGAGCACGGTCATCGGCCGACTCCTGTACGACTGCCGGCAGGTCTTCTCGGATCAAATGAGCCGGATCGAACGGGAGTCGGCCCGCTACGGGACGCAGGGGAGGGAAACCGACCTCGCTCTGCTTGTCGACGGCCTGCGGGATGAGCGGGAGCAGGGCATCACGATCGATGTCGCCTACAAGAGCTTCGAGACGCCGCGCCGCAGGTTCGTCGTGGCCGACGCGCCGGGCCACGAGCAGTACACGCGAAACATGGCCACGGGAGCCTCGACCGCCGACCTGGCCGTCGTACTGGTCGACGCCCGCAAGGGGATTCTGCCCCAAACCGCGAGGCACACGCGCATCGCAGTCCTGTTCGGCGTCCGTCACCTGGTTCTCGCCGTGAACAAGATGGATCTCGTCCTATGGGACCGGGGCGTGTTCGAATCGATCAAGGCGCGGTACCACGGGGTCGCCGACGAGATCGGTGTCACCGGTTTCCAGGCGATTCCGGTCTCGGCGCTGACCGGGGATAACCTGACCCGAAGAAGCGTGTCCGCGCCTTGGTATGCCGGGCCGACGCTTCTGGCCTGCCTCGAGACCGTGGATGTCGAGGAGCCCGCTGTCGGCCAGCCCTTTCGGATGCCCGTCCAGTATGTCAATCGACCCGACTCCGACTTTCGAGGATACTGCGGGCGCGTGGCCGCCGGTGAGGTGGCGGTCGGCGATGCCGTGCGCGTCTCGCCCGCCGGGCCTGAGAGCCGGGTGGAGTCGATAGTGGTTTGGGACGGAACCTGCGAACGGGCCGTCAAGGGCGAGTCGGTGGCCCTGACCCTGTTTCCCGATGTCGATGTCACGCGGGGCGATGTCGTCGCGGCGGCCGACGCACCGGTCGGCGTGGCGGACCAGTTTCAGGCGCGCCTCGTCTGGATGCACGACGATCCGCTCGCCGTGGGCCGCCCCTACGTCATGAAGCTCCATGCGCGGGAGATCGGGGCCTCCGTCACGCGGATCAAGCATCGGCTGGATGTGTCCAACGGGAGCCGACTGGCCGCTTCCACCCTCCATCTGAACGACCTCGGGACGGTGAACCTCGCGACCGACCGCCCCGTGCCCTTCGCTCCCTTCGAAGAGTCGCGCAAGCTCGGAGGCTTCATCCTCATCGATCGCGCCACGAACGCCACGGCCGCCGCCGGCACGATCCGCTTCCCGCTCATGCGGGCGGCGAACGTAAAATGGCAGAACCTGGACATCTCGAAGGATATCCGCTCGCGCCTGAAGCTCCAGCAAGCACAGTGCGTGTGGCTGACCGGGCTCTCGGCTTCGGGCAAGTCCACCATCGCCAACCTGCTCGACCGCCGCCTGACCATCGAGGGGCGGCACACATATCTCCTGGACGGCGACAACGTGCGTCACGGCCTGTGCCGCGATCTGGGCTTCACCGAGGCGGATCGGGTGGAGAACATCCGCCGGGTGGCGGAGGTCGCCCGCCTCATGGTCGATGCCGGATTAATCGTGATCGTCTCCTTCATCAGTCCGTTCCGGTCGGAACGCGACTACGCCCGCAGCCTGTTCGAGTCCGGCGAGTTCATCGAAGTCTTCGTGGACGCCTCGCTTGAGGCGTGCGCGGCCCGTGATCCCAAAGGTCTCTACGCAAAGGCCTTCAGGGGTGAGATCAAGAACTTCACGGGAATCGACAGTCCGTACCAGCCGCCCGTTCACCCGGACTTGCAGCTGGACACGGAGGAGCTCTCCCCGGAAGAGTGTGCCGACCTTCTGGCAGAACGAATCGAACAGGAACTCCCGTTGAAGTGACGCCGTCCGCACCTTCGGCCAGACCTGGCGCAGTCGTTTGACCAACAACGCCAAGATCGCCCAACTGTGCTTGGCGCCATCGATGTTGGTGCGACGCAGGCAGCTGACCAGAACCCGATCGCCACAAAACACGTACAGCGATAAAAAACAGTACCGGCGGTAAAAGCCGTGAAAGAACCGACCTGCCTGCTCCCCGTGCACCGGGATGTCTTTATAATGTGATCACAAAGTCTGGTTGGACTTACGGTAAACATAAGCGGGGCGCAGAGCCGTGATCACTAAGGCAGACAGGCATGTTGTCCGCTGAGGACATGCAGCGCCATCTCATCCAGAGGGCGGCTGACGATAGCGATTTCCGCCGGGGTCTCCTAGCAGATCCCAAGGGTACCTTGTATCAGGAATTCGGCATCGAGATTCCCGACCATATTGAGTTTCACGTGCACCAAAGCGACACGCGCGTCGTGCATATCGTTCTGCCGCCCGATCCGGTGCTGGACGAAGAGCAACTCGAAGCGATTTCGGCCGGCATGTGCTGCTGCGGAATCTGACCGGGTCCCGTACTTTCAGGTGGCTGGGCTGCCTGCCGGTCGGTATCAGCCTGCTCTCCGCAGGGGCCGCAAGCGGCCAGTCCATCGAAGCGGCGCGCGCCGCGCTGAGCGAGGGCCGGTTCGTCGAGGCCGCGGAAATCGCCGAAGCCCTGGACACTTCCGACGGATACGCGCTGGCGGCCGAAGCGCTGGCGATACACGGGCATTATCTGGCGACCGAAGACACGAAATCCGAACTGCTCGGCCGCGCCATGCAATTGGGGCAGGAGGCGATTCGAAAGGATTCGGAGAACCCGGCGGCGCACCTTCAGCACGCCCACGCCATGGGGCGCTATACGCAGGCGGTGGGCACGCTGGGGGTCAAACGCGAATACGCCGGACGGGTGCGGGCGGCGCTGGAGCGCGCGCTGTTCCTGAAACCGGGCCTGGCCGAGGCGCATCTGAGCCTGGGAGCCTGGCACGCGGAGGCCATCCGGGGCGGCGGCTTCATGGCCAGGGTGCTGTTCGGGGCCAGCGGCAATGAAGCCCGCGCCCACTACGACGCCGCGCTTGAGCTTGCGCCGGATGCGAAGATCGTTCACACGGAATATGCCCTGGGCCTGTTGCTTCTGGACAGGCGCAGACACCTCGAGGAAGCACGCAGCCTTCTGGAGCGCGCCAGTGAGTTGCCCCCCCGGGACGCCCACGACCGCATCGTTCACGACCGGGTGATTGCGGAACTGGCGGAGCTGGACATCTGAACTTGGCGGTAGAATCCACCGACCGGACACTTGCAGGGCGGCGCCAGGGTTTTGACGAAGAAGCCGATTCTTGAGATTCCATCCGCCTACGGTGCCGGATACGAAAAAGCCCGTCTTGAGGATCCGGCCGTGGCCGACAACTACGTCCGGCACACGACCATGGGTGATCCACAATTGGACCCGGTCATGGAGGAAATCGCCGATTTGTCGCCTCCCGCCCTGCATCGTTTCATCCATGCGGGGATAGAACAGCAGCGGGACCAACTCAAGCGGGCGCCGAAGGTTCTGCGCGATTTCTTCGAGGAAATCGAGAACCCTCCGGAGTGGTTCGACTACAAGGCCTGCAATTCCGGAATCCGCGCCTTTTATGCAAATGCGAATTTCGTTCTGGTCGCGTTCGTCGCGGGTGTCCTGATCGAAGGCTTTTCCTCGCTGATCGCCACTTCCTTCAATATCACCTCACGCACCGTGACCGGGCCCGGCGACCGGAGGCTGAGACAGAACAACCGGCAACTGATGGAGATCTTCGTACCGGGAGGGTTGCACCGCTACGGTGACGGCTGGAAACTCTCCGTGCGGGTCAGATTCGTTCACGCCCGCATCCGCAGCCTTCTGGCGAAAGCAGAGCCCTGGGATGCCCAGGCATGGGGCACGCCGCTGTGCGCGGCGCACCTCGGCTACGCGATCTGCGTGTTCTCGATTCGCCTGGTGGAACAGGCAATATCGGTGGGCGCAAAGTTCGCCAAGAACGAGATCGCCAGTTTCCTCGCCTTGTGGCGCTATGTCGGGCACCTCATGGGCATACCCGACTCCATCCTGTACGCCGATGAGGCGCAGGCGCAACAACTGATCAGGATCACCCTGATGTGCGAGCCTCCGCCCGGGCGTCATTCCATCGAAATGGCCCAGGCGTTTGTGCATAACGTGCCCGTAGTCGCGGGAATCGAAGATCCAAAGGAAGCCGATTCCGTGCGCGGCCTGGTCTTCCGCCTTTCCCGCGCGCTGATCGGCAATGACCTGGCGGACGCCCTGCAGTTCCCGAAAAGCAACCGATTGGGAACGCTCTATTTCTTCCGCATGAAGCAGATCGTTACGCGGATGCTCAAGGGCACCCGGTCGGCCCACCTCGCGGATTTCCTTCAGCTTCTGGATGTTTCGCAATATGATGAGGAAGGAATGAGCTACGCGATGCCGGACCACTGGCACACCTCGAAGCAAAGTCCCTGGTAAGCATGACCGTGATTTTTGTCGAAGCCCGCGGGCCGGCCTTTCTCCGGAGCAACTGCGGGCCGGCGCGATGAACCCGGCGCTTCTCGATCGGTACATCGCCGCGGTCCTGCGCTACCGCTGGCTGGTTGTTGCCGGCGCCACCCTGGTCATGCTGGCGATGGCGGCCGGCGGGCGGTTCATCACGGTTTCCAACGACCATCGGATTCTGTTCGGCGAGGACAACCCGCAACTCGCCGCCTACGACGCCCTTGAGGACACCTACACGTCGTCGAATACGGCGCTCATCGCCGTGACGCCCCGGCAGGGCGCCGTGTTCACCCGCGAGACGCTCGGGGTCATCGAGAGGCTGACCGAAGAGGCCTGGCAGGCGCCCTATTCGAGCCGCGTTGACTCGCTGACCAACTACAGCCACAGCGAGGCCCTGGGCGATGACCTGATCGTCGGCCCGTTGGTGGAAGACGCCGCGTCCCTGAGTGACGCCGACCTGGACCGGATCGAGGAAATCGCGAACGACTCCATTGAGCTTGTCGGTCGCATGCTGGCCGAAGACGGCAGGGTGGCCGGTCTGGCCATCAATTTCATACCGCCCAGGGAGAACCATGACGCTTCGGTCGTGGAACTCAACGCGTACCTCGACGACATGCTGGCCCGGGCGCGCGCCGAGAGCCCGGAGATCGAATTCCATATCACCGGCGACATCGTGATGCAGCGCGCGTTTGCGCAGGCCACCCAGGACGACCTGGAGAGACTGACTCCGATCGTGTTCTTCCTGATCGTTGCCGTGGCCTACCTGATCCTGCGCTCGATTTCGGGCGCCCTGAGCATGGTCGTGATGATCCTGTTCTCGGTGGGCACGGCGATGGGTCTGGCGGGGTGGAACCAGACGGTCTTCAGCCCCTTGAACGCCGGAGTGCCGATCATCGTCATGGCCATAACGGTCGCCCAATCGGTGCATATCACCACGATGACCCTGACCGCCATGCGCCGGGGAATGGACAAGATGGAGGCCGTTGCCGAATCGGTGCGCGTGAACGCCTTCCCGGTCTTCCTGGCTTCGCTCACGACCGTGATCGGGTTCCTGAGCCTGAATGCCTCCGATTCCCCGCCGTTTCATACGCTGGGAAACTACGTCGCCTTCGGCGTCGCCTGCACTTTCGTGTATTCGATGTCGCTGCTGCCCTCACTGCTCGCCATTCTGCCGTTGCGCGTGAAACCGGCGGCCGCGGGCGAAGTGACGTTCTTCGACCGCTTCGGCGAGTTCGTGGTCGCGCGGCGGAAACCGCTGCTGTGGCTGACCACGATCCCGGCCCTGTTCCTGCTGCTCGGAATTTTTCGCATCGAGCTCAACGACAGCCTTCCCAACTACTTCGGCGAGCGCTATGAATTCCGGCGGGATTCCGACTACATCATCGACAACCTGACCGGGCTGGAGTCGCAGGAGTACTCGCTGGCGTCCCCAAGCGAGGGCGGCATCACCAATCCCGAATACCTTCGCCAGATCGACGCCTTCGCCGAGTGGTGCCGCAGCCAGCCGGAAGTGACCTATGTGCGCGTCTTTTCGGACACCATGAGGCGCCTGAACAAGAACATGCACGAGGACGATCCGGCCTACTACCGGTTGCCGGACGACCAGGCGCTCGCCACACAGTACCTCCTGCTGTACGAGCTTTCCCTGCCGTTCGGAATGGACCTGAACGACCGCATCGACATCAGCAAGTCGTCCACCCGCATGTCGGTGGTCATGCGCAACATAACCAGCAACGAGCAGCAGCAGCTCGCGGAGCGGGCCCGCGGCTGGCTTGAGGAGAATGCTCCCGGCCTCACCACGGAGGCGACCGGGCTCAGTGTCATCGTCTCGCACATCACGGAGCGAAACATCAAGTCCATGCTGCGCGGCACCGTAATCGCGATGGCGCTGATTTCGCTGGTCCTGGTCGTGGTCTTCAAGAGCCTGCGGTTCGGCCTGCTGAGCCTGATCCCCAACTTCATCCCGGCCGGCATGAGCTTCGGCCTGTGGGGGTACCTGGTCGGCAGAGTGGGGATCGCGGCCTCGGTGGTGACCGTCGTTGCCTTCGGCATCATCGTGGACGATACGATTCACTTCCTGACGAAGTACCTGAAGATTCGCCGCGAGGGCCGTCCGGCCACCGACGCGGTCCGTTATGCTTTCAGCACCGTGGGCAAGGCCCTGGGAACGACGACCGCGGTGTTGTCGGCCGGGTTCCTGGTGTTCGCTGCATCCGGGTTCGAGGTCAGTTGGGCGCTCGGAATCCTGGTGGCCATGACGATCATGTTCGCCTTCCTCGCCGACTTCCTGCTTCTGCCGCCCTTGCTGATGGCGTTTGATCGGAGAAAACTATGAATCGTGAGCCAAGCCGGGCACGTTCCTTTCGTGCTGCGGTTCGTTTTACCCTCTTGCTGGCGCTGACGGGCCTGGTGTCGTTGCCTGCCCTTGCGCAGGATCCCTCGCCGGAGGAAGTCGGTCTTGCGATCGCGTACGAGGCGGCCGCCCGCAACGATGGTTTCGGTAATTTCACGGCCAATCTGACCATGGTCCTGCGCAACCGGCAGGGTCAGGAAAGCCGCCGCCGGATCCGGTTCAAGGTCCTGGAAGTCGAGGGCGACGGCGACAAGAGCCTGTTCGTGTTCGACCAGCCGCGCGACGTTCAGGGGACCGCCCTGCTGACCCACGGTCATCTCACGGCCCAGGACGACCAGTGGCTCTACCTGCCGGCGTTGAAGCGGGTCAAGCGCATCAGTTCCTCGACCCGCACCGGGTCCTTCATGGGCAGCGAGTTCTCGTACGAGGACATGAGCAACCCGGAGGTCGAAAAATACACCTACCGTTATCTGCGCGAGGAGCCCTGCGGCGATTTGACCTGCACGGTCAATGAACAGGTGCCGGTGGACAGTAAGTCGAGCTACAGCCGCCAACTGGTATGGCAGGACAAGGACCACCTGCGCACCTGGATGGTCCACTACTACGACCGCAAGAACTCACATCTGAAGACACTGGTATTCGCGGGATACCGGCAGTACCTGGACCGATACTGGCGGGCCGGGGAAATGACGATGGAGAATCATCTGACGGGGAAGAGCACGGTGCTTAACTGGACGGACCTGGTGTTCGGCACGGACCTCGGCGACGGTGACTTCTCCCAGGCGGCCCTGAGACGCGTGCGCTGACACGTCAGCAGACCCTGGGCTTTTCGCCATGCCTCCCCTTCCGGGGAGACGCATGGACCCATCCCTGGGGCTCGGCGGCGGCTGTCCTGCCGCCGACGCTCCCCGGAAGGGGAGGCATGGCGAAAAGCCGTTAGCTGCGGTCTTTGTCGAGTTCGCTTCGCAGCGCGCGGGCGGTCAGGCGGGCTATCACGAGAATCAGCAACGCCGTGACGACGAGCCCCGCGATAAACAGGGACTGCGGAATCACCGGAGCACCGGCCTGATCCAGGGATGCCAGGCTGCCCGCCGCCGAGCCCAGGTAGACATATAGAAAAATGGCCGGCAGCATGCCGACGAGCGTGCCGAACAGGTACGCTCCGAAGCGCACGTTCGTCAGCCCAAGGGCGTAGTTCAGCAGGTTGTAGGGGATCACCACGGAAAGCCGCGCCAGCAGCACGATCAGCCAGCCCCTGCGGGCCACCGCGCGGTCCAGGGCGCGGAAGCGCGGCATGGCCTCCAGCCGGGATTCGACCCAGTCCCTCGCCAGAAACCTTCCCACGAGAAACGCGCAGCACGCGCCCAGAGTGCTCGCCAGGGACACGAGGGCCACGCCTAGGCCGACACCGAAGAGTACGCCCGCCGCAAGGGTCAGAATGGAACCCGGAACCATGAACACGGCAGCCAGGATGTAGGCGAGAATGAATCCGGCCCAGGCGATGCGCGGATGCGCCTCAGCCCAGTCGACCGACTGGATCAGCCACTCGCGCGCCGGCAGCAGCCACACGGCGATCACCAGCGCCGTCAGCGACAACAGCAGTATCAGCGCCCGCCGTTTCATTCCGTGCCTTGGTCACGCGCGACTCGGCGGTAGGCTGGCGCGCAGACCCGGAATACGGCCGCGGCAACAGGCATGGTGCAGACTGCCATGGTCGCCAGCGCCAGTGGCAGCCGATCCGGAGAACCGAAAACCCGCTCGGTCAGCAGCGCCACGCCCACCGGGCCCAGCGACAGTCCGAGCAGGTTTACGCAGAACAGGTACACGGCGATGATTCGGGCCCGGAACCGATTCGGAGTCACCTCGTTCAGCGCTACCGGCGAAATTCCGAAGGGCATGCTGATCAGGCACTGCGTGATGCCGATCAGCGTCAGTGCCAGGGTTGCGGTGGACGCGAACGGAAAGGTCACGGCGAAGGGAAGGGCGATCAGGGCGATCGCGAACGCAACCCGAATTTCGGCGTCCCGTGGCCAGCGCCGGCGAAGCCGCTGCGCCGCCACGCTGCCCAGGTACACTCCGAGTGGCGCAGTCACCAGTGTGACCGCGCCCAGGCTCAGGCCCGTCTGGGCCTGGGTCAAGCCGAATTCGCGGATCAGGAAGGACGGCGTCCAGGCGCCGAAGCTGTACGAATAGGTGACCTGGCAGGTAAAGCCCAGAAAATGAGTCAGGTACAAGGTTCGTTGCGACCCGCCCAGGAACCGGACGAAGGACCTTGCGCTGACGCCGGTTTCGGGCGCCTCCCCGAAGCGGGCCGTTTCGCGCACCGAGGCCAGCGTGAGCACGCCCAGCAGAACGCCCGGCAGGCCCACGACGATGAAGACGATCTGCCAGCCCCGGAGCGCGCCAAGCACGGGCAGGTCGGCGCTTCCTCCGCCCGCCACCCAGTTGATGATCAGCCCTCCGGTCAGGGTCGCCAGCCCGATTCCGAGGTAAAGGCCCGTGGCATAAGTGGCGGTGGCCCGCAAACGGGCTTTCGGCGGAAAGTAATCGGCGATCAGCGAGTACGCGGCGGGCGAGAGGGCCGCCTGGCCCACGCCGACCAGCATTCGGGCAACGAACAGTTGCGCGTAGTTGGTTGCGAGTCCGCAGGCAGCGGTAGCCAGGCTCCACAGTACGACTCCCGCGGCAATGACCGCAGGGCGGTTCCACAAATCGGCCATCCCGGCGGCGAACAGGCCCAGGGTGGTGTAGAAGGCAGCGAAGGCCAGACCGTACAACATGCCGATCTCGACATCGCTCAGGTTGAGGTCGCGCTTCAGCGGCTCGACCAGCAGGGTGATGATGTTGCGGTCGAGGAACGAGCAAAGGTACAGGACCATCAGCAGGACCACGACGTACCATGCGTAGCCGCGCCGGGGCCATCGGGGCGTATCGGTTACTGCAGTCAAGCTACCGTTTCCAGGTCATGTGGATAAGTTTGTGGACAACATTGCCCGAAGCCCTTGGCTCTATTGGCCCTCGCGGTTTTCCACAGCGGGGGAAGATTTCAGCAGATTCGGGAAAGCCATCTAATATCAATAGTTTAGGAAAGGTTAGCAAAGATGTTGTGCGAAAGTTGCCGCAATGTGAACTGCGCAATACGATTTTTCGCCGGGTGTGAATAACTGCCTGGCGGTGGGCATATTATCCCGTCCCCGCGCACCGACTTTCCAGCAGCCGCACCAGCTCGCGGGCCGCCAGTCCGCGATGGCTTTTGAGTCCTTTTTCCGCGGCGCTCATCAGCGCCACGCACCTGCCCGTGCGTCGGTCGAGGAATACCGGATCGTATCCGAACCCCCGGCGTCCTTCGGCCCTCTCGGCTATGCGTCCTTCCCAGACGCCCTCGGCAACCAGGGGAGCGTGTTCGCTATCGGGCGTGGCCAGGACCAGCACGCAGCGGAAGCGGGCAGTCCGGTTCCCGGCCGGCACGCCCTCAAGATCCTTCAGCAGTTTCCGGATGTTGGCCCGGGCGTTTCCATCGTCTCCGGCGTAGCGGGCGGAATAAATCCCCGGCGCGCCGCCCAGTGCGTCCACCTCCAGGCCCGAGTCATCGCTGAGCGCCGGCAGACCGGATTGCGCGGCAGCGGCGAAGGCCTTCAGCCGGGCATTTTCCTCGAAGCTTGAACCGGTCTCCTCCGCTGCCGCGAGACCGAGTTCCCGCATGTCAATCAAGCGGATTTGCTCCTTGAGCAACTCGCGGAGCTCGCGCAGCTTGCCGGGGTTGCCCGAGGCCAGTACGGCGCTTCGGATAGTGGTCATTTCAGCACGAGCAAGTTTAATGGCGGCAGGGTGCGATATTCTTTGCGCCCGAACGCAGGAAACCAACGCATGCCGGATTCCGCGACGCCTCCCGAGCTTCGCTACCCTCACCTTTTCACGCCGATCTCGCTGGGGCCGGTGCAATTGGATCACCGGGTGATCATTCCCGGGCACTCCATGGTGCACGGGGACTCATCCGGCCTGATTACCGAGCGCTACCATGCCTACCTGGTGCGGCGGGCCCGGGGAGGGGCCGCGCTGGTGGGTATCGAGTCCGCACCGGTGCATCCCGACAGCCTGACCTGGACCGGACAGCTGGAACTGTGGCGGGACGAAATCATCGACCCCCTGGCCCGCACCGCCGAGGCGGTCCACGAGGCGGGATCCAGGCTGTCCATCATCCTCTGGCACGGCGGCCACAACGTCCCTTTCGGGCGCGGCGCGGTCGCGCTGGCGCCGTCGGCGATTCCTTCCGTGCAGATCGGCCAGGTGCCCAAGGCCATTTCCGTTGCCGAGATCAGGGACATGGTGGGCTATTACGCCGACGCGGCCGAGCGCTGCGCCAGGGCGGGCATTGACGTTATCGAGGTCCAGACCGCGTCCGACTACCTGCTCGGTTCGTTTCTCAGTCCGCAACTCAATCACAGGACCGACGGCTACGGCGGGTCGGTGGCGAACCGCTGCCGCTTCGTCATCGAGGTTCTGGAGGCGATAAGAAAGAGAATTTCCGGAAACGTGGCCGTGGGTTTGCGCACGTCGGTCTTCCACGCCATTCCGGGGGATCCGGACGGCTACAGCATCGAAGAATCCCTGGCCGCCATGGTAATGATTGCCGAGGCGGGCGTTACCGATTACGTAAGCGTCATGAGCGGTTCGAACGCCAATTTTGCGGAAACTATTTCCCCCATGGGCTATCCACGGGTCCAACTGGCGGAGCAGTCGGCGCGCTTCACGGAGGCGCTGTCGGTGCCGGTCACCGTGGCCGGACGCATCCGCAGCCCCGATGAAGCCGAGGCCGTCGTTGCCAACGGCCAGGCCGACATCGTGGCCATGGCCCGCGCCTTCATCGCCGATCCCGACTGGGTCCTGAAGGTGCGCCGGGGCGAGGAGGAGCGCATCCGTCCCTGCATGTCCTGCAACCAGGTCTGTCTGGGCTTCGCGACGCTCGCCTTGCCGGCAGGGTGCAACATCAACGCGGCGGCGGGACGAGAGTTCGAATTGCCCCGCATCGCGCCCGCACCAAGCCGTAAGCACATCGCCGTCGTGGGCGGCGGGCCGGCCGGACTGGAATGCGCCCGGATAGCGGCGCGGCGCGGCCACGCCGTTACCTTGTATGAAGCCGCTGGGGAGCTCGGCGGCGCGCTGCGTCTCGCCGCGTTGTGTCCGCACCGCGAGGAGATGCTGCCGGTCCTCCGGTGGTGGGAGAGGGAACTTGCCCGGCTGGGCGTTACGGTTCGGTTGAACACCGCGGTTCATGATCCGGAGGAGCTGGACGCGGACGAGATCGTCTGGGCGACCGGTAGCTCGCCCGGCTGGACCTGGCTTTGGCGCAATCGGCCCCGTATGACCGACGGCATTCCCGGCGCGGATGGGCTGCCTCACGGGCGCGACATCCTGGCCGGCAAGGAATCCGTCTCGGGAAGCGTCCTGGTGATCGACGAGGAAGGGAACTGGCCGGCCGTCAATCTGGTGGAACAACTGGCCGCGATGGATGACGTTTCCGGCGTGACCGTCGCCACGGCCAGCGCCCTGTTCGGCGATCCGGAGCTGTCCCTGACCGGGGAACTGCCCCTGGTTGCCCGCCGCCTTCAATCTGCTGGCGTTGAGATACGCGGCAGCACATACGTGAAAGAGGTGAGGGACGGCATCCCCATAACGACGGAAGGCGAGGCGTTGGGGTCCTTCGACGCACTGGTGCTGTCCATGGGTACGGTCGCCAACCACGCGCCGGACGGCGTTAGCGCAATCGGGGACTGCGTCGCTCCCCGGTCCATCTGGGCGGCGGTTCAGGATGGCGCCCGCCTGGCGCTAGAACTCTAGAGCGCCTCTTCCTGCGCCGTCAGGACCTGCTTGATGCCGTCGGCGGCAAGGTCGAGCATGCGGTCCAGTTCCTCGCGCAGAAATGCGTGCGCCTCCGCGGTGCCCTGCACCTCGATGATGCCCCCGGCCTCGTTCATCACCACGTTGACGTCGGCCTCGGCTTCCGAATCTTCGGCATAGTCGAGATCCAGCACTGCCATCCCGCGATACAGTCCGACGGAAACCGCCGCCACCTGGCCGTGCAGCGGGTAACGGGCGAACTTGCGCCGCCATGATCGCCGGCTGCAGGCCAGGCTCAGCGCCAGCCAGCCCCCGGATATCGCCGCCGTGCGTGTCCCGCCGTCGGCCTGTATGACATCGCAATCGATGACGATCGTATGTTCGCCGAGCGCTTCGAAATCCACGCAGGCGCGCAGCGAGCGTCCGATCAGGCGCTGGATTTCCATGGTGCGTCCCGATTGACGGCCGCTGCTTGCCTCCCGGCGGCTCCGGGTGTGCGTGGCGCCCGGCAGCATGCCGTATTCCGCGGTTACCCAACCGCGGCCGCTGCCGCGCAGGAAATGCGGCACCGTAGCGTCCACGCTTGCCGTGCAAAGCACGCGCGTTTCGCCGAAACGGGCGAGGACCGAGCCGCCGGGATGGGTCGTGTAGCCGGTCTCGAACGCGACAGTGCGCATCCGATCCGGTTCCCGGCCACTGGGGCGGCGCACGGCGGAAGTAGATTTTGTGCGCATCTGTCCAAATATGTTAGCGCCGGCCGGGACATTTTGCATTTGGGCCTCGTTTCCGGTGCCAATGCCCTGGAGCGAAGCTAAAATTAGCCGGCATTGATTGGGCGGGGGCAGAAAAAGGCCGTTTCAATGATTCGCAGCATGACTGGCTATGCCAAAGAGGAGTACCGCAGCGAGAGTGGCTGGCTGCAGTGGGAATTGAAGTCGGTCAACCATCGCCATCTGGATGTCGAAGTTCGCATGCCCAGCGCGTTTCGCGAGATGGAGCCCGAGATACGCAATCTGCTGGCGACCCATGTCGGGCGCGGACACGTTGACGCCCGCCTGAGCTGGCGCCCGGCGGAAAAATTCGCTGACCGGATCAAGGTCAATACGGGTCTGGCGGTGCGGGTCATCGGATACGCGCGGGTCCTGGCGGAGCAGATGCGCCGTCCCGCGGCGGTCAGCCCGCTTGACGTCATGCGTTGGCCCGGCGTGATCGAAGAACATTCCGCCGACCAGAGCCACATGTCCGGAGAGGTCCGCAAGTTGCTGCACAAGGCAGTCGACACCCTGCGCGCGACGCAGGCCAGCGAGGGCAGGAAACTGAGAAAATCCATCGAGAGCCGCTGCTCCAAGATGGACAAGATTCTCAAGAAGTTCCGTTCCCGCACGCCCGAACTGAGGGAGAGGGCCATGGTCCGAATGACGGAACGCCTCGACGCGATCAGGGTGCGGGTCGATGCCGAGCGCCTGGAGAAGGAAGTGGCGCTGCTGCTGATGCGCTACGACATCAGCGAGGAGCTCGATCGGCTGGAAGCCCACCTGGTGGCGCTGCGGTCCGCGCTCAAGGCCAGCGAGCCGGCCGGAAAGCGGGTGAATTTCCTTCTCCAGGAAATCGGCCGCGAGACCAATACGCTGGCCGCCAAGTCGGGAGACGCACGCGGAACGCACGAAGCCGTGGATATGCGGGTTCTCGTCGAGCAAATGCGCGAGCAGGCCCAGAATATCCTGTGACGCCCCGCCTGTTTGTCGTTTCCGCCCCCTCGGGCACCGGCAAGACCACGATCGTCAAGCGTTTGGTCGAGGACAATCCGGGCGTCAGCCTGGCGGTTTCGCACACCACGCGCCCGCCCCGCGAAAGCGAGCAGGACAAGCGGGACTACTACTTTGTCAGCGATACCGCCTTCGATAAGATCCGCGGCGATGACGGCTTTCTGGAACACGCAGACGTATTCGGCAACCGCTATGGGACCAGCCGGCGGGAGGTAAACGAGAAACTTGCAAGCGGCCGCCAGGTAATCCTGGAAATCGACTGGCAGGGCGCCGAGCAGGTGCGCCGCGCGAAGCCCGACGCACAGTGTATTTTCCTTCTGCCGCCTTCCCGCGTCGAACTTGAGAAGCGTCTGCGGGGCCGCAACACCGACAAGCCGGAGGTCGTGGAGCGGAGATTTTCCGAAGCGCGCCACGACGTGCGGAAGTGGACCGACTTTCATTATGTGCTCGTCAACGACGACATCGACGAGACCTGCCGCAGGATGTCGATGATCCTGAAGGGCGACGGGGCGCAGTACGCCGTGTCCGACGAAAGGCACCGGGCGCGTGTCGAAGAACTCATCGGGGCAGGCGACTGGTAGGACCTTGCGGCGGCAGGCATAGTGATGCAGAATTCCGGGTAAGAACTTCTCCACAGAGCAAAGGCAATGGCGCGAATCACCGTAGAAGACTGCCAGCAGCGGATCGAGAACATTTTCGATCTGGTGCGCGTGGCGGCTACGCGCGCGCGCAGGCTTGCCAACGGCGCCGAGCCGCTGGTTCCGCGCGAGAACGAAAAACCCTCGGTGATCGCGCTGCGCGAGATCGCGGCCGGGCTGGTCACGGAAGAGAGCCTCAACGAGCAGGAACGCTCCGTCGAGGAAGCATTCGCGACTCCGGGAGAAGTTCGCGAGTATTAAGTCGGACGGCCGGCGCTTGTACCGGCAGTCCCAGGTCCGAGCGCCCGCCATCCCGTAACCGGGGACACGGCACGAATCATGCAGCAGGCGGTTGTTCTGCCCGGCACGCGGAAAATCCGGGTATCCGGCGGCGGCATACGCAGGCTGCTCGCCGACCTGGAGTACCTTTCCGAGGAAGAGCGCAATCAGGTTCGGCAGGCGTACGAGTACGGCGCGCGCGCCCACCACGATCAGCGGCGGCTTTCCGGCGAGCCGTACATTTCCCATCCGGTCGCCGTGGCCACCATCCTCGCCCAATTGCGGCTGGACTCGGAAACCATAATCGCTGCGCTGTTGCATGACGTAATCGAAGACACGCCCACGCTTCGGGTCAACCTGGAGGACCATTTCGGACAGCAGGTCGCCACGATCGTTGACGGCGTAACGAAGCTGACCCGCCTGAGGAAAGCCGGTCATTCGGAAACCCAGGCGGCCAGTTTCCGCAAGATGATGCTGGCCATGGTCGACGATATCCGCGTCATCCTGGTCAAGCTGGCCGACCGCCTGCACAACATGCGCACGCTGGACGCGCTGGACCGGGAGCGCCAGCAGCGCATCGCGCGCGAGACGCTGGAGATCTACGCGCCCATCGCCAACCGCCTGGGAATCCGAACCATTCGCCGGGAAATGGAGGACCTGGGTTTTCGCTACGCCTGGCCGCAGCGCTACCGGGTGATCAACCGGCACCTGAACCAGCGGCCGAGGCACCCGCGCGCGGTGCTGAGGCGCGTTTCGGACCGCCTGCGGCGGGCGCTCAAATCCGCCAATCTGGAAGGCAGCATTTCCGCCCGGGCCAAGTCCGCCTACAGCATCTATACCAAGATGCGCGAGAAGCGGCTGACATTCAAGGAAATCGCGGACGTCTTCGGCCTGCGCATCATCGTCCCGGACATCGACGCCTGCTATCGGTGCCTGGGCATTGCGCACCAGTTGTTCCGCCCGATGCCGGGCAGGTTCAAGGATTACATTGCGATCCCGCGCGTGAACGGCTACCAGTCGCTGCACACGGTGCTGCTGGGCCCTGAAGGCATGCCGCTGGAATTCCAGATCCGTACGCCCGAAATGCATCGCGTGGCGGAGGGCGGCATCGCGGCCCACTGGCAGTACAAGGCCGAGGACAAGAGCGTGCTCCCGGCGCAGTTCCGCACCCAGGAATGGCTGCGGCGCATTACCGAAATGCAGGCCACAGCGCAGGAGGAGGAGTTCTACGATCACGTAAAGGTGGACCTGTTTCCCGACAAGGTCTACGTGTTCACGCCCAAGGGCGAAATACTTCGCCTGCCGCGAGGCGCCACCTGCCTGGACTTCGCGTATGCCGTGCATACCGATGTCGGCCACCGCTGCGTTGCGGCGCGGGTGGACGGACAGGTAACGCCGCTGCGCTCGCAATTGAAGAACGGCCAGAACGTGCACATACTCACGTCGCGAAACGCGCATCCGAACGCCGGCTGGCTGGAATACGTCGCCACGGCCAAGGCGCGCTCGGCCATCCTCGATTACCTCAAGCACACCCAGACCAGGGAAGCCCGTGAGGTCGGCGCCGTGCTGCTGAACCAGGCGCTCGCCGACCGGGGATCTTCGCTGCGCAAGATGGGACGCGGCCCGCTTGAGGAAGCGCTCGAGGAACTCGGGGTAACAAGCCGCCAGGAACTCTACGAGCAGATCGGGCTCGGGGAACGCCTGGCGACACTGGCGGCGGCCGTTGTCATGAATCCCGGAAAGAGCCGATCCGGCGACCGGCGCCGCAAGCTGACTCCCGTGGACATCGCCGGCGCCGAGGGCATGGTCGTGACCTACGGCAAGTGCTGCTACCCCATTCCGGGCGACGAAGTGGTTGGGCATACGTCCAGCGGGCGCGGATTCGTCATTCATCGCAACACATGCGGCAATTTCCGCGCCGAGCGCAAGCACAAGGACCGCTGGATCCCAATCAACTGGAAGCGCCGCATCCGGCTGGAGTTTCCGGCCGGGCTGCGCATCCATATCGATCACCGGCCCGGCGTGCTCGCGGAAGTCGCGGCCCGCGTGGCCGAGACCGGCCACAACATCGCCCAGGTGAACATGCAGGACCGTCCCGAGGAAAGCACCGAGCTGTTCCTCTCGGTTCTGGTGAAGGACAGGGACCGGCTGGCGCGGGTGATCCGGGCCATACGCACACTGCCCAGCGTGCATCGCGTGCAGCGTGTTTAACACCCTGTCTGGCATATTATTGACCCCCGAGTCGCCCATGCAACGCACGCCTGTACACACGTCCCGCGCGCCGGCGGCGATCGGCCCCTATTCGCAGGCCATCGTCGCGGGCGGCTTCTGCTATCTGTCCGGACAGATTCCACTGGATCCGGAGACCGGCGAAATGGTTGACGGCGACATCGGCGCACAGGTCAGGCAGGTGTTCGCCAACCTGGCGGCGGTGGCCAGTGCCGCGGGCTGCGATCTCGGCAGGGACGCCGTGAAGATCACGGTCTTCCTGGTGGACCTGGCCAATTTCGGACTGGTCAACGAAGTCATGTCCGGGATGTTTGCCCAGCCGTTTCCCGCCCGCGCCGCGATCGAGGTGGCGGGACTGCCCAGGGGCGCGCAGGTAGAGGCCGACGCGGTTCTGGTCGTCCCCTAGCCCTAGCCCAATCGCGGAACACGACGCCAGTTGCCTGCCGATTCCGCCTCCCCGCCGGTCGAAGACAGCCCGAAACTCACTACGCTTGCGGGCATCGGACCGGCTATAGCCGGCAAGCTTGAACGGCTGGGCCTGCGCACTGTCCGCGACCTGTTGTTCCTGCTGCCGATCCGCTACGAGGACCGCACCCGCCTACGGCCCATCGTCGAGGTCAAACCCGGACAGCGGGTGCAGATCGAGGGTGTAATCGCCCGCGCCCGGGTCATGATGGGCCGCCGCCGGAGCCTGCTTTGCGCGCTGCGCGACGAGACTGCGGAAATCACGCTGCGCTTCTTTCACTTCACCCGGCAGCAACAGTCGGGCCTGGACGCCGGGACCCGCCTGCTGTGCTACGGCGAGGTCCGCCAGGGGCCCAGGGGATACGAGATCGTTCATCCCGAGTACCGAAGGCTGCGCGAATCCGAACCCGCGCCCGTCCAGGATCGGCTTACACCCGTCTATCCCTCCACCGAGGGCGTCACCCAGCCCCGGCTTCGCAAACTGACCGATCACGCGCTTGCGAATGCCTTGGAGGACTTGCCGGACCTGATTCCTGCCCGTTTCATGGCCGGGCTCGATTTTCCGGGTCTGCACGAGGCCTTGCGCACCGTGCATCGTCCGCCGAAGGGCATGGCGCTGGAAACGCTGCTGTCCGGACGGCATCCGGCCCGCAAGCGCATGGCGCTCGAAGAAATGCTGGCCTGGCATATGGGCTTGAGAAGGATGCGGGAGGCGGGTCAGCGGCGCGAGGCTTTTCCGTTGACCCCCCAAGGCCCGCTCCGCGAGGGTTTCCTGCGCCGACTGCCTTTCGAGCTGACGCCGGGCCAGCGCCAGGCGATCGAACAGGTCGATGCCGACCTGGTTCGCAACATGCCCATGATGCGTCTGCTGCAGGGCGATGTCGGCTGCGGAAAGACTGTGGTGATCGCGGCCGCGGTGCTTGCGGCGATTCAGTCCGGGCGGCAGGCGGCAATCATGGCCCCCACCGAGTTGCTGGCGGAACAGCACATGCGCACGCTGTCGGAATGGCTTGCGCCGCTGGACGTCCGCTTGGCCTGGCTGACCGGCGGCATGTCGCGGTCCGAGCGCCGGGTATTCGAGGCCGAGCTCGCCGGCGGCGACGCCCAGCTTGCGATCGGGACGCATGCCCTGTTCCAGGAAGGCGTCCGGTACCGGTCGCTGGGACTGGTGGTGGTGGACGAACAGCACCGCTTCGGGGTCCATCAGCGGCTGAGCCTGGTGGAGAAGGGCTCTGCTGAAGGGCATGTGCCACACCAGTTGGTGACCACCGCCACGCCCATCCCGCGGTCGCTGGCCATGACCTTCTATGCCGGCCTGGACATTTCCGCCATCCCGGACATGCCGCCCGGACGCCAGCCGGTCAACACCGCGCTGATTTCGCAGCAGCGGCGCCACGAAGTCATCGAGAGGGTGGCCGCGGCCTGCGGCGCCGGAAGGCAGGCCTACTGGGTGTGCCCGTTGATCGAGGAATCGGACTACATCGAGTCACAGGCGGCCGAGCCGACCCACCGCGAGTTGAGCGAGGCGCTGCCCGGCATACGGGTCGGCCTGCTGCACGGCCGGGCAACGCCGCGCGAGCGCGATCGGGTAATGGGCGAGTTCGCCGCTGGCAGGCTGGGCGTGCTGGTGGCCACGACGGTCATCGAAGTGGGCGTGGACATTCCGAAGGCCAGCCTGATGATCGTGGAAAACGCCGAACGCCTGGGTCTGGCCCAGTTGCACCAGTTGCGCGGGCGCGTGGGCCGGGGTGCGGACCTGAGCCATTGCGTTTTGATGTACCGGTCTCCGCTGGGAGAAATGGCCCGGGAAAGACTCAACACGATGCGAAATACCAACGACGGATTCGAGATCGCCCGCAAGGACCTGGAATTGCGCGGCGCCGGCGAAATCCTCGGTGTCCGGCAGACGGGCGCATTGCAGTTCCGCGTGGCCGACCTGGTGCGCGACGGCGCGCTGGCGGAGCCAGTCCAGCGCATCGCCGACGAAATGCTGCGTGCAGACGGCCCGGAGGTGGAGCAGCTCATAAGCCGCTGGGTCGGCGAAGGCGGCCGCTACGCCGGTGTTTAGGCCTTTCGTGTATCGTGGCGCCTTTCCATCCAGTCTCAAGGAGCGCCGCATGCGTGCGCCAGGCATCGTTCTTTTCTCCCTGTTTGGGTTCGGCTGCGGCGGAGGTGACGTGGAGGCCCCTGTGCCCTGCGGTCCCGCGGCGACGCATGAGGCCCTGGTCCATGCGGACCAGGTCGCGCACCTGATTCGGGGCGACGAGCTGCGGGCCGTTGTGGCGGAACTGGCGAGCGACGAGTACGAAGGCCGGGCGCCCGGCACCGCAGGTGACCTTAGGGCGCGGGAATGGATTGCGGCGCAGCTTGCCGAAGCGAACATCGCACCCGGCGCGGACCAAGGCTATCAACAGCCGTTCGAGCTGGTGTCCGTCACGACCGAACTGCCGGCCGCCTGGCCGTTTTCCACCGGCGTTTCCATCGCGCCGGGCACGGAATTCGTAGCCAACGTGGGCAACCAGGCATCCCGGGCTTCGCTGGCCGGCGCCGAACTCGTATTCGTGGGCTACGGCATCCAGGCGCCGGAATACGAATGGGACGATTACAAGTCGCAGGACATGAGCGGCAAGGTGCTGGTCATGCTGAACAACGACCCCGAATGGGATCGCGGCCTGTTTGCGGGCGAGCGCCGTCTTTATTACGGACGATGGACCTACAAGTACGAGATCGCCGCCCGCCTGGGCGCGGCCGGCGCGATCATCGTTCACACGACGCCTTCGGCGGGCTATCCCTGGCAGGTTGTCGAAACCTCGTGGACCGGCCCGCAGTACGAAATTCCGGCCGAGGGCGAGCCGCGCCTGGAAGTCGCCGCCTGGATCACTGAATCGGCGGCCAGAGAGTTGCTGGCCTCCGCCGGCCACGAACTGGACGCGCTCACGCAGGCGGCCCGCAGCCGGGAGTTCGCACCCGTGCCGCTCGGCATTAGCACGAGCCTCGAACTTGATGCCGGTCTTGAGCGCGTGGAAACCGCCAACGTGCTGGGCGTGCTGCCCGGATGCGACGAGAATCTGAAGAACGAGGCCGTGGTCGTGACCGCGCACCACGACCACCTGGGCAAAGGCATCGCCGCTTCCGAGGGCGAGGACGTGATCTACAACGGCGCCTTCGATAACGCGACGGGCGTGGCCGCGGTGCTTTCGCTGGCGAAGGCGCTGGCGGGATTGCCTGCTCCGCCGCGGCGCTCGATCGTGTTCGCGCTGGTAGGGGCGGAAGAACAGGGCCTGCTGGGATCGGCCTACTACGCCCGGCATCCGACCTTTCACGCGGGTCGCATCGCGGCCAACGTCAATTTCGACGGCGTGAGCATCTGGGGCGAGGCGCGCGACATGATCTTTATCGGGCTGGGGAAGTCCTCGCTCGACCGGGTCGCTGCCGACGTGGCCTCTTACGTCGGAAGGACCCTGCAGGGAGACCAGTTTCCCGACCAGGGTTACTACTACCGGTCGGATCAATTCAGCTTTGCGAAGATCGGCGTTCCGGGCATCTACCTGGACGGCGGCGTCGAGATCATCGACAAGCCGGACGGTTGGGGCCGGATGCGTATCAATGCCTACATCACCAGGGACTACCATCAACCCAGCGACGAACTGGCCGATGACTGGGTGTTCGACGGGATGGTCGCGGACACGCGCTTCGGATTGCTGACCACCTACCTGATCGCCCAGGCGGACGAGATGCAGTCCTGGAACCCTGGGGACGAGTTCGCTGCCGCGCGCGCCCAATCGCTGGCGGAGCTTGAATCGCTCCAGTCATCCGGATTCGCTCCCTGACCAGTCGGGACAGCCGCCGCCAGCCTGCTTGTTGGCGGCGCGCGAATCGACAATCACCTTATCGCAGGGTGAGGTGATCGTCTTGTTCATGATGTCCGCCTACGAGTTTCCGGCCAGTCGCTCGGCGCGCACAAGAACGTGTGCCCGCTGGCCTGAACCCGTCCAGATACTTGAATTATTTTACTTTATGCTTAAACTATATCGAACTGCCGTGATGAACTCGGTGAGAAGCAACGCGAAATCAGCCGCGCTTCCAAGAGATCATGAACAAGGGGGTTAGGAAATGAATACGCAGGCACTAGGAATTTGGGCTTGTTTGGCCTTTGCCGGGGGTACTCTAGTAACGACCGGCGACAACGAGGCTTTGGCACAAGAAGGTGCCATGGGAATCGAAGAGATCACCGTGACGGCCCGGCGGCGCGAAGAGAGCCTCATGGAAACACCGGTGTCTATTACTGCGTTTACCGGTGATGCGCTGAAAGCGCAGAACATTGATCAGCTTGATCAGATTGCTCAGGCAACACCTGGTTTGGTGTTCGACAGGACTACCGGCGTCAACAGCCACAGTTCGCGGATCCTCATCCGCGGCGTAGGGCAAGTCGAATGGGCGCCCACGAAGCAAACCGGCGTCGGTCTCTATGTCGACGGCGTGTATGTGGCCCAGAACGCGGGATCGTTGATCGATATGGCAGATATCGAAAGTGTTGAGGTGCTTCGGGGTCCACAGGGCACCCTGTTCGGTCGCAACACTATCGGTGGCGCGATACAAGTCAACACTATCAAGCCAAGCGATGAGTTCGACGGTGACGTGGAGCTTCTCGTAGGCCGGTTTGATCGTATGCGGGTGAAGGGTTCGGTCAACATTCCGTTCTCCGACACGTTCTACGGAAGAATTTCTGGTCTGTTCGATGAAAGGGAAGGCTACATTGACACCCCCAACATTCCCGATGACGACGGCTTGGGCGCCAATGACGTCAACGCGGCCCGTATCGCACTGCGCTGGCTTCCCAGCGACGCGCTGACGATCGACTTTGCCGCGGACTTCACCAATCAGCAGTCCAACGGTGCGCCCCGGGTTTTGGGATCAACGGTCAACAACAGCACGTTTCCAAGGCCAACCAATGCTGCCGATTGGAACTTGAACGTTGCGCCGCTCCTCGGGGGGCCGCTGTTCGAGGATAGTGCTTACCTTGGGCCGGAAACCTACACCTCGCTGGCTGGGACTTTGAGCGAAGTCGACTCAGATATTATGGGCTTCAATCTGACGATTCAGTGGGATTTCGGCAATAACATCTCATTGAAGTCCATCTCGAGTTATCGGGACGTTGATATCCAGGCGTTTGGCGACCAGGACCAAAGTCCGGGGTTTGCTTTCCAAAGCGCCGACAACAACGTCGGTGATGTGCTCAGCCAGGAGTTCCAGCTTTCCGGCACCGCGTTGGACGATCGCATCAATTGGGTTGCCGGTTTCTACTATTACACTGAGGAGAATCTGAACCAGAACATTGTTGAGTTCCCCTCGTTTCACCTGCTCTCGGGATCGAAGATTGACAACAAGAGCCAGGCGGTTTTCGGCCAGTTCACTTATGATGCTACGGATAGGCTGAGCATTACCTTGGGTGGCCGCTACACGGACGAAGATCTCAACTCGATCGCCGATGATGACACCTCGTTCCTCCTCGCCTGGTTCTGCCCCGGCGGTCCTCCGCCGGTGTGCTTCCCTCAAGGTCCGGGATTCGTGGGCTACGTGCCCGTGCCTGCGCCACCCGCTCCTGGCTCGCAGCGCATCATACGCAACGACACGGTGTTCTCCTCCGACCAGGAGAAGTTCGAGCCCTACTTGAACTTCGCCTATGATTTCACCGATAACCTGATGGGCTACGTCTCCTACTCCCAAGGCTTCAAGGGTGGCGGCTTTACCCAGCGCATTCCGCCGGGTGGGACGATTGCGGCTTTCGAGCCGGAATTTGCCTCGGTTTACGAGGTGGGCGCCAAGTGGTCTACCGACCGGATTGCTCTGTCGGGCTCATGGTTCTATAACGACTACACGGACCTGCAGGTGCTGACCGTTCGGCAGCTGGGCGGAACCACGGAAAACGCGGCCGACGCCACGATCCAGGGTGGTGAGTTGGAGCTATTGGCGGGGGTCACAGATCGTTTCACGATCACGTTTGGCCTGTCGCATCTGGATGGCGAGTACAAGAACGTGGATCCGGCCGTAGCTTTTTCCGAAAGCAACTTCATCCCTTTCCTTACCGACTGGCAGGTGAATGCATCGGCGAGCTATGTGTTTCCGCTCGCGACCGGTGATCTAGTTGGACGGCTGGATTACTTCCGCACCGCTGACTACTACTCCGACGCGGACAATTTGCCCGAGTTTCATTTCGACGACTACGGCCTGTTGAATGTCAGCCTTACCTACATTCACGGCTCGGAAAAATGGGAACTGGCTCTTCAAGGCCGGAATGTTCTGGACGAGTACTACAAGACCAGTGGCAGCCAAACGTTTCTACGAAACGGTTGGACGCAGCATGTGGTGGGTCCGCCCGCCGAGTGGTCCTTGAGGTTCGGATACAATTTCTGATCTGGCGTGAGCTAGATGCACGCATGAATTGGGGCGCCTTCGGCGCCCCGATTTTTTTGCGTACGATCAGTTCTAACGGTTGCGCGTTTTCGGCCGTCACGGCCTCAGCGCAATCTACGCGTCCGCAGCCGCCATTTCTCTCAGTTTGAATCGCTGAACTTTTCCAGTCTTGGTTTTCGGTAGCGCGGTCACGAACTCGATCGCTCGCGGGTACTTGTAGGGCGCAATGGACTGCTTGACGTAGTTCTGCAGCTCCTCGACGAGTCCGTCGCTGGCTTTCGCTTCTGCCGTTAGCACAATGTAAGCCTTGACACAATTTCCCCGGTCCGGATCGGGAGCAGCGACCGCAGCGCACTCCGCAACCGCGTTGTGGCTTAGCAGAGTCCCTTCGACTTCGGGGCCTGAAATGTTGTAGCCGGCTGAGAGAATCACATCGTCCCCGCGGGCCTGGAACCAGTAATACCCGTCCTCATCCAGATGATAGACATCGCCCGTTACGTTCCAACCATCCACGACGTACTCTTTTTGCCGCGCGTCGTTGAGGTACCGGCATCCCGTTGGGCCTTTGACAGCAAGTCGCCCGGTTGCACCCCTCGGTAGGGGGTTGTTCTGATCGTCGAGAATGCAGGCCTGATAGCCTGGCAACGGCTTTCCGGTGGCCCCTGGACGGATGTCCTCGCCGCGAGCACCGATAAACATGTGGATCATTTCCGTGGCGCCTATGCCATCGATAATACGAATGCCGGTCGCTTCGAACCAATCATCGGAGGTCGGTTTGGGCAGCATTTCCCCCGCCGAGACGCATTGTCTCAGGCTCGACAGATCATGCTTTCCCAGGTGTTGCAGCAAAACGCGATACATGGTGGGCGCCGTAAAGAGGGCGGTGGCTCGGTACTGCTGAATACCCGCCAACAGGGCGTCCGGCGTCGGCTGTTCGATCAGCACCGTTGCGGCTCGAAAGTGCAGCGGAAAGACCAAAGAGACACCTAGCCCGAAGGTAAACCCCAGCGGCGGGCTGCCCACATAGATGTCGTCCGCTTGGGTTTGACACAAGTGCCGGGATACGACATCAGACATTGCGAGAACGTCGCGATGAAAATGCATCGTAGCCTTCGGCTGCCCGGTGGTGCCTGAGGTGAACGCCAATAAAGCGACGTCATCTCGTGCGGTTGGAACATTGTCAAAGCTCGCTGGCTTTTTCGCTGCCTCCGCGCCCAGGTTCCCACCGTCTCCAAACGTCATGATGCTTTGAAAGTGACCGGCAGACGCCGCGGCGTCGCTCAGTTCGTCAATCAACCTGGCGTCGCAAAGTACGTGATCGATCTGCGCAATCCCTGCAATCGTGGCCAGTTCCTTGGCCCGCAACATCGACATAGTGGTCACCGCAATACCGCCCGCCTTCATGACCGCGAACCAGCACGCCGCAAGCATTGGATTGTTGGCGGATCGCAGGAGCACCCTGTTGCCGGGCACTACGCCGAGCTCATCGACGAGCACGTGGGCGATCCGGTTACTCTCCTGGAGCAGCTGTGCGTAAGACCAGTTGCCGCTCTCGCTGTATATCGCAACCCGGTCTCCGTGCCCTTCGTCGATGGCATCATCGAGCAATACTTGCGCGCAATTCAGTCGTTCAGGATATTGCAGCTCCGGAAGATCAAAATGAAACTCCGGCCACTGGTCCACGGGCGGGAGACTGTCCCGGGCGAAGGTGTCTTTATGGGCGGTATAGCTCATTCTCAACTACTCCCCGGTCTTGAATCTCACATCTCGCGCCGAGATTCGGGTATCACTTATATTAGTGCTAGACCAGTTTAGTTCTTGTCCATAAAATTGCAATTTGAGGACGGGGGCCGAGAGAACACGACTGTACAATATCTCGTAACAAGCGTACGGATGGGAAAATTATTGTTTCGGTGGGCCCGGAAATCGACTGAGCAGCCGTTACCGCCTCCCCAAGTTCCCCATTTCGACTCCGCAGATGTCTTTTAAATCGCACGGACATGGGCACCCCCGGTTCCCCCACCGGTTGGCGACAACGCAGCCAAGAAGCGACCATTCAGCTAAACGATGACTGACGAAAACGTAAATCGAGCCCTAAAACTTGACGTGGCATCCTTGAGTGATGCAATGGACAAGTTGCGCATCCTTGGCCAGTGCCTGGGAATCAAACCGAGAGATCACAGTTTCGTCATGGCCGGTCGTGCATTCACGCTGAACTATGACCCGATCGACGAATCTGACCCGGGCACGGTTGGCGACTTTATCGACGACATACCGCCGGGCGCCGTTTGTGTTATCGACAATGACGGCCGAGAGGATATGACCGTATGGGGCGACATCATGACCATGGTTGCCCACACCAAGGGAATCGCCGGGACGGTGATTGATGGGCCCTGCCGCGACGTGCATCTTTGTCTCGATCTCGGATACCCGATTTACTCCCGCAGTTTCTCGATGCGAACGGGCAAGGACAGAGTACAAATCCGTGATACCAACGTACCTATTCGCATCGGCGGCGCTGTTGTCAAGCCCGGTGATATCGTCGTCGGCGGCGCCGACGGTGTGGTCGCATTACCGCAGGATCGTGAAGACGAGATTCTCTCGCTGGCGGAGGAAATCGAGCGCGTTGAAGAGCGCATCCGCGAGGCGGTACGTAGCGGCAAAACGCTTCGAGAAGCACGTAAAGAGCACGCCTATCATTCTTTGCAAACACCGACTGACGAATAGCTAAGCGATCCGTTCGTTCCAGATCTACTCTGCCGAAAGCGTCGATCAGATATCAGACTCCGAATCGACATAGCGCAACCCGCGTTGCGCGAGCCCTTAGAACGTCCTACTGCGTGCCGAGCATCTTCTCGTAATCAAGACCCATAATTTCCGTAATCGGCAGTCCCTTCTTCAGATCTGCAACCATCAGTTTTTCCTTCCTGGCAATCTTTTCTGCCGTACCAATAACCTCTTCCGCCCTTGCCGCCGGTATGAACGCGACGCCGCTCGAGTCGGCAATCACATAGTCGCCCGGGTCCACATCGACCCCAACGATATTTATCTTCGTATTGAAAGAGGTTTCGTAGACGCGCCCTCGCGCGGTAACGGCAATCGGCTTGCGCCCGTAGATCGGAAAGTCGAGCTCAATGGCCTCATCGATATCCCGCGCAGCCCCGTCAATGACTACACCATCGATAGCCTTCAACTTGGCACCCGTCGACAGCACACCGCCCCAACCCGCACAATCGTCACGGGACTGATGGGCTACGACGATGACGTCGCCGGGGCCGGCAGACTCTACGGCGTTGGTTCCGAGGTGGCGCTTCGATCCACCATCCGGGGGCTTGGAATCGAGCCTGACGGTCACTGCGCGGCCTGCCACGAGCCGACGCGCTGAAAGCGGCAGCAGCCCTTCAACAGCAGGTTTCAGGCCCAGCGCGTCAAGCGCGTCGGATACCGCACAACAGTCTAGCGATCTTAGTCTTTCGGTCAGGCTTTCCACATGAGCCTCAGCATTCGCAAGTACTGTAACGACTGCATTGTATCTACCGGTTAGCCGGTGCCGACGTAAGGAATGAGGCGGCCCAATAGGAGAACACCTGCCCAGGTTCCGATCGAGGCATACGCCACGGCTTTGGCTAGTGCCGGCGGGTCATCGTTTATGTCCCACGTATGCATCACTGGGTAGATTTTCCACTTGTAGATGAGTGCATTGATACCGGCGACGACAACGAGCAACATCTTGATTTGAAACCCGATATTTATCGAGTAGCGCGTCGGGTCGCCGCAGAAAAAGAGGAAGCCCGTCACGAGGTTGAGACCGAACCCGATTAGCACGAGTGGCAGCAGCTTGTGAACTGCACCCGGATTCAATGAGCGAAAGTGGCCGGCCATTCGCAGGTCAATAACGAGCAGCGACCCCAGCAAGAGCGAAAGCCCGATGAAGTGGATAATCTCCATCAGCGGCCATAGCCATACAGTGCTTTCAATCCATAGGTTGAGGGGCGTCCCAACTATTGATTCGGCCATTGATTCCAGGAATGACGCCTCCACGACTAAAACCCTGCGCCTGAACCTGAACCTAGGTAGGCAATGAGACGACCGTTAATGATCGCCAGCGCCCACAACGACAGCGATACCGCGGCAATTCTCTTGGTCGATTGTGAGATCGCGGCATGGCTCCCTGCATCCGCAAGCTCGTCGCGAAGCCGGCGCTGAACTACAGTAGCCACGAAAAGACCAGCGGCGATGCAACTGATCTTGAGCAGAAACGGAATGCTCGTCACGAACATGGTGGCCTGAGAGATAAAGAGAAATACTCCAGAAACGGCATTTACCACGAACCCAATCCAGGCGAATTTGCTGAGTGGAAGAAAAGACCCCGGCGTCAGTCCCGAAAAATACCCCAGAAGGCGCAGATCACGCGTTGCGAAAATTCCGACCACTATCGCCAATCCGATCACGTGCAGGCTTAGCCACATCGGGTAGGCCCACAACGACTCGCCAACCCAGATCGCCACCGGGGTGTTCTCGAGCCATTCGAACATCCTATGCGTCCAGTCCTTGTCCTTAATTTCGGCTAGTACGACTAGTATAGTACATTTATTTTATACTTAAACTATTCTAGTTCTTGTCCGTTCAACCCCTTTGCTCGTGGTTTTTGCAGGTGAGCAATACGGCATCAAACTTCTACTAGCCTTCCACCTCGATCCTGATGATCTCCTTGAAGAAGCCGGCAACTCGGAGCGTAATCGTCGTCGGACCGTCTTCCAGGTTCAGCCAATACCAACCGTGCTCGCCCGAGAAGGCGGCAACAATCATTCCCGATTGGTCACGCCCTTCCCTCTCTTCGTAGCGCACGAAAAAGTCATCGCCGAAGTCGTCGTCGTGACCATGGAAGTCGGTGTACACCTGGCCGCCATTCGTAGTCCAGTCGAATACGATCGACGCGCCCTGCTCCAGGATCGCCTTGTATTCCACCCCGCCATCAACCGGAAGCTCGATGGTGACGGTCTCCGTTTTCCAAGCCTCGTCTTGGCCGACAAAGTTTTCACTTGTGGCAGAAGGTTGCGCTATTCCGAATTCGTCCATCTCTACTTCGAGGTCGCCGGGGGCGATGAAGCGAAACCTGGGTGCACCACCCGTCGATCCCAGGCTCACGCTCTCCGTTTTGCCTGCTGCGGGCGATTCGGCAGTATTCTTATCTACGAAGCTTGTTCCGATTAGCGTCCCTGCACCAAGAGCGGCGAGAGTAATTAGGACGATGGTCGCTTTTTTCACTTAGTTTCTCCTCAATCCGAATCAACCGCTCAAGTATTGAGCGAGTTGGTAGGTCATTAGCGCAAATCCGGCCACTACCAAGCCTCCATTCACGATGACCCTTGCGTATCTATTGTTGTGATCCCAGGCAAACAAACGCAGCAATAGGACGATCACGAGCAGAGCGGCGAACTGCCCCAGTTCCACACCCACATTAAAGGCAACGAGGTTACCGACCAGTCCGTCCGGACGTAGACCAAGGTCCTGTAGTTTTGTAGCCAACCCCAGGCCGTGGAACAAACCGAAAACAAATACAGCTACGTGCTCGTCAGGCGCTTCTCCAAACAGATTCTTGAAGCCCCCAAGATTGTCAAACCCCTTGTACGCAACCGACAATCCAATAATCGCGTCTACAAGATACGGATTGACATGCAGCCCGAGCAGTACACCACCGATTAAAGTGATGCTGTGTCCTAGCGCGAACAGGGTGACGAAGATCGCGATTTCACGGATGCGGCGTAGGTAGAAGACGACGCCAACGAGAAACAACAAGTGGTCATATCCGGTGACCATGTGCTTGGCGCCAAGCCAGAGATACAGCGTGGGTTGCAGGCCCAGCCTGCCGACAATTAGTTCCCTGTCCACGTCGGAAACGTCGTGCGCGATCGCCCGACCCGCGAATAGCGCCAGCGCTACCGCTACGAACACGAGCAACGGCAAGACCGGCTGAACGATCGATCGGGAAGATTCGTAAGAGATCTTCCTGCTACATGGTTGCGCCTCGATCACCGACACTTGTTGCAATGCCTCCAGGAGCTAGGCGTTCATTCCTCTGGAGCGACTATCAAGGTTAGGCCATCGAACTCGTCCGTATAAGGGATCTGACAGGTAAGGCGCGATCGCTCACTATCGAAGTTGTCGAGCCCTTCCAACAGCCAGGCTTCATCTTCTCCCCGATCGTCAAGTTTACCGAGCCACTCAGGTTCAATGAAGCAATGGCAGGTGGCGCACAAGGCCAATCCGCCACAAACCCCCTCTACGCTGTTATCCAGATCACGAAGGATTTCCATGACGGATACGCCTTCCTGGCCATCCACCTCTACAGAGTTTCCTTCTCTATCAGTGACGAAGATCTTTCCCATGTCAGTTCAGCTCTTTTTTTGGCGTGCTCTTTGGCTCGACGGGACTCCAGGCTCAAAATCCACTCCGTCATTGCTCGTGCCTCGTCTTCCGTAACGTGGTCGTTCGGTACCATAGGCGCCATCCCCCAGTTTCCGCCGCCGCCGGAAATGATCTTTTCAATGAGCACCTCGAGCATGACTTCCTTGCGTGCAGAATGAAGGGCGGCAATTGCCGTGTACGGTGGCCCCAGCAGCACCACATCCATAGAGTGACACGCGTGGCAACCTTTCTCCCGCAACAACGGTAGCTCTTCGGTCCCCTCAGAGTGACCAGGGCCTGCAACGAGGATCAAACTTACGCAGGAAGCAGCAACAACGCGCAGTCTCTTTCCGAGTGGGGGTCTTTGTTCTCTCATCACCTAGTCCTCCACTCTGGATAGTTGCTGTTTCTTGTCATAGGCGCCGTCACCCGGGTCGATAATGAAGGCCATTCGTCGCCCATAGGCCATGATTGGAACGTTGCCGTAGGAGGACACGAGCACACCGGTGTCCGGATCCACCTGCAGCATTCTCAAATAGGCACGCTGTCGCGGAAGTGGCAACACCCCAAACTCCTTCGTGCTGGGATCGAAACGATAAATTACGTCGGCGTTGGAGGTGGCAATCCACACTACTTGTCGCACAGGGTCCCAGGTCACCGCATAGGGCGCGCTGCCGCGATCCGGCAGATCGTAGATACCGATCTGCTTTCTTGCCTGGGTGTCGTACTCCACGAGCTGACCACCGCCGAACATCGGCACATACAGGATGTCTTCTTCGCTAATCGTCAATCGGCGGGGGCCTGCGTTCATGGACGGCATTACCACCAACTCTTCAAATTCCAGAGTCTCCGTATTGAAGGAGCCGAACGCGCCGATACCGAGCTGGCTGTACCAGACATGCTTGCGGTCAGACTCCATCAGTGCGCCGTAGAGCTGGGCTCGAGCACTTGGCCGTCCGGGTATTTCCGGCGCGATATAGTTTCCGACTGCGCCGGTCTCCGGATGAAAATAGCCGACCGCATTGGCGGCAATATTGGAGTACCAAAGCCGCCCCTCAGTGTCAGTAAGCGCCTCGTGCTTGGGATCGAAGGTGACATCGTGGATACCGACGCCGCGGACTTTCTCGTCTCGTACGGGCCAGACCCGCCACTCTTCATTCTCGGGATCGACGAGCTGGGCCACGATTCCATTAAATAGCCCCGTGACCCACAGACTGCCGTCCGAGCCCTTGTTCAGAGTGTGCGGCCCCACGGGAACGTCGGACGGAACGGTGAAGACGCGCTGCTCGCCCGTAAATCTGTTGACTCTAATCAAGTCGTCGGAGTTGACGTCGGCAATCCAGAGGTCTGAGCCCATGAGCACCGCTTCGCGAATCGCATTCGGATCGGGCACTTCGTACTCGCTGATCACCGTATCCGGAGTGACGATCAGCGGCGCACCCCAATCGTAGTCCTCCACATAGTCCATGCGGCCAGGAAAAAGTTCGGTGATTTTCTTTGCCAGCGGCTCAACGGGAAACTGCCAGTACGACGCCTGGACGTCCACCTTGCGCTTCGGATTTCCTCGTGCGAACTCCTCTACATAGAGGTAGTTCATATACTTCACTGACATGCTCCAGCTCTGCTCCAGAGCGGGGCCAGAGTTTCCGTGCATGTCATGGATGTCATTCGCGAAATCGCGAATCTCTGGCGCCGGGAATTGATGACAGCTGACGCAATTCTGAACTATCACAGCCAAATCTTCAGGGTCCTGGACCGAATCCAGCCATGCGGATGAGGGAGCAACCGCGGCTTGATTAGCTACACGCCGCATAACGATGGTGAGGTTGGCGATCTCATCGTTGCCGTTGAACGACGAGGCGGTACGCAGCTGCTCGAACCCGAGCGCGCGAACCGTGACGGGCAGCTTCTCGCTCGACGCATTGGCAAATGCCCGCGGAAACGAGAAGCGTCCCCTCTCATCCGTAAAGACGGTGACGGCAGTGGCACCGTGTGCGCCCGGGCCCCAGTCGAGTGTGACTTGCGCTTGACCCACGGGGCGCCCGTTGATGTCCAGCACACTCCCCTCTACCGATACCGTCGCCTGAGCAGCGCCAGCCAGGCCCAGTGCCAGCGCAGCTGTTGCCAACGAGCGGCGAAAAAACACATGATTGGGCAACGAAATCGATCCCATGTACCGTCTCCGTGTTTCGTTAATTCGGTAGCTTACGTCGGCTACCGAGTATACACTTATTTTAAGTACAAAATATATTACTTGAAGTATAAAACAAATGGTAAGATCATCGCGTCTAGGCTGGCGCCGAAGATTTTCCTTGATTCGTCAGGCCATCCACCTTCGCGCAGGAGCGATTATGAAACGCCCCATCATCGGCCTTGCAGTTGCGTCAATGCTCGTTATGGCTGCACAAGGGCGCAGCGATCCCCCATCCGCTGGCAGCCCGCCCGACACGATTCTGTACAACGGCAACGTCATTACGGTGGATCAGGCGTTCTCCTACGCACAGGCCGTTGCCATCACCGACGGTCGATTCACTGCCGTTGGTTCCAACACCAGCGTCCGTACACTCGCAGGACCGCAGACCCAGCAGATCGACCTCAGCGGGCGCACGGTAGTCCCAGGACTGATGGAAAATCATTTCCACGTCGCCGGCGGAGGACCCGGCGTCGATCTCTCCGAGACTCGAACGCTCGCCGAAGCGCTTGCGGCCATTAGCAAGCGGGTGGAATCCTCTCCGCCTGGCGCAGTGGTGATTACCAACGCCGATTGGCATGAAGCGCAGCTCCGTGAACAGCGCCTGCCGCTGCGCAATGATCTCGATACGGTTGCTCCTGACAATCCCGTTGTGGTGGTGCGAGGGGGGCACCAGTATGTCCTGAATAGTGCCGCACTGGAGCGTTGGGGAATCGATGAGTCCACGGCTGAACGGCCGGGTGGACAAATCGGCCGTTATGCGGACGGATCCCTAAACGGGGAACTCATCGACAAAGCCAAGGACTTGGTTACTCTACCCCCGCGGCCACAACGCAGCCTAGAGCAACAGATCAAGGCGCAGATAGCGGAGTACCAGGAGTTACATGCCGCCGGCCTCACCAGTGTGCGCCACGCCAGCGGCCTAATCGGCCAATACCGCGCTATTCAGGAGATGCAGCGGCGCGGTGACCTAACCATGCGCGTTACGTACCTACTCCGATTCAGGAGTCCCATGGCCATTAGCCAAGCGATTGAGGCAGCCGACGTCAAACCCGACGAGGGCGACGAATGGGTCAAGCTCGGTGGCATTAAGCTCAGCGTGGACGGTGGGTTTGAAGGCGGATGGATGCGCGAGCCCTATGTGGAGCCCTGGGGAAGGAATGGAACTTACTATGGTGTCAACACCATGCTGCCCGAGGTCTTTACCGCAACAGTATTGAAGCTCAATGAGCTCGGCTGGCGAGTCTCTACGCACGCCATTGGCGATGCCGCCATCGACCTAGTGCTCGACGGATACGAGGCGGCCAACGCACAGGCTCCAATTACTGGGAAGCGCTGGGTTATCGAGCACGGCTTCATACCCGCGGGGGATCATTTCCCACGAATTCGAGCACTGGGCTTGGTAGTGTCGGCGCAGCATCACCTGTATTTGGCGGGTCCCAGCTTGGAGAAGTACTGGGGTCGAGAACGCGCCAATCGGACCACGCCCATCAGAACGTACTTGGACGAAGGCATCCCGGTTTCCGGCGGTACGGATGCCCCGGTGGTTCCCTACCCACCTTTGGCAGTCATCTATCATTTCGTCACCCGCGACACGATCAGCGGTGGTGTCTATGGGGAAGATCAACGGATATCGCGGGAAGAGGCGCTGCGTCTGGTCACGATCAACAACGCCTACTTGACCTTTGAGGAAGACCTGAAGGGCTCTATCGAGCCAGGGAAGCTTGCCGATCTCGTCGTGCTTTCCGATGACATCATGACTGTCCCCGAGGAGCAGATCGACGATTTGACTGTACTTATGACCATGGTCGGCGGCAGCGTTGTGCACGAGCACCCAGACTTGTGACTACGTCGACGCCGCCGGCAAGGAAGCATATGTTTTAAGCATAAACTATTTGCAACAATCCGAGCGCAGCGGTTAGAATTTTTGCGTTGGCACATCCTGAACGGCACCAGAACCGGTACCGAAACCTACTGATAAAGGGGAGAGAAAGAATGAGGAAGATGATTCTAGTGTTGGTGACAGTTTTGGCATCGAACGTTGCAGCGGACGATAGCGTCAAGGGTGCGAGAGCAACGCTCGACAACTACTTTGATGCGTTCAACAGCGGTGATCTTCAGCGCGTAGCCAATGAAATTTACTCCACGCCCTTGCACCAAGGCTTGGGAACAGAGCACAACGTACTGGCAACGCCGGAAGACGCGCTCCAACAGCTCACCGGCTTCCACAAGGGAATCAGCGCTCAAGGTTGGGTGGAGTTTCGATTCGAGAACGTAGAATCCTGCGTGCTCACCGAAGACCTGGTCCTGCTCGATACGCAATACGCCAGTGTTTTCAAGAAGGGCCCCGAGTCCTTCGAAACAATGACGACGATGCTATACGTGCTGCAGCGGAGCGAAGGCTCCTGGAAAATCATCTCTTACTATCGTCATGACGGCGACACACGGCCAACTTGCGGTTAGCAATGATCTGCTCTTCGGTGAATCGCTTGCGCTTCATCTGAGGACCTCCCCCGGTTCAGGATAATGGGAAAATCCGCAGCTCGAATGGACCGGTTTATGGGGGGAAGATCAGAAGGTTAGTGACTGCCCATGCGGTCCAATCCCTTCTCCGCCAGGTATCCGGACAGCAAGTCAGCGATCTTCTCGTTGTTGAGATCGGAGAAAGGAAAGTGGGTGTTGCCCGTGACTCCGATATCGGGAAGATACAAAAGCTCGGCTGTTCCACCATGCGCATTCACTGTGTCTACAAACAGCTTGGCGGTAATGAAGATCTGCCGCCACGCCTCTAGTGGGGCGCTGGAGGCGGGGTCAGCTCCCTGCGGGATATTGTCGCCAAAAATGATTTGGATCGGGATTGTTGTGAGCTTCTTGAACTCCGCAAGCGGTACTTCAATTGGGGGGACCACTGCCGGAGGCGGGGCCTCTCCTTCAGGGAATACGTATTGCACCCCCTCGTAGTTCACGATGCCCTTCACCTTGTCGCTCTCAAGCCGGGTGAGCCAACCTCGTCCGCCGGAAGCTGAATGCGTAATGAGGGTTGCCTCACCAATTCTCTCAAGCAACTCTGCAACAACCGTCGCATCTCTATTCGGGTCTTCCGTGCGCATATCGTCCGGCGTCATCTGGCGGTAGTACTGATTGAGCGACTCTTTGTCCTGAGGAAACTGAACACCGGGGAAGTAGTCTGGCCACTCGCCCAGGCGGTAGAGGTTGAAGAAGAATTGATCCTGAGTCATGGGCGGAATCGTTACCATTTCGGTGCTCGTTCCGGCTCGGCCACGCCGCGGCTGATCGATAATGTAGGTAGAAAAGCCGCGACGCACAAAGATGTTCTTGAACCCATCCCGTCCGTCAGCTGTGGATTCCCACGTCTTGCCAGACTGCCCCCCACCATGCCACATCACGAGCGGGTACTCTCGAGCCCGAATGGGAATCTGGTATTGAACGTAGGCATGATCTCCATGGAGCGTTTGCCCTCCTGGGGGCGCGGGGAATCCAGTGGGCTGGAACTCGCCAGGAGTCTCGATAACGGTTCCTCCGACCGCGAAGCTGCCCTGATCTTCCAGAATGATTGGCTGCTTCTGGCCGCCATCGGAAGCCGACGATAGGGGTGCGCCCAGAACAGCGATTGTTAACAGGGTCCCGACAAGGGTCACGCGACGGTTTTTCCTAGTGCAAATCAGGCTTACTCCCAAATCGTGAAAGCCATCGCGTTACCGGTCCCCGCAAGCGACCGATAGCAAGGCACATAGTCGATAAGGCTCATCGTTAGTCCTGCATCTCCCGCAGCCGCGGCCACCGGAATCCAATTCTTCACTTCAGAGGTCCCCGATTGATAAAACGTCTCCGGCCATTGCAGGAGATCCTCCCGACTATTGTTTTTCATCGCTTCCAAAATCGCGCGATCGAACCTTTCATCAACCACGAAGTGCGAGAGCCCCCCGGAGGCAATGATCGCGACCCGTGAATCGCTTTCCCAACTCTCGATAGCGCGCCGCAACGCGAGTCCAAATTCATAGACACGTTGCGCTGTAGGCGTATTGGGCGGATAGAACGTATTGACAAAAACCGGGACGTTCGGAATCACGTTCTTTTGCATGATCTTCTGATAAACGTAGCCAAACGCGTGCGGGACTCCGCTCATCCAATCACACGACTGGGGCATCGTCGACAGTTCAGTTACATCGAACCCGTCAATCATCATTCGCGCGATAATGTGCCGGCCGAGATCAGCCTGACCCGACCACTGCGCGCGTTCACTGCCCCAGTAGCCCGGAGCCGCCTTCGGAATCCCGGGCGGCATCTTGGCTAGCTGTTCAGGACTTGCAGGTATATTCACGATCTCCTCGCCGGAGTAGACAGCAAGACAAGGCATGTTCTCTTTCGTAAAGGCCTCCATTTGATCGTTACCAACGATGATTGCCACGTCGGGCTGCACCCTATTGAATGTCTCCACCAAGCGATCAACGGCTCTGTGGCAAGCCTGAAGCCTCTCGTTCTGCACGTCCAGGGTGATCTGCTCGGCGAGGCCCTCGTCGCGCCTGAGTTTCACCAATTCGCCGAATGAATGGGATGCCCCCTGATATGAGTGAGTTTGAGTCTTGTCGAACTCTACCCTCTCATTCCAGTACTCCGGCCCCATCAGCATCATGGGCCCATGAGACGTGCCTATTCCCAGGACAATCTTAGCCATCGCTTTCTCCTAGCTAAACTTTGCGGTCAATTTAGCTGGATCTAGCTTGAACAGTTTGACCGTGTTCTTATACAGAACGTCCTCTTTCTCTTGCTCCGTGAGCCAATCAATGTCCTTAACGTATCTAGCGACATCATCCATGTTGTGCCCGAAATCCGGATGCTTTGTCGACCCTACTCCAGGGCACTCAGCGCCAAATAAAGTCTGCTCGGGACCGATCACCTTAAGCAAGAATTCAACAGCTTCGGGTGTGTAGAGAACCGTATCGAAGTAGAGCTTCTTGATTCGCTCAGAAAACCACTCTGATCGCGGCCCGTACATTGAAGGCGCAGTGAATCGACCTAACTGAAAGGGAATCGCACCGCCGCCATGAGACACTATTATCTTGAGATCAGGGAAGTCGACAAAAACATCGGAGTGAAGCAAACCGTATACCGCTGTGGTTTCTTCGTTAATGAATCTTAAGCTGTACGGCTCCCGCTCCGATTTGGACCCGGTGCCGTGAATATGGGCGGGAACGTCCAGTTCACAGAGTTTTTCATATAGCGGGTACCAGTACCTATCCCCTAACGCTGGCGGTTCGACACCCGAATTCTCGTACGGATCCGGATTTAGCAAACAACCTTTGAAATCCAGTTCATTGACAGCTCTTTCAAGCTCGGCAATTGCCATGTCCAACGGCTCACCCGCCGCCTGGGGTAGACCTGCTACGCCTATGAACCGATCGTACATCCGGGTTTGACGATAAATCATGTTGTTGCTTTCTTCGACAAACCACTGCACCAACTTCGATGGTTTTTCACTGTGCATCATCTGAAAAGGTCGGGGAGATAGCAACTGCATATCGGTCTTCACCAAGTCGATATAGTCCATGTGGCTATGATCTGACTTGTGGAACTTTTCCTTCTCGACTGATTCTCTGATCTCATCATCAGTGACCGACACTCCCCCCCGACCATGCGCCCCTCGATGCGAAGTTATCAGCGCTTTATAGGCCCATAGTTCCGCGGGCGCGCTTACATGTGCGTGGCAGTCAATAATCATTGTTTTTCTCTCATTCGATTGATCTCAAAAGGGGGGTGACTAGGTCATTTCGCGCTATTCAGATTCCGGGAGAGCAAGAAATATCGTAATCAGTCCGAAAGATCCAGCGAGCCTGAAGGCAAAGGCGGCGGCTCCTTCCAAGCGCGGGCTGTAGTACATGAAATAGCCCCCTTCGGCAATAACCGTAAAACTGAGTATCAGTAGCCCGAAGGTTAGGCCACAACCCGCGACGGCCCACCGTTTCGCCCTTGCGAATTCCTCTTTAGATGCGTTGACATGCTTCAACATTATCGCGCCGCCAACGCATCCACCAAGCGCCGCGACGATCTTCCCCAGAATGATGAGCAACACTCCGGCCCATACAACGACTGGATTTGTTGTCTGCCACGGCTGACGCAATGGCTCTGGTACTTGCGCCATGCTGGCCACATTCTCTACTGATCCATAAATAGCGGGAATCTCCAAGAAGTTGCTTATTGCTCCGGCCACGCCAAAGAGACCGATAGAGAACACAAGGAATATTTTTACGTAGCGAACCATCACTCCTCCCAGAAGGCTCGATCAATCTCCATGCTCGCTCACGAAATGGCCCGAAGAAATCAGGCGCATCACCTAGCGGCATTGGTGCCGAATATTCTGCCGTTTACGAGAACATCCAGTATGGCATTTCCCCCTAGACGGTTTGTTCCGTGAATGACGCCGGTAATCTCGCCTACCGCGTAGAGTCCTTCAAGTGGCGTGCCGTCGGCTTTCAAAACCTGGCCTTCCAAATTGATGTTTACGCCGCCCATAGTGTGATGGGCAGCCGGTGCTCTCTCCTGAGCATAGAAGGGTGGGTTTTCAAGAGGCGCGGTATAAACCACACGCCCAAATTCATCTGGAGTTTGGGCGAGAGCGTGTGCATTGTAGTTCTCGACGGTCTCTATCAAAGCCCTCGCAGGCACACCTATCATTTCCGCCAACGCCTCCAGGGTGTCTGCGACATAGGGCACCGGCCTGAAAGTTGGTAGCTCGTCCTTTTCTATAGCACCCGTTACGTCAGAGGACGAGACAACGAATATAGATCCACCAGTCTGTTCCAATATCGCTGCAGCCATCCGATCCCTACGTCCGTCCTCCCTGGTAAAACGTTGCCCTTCCCTGTTTACAAAAACGGAAAGGGTAGTTCTAGGAAGGTAGCCGCCGGTATACCCGGAAACAGGGTCAACAATGTGAGCAAGCTGGATCTGCCCCATGTTGACCAGACTCGCTCCGGCATCACGCGCCATAAAGAGACCGTCGCCGGTGATAGTGGTTAGGTTGGTAGTTATCAAGGTGGGGCCGAGGTCAGACCACTGCCCGCCTTCACCGTATTGTTGGCGCAGCTCTACGTTGCCGGCGAAACCGCCCGTTGCAAGGATGACGTTCTTATTGGCGTATAACGTCACTTTGTTGCCGTTTCTACCCAGAGCATTGACGCCTACGACTCGATCGCCATCCATAATCAGGCTCTTGCCTGTGGTCTCCAGTAAAACGGTGGCGTCCTTGTCTTCAAGGAAGTTTTCGAAAGCTAGTAGATAGGCGGATCCTCTTGCTCGGACAGGCCGATGGGCTCTCGCGTACATGGCGCCGGGACCTGACGTCACCCCATCATGAAATTCGACACCCATGTTCTCCAGCCACTTGACGGTGTCGTAGCTGAATTCTGTCATCTGTCTAATATGGGGTATCGAGCCTAACTTATCTCCGCCATTCCAGGTTTGCAGCGCATGCCATGCGGGACTGTCAAACATCGTGTGATCTGTTTGCAGGTAAGCCTCATACTCTGCCCTGACTTCATCCTGCAGGGCTTTATGCTCAGCGCTAACTGGCGTTTCGCTCAAAGCATCGGTAATCAAAGACTCCACCCCAATTTGACGCTCATCGAAGTGATAGTGCGTTTTCTCTTCAGGGGTAGAAGAATTGAATGCCCCACCGGATATTGCAGTATGACCGCCTGTAGAGTCGGCTTTCTCGACCACTATGACGCTGGCGCCGGCCTCAACTGCCGCCACTGCTGCCGACATACCTGAACCACCACCGCCTACTATGACGACATCTGCTGTCATCTCCAGATCTTCTGGAGTGGGTTTCCCTATAGGTATGGCAGCCGCTGCGGCATCGCTGACCCAGCCTGCCTCAAACTTCTGCCCTTCGCCGCTGGCAGTGAGGGACAACGCCATTACCGACGCTAGGGTTAATTGAGGCAGAAGTTGCTTCACAGTCGTCCTTCTCATAACTCGGTGAATGCAAGCAAGGCTGTCTTTCACAGGCTGTAGTCCCCGCGAAGAATGCTTGGGATCCCGCCGCGCTTTTGACTCACCTGCGGAATCTTGTCGGGACTCAACGCAATATCTGGGAGCCCAGCTCCACTTGGGTGACCACCTGCAGGGCCGTTGTTTACGTTTCTCCCACCTTCCAAGCGCCCTGGAGGAATTGTACACCAAATTACTTTATACTTAAAATGAATATAGATGGTGGACGAGATGTTCAAGACCTTTGGGCTCAAATGGGTGTTGGTGCCGACAACCCTAATGTGCCTGGCCATCAGTATGGGCTCTGCCAGATCAGTCGCAGCGGAGGAAAGCGACGGCGAACCGGTGGTCATGACCCTGTGGTGGGTTATTTTCAACTACCCGGAAAACTGCTCGGATGGCTCATGTGGCGCAAACGACCTCGCAGATGAGCCGGGGCTCGCGGATGATAAGAAAGTCAAAGCTTCAGTGGTGTACGGCACTGGCCAGGTGACCGATGAGGAAGGGAAGGTGATGCTGGTCTCTTCCCTCTACCCCACGGACGCTGACCTTGGTGATTCCGGGCCGGCACCCTTCAGTGACGGGCTACTGAAGCCGTTCGGTAAAGGGCTACTGAACGTTACGGGTGCCAATATCCATCTGGTAATGCGCAGCCATGGACCGGTCATCGATGAGTATTTGGATAAGCAGCTCACAACCGTGGTCGACCCCGGCTGCCAGGCTAAAGGGGGACCCAACGAGTGCAGATACATCTACGGCGCTGTCCACCCTCCAGGCCAGGAGAGGGCCGATGTCATTGTCTTCGGCAAGCCTGGCCAGGTTATCGAGGGGGCCTCATCCACTATGTTCCGGGAGGACAACGGCCTTAAGGCCATAGTGCGCACGATTGTTGATTTAGAAGGCAGGGCCGACAATTAGAGTACCTCCCAACAACCGAACAGATACTAATGAGTGACCAACCCTGTGCGCCGCGTAATCCGCGTTGGCCTGGAGCAAGTCCAGCGGTCGGGTAAGTGGGCTGCGTCACGATATGAAACTGGAGAAGCGTCTATGACCGTAGCGGCAATGACCAGATTGAGATTGAGACGAATAGTCGCACTTGCGACCCTCCTTATTACTCCGACCCTACAAGCTCAAGATGGAGGCCCGGAATACGTCGACCTGAGGTTCGTCACCGTCGCGAGTGATCAGCAAACTGAATGGGCGCCTCTACTTCGTAAAAGACGCGATGTCGTCCAAGAGCAGGGAATGGCATTCTTTCATGTGTTTCAACGACTGCGAGGTCCATTGGGTGTCTATCTTATTGTGACTCCGCATACCCCGGTGGGCACCCCGGCGAGCGAACGGGCCAATACCTATTGGCTTGAAGACCTTCAGAAAACGGTTGCCAGCCAGTCTCTCATTACAGCCATAAACTACACGGGTCCGCCAACGAACAACTGGTCGCATCCAGCCGAGCCGTTCATGCTTGCTCGGCGATTCACCGCTGCTGCGGACCAAAGCAATAGTTATGGCCAGTGGTTGGCGGGCGAGCTATCCCCGGCGTACAGGGATGCCGGCGTAGACGACGCCCGAACACTTCGAGCCGTGGTGGGCTGGGGCCCAGGGACCTGGATTCACCTCACTTTCATGGACAGCTGGCCAGGCAAGAGGCTAGGCCTGGACCAAAGCATGCTTGACAGGGGCGCTGCAATGGTTGTGGGCGAGGAATACTACCTGTATTCGTTTCGCGAAGATCTGAGCTACACGGCAGACTGACTCAACACCAGCCAAACTTCCGAACTCTCGGTAAAGACAATGTATCAATGTCCACGCGCCCCCCGAAGAGTGGCTTCTTGGATTGCTTTGCTAACCGCGTTCTCAGTTGGCTCGGCGGTCGCGCAATCTCCTGACACTACTATTGAGTCAATCGTTTCGTTAGATAAGTTTGAAGAGGCGGTAGCCTACCTTCGTGCCGACCATGGACGTGGACATGCGCTCCGAGTCCAGCGAGGAGCTAGCTCGACTCAATAGAGCGTTCTTGGCGGCGCTCGACGAAGCTGTAGCGGCCGAAAACGTAAGGGCGTCCCAAACGGAATCCTCGGTCGAGGTAAATACGGAGCTAGTAGTTGATCGTCCCGCCGGATCTACGGCGACCAGCTCGCGCATTTATCAAATCGCAGCAGCCTCTGCGGAAGCGTTTGGGCTCGAACCCGTAGCCAGAACCGCGCCTTCCGATGCAAATGTGCCGATGAGTTTGGGCATTCCGGCAATTGCGATTGGCCCAGGTCACGTATACAGCGGGCGATCGCTTGAGGCATGGACGGACGTTGATCCAGCACTAACGCTCGAGGCGAACGGCATTGTGCTGGCAACAGTGCTTGGGCTGGCGGGCGTTTCCAATTAGAAGACACTGATCTCTAGCTTCAGCACTTAATGGCTGCGCAGCGCCGCCTGATTGGGTCAGTCGGGCTGCGCGCACTCTGTGGAGCTTTAGGCCGCTACGGTTAGATGCTTTTTCAGTAATCGCTGAATTAGAGGGATCGAGATAGAGGCAACAGGAAAGGCGACGAGAAAACCGAGCCCCGCGCTCTTGATCCAAACGATCATAAAGTCCTCAACAAAACCGACATTCAGGATCACTAGCACAAAAGACATGGCAGTTGACATGACCACGCTGACTGAAAAGCCAAAGATAATGCCGTAGACCTTCTGACTCACTGTCCTCACTAACGCACTACTCCTGCTTTAGCGACTCCGTGAACCGCGAAGCACTTTCAGTGTCGCATCCGTACGGGTGCATCGGCGTATCGTCGGAAATGCGGCCGAAGTCTCGGTATCCCTGGTACGGCTCTGAAAGGTAAACGGGGTCTTCGACCGTATACTCAACTCTAAGCGTCTGACCATCGTCCCGCGAGATATAGCGCTCCGTAACGCGCTTCCGGTCACTGGCAGGAATGTCGCTTCCCTTAATGGCCGCAATACCAAGCCCCCACAGCGATGCAGGATACTCGCTGCTTTCAACCACAAGCACTTCCCCATCGATCCGGCCACGGACGGACCCGAATGCCCCCGTCGGCTCCGCCTGCTGCGCCTCTGAGCCCAGCGAAACCTTGCGGACCACCTGGTAGATCTCATGATAGAGAATCACTTCATCGTCGTTTATGCGAACATCAAACAGAAAGTTGGGCACATGTAGAATCGTCGGCAGGTTGACAGGCTCACAGGTGTTCGCTGGAGAGCGTGCATCGTCATAGTTGTCTTTCGCTTCCTGGCCCGCGGCGCTCAACGACATCGGGAACCTTTCGCCAAAACCCAAACCTTCCCAGCGACCCGCCAATCTCTGTACGCCCTGAATGTCGGCGTCCAGCTCAGCCGCTTCGTCAACTTCCCGACGCTCACCCAGGACCGTGCCGTCCGCCTTCCTGTATGTGAGCCCGAACACCACGCGCTTTTCGGGGTCCCGGCTAGGCTCGGCCCGCACGTCAACGATGTCGCCGCGCGCAAAAGTCTTCCGGTCGAACCCTTGCCGTTTCAGCGTCGGCACCGCGCTGCCCTCAACCAACCATCGCTCAGTCGAACCATCTTCGGCCGTAACCTCAAGAATGAGGGCAGCGTGGGGGCTTCGAAACCGCCATTGCACGACCTCGCCAGTAATCGCCACCGTTCTGCTCGTATCGTAGTGAGCGGTCTTTGAATGGTGGGCAGACGCAGCCGAGGTCAGCGCCAAGAGAACGACACAAGAAAAAAGCGATGGGTTACGCATAGCTGCGGTCCTCAGATCTTGATCTAAGATAAGAATAAACACACACAAATGACGCCAGCACGAAGCCCGCCATATTCACATAGGGTGCGGAAGGAACCAGTGAGTATGGAAGCAGCAGCGCTAGGCCGCTACACAGCAAGAGCGCGCTCAGAGCAGTAGAAATCGAACCAAAGCAGTATTTGGCTAACGCGAGGCAAACTACCCAGACGCCAAGAATTGCCGACAGAAATACCAACACTACATTCCCAATGTCGCCCTCAAACAGCAGCTCCGGTGAGTAAACGAATAAGAATGGAATGACGAATGCGACCCAGCCTAACTTGCAAGCGGCCAATGATGTTTGAATCGGCTTGGCGTCGGCTATCGAAGCGGCAGTAAACGCTGCAACGGCGAGCGGCGGAGTGATCATGGACATACAGCCGCAGTATAGAATGAAGAAGTGTGCGGCTTTGGGTGATACCCCTGCGTTGATGAGAGCAGGAACCGCGAGTGCAGCTAGAAGCAAATATATCCCTGTCGTCGGCATTCCCATTCCCAGGACGACGCAAACCACTCCGGTCATAAGAAGAAGTAGAAACGTACTGTTGTCACCAAGCTGTAGCAGTGAGAAAGTGATCCCAAATCCCAAACCGCTTCCTTCGACAACGCCGAGAATGATTCCTGCCATTGCACCGATCATTATGATGTCGGCACTTGCCACACCAGCTCTGCCCAAAGATCGGCCGATGTCTGCCAAGCGAACCCTGCTTCCCTTGTAACCCCGGACAAGTCCAACTATTGACACAGCTACGCAAGCGGCAAGCGCCGCCTCCTCAGCGCGTCGATTCAACATAAAAAGCCACAGCAGCAAGACAACGAAAGGAAGAATAAAATGCCACCCCTGTCGGAAGACCTCTCCAGCGGGCAACAGTTCGCTCGATTCCAGCCCCAGAATTTTTGACTTTGCTGCTTCTAGATCGATCTGGACGAAAATTGCCAGATAGCACAATACCGCAGGGATAATCGCTGCCAGAAACACGTCCTGATAGGGCACCTCGAGGAACTCCGCCATCAGGAATCCAGCCGCCCCCATCACCGGTGGTGCAAACTGCCCCCCAGTAGAAACCACGGCCTCGATTCCACCTGCCATCGCCGGTCTGAACCCGGATCTCTTCATTAGCGGAATCGTAATGACGCCGGTGGCCGCCACATTCGCCACCGCGCTTCCTGAAATACTGCCAAAAATACCGGAAGCAGCTGCGGCAGTCTTCGCAGATCCGCCGCGAAACTTGCCCATGACCGCGTTCGCAATGTCGGTAAACCACTGGGAGCCCCCAGTGACGGACAATAGTTGGCCCATCAGTATGAAAATCACGACAATCTTCACTACCACCGTAAGCGCCATGCCCGGAATGCCCACACTGTCCAAAGCAAGAAATCCCAAGAGGCTGGATAGGTCTTTGGATTTGCCCGCCAGCGGGCCTGGGACCCAGTGCGCGACCAATCCGTAGACCACAAAGACCAAGGTAAGGCTAAACAGCAGGGTTCCTGCGGATCGCCTTAGAGCCTCTAATGCGAGGGGGATCAGTACGGCTCCGATCACCGTTGTTTCAGTCGGCAGGTAAAAAAAGTCTGTGGAAATTACCGGGTACCTGATCGCTACATACGCGCAAACGATCACCGAGCACAGCGCAGCCGACAGGTCATACCAGCGAAGAGAGTGCGCCCGTTGACCGCGCGCAGAGATTTTCGTGAAAATCAACCACAGGCTCACCCCGAGAACGACTATCAGCAGCTGCTCGGGAAAAACGACCAGGCCGACGCGACCAAACAGGTCGAAGGCAAGTGCGACGGCGGTGAGCACAATCACCACACCGGCAAACCGGTCGACCTTAGATTGTGTTTCGCTCTTCATGACTATCTCGAGAGGCGCGAGCCGTCCGACCCAATTGGTTGCGCTTCATTGACGAAAGGTTCGGGGGCCTGCGCGAACCCGATCCCGGTCAGTTACTTCGGACTAGCGGCAGCCCTGCTTCTTTGAAGTAACACAGCGCACCAGGGTGATAAGGGACGACCTGAGGCCTGGAGATTCCCTCCGCGTTGTAGAGCCGCATCAACGGGCCTACCGATCGAAACTCGTCTGAATTTTGGTGCAGAGCCTTCACAACACGGTAGACCGTGTCATCGGGAACGTCCGCTCCGGACCACAAGCCGTAGTCATAAGCCAGGGTTGCGAATTGCTTCGCGGCACCGTCCAGATTCGGGTTCGGGCCAATGGTGACGAAGTACGCGCCGGGCAAGGCGTCTCTCAGCTTTACCAAACTCTCCGCGCTATTGTCCATGGATAGATAGCGCAGTTCTTCGCCCAGGGTTGCCCGAATCTCCTTCACCACCCCAGAACCGACAACGACCATTACTCCGTCTATTCTGCCCTCCTTGAACAGCTCCCAATGGCTCCGCATGGTCGTGGCCGGAACGGGAACAACGTCTTCGTAAGTCAATCCTCCATTGGCGAGGAACGCCTTGTGCACCCCTGATGCGAGCGGTTGACCGGGAAAGCCTGCAGCAACCCTGCGCCCCTTGAGATCCGCAAAGCTTCTGATATCGGAACTCTCTTTTACAAGAAAACCGCCGCGAAAGGGCATCAAACTTGCCACCAACCGCATATTGGGCTTTGGCCTGTCATTCGGGGTGAACTCTCCCTGCATCAAAAGTGCGAATTGCGACAGGTTGCCAACTCCGAACTCAACTTCTCCGATATCCATGAGCGGCGCGTATCGGGTGCCGCTGGAAAAGGCCTGCGTTCTCATTCGCATGTCTGTGTGTCTGGAGACAATGGAAGCGATAGCCGAGCCTATTGCGGGATTTGCTCCGCCCTTGGTTATTCCAATGCCCAGGACCTGTGCCTCAGCTCCTGCGACAGCAAAAAGGGCGATGAGTAATGAAGCAGTGCCTGATCTAGGAAGAGACATTCGCTAACCTCGGCGGCCCATCGAAGTTAGTCAACCTGCATCATCGGGACTATCTTTTCCTTCCATTCCTCTGCCGCAGAAAAAGTCGATTCGGCTGGCCGTAGGTCCCAATACTCTGGCTGGAGCCCGGGCGGCTCTTCGCCGCGCTCGACTGCGTCAGTGGCAGCCAAGAGTAAACGCCGAGCGATTGAAATTGCCTTGTCGGCTGGGCCCAAGTGCTCCTTGGTTCGATCGACGATCGGACCCATACTCTCCTGAACGGCTCTGTCCTGTTGGTTGATCCCTTTGATTCCGGTGAACGTGTCGGTTCTCTGTACGTTGCGATTAATCAGCCAGTCGTTGTGTGCTCTGCGAAGCGATAAGAAGTTGTTTTCAGCGTCAATGTGCTCAGGATCGTTGCCTCCTCCGCCATCGACAGCTTCCGCTTCGCTTCCTATCGGTCCCTCATAGCTGCGGTAAAAGTTCCACACCATGCAGTGATGGTCGTCAACCGGCACCCAGAAATGGCCGTGCACATGGTCCTTACCCGGCCCAGGCGGTCTCAATTGTGTAAACGGCATGATGAAGTGGTAAGCCCTTACGTAAAGATCATTACCCTCCTGCTGCCTGATTCCGAAATATCGGTAGCCATAGGACGTTTTATCAAGCTCAAGCTTCGGTGCGCTCTTGACGGCAGGAGAGTCAAGAGGAATACCTTCCTCGGATGGGTTCTTCTTGAGAGCCCGATGCAAGATCGAGAAATGGGAGGTGTCAATCCCACCCTCCAGAGCCTGTAACCAATTGGACTCTTGAAGCACCTTACTCACGTAGCGCCGTTCCTCCGGCGCTTGGGTCCACTCAAACTTTGGCTCGGCGGGCATAAGCTCCGGGGGGCCCATGTAGGTCCAGATGATTCCTCCAAATTCGACGGTGAGGTAAGACGTTGTGCGAATCTTATGCGCGAACGATCTGGGTTCGTTCATTTGGTCTATGCACTGACCCTTCACATCGAACTTCCAGCCGTGATAAACGCAGCGAAGCCCATTGTCCTCATTTCGGCCAAGCCACAATGAGGCGCGCCGATGCGGGCAGTATTCGTCAATCAGGCCGATGTCACCGTTCGTCGCCCGAAAGGCCACCAGATCTTCCCCAAGCAGCCTAACTCTCACGGGGGGACCATCGGGTTCCGGCAGCTCAGTAGAAAGCAGCGCCGGCATCCAGTACCGACGCATCAGATTACCCATGGGTGTTTCTGGACCCACCCGCGTCAGCCGTTCATTTTCTTCGCGTGTAAGCATGTTTCTACCCCTCAACTGCCTCAGTGACAGCCTCCCAGAAGCACCCGCTGGAAGTCTAGTTTAGTTGCAATAGCATTTTTTTTATACTTAAACTATTCTGGTTCTTGTCCGTGTCAGGAACAAATAGACTGTCCGCACTTGTAACAAATGATCTGTCCGGTTTTTACTGTCGGCTTTTTTGGCTGGCAGGTGGCGGTGGATGAGACGGACCCATTGGTTACAGCAGACGCTTCGGATGCGGTAGTCGGACTCTAACAGGGCCCAACGGACCAAGCCTTTACGATCAAATCCGCATTTCCGGCGCCGTTCCCTTAGTCGACGCTCTCTACAGTTTCAGTCTTGAAGCTCGGCGCGGCCGAAAGTGGCGGAATAGTCTCCGGATTCGCGAGGACTTAGACTAACGAGTGTTGACCATAGCGGTCATACCAGGAGCGTACGTGCGTAAGCGACCCAACGGATTAGTCCTGCTGGTAGCTCTTGCCGTGAGCGGCTGCAGCGACCGGAACGAAGGGCCGCAGGCATCCAGCGCGGTTGAACGGCCAAACATACTATTGATCGTGGCGGATGACCTCGGCTATGCGGACTTGGGTGTCCACGGGAGCGCTATCCAGACCCCTAACATTGACGGGCTCGCGGCAGTGGGTAGGTTGTTCACCCATTTTCATACAGCGCCAACTTGCGCGCCAACGCGGGCAATGTTACTGAGCGGCAACAATAATCACGTTGCCGGTATGGCTCGCCAGAATGCGCGAAGCCTGGCCGGGCACTCGGTGCCGGGGTATGAAGGAAGTCTGTCAGACCGCATCGCCCCATTGCCCCGGTTGTTGCGCGATGCTGGTTATCACACTTACACCGTCGGCAAATGGGATTTGGGGTTGACCGCTGATACGAGCCCGCACAGCGCTGGGTTTACACGCTCATTCAGTATGCTCGAAAGTGCGGCCTCTCACTTTGACGATGTCGGGTATCTTGAGGGCGGCTCCACCTATTGGGAAGACTCGGATTTCTCTGAATACCCGGTCGGTCGTTACTCGACAGAAGTCTATACGGACCGATTGATCGAGTTTATTGACTCGAACAAGGACGACGGAAACCCGTTCTTCGCCTATGCGGCCTTCACTTCGCCCCATTGGCCTCTGCAGGTACCCGACGAGTACCTGGATTCATATGCGGGTCGCTACGACGATGGCTACGATGCCCTGCGCGAAACGAACTTTGCAGCCCTAAAAGCGGCCGGCATTATTCCGCTGGAGTCGTCACTGCCACCGCGCAACGAAGCGGTTACGCCTTGGGAAAATCTCAGTTCTGACGAGCAACGCCACGAGTCACGCAAGATGGAACTGTATGCGGCTATGGTAGACAACCTCGACGATCACATCGGTCGACTGCTGAGCTATCTTAAGGAGCAAGGGCTTTACGAGAATACGTTGATTGTATTCATGTCAGATAATGGCGCTGCCGCTGAAGACTTCTATGATTTTGGCCCGTCTACTGAGTACCTCCGGGCAAACTTCAATAACGACTATGAAACGATGGGAACAGCTGTCTCGTTTGTTTCATACGGCGTGCCTTGGGCAGAAGCTGGCTCCGCGCCGTTCATGCGGCATAAGGGTTCTACGCGCCAAGGTGGGATCGTTGCGCCTATGATCATCGCGGGGACTGGCGTTTCCAATGTTGGCACCGTGAATTCGGCCTACGTAACGGTGATGGATCTTGCCCCGACGTTTCTCGAGTTCGCGAAAGCGAACTATCCAGACGATGGCACTGTACAGTCAATGCTTGGCAAAAGCATTGCCGGACTACTTGCCGGAGAAACAGACACCGTCCACTCGAAAGAATACGTGACGTCCCTGTATCACTTCGGTCGCGCCTACTTGCGGCAGGGTGATTGGAAGATCTCGAATCTGGGGCCGCCGTTCCAAGAGGCTGATTTCGAGCTTTTCAACATAGCGTCGGACCCGGGTGAGACTAACAACCTCGCTAAATCACACCCAGCCAAGTACGAGGAGCTGGTCAGACTCTGGAAAGTGAAGCGCAGAGATCTGGGGATCGTGCTACCGCAGGATCTGTGAACAGCTGCTGTTTTCCGAGTGGTCGCAGCTCCTAGGTCGCCAGCATCGGCTTGTAGCGATCGGAATAACTGTAGATCAGGAAGCAATTGACGGCCAAGACGAACAGGCCGGGTGGGACATTGCCCAGCAGAAATACCGTCCACAAGAACATGTGCACTGTGTAAGGTAAGAACATAATGACGCCGAGAGCTGCGGTCCTCGGTATCAATACCAAGATGGCGCAGCTTATCTTGAAGATGGCCATAAACTGGAACAGATAGTTCGTCTCTTGAATGGCGCGGAAAAACGCTACCGCTTCCGCAGGCGCATCGTTGGGCAAATTGTTGGCCATGCCCAGGAGCATCAGGGTGCCGGAGACCAGGCCATACAGCGCCAGAACAATGCGCAGCGCAATCGTCGTCTTCTTGAATTTGGGTTCGTTGGTCACCTGAGTAGAATTCATTTTGATCTCCGCGCCTGGCTAGGACGCTTCATACTTAATGGCTCGCTGCGCCGCAAAGCAAACCAGCATCGGCAAACCGAAGATAATGAACATGATTGACGGTTGGATGCCCGTATCGAGAAGCACCCCCGCGAGGATCGGAGCAAGCACTGCACCAATGCGGCCCACCCCAATAGCGATACCAATACCGGTTGCGCGCAACTGCACGTCAAATATCTCCGGAGCCACCGCGTAGAGCCCGATTATTGACCCGAACAAAAAGAACCCGAGGCCAAGCGCGATGACGAAAGCGGTTACTAGCTCGCCGCTGAACAATCCGAACAAAGCCATGAAGATCGCCGTAGCAACCATGTAAAATCCGACGCCCCGCTTCAGTCCAAGTCGACCGGCATAGAACCCAAGAACCAATGCCCCGATCGCGCCGCCGATGTTGAGCAGGACTGAGCCAGAGATGGCCGCGCTCATGGCGTAGCCCGCGTCAGACAAGAGCTTCGGCGTCCAGCTCATCGTGTAGTAGAAGCTGAACATGACCAGGAAGAAAGACAGTGAGATCAGAACTGTTTTAGTCCTGTTTTCACCGGTAACTAGCTGTCTGTAGTTGCTGGCAAACCCGCCGCCGTCAGTTACCGTCGCCTCAACCGGGGGCAACGTTGTAACGGGTTCGAGTTTCAGCTTGCCAAAGATGCTATTGATACGCTCCAAAGCGTTTTTTCTTCGGCTCGATGCCAGGAAGTCTATTGACTCAGGCAGCACAAAAATGAGCACTGGTAGCATCGCTAGCGAGATCAACCCGCCAAACAAAAAAGTCTCGCGCCAACCAAAGTTGGCAATTAGGTAAACGGATAGCAACCCGCCAATCGTAGCGCCCACCGGATTACCGGTTTGCAGTATGGTTACGGCGAGACTGCGGCGTTTTCGGGAAGAAAACTCAGACACCAGCGTATTCAGGCTAGCAATCATGCCTCCGACGCCAATGCCGGTGATGAATCTAAAGACCGCAAGTGCATCTTGTGACGGCGACCAGTAGGAAGCGAGCATGCCGAATGTGATAAGGGTAAGAGACAGGATCACGATCGGCTTTCGCCCAACCTTGTCCGCAATTGGTCCCACAAAGAAGGCGCCGACCCCCATACCGAATAGCCCCGCGCTCAACAGGAGCCCGATCTCGCTGTTCGACAATCCCCATTCCGCTGCCACTGCCGGGGCGGCAAAAGACATCACGAGTATGTCAAAGCCATCAAGCATATTTAGGAAGGTACAGATCCCAATCGTCAGGATCTGAAACCCTGTCATCTCGCGGGTTTCTATTCGCTCTTGTAACGCCGCCATATTCTTATTCCCGTTATAGCTGGTCAGATCGCCAATATTCTCTTTTGCTGCCGCTCACGCTTTTTTGTCGAGTAGTCTTGAGATACGCGGTCATGCGCGAAACTAGCCGCTCGCGGTCGTGCTACTTAGGATCAGCCGCAGCAGCAGAAGCGGACTGCCGCGCCTTCAGAAGTAGAGACTGCAGGCGCGACATCTCTTTCTCGTTGAGGCCGCCAAAGAGTTCCCCCACCCAGCGTTCATGGTGCTTCGCCATCTTGTTGAATTGTCTACGACCCTCTTTGCTGAGCTGAATGTAGAGGACACGACGATCGTGCTTAGCTCGATTTCGCTCCACCAGACCACTCTTCTCGAGCCGGTCGATCACGCCCGTAACGTTGGCGTTGGAAACCATGAGCTCACGCGAAAGCTCTGACATCGCCAGCGGGCGGTCGGCACGTTCCAGTTCCGACAGGACGTCGAACTGAGGCAGCGTTCTTGAAAAGTAGGACCTGAATCGGGAGCGCAGGTTCTGCTCGACGACAATTTCGCATGAAAGGATGCGCAGCCAAGTTCTGACCGCTTCCTTATCTTTGCTATTTGCTGTATTGGACATGGGATTAGGACGTCTCGGCACCTGAAATGCCGGATAGCTTGCCACGCAACGCCCTATAGAGCAAAGAATATTTAATCTTTAATAGTTAAAGTATATAATAAACCAACAAGTCTATCAGTCCCCACTCGCCATGCGAACACGGTTTATTCGCGCCGACCGTCTCGGCGATCGGATTCAGAGCGTGGCCGTTCCTTGCGAGATGCGTGAAGTTCTGGAGGAGTTAGTGGATGTGGCGGCCTAAAGAGCGCATCAAGTATCAGCCGCAACCGGGCACGTCGCCTACGCGGGAAGAGGCGGCGTCTTCCATGCTGTTCAGCCCAGTCGATGCGGGCCCCTTGCAGTTAGCGCAGCGGACTTGGGTCCCGGCCATGGTTCCGTGGCGTGCATCGGACGACGGTTTTGTGACGCAGGATATCCTCGATTGGTATGAGCGTTATGCCCGCGGCAAGCCAGGGGCGCTTGTCGTCGAGGCGACGGGAATTCGTGATATTCCAAGCGGGCCATTGCTGCGCATTGGGGACGATCGGTTCATACCAGGTTTACAGGAGCTTACCGACACCGTCAGGCAAGCAAGCGCCGGCGAGACAAAGGTCTTGATTCAGCTCATTGACTTCCTCCGCATAAACCGTCGTGCGCCTGCGGAAAAGTACTTCGAACGCTTCTTACAGGTTACGGATAGACACCGCGCTTTCTTCTACAGTCAGTTGAGTGATGATGAAATTCGTTTGAAATTACGCGAGTTGACGGACGATGCTCTTGTGGAGGTTCTCACAGATCGTGAATACGAGGCCTACGCGTTCGGTTACCGGGAGCGCGTCACAGACACTCACCTGCAGCACATAAGAGAACTGCCGGATGTGCTGCCCGGACTGTTTGCGGCGGCAGCCGAGCGGGCCAAGAAGGCTGGCTTCGACGGCGTCGAGCTCCACTATGCCCACGCCTACACGATGGCCTCATTCCTTTCCGCACTGAATACGCGCGACGACGGCTTTGGTGGTGAGCCTGAGGATCGAGTCAGGCTGCCACTAAACGTATACAACGAGGTGCGAGACAGGGTCGGGGACGGCTTCGCAGTGGGATGCCGGTTTCTGACCCGCGAATGTATCGACGGCGGGAATCAGCCCGACGACGCGGCGTTCTTTGGGGTTGAGTTCGCGCGCGCCGGCATGGATTTCCTCTCTCTGTCGCGTGGGGGCAAGTTCGAAGACGCGAAGCAGCCAAAGGTCGGCGCAGCTGCGTATCCGTATACCGGCCGAAGCGGGTACGAGTGTATGCCTCAGTACATCTCCGATGAACGCGGGCCGTTCGGCCGTAACGTTCCAGCTACCGCCAAAGTCCGGAACGCTGTTCGGGCCGCGGGCTATGAGACACCAGTTGTTTTGGCGGGTGGAATTCATGGATTCGAGCAGGCGGAGAGCCTTCTACAGAGTGGTCAAGCCGACATCATTGCTTCAGCACGCCAATCGATTGCGGATCCGGATTGGTTTCTGAAAATGCGGCTCGGACACGGTGAAGATATTCGGCTTTGTATCTACTCAAACTACTGCGAAGCGCTCGATACGCGTCACAAGCAGGTGACTTGTGAACTGTGGGACCGCGAGGACAAGAATGCCCCAGGCGTGAAGCTATCGAATGACGGCAAACGTCGCCTTTTGCCGCCCGAGTGGAAGGCGCCGCTATCTAATAAATTAAATGGGAACTAGAGTACTTCTGATGCGCCCATCGGCTCCTTTCCGCTTACCCGCCAAGGTTTGGCGCGGACAAGCGTAACCACACTGGAAAACGGAATGGCTAACGGACTCAAGATCGTATGCCTCGGTGGAGGACCAGCTTCGCTTTATTTTTCGCTTCTGATGAAAAAGGCGAACCCCGCGCACGACATAACAGTTATCGAAAGGGGTGATCGTGATTCAACCTGGGGGTTCGGCGTCGTCTTCTCCGACGAAACTCTCAAGGGCTTTATGGAGGCTGACGCGCCAACCTACAAACGAATCGTCGAGCAATTCTCCTATTGGGATGGAATCGATACGAAGATACACGGCAAGACGATCAACTCTCAGGGCCATGGTTTCTGTGGCATGTCCCGCCTCAAGCTTCTAAACATCTTTCACGATCGCTGTGACGAACTCGGGGTGAAGCTCGACTTCGGCAGAGACATTACCGACCTCGACCAGCTCCACGTGGAAGATCATGACCTGGTCGTCGCAGGAGACGGCCTGACGTCGATGATTCGTGATGCCCACCAAGATGATTTCGGCACGTCCATAGACTGGCGCCAGAACAAGTTCTGCTGGCTAGCGACGACAAAGCCCGTTGACGATTTCGAGTTCATATTTAGGAAGAACCACCACGGCTGGTGGTGGGCGCATGTCTATCGGTACGAGGAAGGCACAACGACTTGGATCGTCGAGACGAGCGAGAAGACTTGGCGTGACGCAGGCATGGAAGATGCGAGCGAGGAAGACACCAAGGCCTATTGTGAGAAATTGTTTGAAGAGGATCGCGACGGCCACCCGATGATCAGCAATCGCTCTATCTGGCGGACCTTCCCGGTCGTGCGCAACGAGCGGCTGTATCACAAGAACATTGTGCTTATGGGCGACGCGGTCAGATCTGCGCACTTTAGCATCGGCTCGGGCACCAAGCTCGCGATGGAGGACGCAATCACTTTGGCGGGGTATTTCCAAGAGACGGGCGACGACGTATCCAAAGCGCTTGAGAAGTACCAGGACGTGCGCAAGGACGAGGCGGATCGGCTTCAGCGCACAGCCGTAGTATCGCTGAGCTGGTTCGAACGTATCGATCGGTATGCGGAGGTTCAGCAGCCCGAGCAGTTTACGTTCAACATGATTTGTCGCTCCAAGCGAATCACGTATGAAAACCTCCGGCTTCGCGACCCAGCCTACGTCGCTGGCGTCGACAAGTGGTTTGCAAACCATGTCAGGGCCACGACAGGCTTTGAAGATATCGATACGGAAACTCCCGTCGTCCCCGTGTTCCAACCGTTCAGGATCGGTCGTATGCGCGTGGAGAATCGTTTTCAGCTCTCCGCCATGTGCCAGTACTGTGCGGTCGATGGCGTCCCAGCCGACTGGCACCTGGTGCACTATGGTCAACGGGCAATCGGCGGTGCGGGACTGCTAAATACCGAAATGATCTGCGTGTCGGAAGACGCGCGCATTACTCCGGGATGCGCCGGAATATGGTCCGACGAACAGACTGAAGCGTGGGAACGAATCGTTTGTTTCGTGCATGCCAATAGTAAGGCCAAGATTTGTGCCCAGATCGGTCACGCAGGGCGCAAGGGCGCGACCTGCGTGCCATGGGACGGCGGAATCGATGAGCCGCTGGAGGAAGGCGCATGGCCAATCATCGCTCCGTCGCCCTTGCCCTATCTGGGCCACAGCGCTATTCCCAAGGAGATGACGACTGCTGACATGGACTCCGTCGTCGCTGATTTCGTTCACGCGGTCGGCAACGCAGATCATGCCGGGTTCGACATGATCGAGGTTCACCTCGCCCACGGTTACCTGCTGTCGGGTTTTATCAGCCCGGTAACGAACAAGCGAACTGACGAATACGGCGGCGACATTGAGGCGCGGATGAGATTTCCGCTCCGCGTCGTTGCTGCTGCCAGAGACGCGTGGCCGGAGGATAGGCCCCTATCCGTGCGAATCTCGGCAACGGATTGGGTTGACAATGGCCTGACAGAGAAAGATCTGCTGAGCGCTGCTCGCATGCTCAAGAAAGCTGGAGTAGACATTATCAACGTATCGACCGGGCAGGTGACCAAAGACGAGGAGCCAATTTTCGGTCGCATGTTCCAGGCACCGTTTGCGGATCAGATTCGTAACGAGGTAGGCATTCCGACGATTGTTGCCGGTAACGTCTCGACAGCCGATCAGGCGAATACGCTTATTGCCGCAGGGCGTACGGACATCGTGGCCTTTGGCCGCCAGATAATGAATCAGCCCCATTTCGTACTGATGGCTGCAGCGCACTATGGAAATAGGAGCCAATATTGGCCGCCTCAGTATCAGAGCGGCCAGTTCCTCGCTGGTGCACTCGCGGAAAAGGAAAACGAGGAGATGCTCGAACTACGAACTGCTGCTAAACCCCCAAATCCAAGCGAGGCGCTTGCCATAGCCGTCGGGCGGGGTGAGGTGCTGCAAGGCGGCGCATAGGCGGGTCGCTCGAAGGTGGAGTCAAGATCATGAGCTGGTACGAGGGCAAACACGCAGTTATCACAGGCGGTGGCAGCGGTATCGGGTTGGCGGTCGCCCGCGTGCTCGTGGACAAGGGCGCAAAAGCGACGATCACCGGACGCAACGCCGAACGGCTTGAGAAGGCCGCGAGCGAGCTTGGTGCCTCATACCAGGTCGCGGACGTAACGAACCGCGACGCTGTGCGCGGCGCGGTTGCTGCGGCCGTGGAAGAGAGTGGCGCGGTCGATATTCTCATCAACAACGCAGGCGTTGCCGAAGCGGCGCCCTTCGCTCGGGCGAGCGACAATCACTGGGATCAGACCCTGGCCATCAACCTGACCGGTGTCTATAACTGCACGAAGTCTGTTGTCCAGGGCATGCTCCAGCGTGGCTCAGGCCGCATCGTCAATGTCGCGAGCACGGCGGGACAAGTAGGCTATGCTTACGTTTCGGCCTACTGTGCGGCCAAGCACGGCGTCATCGGGCTTACGCGCGCGCTGGCACTCGAGTACGCACGCAAAGGCATCACCGTCAACGCAGTCTGCCCCGGTTACACCGACACCGATATTGTGCAGCGATCGCTCGATAAGATCGTTGAGACGACGGGGCGCACACGGGAGGAGGCGCTTGCCGAACTGGTCAAATCCAATCCCCAGGGTCGGCTTATCCGACCCGATGAAGTAGCAGATGCGGTTGTTTGGCTTTGCCGGCAGGAATCTATGAACGGCCAGGCGATATCCGTTGCCGGTGGTGAAGTAATGTGAGACGACAATGACTGACATCAATCCTGAACACTTCCTCTCGGAGCTCGACGATAGCTATGTAATAAACGGAGAGAAGACCTGGATATCAAACGGCGGCACCAACAGATGCCGGTCGCAGAACACATACAACTGCACGGATCAGACCCAGCTGGCGGTCGACACTCGACAACAGCGTTATGCCGCCATTGCCGGTGATGTCGCCACCGCTGAAATCGGCTTCGACCTTGCGGCTTTTAACGGATGGAAATTGCAGCGAAGTACGGTACCATTCTGTCACGGCGCTTGGTCCCTTAAGGCTTGTGGAAACCCCTATTTTCGTGGACTTTCCGCCGTTACTCTATCCCCTACTCATGAAATATCCGGGTTAGGAGTACGATGATGGTGACAGCGATTGTCCTAATTAAGTCGGAACGAGACCAGATTTCATCTCTGGCTAAGGGGCTCATTGAGGTGAAAGGGGTCGCTGAAGTCTATTCAGTGGCCGGCAGATATGATCTCGTTGTAGTGGTCAAGGTACAGCAAATGGACGAGCTCGCCGAATGCATCAGTGACGATATGCGAAAGCAGAGAGGAATCGTCGAAACGGAGACCCTGATCGCGTTCAGAGCGTTCTCTGACCAAGAGCTGGCTATCGGATATGACCTGGGTCTGGACTAAGCTGAAGTCTGCTCCTAGCCGCTAGTACGCCCCTGAGCCCGCCCCAAAGCCTTGTTGGCGGGCCAAAATCTTGGTATTTATTTGATACTGTCCGGGTTCAGATAGATGTAGGACTGGGATCGGTGTATCGGCACAGGGAGATGTTTCCGCGGAAACATCTCCTCGGAGTGTGGGTCAAAGGCGCGCGGATGCCTTCGAGCATATTGTCCAACGGTTTCTTGCCGGGGGCGGTTCACGTGCGGCGGCGACCGGTCCCGCGCCACTCGGTCTCGCTTTCGGCGAGCCGCCGGGCCAGGACGAACAGCAGGTCGGACAGGCGATTCAGGTACTTCAGCGACTCGGGATTGAGCCCGCCTTCCTCGTCCTGCAGGGCCCATAGCGAGCGTTCCGCGCGCCGGCACACGGCGCGGGCGAGGTGGCAGGCGGCCGCGGCCGGGCCGCCGCCGGGCAGGATGAACTCCTTGAGCGGGGGCAGTGCGCGATTGTGCTCGTCGATGGCGTCTTCCAGCGAGCGCACGTGTTCCGGCGACGTGGACTTCAACTCGTCCACGCACAACTCCGCGCCGGTGTCGAACAGGCGTTGCTGTACGTCGCGCAGCAGCTCAGGGATATCGCCCGGCTGAAGTTCGGCCAGCAACAGGCCCAGCGCCGCGTTCAGTTCATCGAGGTCGCCGAAAGCGGCGATGCGCGGATGGTGCTTGCGGTAACGGCGCTTCGCGTCGATGCCCGTTTCACCGGCATCGCCGGTTCGCGTGTAGATTTTCGAGAGGCGGTGTCCCATGTCGCTCAATTTCCGTCCGTTTCCTCGAAGAACGAGAACTGCACGCCCAAGTGTATGCTGCGGCCGGGCCCACGGAATCCGTAGACCTCCTCGAAGCGCGTGTCGCCGAGGTTCTCCGCGCGGATATGCCAGCGCACCCGGGACGTGGCCTGCCAGGTTGCGGTAAGGCTTGCGAGCAGGAACGAATCCAGCGACACGCGGCGCGAGGGATTGGGCCACGGCGGGTAGAAGATGTCCGGTTGTTCGCCGGTATAGGCCAGGTGCAGATTGATGCCGATCGCGGGGTCGGTAATCTCGTAGTGTGCGTTCAGACTGCCGGCATGGCGCGGCCGGCGAAGCTCCTGAACCATGGTGTCGCCGGGAGCCGGTTCGCGCGAGCGAAGCCAGGTGTATGCGCCGGAGAGCGTCAGTTGGGGCAGGAGGCTCGCTTGCCCCTGCAATTCGAGGCCGCGTCGGCGGCTTGTGCCGTCCCGGTTGCCGGCCGTGAATCCTCCGGAAGCCGGGTCGAACACGAAGCCATTGATCTCGTCCTCGAGCCGTTCGCTGAACCAGGTGATGCTGCCGGTCAGCGTCCCGGCCATGCTGCCATAGCGAACGCCCAGTTCCCATCCGCGCGAGGATTCAGGAATCAGGTCGGGATTGCCGATGAAGTTGGAGAAATAACCGAAGCGTTCTATGAACGTGGGGTTCTTGACGCCGATTCCGTAAGCTGCGTGCAGCGCGGTACCCAGGCCAATGTGCTTGAGCGCGCTGACGCGCCAGGATACGGCATCGTCGTAGTCGCTGTTGCGGTCGAAGCGCAATGCCGCCGCCGCCGCCCAGTCGCCCCTGGCGTCCAGGCGGAATTCCGCCAATGCGTCGGTTGACTGCGTACTGAGGTCCCGGTTGGGATCGCCGAAGAATGAGGCCGGGGCGCGCTGCAGGTAGTCCTCGCGTTCATGCCCCAGCCCTATCGTGATGGAAGGCGATACGCCTTCGTCCCCGCTGCTACGTGCGAAACGCGGAAAAAGAAAAGTGGATTGATAGCTGAGATTCAACTTGTCTCCGCTGGTTTCGCCGGTCTCCGACCCGGAAGCGAAGTTTCGGTTTTCCGAACCGGTGTGCGTGAGGCTGGCGCGGTGCGTCCAGCGCCCGCCGGATGTCGTCGCCAGACCCTGCAGGCCCACCACGGTATGGACTCGCCTCGTTGAACTGTCCGAGTCCGCCGGCACGCCCGAAAGGAACGAGGTCGCGTCGAATTGGTTCTCCGATTGGGAACGGCGCGCGGTCAGGCGCAGGGAGATTTGCCCGGAAGGGTCGAACCGGGCGACCACGTGTCCGGTGTTGTTCCGGTAGCCGTCGGCCTCGTCGCCGGAACGGGAAATGTTCTGTCCGTCGCTGCTCAGGTGATCCACGGAAACGCCGACGCCCCAGCCATCGCCACCGGCTGACCCGCTCAGGGCTCCCCTGCGCGTGTTGAACTGCCCGGCCTCGACGGAGGTCGTGAGCGATCGCCCGAATGCCTCGGGGGCGCTGATCAGGTTGATTGCTCCGGCCACCGCGTCGCTGCCCCAAAGCGCGCTCAAGGGACCGCGAACGATTTCGATACGGCGCAGGTTGGCGGCCAGGAAGTGCGAGAAATCGAGCTCTCCGCCCAGGGCCGGATCGGCGATCTCGATTCCGTCCAGCAGGACCAGCGTGTGATTGGCTTCGGCCCCGCGCATGCGGACCTGCGAAAATGATCCCAGCACGCCGCTGCGACTCACGGCCACTCCGGGCGTTCCCCGCAGCAGTTCCTCCACGGTCAGCGCTTGGCGCCGATCAAGATACTCCTCGTCCAGCACCGTAAACGATGCCCCAGCCTGGTCCGAAGCAATCGGGATGCGCGATGCCGTGACCACGATGGTCTCCGGCGCCTCGTTTCCGGATTCCTCCGGTTCGCCCTGTGTCTGGGCATGCGCGTATGCGGCGAAAAGCAGCAGAAATAATGGGAATACCAGCAGTTGGCGTACCGCTGCGGATTTGATGCAGGCCATGGGAACCTCCCGTTCCATTTGTTGCCCAAGGCAGGAACGGGTGTCGGGCCGAAGGGATTTCCCTTACGCCGCTCGCGCCCGCCGCGCTGCCAACGTGGTTCGCTCGGGCCGGTCTCCGGGCTTTCGAGCGGACTGCAGGCGGACCTGCAATCCACGCCGCTCGCCTTCCTGCCCTGAGGCAGTGGCTGCCTTCACGCGCATGACGCTGGCGTGAGCGGCGTTTGACTCGATTACCGTTGCGGGGGCAGCGCCGGAATTGCACCGGCTTCCCGTTCACCCGACGAATCGCCTTGCACTATACCATCGTGGCCGGGTGTATAGAATGCGCCGGCATAGAGCGGGCACACTGTGGCGCTTCCCCTGAACAATCCTTCCAACTGGCCGGCGCTGCTGGCGCTCGCGCTGATACGCATGACGGTGGCGTTGCCCCATCGCCTGCGCCTCGCAATCGGCCGCGGTGCCGGCCGTTTGGCCATGCGGGTAATGAGGAAGCGCCGGGCGATTGCGCTGCGCAATCTTCAGTTGTGCTTTCCCGAGTGGTCGGACACGCACAGGAAGGCGGTGCTCAAGGCGCATTTCAAGTCGCTGGGAATGGGACTGGTGGAGCTGGCCATGGCCGCATGGTGCCCCGACCCGCAAATAGGGGATCTCGTCGAAGTGAAGGGCGCCGAACATCTTGAGGCTGCGCTAAGTGAGGGCCGCGGCGTCATTGCGATGAGCGGGCATTTTTCGGCCTTGGAATTTACCGCCCGCGCGCTGGATTTTCCTCCTCCGGGACTGGTGGCGGTCTACCGGCCGGGCGGCAACGCCGTATTCGCTTACCTTGTCAATCGCGCCCGGCTGAGGACCGCTTCCGACACGCTTTCCAAGTACGACGTGCGCGGCATGGTAAAGGCCTTGCGCTCCGGGGCGGTGCTCTGGTACGCGGGCGACCAGATGACGGACGCCAAGTCCGCCGAGCTGGCGCCGTTCTTCGGAGAGCCTGCAATGACCGGAACCGCGCTGGGGCGTCTGGCGCGGATCAGCGGCGCCCCGATTGTGTCCTGGTTTACCCGCCGCCTCAAGGACGGAAGGTACCAGGTGGAGCTGCTGTCCATTCCGGAGGACTTTCCCGGAGATTCTCCGCAGGAAGAAGCGGAACGCGTCAATGCGCTGATCGAGGAGCAGGTGCGCAGGGCGCCCGAGCAATACTATTGGATCCACCGGCGCTTCAAGCGCCGCCCGGCGCCGTTGCCCGATCCCTACGACTGAGACTTGGGAGCGAGGGTGCGGTCGTGGCGTTCGCGCAAGGCCTGAAAGGCCCGCTGATCGTACAGCCCCAGTTTTTGCAGCGACCGCTTCAGGCGCTGCAGCCGGGAATTGCGCCAGCCCCCTGGTCTTCGACGGCGCGCCCGATCGAAATCGACCATCCAGACGCCGCCGTCCGGACCGATCAGGATGTTGTTTGCGTTAAGGTCGGCGTGACAGATTCCGGCACGATGAAAGCGCGCCGCGACGGCGCCCACACGCCCCAAGATCTCCCTCGCATCGTTCCCCTCGCGCAACGCGCCGGCCAGCGGTCGCGCCCCTTCGATCCACTCGGTGATCAGGTTGGCCGAGTAGGTGGTGCCGCGCCGTCTGAAGTGGGCGGCGATCGGTCGCGGCACCGGCAGCCCGGCTTCGCGCATGCCCGCCAGCAGCCGGAATTCCGCGAATGAGCGAACATGCCGCGTTCCCCGGAATAGATAGCGGTCCGTGCTGATCAGCGCGGCCTTGCCGCCCCGCAGGTAGTGACGCAGAAACCACTTGCCGCCCTCGCCGATTCGCCCTCCGGCGCCGCGTCCACCGGCAACGGCCGTCCATTGCTGCCGTTGGTGCCAGAAACCGTGCTGGAACCACTCGGGCGTCACCGATCGAGCGACGTCCGCATCGTGTAGGATGCGATCCTTCCCCGCTGTTCGTATTTCTTCAAGCATGCTAGTGCAGTGTCTCACAAATCCCTTTGCACCAGAGCGAGCGGGGCGGGCCAATGCAAGGCGCAGACCGCAGGGAATACTGCCCGTATTGCCCAGGGCTGCAACGCCGCAGTGGCGCGCCCCGCTCGCTCCCGGAGGGCGCGGCCCCCATGGCCCGTGGCCGCGTTGCGCCCCTGGGCAATGGGAGGCGCCATTCCCGGCGGGACGCGCCTTGCCACGAACCATGGGGGCCGCGCTGGTGCAAAGGGATTTGTGAGACACTGCACTAGCCCGCCGCGCAGCCTTTGCGTGATCCGCTTGTCCGCCATCGGGGATTGCTGTCACGCGCTGCCTGTCGTGCGGGCCATCCGAAGCGCCTGGCCGGAGACCCGCATGACCTGGATTATCGGGCAAACGGAGCATTCCCTGTTGGAGGGACTTGCCGGGGTGGAGTTCCTGGTGCTCGACAAGCGGGCCGGCCGCCGCGGAATGCGGGAATTGAAGGAGAGACTGAAGGCGCGGCGGTATGACCTGCTGCTGCAGATGCAGGATTCGTTGCGGGCCAGCCGGGTTGCGCTGATGACTCGCTGCCGGCGCCGCGTGGGATTCGACCGGCGCCGGGCGCGGGATTTCCAGTGGCTGTTCACGACCGAACGGATCGCCCATCGGCCCCGGCAACACGTGATGGAAGCGCTGTTCGGGTTTGCCGAACACCTCGGGATCGAGCGGCCGGCGGCGCCGCGTTGGGACTTCCCCTTGAGCGCCGAAGACGCGCAGGCGGCTGCGGGGATGGCGCCCGGCCGGCCGTTCTGCATCTTGAGCCCGCTGAGCAGCCAGCGCCGCGGCGCATTTCGGAACTGGCCGGCGGAGCGCTACGCGGGCGTGGCCCGGCATGTCGTGGAGCAGCTCGGCGGCGAGGTCCTGCTGACGGGATCGGGAAGTCTGAAGGAACGGGACTACGCCGCGGTGATCGCCGCGCAGTCCGGCGTCACCGACCTGAACGGGCGCACGACGCTCAAGCAGCTTGCGGCGTTGATTGGGCTTGCAAGGCTGGTCGTCTGTCCGGATTCGGGTCCCGCGCACATCGCCGCGGCGCTGGGAACGCGCGTGGTGGGTCTGTATGCGGGTTCCAATCCGGACCGCTCGGGCCCCTGGGGCAACCGGGAATTCACCGTCAATCGCTATCCGCAGGCTGTGCGCAAGTCGCTGGGCAAAGGGGTCGAGGATGTGCGCTTCGGGCGCCGCTTGCGGTCCGGCGACGTAATGAACGAAATCGCCGCCGCCGACGTGATCGAAACGGTTGAGCGCGCCTGGGCGCTGCCGGGCCGGAATCTTCAGCCCTGATCGCCGGAGTCCGGGGAGGCCAGCGAGAAAACGGCCCCGCAATAGGGGCAGGTGGCGTCGGTCCCGGGCTGAAGCGGCAGGTAGACTCGCGGATGCGAGTTCCAGCGAACAGTCCAGGGGAGCGGGCAGGATGCCGGCAGGTCCTTTTCCGAAACGGTGTAACGCCGCTCCATGTTTGAAGTCACTTTCTGTCCGCTGCCTTGTTGAGCCATAGCGAGAGTATATTTCGGTTACTCGCCCAGATAGCGTCGCCATAGGCCGGAAACCGTTTCCGCGCGCTCGGCGACTTCGTCGGCGGGCGTATGAGGCGGCCGCTCGGCCAACGCGCGATGGTGCAGGATTTCCCGGTATTGGAGATAGCATCGCGTCAGGACGTCGGCGTCTTTCCCGGCCAGCACTTCGTGCCGCGCCAGGGCTTCCAGCTGGCGCACATTGTCCGGCCAGGCCACCAGGTCGGGATGTTCGTGGGCGTGGTTCAGAATCAGGTACTGCACGATGAACTCGATGTCCTGCAATCCGCCGCGCGCGTGCTTGATATCGAAGCGTCCCTTGCCCACCCTTGGCGCTTCGGCCAGCATTCGCTGGCGCATTTCGATTACCTGATCACGCAGATCGTCGCGCCGCACCGACTCGCGCAGAACACTCATGCGCAGCTTCTCGAACGATTCCCGCACATGGGCGGCGCCGGCGATGGCCCGGCTTCTGAGCAACGCCTGGTGCTCCCAGGTCCAGGCGGACTCGCGCTGGTATTTTTCGAGGGCCTGAAGCGAAGACACGAGCATTCCGGAGCGGCCGCTGGGACGCAACCGCGTGTCCACTTCGTACATTCTTCCGGTGATGCTCCGGGTTGTAAGCACGGAAATCACCCTGCGTGCGACCCGGAAGAAGAAGTCCGAATTGGCGATGCCCGCAACGCCGTCGGTCACCTGATCTTCGCCCTGCGCGTCATAGACGAATACCAGGTCGAGGTCCGAGCCGTAGCCCATTTCCAGTCCTGCCAGCTTGCCGTACGCGATGACTGCAAATCCGGCCGGCCTTCGCTCGCCGTCGACGGTATAGCCGGGCGAGCCGTGCTGTTCCGCGAGTTCTTCCCAGACGTGCTCCAGCGACCGGTCGATCACGAGTTCGGCAATTCCGGTCAGCAGATCGCTCACCCGCATCAGCGGAAGGCCGCCGGCCAGGTCCAGCACGCCCACCCGAAAGGCCGCCGCCTGCTTGAACTCGCTGATCGCCGCGAGCCGTAATTCCTCCGATTCGTCGGCGGTCCTCACCAGCCGGAAGTCCAGTTCTTCTTCAAGCTGTTCAAGATCCATTACCTGTTGCGTAATGCGGGCGTCGAGCAACTCGTCCACCAGCGCCGGGACCGAGCACAGTTGTTTGGCCAGCGTCTCGCCCAGGCCGCAGACATGCACCAGGCGGTCGCGGGCCGGGCCGTTCTCGTACAAAAGCGCCAGGTACGCGGAGCGCCTGGCGATGGAGGCGATGACCTTGAGGGTACGGGCCAGCGTGAGTCCGGGGTCCGGCTCCTGTGCCGCGGCCTCGATCAGCCGGGGGATAAGCATGTCCAGCCGCTTCCGCCCGGTCTGGTCCATGCGCGCGTAGTCGGATGCCTGGTGAACCGCCTGCATGGAATCCAGCGCGACCTGTGGATCGGAAAAACCGTAGGCCTTGAGGACCTCGGCGGCGTTTTCGGTATCTCCCGTCCACAAGGCAGCGAGGTCTCCGGGCGGACCGGCCTCGGCCTCCGGCAGATCGTCCTGGCGGAACACGATGGCGGAGAAATGCCCGGCGACGGCCGCGCGGTGCGAATCGGTCTTCTCCGCCAGGCTGTTCCAGTCGGAGTGGCCCATGGCGAACGCCAGGCGGATCCGGCTCTCCTCGTCGTCCGGCAAGTTCTGGGTCTGCCGGTCGTCCATTCCCTGCAGCCGGTTCTCAAGCCGCCGCAGGAAGCAATAGGACCGGTCGAGCTCGCCGGACGTGCCGGGCCCCAGGAAGCCCCGCTCGCCCAGGCGCGAAAGCATTTCACGCAGGCTGCGGCCGCGCAGGTCCGGGTTGGCGCCGCCCCGCACCAGTTGCATCGACTGCGTGATGAATTCGATTTCGCGGATCCCTCCCCGGCCCAGCTTGATGTCGTTGGCCTTGTCCTTGCGCAGCGCCTCGCGTTCGATCTTGCCCTTCATGTCGCGCAGGGACTCGAACACGCTGTAGTCCAGGTAGCGGCGGTAGACAAACGGCCGCGTGACTTCCCCGTAGAGCGCCCCGCTCATCTCGCAGGGGTTGATCACGCGCGCCTTCACCCAGGCGTAGCGCTCCCAGTCCCGGGCCGAACGGGCAAGGTAGCTCTCCAGCGACGAGGTCTTTATGACCAGCGGCCCGCTGTTGCCGAAGGGACGCAGGCGTGTATCGACCCGGTACACGAAGGAGTCCACCGTCCGTTGATTAAGCACCCGGATCAACTGCTGGCATACCAGCGTATGAAAACGCAAGGCGTCGATTTCGACGGGGCCGTCGGTCCTCCCGTCCTCGGAATAGATGAAGATGAGGTCGATGTCGGAGGAGAAATTGAGTTCGCCGCCGCCCAGCTTGCCCATGCCGACCACGGCCATCTCGCTGGGCTCATCGCCTGCCGTGCGCGGCAGGCCGTGCCGCGCGGCCACGTTGGAGCGGGCGAACTCCAGGGCGGAGAGAATGCAAGTGTTCGCCAGTCCGGTCAGTTCCGTCAGGCTTTCCTCCAGGCCGCTCAGTCCGTTCAGGTCGCGCCACAGGATCCGGCACATCTCACGGTGCCGAAACCAGCGAAGTTCGCGCATAAACGACGGTTCCTGGCGGCACTCACCCAGTGCTTCGCCGGCCAGTTGCGTGAGTTCACCTTCGTGAAGCGGCCGCGCAAGCCGGTCTCCGGTCAGCAGGTCCCCGAGGATTGCCGGCTTTCTAGTGAAGCTTCGAACCGCGAACGGCGAACAGGCCAATATCCTTGTGAGCGGCGCGAGAAGTGCGCTCTGCTCGAGCATGGGAGCAAGTGCCGTATCTTCCCGCAAACTGACGAGCGCCTTGTCGGCGCTTTCGCGCAACAGTTCGGGGGTGGGTATGGCTTCGGCGTTCAAGTGGGTTGGCGGCTACTGTTCGGAGGCGACAAAGATTACATCACGTGGAGCGCAAAAAGCCCCGCCTTTCGTCGGAAAGGCAGGGCTTCGTGCATTCAGGCTTCAGACGCCGCCGGGCTGCTGCGGCGGCGTCCACCGGGAGGAACTACATCATGCCGTCCATGCCGCCGGGAGCGGGCATGGGGGCGGGTTCGTCCTTCTTCGGCTTTTCGGTGACCATGGCTTCGGTGGTCAGCAAGAGGCCCGCCACCGAGGCGGCGTTCTGCAGCGCCAGCCGGGTGACCTTGGTAGGGTCGATGATGCCCCGGCCCACGAGCTGGCCGTATTCGCCGAGCGCGGCGTCGTAGCCGTAATCACCTTCTCCGGAAGCCACGTCGTTCAACACGACCGAGGCGTCGGCGCCGGCGTTGGCGACGATCTGGCGCAGCGGCTCCTCAAGCGCGCGGCGCATGATCTTGATGCCTACGTCCTGATCGTCGTTGTCGCCGTTCAGGCCGTCCAGCGCGGACTGCCCGCGCAGCAGCGCCACGCCGCCGCCCGGTACGATTCCCTCTTCGACCGCGGCACGGGTTGCGTGCAGAGCGTCTTCGACGCGCGCCTTCTTTTCCTTCATTTCGATCTCGGTGGCCGCTCCGACCTTGACCACGGCCACGCCGCCGGAGAGTTTGGCGACGCGCTCCTGCAGTTTCTCCTTGTCGTAATCGGAGGTCGATTCCTCGATCTCGCGCTGGATCTGGACCACACGCGCCTGGATCTGCTCGCTCGAACCGGCCCCGTCGATGATCGTGGAGTGTTCCTTGGTGACCTGGACCTTCTTGGCGGTCCCGAGGTCGGTCAGGGAAGCCTTTTCCAGCGACAGGCCGACTTCCTCGGAGATGACCTGGCCGTTGGTGAGTATCGCCATGTCGGCCAGCATCGCCTTGCGGCGGTCGCCGAAGCCGGGCGCCTTGACCGCGGCCACCTTCACGATGCCGCGGATGTTGTTCACCACCAGCGTGGCCAGCGCTTCGCCTTCCACGTCCTCGGCCACGATCAGAAGCGGCTTGCCGGACTTGGCGACGGCCTCCAGCACGGGCAGGAGATCGCGGATATTGGAGACCTTCTTGTCGTGCAGGAGGATGTAGGGCGACTCCAGTTCCACGCTCTGCGAATTGGCGTCGTTGATGAAGTACGGCGAGAGATAACCGCGGTCGAACTGCATGCCTTCCACGACGTCGAGTTCGTTGTCCAGTCCGGAACCCTCTTCCACGGTGATCACGCCTTCCTTGCCGACCTTGTCCATGGCGTCGGCGATGATCCGGCCGATGGCTTCGTCGGAGTTTGCCGAAATGGTGCCCACCTGCGCGATCGCGGTGTCTTCCTGGCAGGGCTTGGAAATGTCCTCCAGGCTGTCGATCACGGAGGCGCTGGCCTTGTCGATACCGCGCTTGATGTCCATGGGATTGAACCCGGCGGCGACCGCCTTGAGGCCCTCGGTCAGGATCGACTGGGCCAGCACCGTGGCGGTGGTGGTTCCGTCGCCGGCCACGTCGGACGTATGCGAAGCGACCTCCTTGACCATCTGTGCGCCCATGTTCTCGAACTTGTCCTCAAGCTCGATTTCCTTGGCCACCGACACGCCGTCCTTGGTCATGGTGGGAGCGCCGAAACTCTTGTCGAGAATCACGTTGCGCCCCTTGGGCCCCAGCGTAACCTTGACGGCGTTTGCCAGCGTATTGACTCCGGCCATCATTTTCTGCCGGGCGCCGTCGCTGAATTTCACATCTTTTGCAGCCATTGCTGTATTCCTCTGATTGGGTGTGAATTAAGAAAGGTGAAAGGTGAAGACCGTACCCGGTCGGTTTACGACCGGCTACTCCTCGATGACGGCCATGACGTCGTCTTCCTTCATGACCAGCAGTTCCTCGCCGTCCACCTTGACTTCGGTGCCGCTGTACTTTCCGAAGAGAACCTTGTCTCCGGCCTTCAGTTCCAGGGGCCGGACCTCGCCGTTCTCGAGCACCTTGCCCTTGCCGGCGGCTATGACCTCGCCCCGGATCGGCTTTTCGGTTGCCGAGTCGGGAATCACGATCCCGCCGGGGGACTTCCGCTCCTCCTCGGTACGGCGAATCAGCACCCTGTCTTGCAGCGGTCGAATTTTCATGTTGGGTTCTCCTCGTGGGAAATGCCGATAGCCGCGCCCCCTCGGCGCGGCGATTTCTGATCAAACGGCCCTCTAATTGAGAGGGCGGGTAAATGATAGGGACGGATGTGGCGATTTCAAGTGCCAAACGCTAAGAAAAGTGCCCTAAAGGCCGTCTTTAGCCCCAAAATAACGCCCCACCGCACCTGATAGCGTCTGCCCGCGCCATTTTTGGCTCCTGATCGACCTTCCCAACGCGGGGCCCAAATCCTGCATCCGGGCGCGAGAAAGTGGGTATATGATGAGCGGTGGACGTGGTTGATCACGGGGGGACGTGATGACTCTTACCCAAACACGAGTCGGACTCGTGGCGGCATTCGTGCTGGCGAGTTCAGTTTTTCCAGGAACGGCGAACGCTCAGGAGGGCGCGGTCGCCCTCGAAGAGATCGTTGTCACGGCCCGCAGAGTGGAGGAGCGTTTGCAGGACGTGCCGCTTGCGATTACCGCGTTCAGCGCCGCCGAAATCCAGGCGGCGGGCATCGAGAATCTGAACGACGTGGCGGACCTTACGCCCGGCATGACCTTCTCGAACCTGATCGGCGAGTTTCTCCCGGTGCCCGTGATTCGCAGTATTGCGCCCACCGCGGTGCAGGACCGCGAGAACAACGCGGCGATCTTCGTTGACGGCGTGTATGTCTCCGGTCGCGAAGGCCTCAATTTCAGTCAGCTCGACCTGGAACGCATCGAGGTGGTCAAGGGCCCCCAGGCGGCCCTGTACGGCCGCAACAGCTTCAGCGGAGCGGTCAATTTCGTCACCGCGCGGCCGACGGACGAGTTCCGGGGCAAGGCCGAACTTACCTTCGGTGACCGGGGCCGGATGGTGGCGTCCGGCGCGATCAGCGGGCCGCTCGTGGAAGACAAGCTGCGCGCCCGTGTGGCAATCATCCTGAACCAGTGGGACGGTTCCTACGAGAACCAGGTTCCGGATGGCCCGGACATCGGCGGGTTCGAGTACGAAACCGTGCAGGCCAGTCTCTACTGGACCCCGACGGAGCAATTCGAGGCGGGCCTGTCGCTCTACGTCTCGCAGGACCAGATCGACGTGTCCGCCCTCACCTCCGTTACGGCGACCTGCGAGAACGTCAGCGCGCGCGGCGTGCGGTTGGCGAATTACTGCGGCGAACTGCCGAGTATCGGCAAGAATGACTTGCACGTTCTCGAGCGCGCCACCGGGGAAGAACGCGATGTGGAACGCGCCCACCTCACGATGAAGCTGGATACCGCCCTGGGCGAGTTCTCGGCCCTGTCCGGGTTCTCCAACGTCGAGCAGACATTCCTTTACGACGGTTCCCGCGGCAATCCGTCCACCCGATTCGCGTATCAGTCGTTCATTTCGCCGTTTCCCCGCGCCTTCGTTCTCGGCACCTTCGATGCCGAACTGCTCCAGATAGGCGCGGCCGATATAACCGAGGAGTTCAGCCAGGAACTGCGTTTCACAAGCCCGGAGGACCGGTCCTGGCGCTATTCGCTGGGCGCCTACTTCTACAGCGTTGAGAAGGAGGAAGGCAACAGCGGTGTGGCGGCGCAGACTCCCCGGCCTCGCACATTTGCGAATTTCTGCCCCTGCATCCAGTTCTTCCCGGGCGTGGGTTTCGCGCTGACGGCGTTTCCCAGGACTTCGATCGGAGACCTGACATTCGGCCGGTGGTTCTCGGGACCCATGGGCGACGTCACGGGTGGAGTGGACGCAATGCTGGAGACCGATGCCTGGTCGGTGTTCGGGTCCGTTGACGCCAACTTTTCCGATCGGCTGAAGGGTCGGGTGGAACTGCGCTGGACGGACGAGGAAAAGCACAGTCAGAATTTTGTAACGGGCTCCGACCTCCAGAACTCCTGGGACTTCATCTCCTGGCGGGCAACGATGGACTTCAAGCCCAGCGAGAACACCATGTATTACGCGTCGATTGCAGGCGCCGAAAAGAGCGGGGCTTTCGATTCCGATAACGAGGAAAACATCAACGGAGAGGATGTTTTCGTTGCCAGCTTTATTGATCCCGAAAAGAACACGTCGTTCGAACTTGGCGTCAAGGGCACCTACATGGGCGGCCGTTTGAGCGCCGACATCGCGCTGTTCCTGATCGATTGGACCGAAATCGTGATTCCGCAACTGGTAGGAGTCGACTCAAACGGCATCCCGCTGGCCGGGGTCCTGAACCTGGATATGAATGCCGGAGACGCAACGGTCCAGGGGGTGGAGGCGTCTTTCGGTTTTGCGGTCACCGACAATCTGACCGCCAGCCTGGGCTTCTCGGTGACGGACTCCGAGTTCGACGACGCCAAGATCCAGTCATTCGCCGACTTCCCCAGCTATGCGCCCGACGGAGATGTGTCCGGCAATGAGTTGCTGCGACAGTCCGCGGTTCAGAGCAACCTGACGCTGAATTACCGGCGGGCATTCCGGAACGACATGGAGTGGTACGTGCGCACCGACGTCCTTTATACGGGCAAGCAATGGGTCGGCGCTGTCAACCAGGCGGAAGTCCCCGCCCATACCTACGTCAACCTCAAGATCGGAATTGACGCCGAGCGTTACTCGGTGGAGCTCTGGTCGGATAATCTGCTGGACGACGACAAGCCGATAGCGGCGTTCCGCGACGTGTGGTTCTCGAACGCCTTGCCCGGTGGCGGGGCCGGCGGTTTCTTCGACACATTCTTCCCGTGGCGGCTGACGGTTTCGCATCCGCGCCGCCGCCAGGTGGGCGCGACGCTGAGGGTTAATTTCTAGCGCAGCGAAATGCGCGAAATCAGGCCGGTTCGAGGGCGAACCGGCCTGATTAGGCGCTGGATCGTATTCGGCACGGTTGAATCAGCGAAACGCGCCGTAGCCGGTCATTTTCGACACGTCCGGATAGAAGATTCCCAGCGCTGCCTGGTTGCTTGAGCGGGTCGAGAAAATGATGGCGCCCTTGCGGGTCAGGTCCAGGTTGGGGTTGTCGGCCTGGCGGGGCTCCGGATAGTACGTGAATCTTTCCGTGTCCGGATCGAATCGAACCAGCGCCCCTCCCAGTCCGCCGTCGCCGAACCAGATCCTGCCGTCGTGATCGGCAATGATTCCATAGGGCATGGAGGCCTTGACTTTCGAGAAGGGCAGGACATCGTATTCCTTTTGCGCCCCGGTGGTCGGGTCCAGCCGGCCGAGTCTTCCTGAACTGTAGACGGAGTACCAGATCGTACCTTTCGAATCGGCGGCGAGCCGGTTGATTGCGCAGGGCTTCGTTAGCGCCGGATATTCCGTGAACTCTTCGGTTTCGGGGTTGAAACTCGCTACCGCGCAGCCGAACAGTTCGGCGAACCACACAATGCCTTTCGGGTCGATTTCTATGCCGTACGGAAAAGAGTGGGGCGTGGGAATTTCCCACAAGGTGATTTGCTCGGTCCTGCGGTCCCATTTTCCGAGTTTGTTGCCGCGAATGGCCGTGAACCAGACATCGCCGTTGGCCGCCATGTGCGGGCTGTGACCACGGATATTGCCTACCACGCCCCGTTCGTCCACCACGATGCCTTCTGGGTCCATCGGATAGCGTTCGATCTTCCCGGTAGCCGGGTCCAACCGTCCGAGGTGCTGTCCCTGGAACTCGGCCCAGAAAACGTGGCCGTTGCGGTCGATGGTCATGTCGTGCGGAAAGATGTGCGGCCAGATGGAGCCGGGTTCGCCCTTTCTCTTGCCGTACATATCCGTGTGAGGGTTGTTCTCGTCATAGCCGATCGGAAAGTGGCTCCACTGCCCGGTGCGGGGATCCACGCGGCTTAAGCCGATGAGGCTGTTGCTGCCCCAGATATTTCCGTCGTTGTCCAGCTTCGGACAATGCAGCCGGTGCTTGAAGGGTTCGTTCACCGAACGCAGGGACAGGTTGGCCCCGGGATGCAGCGGCGCCAGGTATTCGATGAACATCGCCGAGGCGAGCGTTTTTTCGTCCAGCGGATATTCGACGTCCAGGCGCAATACCCTGGGCGGACTGTCCGGTCCGAAGTGCTCGGTCAGGTAATCGGTCAGGATTTCGTGCTCCTCGTCGGTAATGCTGCGCGCCGAACCGGGATCGGCGAACGGTCCCGAGGGATCGAGCATGATGCCGATCATCGCGTGCCACTCGGCCCGACCCAGGCGATGCGCAGGGAGAAAGGAGTGGCCGTGGCATGTCAGGCAGGACGGCTCGGCCAGGTCCCTGCCCGGACCGGGCGGATACATCTCGTCGTAGGAGACCAATTGCGCCTCCCCGCCGACGCCGCCGAATTGCGGTCCCGGCCTGGTGCTGTCTTTCTGCGTCAGCGGGTTCGCGGGACCGGGGCGCATCTCAAGATCAAGCCGAATCTCGGCTTCATCCTGAATTCGGAGTATTTCGTGGCGGGATGTGAGGCCGTTCTTCTCGGCCCAGATTCGGTATCCGCCGGGCAGCAGATTGGGGGCGCGATACCTTCCGTCGTGCGTGAACACGGTATACAGCATGTTCCGGTCCAGGTTCTTCGCGTACACCTGCGCGGCAGCGAACGGCGCAACGGCCGTCACCTTTCCGGTAAGGACGGAAGTGCCCGGAATAGCCGGCGCGCTGTTTGCCGCCGCGGCGGTGAATCCCCAGAGCAACGTCACGCTTGCCGCAACGTGGCGAAGGCCGCAATGCCTAAAGAACTTCGTCAAGCCGAAATTCTTCCGTATAGCCCAGGTTGCGGGCTCTTTCGATCGCCCGCGCGTATTCCGCGACCGCGAAGGCCCGCAGGGCTCGCAGCGAATCAAGTTCATCCTCAAGCTTTCTGATCTCCCTGCGCCTGTCCTCGATGTTTCCCTCCGGTTTCTTTTCCTCCGTGTCGCTCTCGTCGCCCGGAGACTCGATCTTTCTGATCTCACCCTCAAGCGAGCCGATTCTGGCTTTTGCCGATTCCATTTGCCGGCGGATGGATCGGATGTTCTCGATGGCGTCATACACGGATTGCCCGGCGCGGTAGCCGGACAGGAACGCCGGTTCCGAACTCGCCGGACACACGCGCTGGTAGCCGGCCCCGTTTCTTCCCTCCCAGTAGCCGCTGTCCTGCGTGCAATAGATGGTCAGACCCGCCTCGCGGCCTGCCGTGTATTCGTCCTGGTCCGGCGTAATACCGTATTTGATGCAGGCGTCGTAGTGCCTGGCCAGTTGCGTCTGGCGCTTGCCTTCCAGGCCGTCGTTGCGACCGACCTCGCGCCAGTCTGCGTTGATACACTCCGACTCCGACATCGTGGCGCAGCCGCCGGCGACCGACACCGCCAGCAGCAGACAGCAGAACCGCCAGCTATCTCTGAACTGAACGCCGGTCATACAAATGTTGCCGATGTCGGTGCGCGCAACTGGAACGACCTCGTCCCAACTTCATTGTTGGCCACTTTTTTCATCTCCGTGGCTGGCCCGGAAACGACCAGGGATCCTCGGGTATCCGACACTCGGCGGAAATTGAATCATTCGTAAACTTCAAGTCATCGGAGGTCAGCGCCCGGGAGACCGCGCCGTCATCATCCAGCACTTCAAACGCGAGCACATTGTCCCCTGATTCAGGCGCTGGACGCAGTCGAACGCGCAGGTCGCCGACGCCCGCCTCTCCACCCTGGTCATGGATTCGGATGCTCGCGTCCGTGCCTTCAACGTTCACGGCACAGTGATAGACACCAACGCGTGTCTTTGGGCTCGGCACGTCGCTGCCAAACAGCCAGGCGCCCTCTAAATCATGCGCACGTGTCGCGGTCGAGAACACCGTTGGTGACAGAATCAAATCGTCTGCCAAAACCATCCTGGCCTCGGTGTTCGGGAAGTTCATGATGCAGTCGCCGGGCTTTTGATAGCCGACAAAATGAACTCCATTCCGTCGCCAGAAGATCTCGCAACCCTCCGGCAACGTAGTCATGTTCTCGCGCGAGTAACCTTGAAGCCGACTCGGTTCGTATTGCGAATCCACGACGTTCGGCCCGTCGCCCTGCGGGAACGACCAGATCCTGGTAACGACTTCATCGCGCCCGGCGTCCGCGTAACTTTCGTAAATTCGCTGTCGGTACACTGCTGCCGCCTTGTCGCCGGCGCCGAAATACTGCTGTACGTACACAACGTGCTCTCCAAACGCGGGCAGATCCACCCGCCGATAAACGTAGTGCACCCTCGCTTCGGGCGCTGTGCCGCCTTCAGCAATCCCGTTCCCTCGTTCGAAATTGTCGAATTCGCCGTCAAGCAGTTCGGAAAAGTACTGCAGATCTTCGTCCAGACTGGTGGCGCCCGGCGGCGCAACACCCGGTTCGCCGGGCGCACCGCAGCTCGAAAGCCAAACGGCAAATGGCGCCGTCAAGGCCGTATTGATCAATGCACGCGCAACGCTCATGGATGTACCCTTCGTTGTTGCAGATTGCTCACAAGCCCTGTAATTCAACCCACGATATGACGTCGGCGGCGGTCCGATCCTCCCAGCCCTGTAACGAATGCGGTGCGCCATCGTCGTAGTAACGATACTCCGAATTTACGGCAGCCGCGTCGAACCGCTTGAGGTAGTCGAGCGGTACCAATTCATCCTCGGACCCCGCAATTGACAGAACCGGTATTTGCAGCTTGCCGACCTCGTCAGTGTGGATCGTCATGGCTTCCGGACCCCAGTAACTGAGAAATGCGTCGGCGTATTGGAAGAACGGAAATCGGTTCCTGAGTTCAGGGGGGAGGAGATCATTGCTGATCATGAGCTTGCGGTCCTCTGCAACGGCCTTGTTTGCGTGTTCAACGAGTTCCCCGTACGCCTCCTGCCCAATCCAGCCAATCAACGCATCAGCCATGTTTCGTGTCGGTGCCAGGTAGACGACACCCTTGATTGTCGGGTCTTCACGGCTGTTCAGGTACGTTGTCCACCAGATACCGCCGGCACTATGTCCTTCCGCGACAATTGACGAGTACCCTCGACTTGAGGCGAAATCAGACCAGGCGCCGAGGTCTTCGACAATGGTGTCCAACTTCTGACTCGTGACGCCGCGCCGACCGCTCACCCGCACACGCATTGCGATTGCCGAGTATCCTGCCTGCGCCAGGCGGACGCCAAGCCAGTGGTTGGAGCTCCACAACGCATCGCCGCTCCAGCCATGCAGCAACAGGAAAATCGGCTTGGAGACGTCCTCGCCGCTCGCCGGCGCGTAAAGCACCCCGGACATTTTTCGCCCCGACCCGGTTTCCGCATCGACGAGATCGGTCGATACGGCGGGTCTCGGTCCGTAGCCAATATCTTCAACCCAGGCGAGCGTATCGGCTATGACCCGGGGCCGATTCTCCGGAAACATATGAGTCACGTTCTCATAAAGAATCGTGTCGACACGTGAACTTTCGGTTGCCGCGGCCTTCAACTCCTCGAGATATTCGGGATAGACAAAAACGTCCTTGTCACCCGCCAACAAGAGGATGGGTTGCCGAATCTGCGCGATCAGTCGAGTGTTGTACGTATTCGCATCCGGCCCCCACCAGTCCAGGAAAGTCTCGGCCGTGTGAGAGTACGCGACCTTGACGCCGCTTGGCCAGGGCGGCGATTCGGGTTCGAAATGCGTCACGATCCGGCGGCCGGGTTCGCCACGATCAATCCATCCCCGGGCTTCCTCGATCAGCGCCGCATACGCTTTCCGTCCCATGCCCCCGCTCATCCATTCCGGCATGTCCCTCGTGGGTGCGAATTGAATCATCGCCTTGACCCGCGTGTCGCCGCTCCCGGTCATGTACCGGGCAATGCGAACGCCACCGAGGCTGTGTCCCGTCAGCAACACATCATCGATCCCGTAATCATCGAGGAAATCCACCGCGGCCTTGATGTCCGCCACCGCCGTTTCCATTTTTGCGTTCGGATACCAGCGCGAGTGGTTCGATAGCACGGAGACGTTTGCGTATCCGGCTTTGGCCGCACCCTCCGCAAAAAATCTCGGTGCGCCTGCATGGCTTACCGGGTGGCCACCCGGCCCACCATGGTGATGCACGAACCCTGCCGTGTACGGGTTCACTCCATCCGTTGGAATCGTAAGAACCGCGGGAACTTCGCGTCCATCGTCCGTGGTGAGCGTGATGATCTGCCGCTTGTAGCCCGGCGTGGCCGAAGCATCCGCGGCCCCGATCGCAGCGGCCAACCCTAGCCCTGCAATCGCGACCAGGATGACCTGAATTCTGTTCATCGCCTGCCGTCCCATTTGCTTCGTCCTGCCTCATCGTATCAATAGTCGTATCGTAATCAGCATCATTCAGACTGAGCATGCTGGAGGCGTTTGCGCTGTTCTGAGTGCGGCTGATGGCAAGGGATTGAGGCGGATGTG